>JBBISH010000001.1:0-177545 GCA_037441385.1 Myxococcales bacterium
CGTCTTGACAGTCGCTGCACGCTTGCGCATACTGCTGGGCCACAACGGCGCCCGAGCGGTGCCGTTCCCCGGTCCGAAACAGCAAGACGCCCAGATAGCTCAGTAGGTAGAGCAGTGGACTGAAAATCCACGTGTCGCTGGTTCGATTCCGGCTCTGGGCACCGGTCGAACGGGGTCCCAGCAGCGCTGGACACGGCCCCGCGACTTGCCCTGGCCGTCGCGCGCGGCCGGCATCCCCGTCGCCCCACGGCGATTCGCACATCCAAGGGCCTGTAGCTCAGCTGGGAGAGCGCTGCGTTCGCAATGCAGAGGTCAGGGGTTCGATCCCCCTCAGGTCCACCAGACGTCCGCAATCTCCAAGCCACCCGCTTGACCCCGACGTTGCCACCTCCGGTGCGCACCGTCGAACATGCCGGTGGCTTTGGTGTTTTTCGGCCACGTTCGTATCCCCGTGCGCGGGCGACTCGCCCAGCCCACCGCATCCGCGATCACCTTGCTAGGAGTTCCGATGGCGCTGCTCGATCTGACCTTTGATCTCAATGACTTGCTTGCCGATGCCCAGACTTTCGTCGTGATCGGTCGGCGCGGCGATCTGGTCGAAGGTTGGCCGCAGGCAGGCTTGCCGGCTGAGTTGCGCGACGTGGTGGCGCGCATGGCGGCGGACGCCAAGCCGGCGCTGGGGGCGAGCACGTCCACGCTGCTGCCGATCGTGGCGGGCCAGCCCAAGAGCCTGATCCTCATCGCATTGCACGACAACCTGGCGCGCCACCTGTCGGACGCGCGCGCCCTGGACATCTACTTGGCGCTGCGCAGCGTCGCCCGCCCCGATGGCGGCAAGATCGCGATTCTGTGTGCGCTGAAAGACGCCAGTCACGCGCTGGGCGCCGTGTCGGGCATCGCCCGCGCCTATCCGCTCTACAGCCGCAAGACGCCCAGCAAGGGCGACCCCAAGGCCGCAGACGTCAAGCTGCTTTTGACCACCAAGCAGGGGCCACTCAAGACCGGCCTGGACCAGCTGGCCCACGCCCGCGACGCCGTCCACGCGGCCCAGCGCTGGGTCGACATGCCCACCGCCGAGCTGGACGCCGCCGTGTTCGAGTCCGAGGCCAAGGCCCTGGCGGCGACGCTACCCCACACCTCGATCCAGTCGCTGGTGGGCGACGAACTGCTGACCCACGGCCTCCGCGGTCTGCACGCGGTGGGGCGCACCGCTATGGTCGCGCCGCGACTGGTGATTTTGGACTACAACCCGCCCAGCGCCCAGGGCGAACCCGTGGCGCTGATCGGCAAGGGCCTGGTCTACGACACCGGCGGTTTGTTCTTGAAAATCGCCGACTCGCGCATGTTGACCATGAAGTGCGACATGGGCGGCGGCGCGGCGGTGCTGGGCGCGTTGGCGGTGCTGGCTCACAGCGGCCTGTCCCGGCGGGTGATCTGTGCGGTGGCGATGGCAGAAAATGCCATTGGTCCAGACAGTTACCGGCCCGACGACATCATCGAGATGCACTCGGGCAAGACCATGGAAGTCAACAACACCGACGCCGAGGGCCGCATTGCGGTGGCCGACGCCGCGTCGTATGTGGCGCGGAGCTTCAAGCCCAGCGTGCTGATCGACGCCGCCACCCTGACGGGCGCGCAGCTGATGGCGACCGGTAAGTACCACGCCGGCATCGTCGCCAACGATGGCGCGCTGGAGCAAACGTTGATCGACGCCGGTCTGGCTTCGGGCGATCACTGCATGCCGCTGCTGTACTCGCCCGAGTTGCACACCTCGGAATTCAAGAGCACCGTCGCGGACATGCGCAACTCGGTCGCCGATCGCATGAACGCGGCTTCGTCGGCGTCGGGCCTGTGGATCTACATGCACATCGACGACCTGGGCTTGAAGTGGGCGCACGTCGACCTGGCCGGCCCGGCGTTCTTGGACAACCGCGGCACTGGCTACGGCGTGGGTCTGCTGGCCGAAGCGGTGCGCAACCTGAAGTAGGTGGTTGCAGAAATAGTCCACATGTTGAAAAAATCGACACGGGCCACGCTGGGAGTTCGCCCCTGGCTGCGGCCCGTTTCGTTGCAACGGAGCGCAGTTGACGTATGCTGACCGGCGCTGGGGCAGTTGGCACGGGCCTTGCTAGGTTCCGGTGCAGGGCGGCACAGCGCCGGCCCTGACTGCCGCGGCCAGGATGACGCTGCGACCCTTGGGGCAACCTACGATTTCTGGAGGCAAGATGTTCAAGCTGCACTCGATTCGCCTGGCGCTGGCTGCGGGCCTGTTTCTTTCGGCGGGCGCGGCCCACGCCCTGACCTATTGCGACGACAAGAACCCGTGCCCCAGCGGCAAGGAGTGCTTCGTCGCCGTCTGCGTGCCGTCGACCAGCGTGTGCACCGCCGACGCCAACTGTAAGTCGTACCAGAGCTGCGATTTCTCTTGCAAGGTCAGCGGTTATGGCACCGTGAGCACCACGCCGGTCGAAGGACCGGACGCTGGCTTGGTGGCGGTGGACGGCGGCAGCAGCAGCGGCGGCTCCAGCGGCTCAGGCGGGGCCCAGGACAAGGCCGGCCCGGACGCCGGCAGCTCGGCCGATGTGTCGGCCATCCCGCAGCCCGAAGACGCGTACACGCCACCGCCTGTGCCCGAGTGCCCCAAGAGCAAGGGCGTCTGCGTCGCCGATCAGAAGAAGATTCAGCCGCAGCCCGGCTGCACGGAATTCTGCAAGACCATGGCCACTTGCGGCGGCCTGGCTAGTACCGGCTCGGGCACTGGCGGGGGCAGCAGTGGCGGCAGCAGCGGGGGCAGCAGTGGCGACGTGCCGCCGCAAGCCGACGCGGGCTCCAGCGGCTTTGCCCCGCAAGATGCGGGCGAGGCGCAGCCCGTTGACGCAGTGGTGTACGTGGACGCGCTGCCCATGGACGTCAACATCGAGGGGCCGGATTCCTCGGCCCAAGCCAGCCAAGAGCAGATCGACATGTGCATCCAGTTGTGCAGCGTGATCAAGCTTGGCGGCTACCTGCCCAAGGAATGGGGCGCCATGGAGCAGTGCGTGCTGGACAACATCGGCAAGTGCGAGGAAGTCAACAGCAAGTGCCAAGCACTCTCCGAGCCCGTGGGCAAGGCCTTTGATGGCAACGAAAACCTGGCGATCGACCTGCTGGGCCTGAACTTTGGCAGCGCCAGCACGGGCGGCGGCAACAGCACCGAAACGGGCGGCGACGCGTATGCGGCCAGCGGCGACATTGCTCCCACCAGCGGCGGCGGCAAGGGCTCGACCGACTCGGACGCCGCCAGCACCGGCGCGCCCCGCTACCAGGGCGACGCCGGCAAGACCGGCGATGCGCTGGGCAGCAGCGACGCCAAGACCACCGCTGCGGCCGGCACCTCGTCGTCCAGCAGCAGCGGTTGCAGCAGCGGCACCACCAGCGGCTCGCTGGGTGGTCTGGCCGGGCTGCTCGGCCTGTGCAGCGCCCTGATCCTGCGGCGCAAGTTCAGCTAGGGCAAAGTCTTTTTGCCCGCCAGCTGACCGCACGCCGCGCCGATTCGCCGCCAAGTGGGTCGCAAGTGGGCGCTGACGCGACCCGCCGCGCCGTTAGTCGGAAAGTCGCGGATTCCGTTCGGCGCGCTCTCTAGGTCATGGCGCTTTCGCCCGCCAGCTGACCGCACGCCGCGCCGATGTCCTGGCCCTTGGACTCGCGCAGGCTGACCGAGGCGCCCGTCGCGCGCACCCCCTCGACAAAGCGATCGATCACCAAGCGGGTCGGCCGAGTATAGCCCGCCCCCGGCCAGGCGTTGAACGGGATGGCGTTGATGTGCGCCCCCACTTGCTGCGCCATCTGGCCCAGACGGTGGGCGTCGTCCAGGGAGTCGTTCACGTCGCGCAAGAGCGCATACTCAAAGGTAATCTTGCGATGGGGCCGCGGCGGCAATCCGCGCAGCACCTCGACCATGGCCGCGATGGGCACGCCCTTGTTCACCGGCATCAAGCGATCGCGCACCGCGTCCGTGGTGGCCGTCAGCGACCACGCCAAGTGCACGTCGGGCTGCGCGGCGACCAGCTTGGGCAGGTACTTGGCCAGCCCCGAGGTCGAGACGGTGATTCGCCGCGGCGAGAAGTCGTAGCCCTTGGGATCCATCAGGATCTCCAGCGCAGCCAGCAGCGCCGGCAGGTTGTCCAGCGGCTCGCCCATGCCCATGAACACCAGGTTGTGCGGGCGCGCCGACAGCGGACCATCCTGGCCGCCCGCCACGCCGCCGCGGCCGCGCCCTTGCTCAAGGCCGCGCCGGCAGGCGATCGCCACTTGCTCGACGATCTCGCCCGCGCTGAGGTTGGCCCGCACCGGCAGCCGCGCGGTGGCGCAAAAGTCGCACGCCATCTTGCAGCCGACTTGCGACGACAGGCATTGCGTCACGGATCCCGGGGCGCCGTCCGCCGCGTCCATCGGCATGATCACCGTCTCGATGGGCGCGCCGTGGCGGGTGGTGAGCACCAGCTTGGTCGAGCCATCCAGCGCAGACAAGCGGTCCGCTTCGACCTGCAGCGCGGTCAGCGGGGCGTGCTCGTGCAGGTGCTGCCGCAGGCTTGCGGGCAAATCGGTCATGGAATTGTAATCGCGGACCAAGCGAGCGTGCAGCCAGCGGAACAGCTGCTCGGCGCGGTACTTGGGCTGGCCCAACTGGGCAAAGTACTCGACCAACTGGGGTCGGGGCAACGACAAGACATCGACGACCTGGGGCTCGGCGGACATCGCAACTCGCGGCAGCCCTTTGCGGCTGCAGCGGCAGTGTAGGCGGGCTCGCCGTCCTGCGGCAGTGGGGGCACGCAAAAAGGCGCGCGCCCTGCACAGAACGGCCCGTCGCAGCCGCGGGAGGTTGCAAGTTGGCGGGCGACCGGCTAGCATGTGTCTCAAGTTGAAACATACGGCGAACAGCGGGCATAGCGCCTGGCTCTGCCGTGTTCACAGGCCGTAGTGAATCGCAAGCGACCAAGTGGTGGTGCGCTGCCCATTTTGTTGGTATGGAGCTGACTTGAGTCCACCTCCTCCCCCAGGCTCGCCGCCGCGGCGCGAGACCGACAGCGTGCTGATCGTCGAAGACGATCCCGTCACGTCGGCGCGCATCCATCGCGAGCTGAGCAAGGCGGGCTATCGCGTGGTGGCTGTGCCCACTGCCCGCCAAGCCGAGCAGCAAGTCCGCCAAGAAGCGCCCGCAGTGGCTCTGCTGGATCTGAGCCTGCCCGACAGCAACGACCTATCGCTTTTCCACAAGATCAGACAACTTGCGCCGGCAGCCAAGCTGATCATCATGACGGCGATGGACGACCTGGACGTGGTCATCAGCGCCACACAGGCCGGCGCGTTCGACTTCATCACCAAGTCTCCCGACGTGATGCAGCGCGTGCAGGTGACGGTCCGCAACGCGTTTGACTCGCTGGAACAGGCTGAGCAGGTTGCGGAATTGGCCTCGTCGCTGCGCCAGCGCGACCGGTTTTCGCGCATCGTTGGGCAGTCGCGGGCGATGGACGAGGTCAAGGCCGCCATCGACAAGCTGGCGCCGTCGCGCGTCAACGTGCTCATTACCGGCCCGTCGGGGACCGGCAAAGAAGTGGTGGCGCGCAGCATCCACGAGGTGGGGCCGCGGGCTGCCCAGCCCTTCGTGGCCGTCAATTGCGCGGGGATCCCCGACACGTTGCTGGAGTCGGAGCTGTTTGGCTACGAGCGCGGCGCCTTTACTGGGGCCGTGCAGCGCAAGCTGGGCAAGTTCGAAGCGGCGCACGGCGGCACGCTGTTCCTGGACGAGATCGGCGAGATGTCGCTGTCGCTGCAGGCGAAACTGCTGCGGGTCCTGCAAGACGGCCGCTTTGAGCGCCTGGGCGGTAACCACGAGGTCCAGGCCGACGCGCGCATCGTCTGCGCCACCAACCGCGACCTGCTCGGCATGGTCAAAGCCGGTACTTTCCGCGAGGACCTCTACTACCGCATCGCCGTGTTCACCGTGCAGTTGCCGCCGCTCTCGTCGCGCGCCGACGATGTGGCCCTGCTCACCGACCACTTTGTGCGCGCCGCCGCCCGCGAAGAGGGCAAGACCATCGTAGGCGTTTCGCCAGAGGTCATGCGGCTTTTTCAGCAGTACACCTGGCCGGGCAACGTGCGCCAGCTGCAGAACGTGGTCAGCCGCGCCACCGTGGCCTGCACCACCCGCGAGATTTCGCTGCGCGACCTGCCCGAGTCGTTTGTGCAAGAGTGGCAAGCGGCCCGACCCAGCGAGCCCGCGGCCAGCAGCCAAACCCCCAAGAGTTTGCCGGCGGTGCGTCCCCAGGCGCCCGAGCCGCTGGCCGCCGCGCCGTCCGTCGCCATGTCGGCGCTGCCGCACCTGCTGCATTCGAGTTCGGTGGATGCGCGCCTGGACGCCGCCCTGGAGCTCGCGTTCCCGGATCCCGGTCTGCTGCCCACGGCGCGCGATCTGGAGGCGGCGGGCATTCGGCTGGGCCTCAAGCGCCTGGAAAACAACATGCTGCTGACGGCCAAGCGCATGGGCATGAGCCGCGCCACGCTGTACCGCCGCATGGCCCTGCCGGACTGAGGGCCGGGCGCACAGCGCGCATTGCTGGGAAACTACTTGCTATTCTTTGGTCAGCGCCTGCTGCAGGGCGTCGAGCTGCGCGGGCGCAAGGCGGCCCAAGGCGGCACTCCGCTCGGCCAGTAGCCGCGAAGCTTGGCGATGCAGGTGCCCGGCGTCGGGCGGCAACACCGCAAGATGTTTGGTCAGCGTGCTGGCGTCGCCGCGAGCCACCGCCCCCGTCAAGCCAGCCAGCAGCGGCGCATCGGCGGGCAGCCGCTGCAGCGCAGCCAGGGCGGTAGCAGCCAAATGCAGAAGTCCAATGCGGAATTCCGGGTCGCTCAGGCCCGCCTGGCTCACCGCTGCTTCGGCGGCCACCGCCAGCGCCACCCAGTCGTTGGCAATCAGGGCCGCCGCGGCGTGGTAGGCGGGGCGTTGCTCGTCCGCGACGAATTTGGGAATGCCCCCTAGACGTTCTGCGAGCTGCCACGCCAGCGCCTGCGCGTCCGCATCGCCGCCCACCGCCATCAGCGCGCCGCGCAAGGGCGACGTTGGATCGCGCAAGGTCAGCGGATCCGCCACGGCCGCCAAGGGATGCAGCGAACCGCACGCGACTGGAGCGGGCAGGGGCTGGGCCAGTTGGCGCGCCGGCGCGACCCCCGACAAGTGCAAGTAGACGGGGGCTAGGGGCGCCGTCAGGCTCAATTCCTGAGCTAACACTGGCAGTTGCCCGTCTGGCACCGCTGCCAGCAGCGCGTCGAAGTGGGCGTGTTGGGGCACGGCGGCGGCCACGGTCACCGGCAGGCCTTGGTCCCGCAGCCAGCGCGCCACCGCCGACCGCCGCTCGTCGCTGCGCAGCACCGCCGTGACACCCTGACCCGCGTGCGCCAGGTCGCGCGCCAGTGTCGCGCCCAGGCGGCCGCCGCCCAACACCAACAATTGCAGCGGTTCAGCCATGTTCGGTCGGCCCTCCGTACAGGCCGCGGTGCGCAATCTCGTCGGCTACTGCCTGCGGCACCCAGCCTTGCACCGAGTCGCCGCGCTGCAGCCGCGCGCGGATCGCCGAAGATGCCAGCTCGGGCAGCGGGATCGGCAGGGCTTGCGCAGCCCATTCGGACGGCACTGCGTAGCCCGGCCGCTGCAGGATCACGGGCGGTGCCAACTGGACCACCTGATCGAAGCGGTGCCAGCGCGCCCGCTCGGCCAGGATGTCGGTGCCGATGATCAGGCGGAATGGGTGTGCCGGATGGCGCTCGCGCAACAGGGCAAGCAAGTCCAAGGTGCGGCCGCTGCTGTCCTTTTCGTCGTCGCGCACTACCACCCGCTCGCCCAGCACGGCAAAAGCCAGGCGGCACAACTGGATGCGCGTCGCAAAGTCAGCGCCCGGTTCCTTGCCCAGCGGGTGACGAGCGACGGGCAGAACCCACACGGCGTCGACCGGCGCGGCGGCCAAAACATAAGTGGCTGCTAGCAGATGCGCGGCGTGGGGCGGGTCAAAGGTCCCGCCGAACAGCGCGATCCTGGCCGTGGGGGCGATGGTCGCCATGAGCTAGGCCAACAGTCCGTGCGGGCGCGGGTACAGCAGGTGCGGGCGGGCACGCAGGGCAAAAGCCTGCTCGGCTGCAGCAAAATCGCTGCAGATGGCCGACAAGGGCGCGCCCGCCTCTAGGCCCAGGCGAGCCTCTGGTCCGCCCATCAGCAGGTCGATCGCCAGGCGATCGGCCACGAATTCATAAATTTCGGTGCGCCAGGCAAAGTGCTCGCGGCCCAGTTGCAGGGCGGCGGCGATCAACGCCAGGCCGGCGCGCACGGCTTGGAACTGCCGGCGATCACTGACCTCGACGGCCACACCGCCGCAGACCTGGCCGGCGAATTTCTGGAAGGTCGGCTCAAAAAGCATCGGTCGCACGGCCAGTCCAGGGATTTCCATGGCTTCGATGGCCTGGGCAAAGCGCCGGGCCGGCAGCCACGGCGCGCCCACCAGCTCGAACGGCCGGGTCGTGCCGCGGCCTTCGCTTAGGCGCGTACCCTCGATCAAGCAGCCGCCCGGGTAGACCACCGCCGTCTGCACCGTGGGCATGTTGGGACTCGGCGCGTACCAGCAGCTGCCCGCGGGGCCAAAATCCTGCTCGTCCAAGTACTTGTCGGTCTGCCAACCGGAGCAGGTCACCACCTGCAGGTCGACCTTCAGGCCCGCCTCGGCCACATACAGGCGCGCGATCTCGCCGATGGTCAGCCCATGCCGTTGCGGCAGATCCAACCAGCCGACAAACGAGCGATAGAATTCGGGGAGATGGCCGCCCTCGATGGTGCAGCCGTCGATCGGGTTGGGCCGATCCAGGACCACCACCGCCACGCCGGCCTGCGCGCACGTGGACAGAGCCATGCACAAGGTCGCAAAGTACGTGTAATACCGGCTGCCTACGTCCTGAACGTCGAACACCAGCACGTCCAAGCCGTCCAGCGCCGCCGGCTGCAGCGTCAGGGTGTCCAAGCTGCGGCCGTACAGCGTTGTAACCTCTCGATCGAACACAGGATCCTGGCCGCCGTCGACGCCGATCAGATCCTGAGCGGTGGACCACAGGCCGTGCTCGGGACCGAACAGCCGCAGCACCTGCACCCCGGCGTGCGCCAGCTCGTCGAGCAAGTGCCGGCGGCGCCATGGGGCCGCGGCGGTCCGCACCAGCGACGAGGGGTTGCAAAGGACCCCGACCCGCCGACCCAGCAGTTGGGCAAAGCCCTGACTGGCAGCAACTTCGGCACCTGTGCTCAGCATGCGGACCTCAATCGGCAGGGTTGCGATCGCTGGGGTCGGGGAAGCGCAGGATGCGCAGCTCGCCTTCGCCCTCGGGCTTGTAGACTTCGATCTCCTTGACGTTGGCCAAGTTGACGTACAAGGTGGGGCCGGCGTCGCGCTCGTTGCGCAGGGCAATGAAGTTGTTCTCTACGCCAGTGACGATGCCGATCACGCTGCTGTCGTCGTCGTCGAACTGGATTACCCAGACTTTTTGGCCGATTAGCTGCTGCACGGACGCTCCGCGGGGCGTCTGGAATGCGCCGCCGCCGGCAGTCTACACCAACTCGACCAGCCGCGACAGGAAAGGCCCGTGTCAGAGAAATCTCTGTGAGATCATGACTGTGATTGGGCTGTCTTGTATACTCTATGGGATTTGTATAGATTTAACTCGCCGCCGCGGCTGCGGCTCATCTTGCCCTGGAGCCCCATGGACATCGATCACGACGAACTGAACCTGCTCAGCGCCGCCGAACTGGATCAGCGCTACGCCAACCTTGGCGATATCGACGAATTCGTCGCCAAAACAGCCGACTACCAGGCTGGTCGCCTGAGCCCCGAGGCTTACCGTGCCTATCGCCTGACCCGCGGCGTGTACGGGCAGCGCCAACCTGACGTGTACATGCTGCGCCTGAAGATCCCCGGCGGCCTGGTCCTGCCCGATCAGCTCCAGGTCATCGCCGACCTGACCGCGGCGGCGCCCGAGCCGATTGCCCACATCACCACCCGCGAGAACATTCAGATCCACCACTTTGACTTGGGCAAGGTGGAGCCGTGGCTGCGCCGCTTGGCGGAAGTCGGTGTGACCACGACCGAAGCTTGCGGCAACACCGTGCGCAACATCACCCAGGATCCATGGGCTGGCCTTGCTCCCGACGAGCCGTTCGACACGACCCCGTATCTGCAGGCCATCGTTCGCTTTTTCTTGCGCAACCCGCGCGCTCAGGGCATGCCGCGCAAATTCAAGATGGCGGTGTCGACCTCGCCGGCCGATCGCGCGATGGCGGCCATCCACGACGTGGGCCTGGTCGCTTGCCTGGGCGACGACGGTCTGCCGGCGTTCAAGGTGCTGGTCGCGGGCGGCCTGGCGTCGATGCCGCGCTCGGGTCTGGAGTTGCACGCGGCTTGGCCAGCGGTGGACATCTTGACGCCGATCTTGGCGGTCATCGATTTCTTCCAGGCGCACGGCAACCGCACCATCCGCAGCAAGGCCCGCATCAAGCACGTCCTGCGCAAGCTGGGCGACGAGGCCTTTGCCGCCAAGTACCACGAGTACCTGGCGCTGGTGCAGAAGGATCCGCCGCCCAAGCTGGAGATTGTGCCCAAGCTGCACCCTGCGGTGCGGCCGTGGAGCCTTGCCAGCCTGCAACTACCTGGCGAGCTTGCGGCTTGGGCGCGTTCGGCGGTGCGGCCGACCCGCCATCGCGGGCTGGTGTTCGTGACGATTCGGCTGGATCAGGGTGGGGCGCTGAGCCCAGCGGATTTGCGCAACCTGGCCGACTTGGCGCAGCGCTATGGCCAGGGGTGGCTGCAGCTAACCCCCCAACAAAATGCGCTCTTGCGGGCTGTGCCGGTCGACCAGCTGCCCCAGCTGTACGCGGACTTGCAGCGGGCGGGGCTGGCCAAGCACGGCGCCGGGACCGCGGCGGACATCACTAGCTGCCCGGGCGCCTCGACGTGTGCGCTGGCCCTGACCTTCTCGCGCAACTTGGCCGAGCGGGTAGCCGCCCTGGTTGAAGAGCGGCCCGACGGTGATGTCAGTATCAAGATCTCGGGTTGCCACAACGCCTGCGGTCAGCACCACGTGGCCACGGTCGGTTTCCACGGCGCCCTGCGGCGCGTGGACGGTCGGCCGGCGCCGCACTACCGCCTGCTGGTGGGCGGTCAGGTGGGGCCGCAAGGGGCGATTTTTGGTGCGGATCTTGGACTCATCCCTGCGCAAAGGGCGGTGACGGCGCTGCAGCGCGTGTTGGCTCTGGCCGACGCGAACGCCAGGCCGGGACAGTCGGCCGGCGACTGGCTGCGCAGCCGACCCGTCCGCCAGCTGAACCAAGTCTTGGACGATCTGCGCGAGCTGGATCGCAGCGCCACCGAGCTGGATTTTTGGGACTTGGGCGCCACCGCGCCGTTCTTGGGCGAGGCGACCGGCCCCGGCGAGTGCGCCGCCTGAAGCGCGCGCCGCGACCTGTACCATGGCGCCCGCTTCTTGCTAGACTGCCGGCCATGGCCCGGATCCTCCCCACCGCTCTCGTTTTATTGGTTGCGCTGCTGCTGGGCTGTTCCAGTCCAGATACCTTGGACGACCGCCCCGTGGCCGACGGTCAGCGCCTGACCGTGCCGATCGGCCTGACCAACCAAGCGACGGTGATCCCGCCCAAGGGCACCAAGCGCATCGATCTGCAGACCTGGGTCCAGCAGCTGGGCCAGGACCGCCTGCTGCTCTACCGGGTACACCGCGCCGCTGCGCCCGAAGGCGGCCTGCAGTCGGCCGTGGACGCGGCGCTTTCCGAGCTGGGCAAGCAAGGGCAGGGCGGGGTCGAGCGCGACTCGACCCTGGTGCTGGGCGACTTGGACGCCCGCCACATCCGCGCCACGGATTTGAAGGCCAATCCCCCCACTTCGCTGTGGATGGTGCTGACCGAGGCCGAGGATGGCCTCTACACCGCGCTGGTGTTGGGTCAGCTGGACGACGTGCGCAAATTCGAGCAGCAGAACATGGACTTCTTGACCAGTCTGCGCATCCTGACCGCCCAAGGTGCACCGGCCGCGCGGCCCCAGCCCGCCGACGACCTGACCCCGCCCGACGCGCCTACGCCCACTGGCCGCTGACCGCACGCACACTCCTACCTGTAGCCCCACCCGCAGCAACCAACCCTGTTGCCACCACAACCCGTTGTGGTCCACCATGGCCGCAAGCTTGGGAGGCAGCATGAGCGAGATCACCCTTCTTCAGGATCCGGCCTTTCGCCGCAGGCGCACGATCAACTGGGTCAACCTGGGCCTGTTGTACTCGCTGTTCTACATGTCGCGGTACAACTTCATGGCCGCCGTGGGCGACCTCTCGGCGACTTTTGGCTGGGCCAAAGAAGACATCGGCGTGTTCGAATTCGTCATGCCGCTGGTCTACGGCATCTCGGTGGTCATCAATGGCCCCATTGCCGACCGCATCGGCGGCAAGAAGGCCTTCTTGGTGGGCACGGCCGGCGCGCTCGTGGCCAACTTTGGCTTTGGTCTCGCCTCGCTGTGGGTCGCGGAGCCGGCGCAGTGGGCCGGCGATGGCACGGCGCGCCACGTTGTCAAAGCCGCTGTCTTTGCCAGCGGTTGGGACAGCAAGTCGTTCCTCATGTACCTCGCGACGGTCTGGGGTATCAACGGCTACTTCCAATCGTTTGGCGCGCTGTCGATCGTCAAGGTCAACGCCCACTGGTTCCACGTGCGCGAACGCGGCACGTTTGCTGGCATCTTTGGCGTGCTGATCCGCTTTGGCCTGGTGCTGGGCCAGTCGGTGGCCCCGGCGATGATCGGCCTGTTCGGCGGCTGGCAGTGGGCCTTCTGGGTGCCGGCGCTGCTGCTGGGCGTGCTGTTCGTGACCAATTACCTGTATATGCAGAACTCGCCCAAAGACGCCGGCTTTGACGAGCTGGACACCGGCGACGCCAGCGACGACAGCACAGGAACCGTAAGAGTCACTGAAATTCTGGCAAAGGTCTTTACGAACCCGGTGACGCTGCGGATCGCCCTGGCGTCGATGATGATCGGTCTGGTGCGGCGCAGCGTGCTCGACGGAGCGTGGATGCCCAAGTATTTTGGCGAGTTGTTCAACGTCACCCGCACCACCGCCACCTGGCACATCACCTTCTGGCTAGCGGCCGCCGCGGGCATCGCCGGCGGTTTCATCTTTGGCTCGGCCTCGGACAAGGTCTACAGCGGCCGACGCGCCCCAGTGGTGGTCTTTGGCTTTGTCGGCATGGCGGTGGCTCTGATTTTGTTCTCGCTGGTGAACTACTTGCAGCTGGGCGTGGTGGCCACCGTGGGCATCATGATCTTGCTGTCGTTCGCGGTGAACGGCGCCCACGGCATGATCGGCGGCGCGGCCTCGATGGATTTTGGCGGCAAAAAGGCCGCGGCGACGGCGGCCGGACTGTTCGACGGCATGCAATACGTGGCCAGCGCGGTGGTGGGCCCTGCAGTGCCGTGGCTGGTCAAGAATTGGGGCTGGGCTGGCTGGATTGCTGCACCGATTCCCTTCGCCATCCTGGGCGCGCTGATCATGGCGACCCTGTGGAACGCCACCCCAGGCAAGAAGGGGCACTAAACGGCCCACCTGGCTTGGCGACGATCAGCTCGGCGCGGGTGGCGCGCGGCCCAGAGGCGCTAGATCGTCACACAATTGTGGCGCGTCGCAGCAAAACCCGTATGCTCGACGGGGAGGTGCTGCACCAGGATGTCGTCCCGACCGTCGCCCGATCTGCCCGAAGCCTTCTTGGCCCGCCGCTTGCCCAGCGACGCCAAGATTCGTGCACCCGAACCCGCTGGCCCTAAACCCGATTTGCGAATCGGCGTCCACGATCGTTCGCGTTTGGAATGGGTCGCGACGGTGCCCATCGCGCCGCCGGGCGAGCAGCACACTTGGAACATCACCCTGCACGCCGAGATCCCCGACGCCATGTGGCTGGACCACGCGCCGTGGAATCACTTTACGGTTCGCTCGCGCTTGACCAGCCCGGCGCTGGCGCTGGGGCGCCGCCAACTGGGCCCCGACATCGACCAGTTGCGCCGCAAGACCATGGCCGCCGTCCACGACCTGAAGGGCGCGACCGCCGAGCTGGCGCGCGCCCTGCGCAAGTCCCGCCGAGCCGAGCAGCCCATCACCGACGAGCAAGCCCGCGCCCACGCCGCGCACCTGTGGCAGGCTGTGCTGGATGCCTGGGCCGCCCGCGAGCGGTTTGCGCCCAAGGGCGAGCGCGACAGCGAGGCGCTGCAACGCGAACATCGGCTGGCCGACGAGTTTGTGTCGAACCAAATCCTGATGCTGGTCACCGAGGTGGCGCGCACCATGGGACCGGCCCGCCTGGACGGCAAAAAGCGCGTGGTGCGCCTGACCGGGGCCACCCAACCGCTGCAAGCCGCACTCAGCGACGTGCTCGCGGCCGAGACGCAGTGGCGCCGCAACGCCGGGGTACGCTGGGCGGCGGTGAGCGAGCCGCACGCGATCGAGGGCTTTATCCAGAGGGCGGCGCAGCTGAAAAAACACTTCCAGCAGGCGCTGTTCCTGGATGCCCGCGCCTACATGCTGGACCAGCGGCTGCGCAACTGGATCGCCATCGCCATGGCCATGATCGCCTCGACCTTCTACTTTGTGTGGCAGATCTGGGTGCTCAATTCTGCCATGAATACGGCGACGACCACCAATTCGCTCCTGATCGCCGGCCTCATCGCGGGTGTCATCTACGCCGGCAAGGACCGCATCAAAGAGGTTGGGCGCGAGTGGGTGACCAAGCGCGTCCGCCGCACTTACGGCGATCGCATCGCCAACCTGCATTTGCAGCGGCGCATGGACTCCAAGCACAGCCGCTTTGCCTTGGCGCGCGAGACGATCCTGGTCGATCGCCGCCAGCAGGCCGACCCGCTCAACCCTGCGCTGGGCAAGACTCAGGTCACGCATCACTTGGAGATTACAGAAAAATTGCGGCACACGGGCCTGCCGATCCTGCGCGAACAAGGGCTCTTGGGTCTCAAGCACGTGTTCCGCTACGACCTGTCGCCGCTGCTGGTCAAGCTGGACGACCAGAAGAAGCGCGTGCCGGTCTACAACGGTGAGCAGGTGGTCAACCGTTCCGTGACGCGCGTGTACATGATCGCGATCCGCGTGTGGATGCAGCGCAGCGACAGCGAAGAAGTACTGGAGCATAAGGGTATTTTGCGTTTGCGGCGCTCGGGCCTGGAGCGGTTCGTCGAGGTGGTCGACGCGGCCAGCCGTCCCCGGCGGCAACGATCGGCGCCCGCGGTCCCTGTGGCCGAGCCCGCTGCGACCGAGACCGTGTGGGATCCCCCGGCCTCTGCGGCAGATTCCGCGCTGGCCCGCAGCTGATCGGGTCGCAACGCTGCACGATTCGGAGGGATTTCTTGATGAACACGGCGCCCGTGCGCAGTTCGGGTTGGTGGTTGGGTCTGGTCGTGCCTGGCGGCGCGCAATGGCGCAAGGGCGCGTGGTTCGACGGCGCGCTGGTCGCTCTGTCGGTAGGGCTGCTCCTGGTCCTGGCGGGCGCCGACGCCTCGGCCAACCAACCCCAAGCCCTGGCCAGCGGTTTTTGGATCGACGCTTGGCGGGTGATGGCCAGTGGCCGCAGCGGTCCACAGCCGATCTGGACCGTGACGCTGGCGGCGACGTTGCAGGTCGGTGCGGCCTGGTTCGGCCGCTGAACGGGCCCGCGGTCGCCTGGGCGCAGGGTCCAGCAATTGCACACGCCCCGGCAGATCGCGATACTTCGCGCTCAGCCGAATTGCGGTCGGCACAAGGACATCATGCGGATCGTAGACAAGCCGTGGGGGCACGAGGAAATCTGGGCCGAGACGGCACGTTACGCTGGAAAATTTCTGGTGATTCGTCAGGGCGAGATGCTCTCTCGCCAATACCACGAGCGCAAAGAAGAGACGATTTGTGTGGTCCACGGTCAGCTGCGACTGGAGTTGGGCCGCGGCCCCGACGAGGTTCGCACCCTGGGCCCTGGCGAGAGCTATCACGTCTTGCCCGGCACCGTGCACCGTTTCTGCGCGCCAGACGGCGAGGTGCGGCTGGCCGAGGTGAGCACCCCGGAATTGGATGACGTGGTTCGCCTGGCAGACAAGTACACGCGCTGACGCGGACGTGGCAGTTGCCGTGGTCGACTGCGGTGACTCCGCACCGGCAATTGCGGGCGGGCGTCGCTCGACATCCTGAAAATCATTAAGGTAGACGGCGAGCCTCGGCAGGGTGGCTTTGCACCTGGGCGGCGGCCGCTGCCGAGCCAAACTGTTGCCCTTTGCCCCACCTGAACCTAGACTGCGACAGTGGCGCCGGCGGTTCTGGTTGGGGTCGCCGAAGGTCGAAGTTGCCGCCAAGGTGACTCCTGCTGCGCTGCTCTCCCTTTGCCGCTGCCGAGGCTCCGATGCTGGTCGAGACCGAAACTGCACACCTGCCCGACGGCTCGGCCATCGAGGCTTTGGTCGCGGCGTTGCAGGCCGGCAACCTGTCCGCGACGGACGCGGCGGATCAGATGCTCGCGCTCTCGGCGGGCGAAGCCCACCCGCGCATCAAAGCAGCGCTGCTCGAGCGAGCCGCGGCGCTGGTCGCCCAACAGGATCAGCCGCGGTCTGCGAACCTGCTTCGTGAGTCGTTTCGCCTATTTCCGACGCAGCCGGTTGGCTACGCCCTCCTCGCCACCGTGCAAGACGAACCCGCCTTCCGGCGCTTGCGACGGCTGGGCAACTTGGTCGATGCGATCGCTGCGCTGGCCGGGCCCGGTCCGGCCCGCGTGCAAGCCCTGATCGATGCTGGCCGCAACCACGTGGGCCAGGGCCACGGTCGCGCGGCGGTCGCGGCCTTGGAAGAGGCCTTGAGCCTGGATCCCAGCGCCGAAGCGGCCCGCGAGCTGCTGGCGGTGGCGCAACAGCAAGTGGTCGATCGCCAAGAAGCCCTGATCGAGCGCCGCATGGAGCTCGCCGAGTGCAGCGATGCCGACCGCGCCAATGCCCTGATTGGTTATGCGGAATTGCTCCTGGACGGCGACGAACCGCTGGGCGACGCGGCCGCGGTGCTGGCCGACGCCGTGGACGCCGGCGCCGCGGTGGAATTGGCGGCGCCCTTGTGGGTGGAAGTGGCGCGCGCCATGGGCGATCGCGGCGAGCTCACTCGGGCCTTGGCTTGTTCGCTCGCAGCCGGCGAAGCCCTGCCCACTCGGCTCCAGCACGCCGACGAATTGGCCAATATTCCCAGCGTGGATCGCGAAGCGCCTGCCTCTGCGGCCCTGGCCCTGGGGGCGCTCGCCGAAGCCCTGCCGGACGACCTGACCATCGTCGCCCGGCTGGAAGTCGTTGGCGCCCTGCTGAGCGATCAGCCTGCCGTGGAGGCTGAGGAATTGCGCGCGCGGGCCGTCCGCGACCGCGATCGCAACCTAGAGACGGCTTCGTCGTTGGCGCTGGCTTGGCTGGCCCACCACGATGGCGACTGGACGACTGCCGAGCGCCACTACCGGCGCGTGCGGACCCTGGCCCCCCAAGACACCGAAGCGCTCGATTTCTTTGAGGGGTACTACCGCAAGACCGGCGATCACAAGCGGCTGCTGGTCGCGCTCAGCCAGCGCCTTGGCGCCAGTGAGGGCCGCGAGACGGTCAGCATCGCCTTGGAGATGGCCCACTTGTGTGAGGGGCCCTTGGCGTCGCCCGAGCGCGCCATCGAAGCCTATCAACGCGTTTTGACGGTACAACCCGACCACGTCGAGGCGATGGGGGCCCTGCAGCGCCTGAACGGCGAACTGCACCACTGGCCGGCCCTGCGCGACATCTTGGAGCGGCAAGTCCGGACCTATATTGCGAAAAGCGGTATCGATCCCGACGTGAAGGCGCTCGCACTCGCGGCCTTGGGTCGTCTGGCCGAACTGCTCACCGATCCGAACAAGTTGCCGGAACCGGACCAGGCGCTGGCCGTGTATCGCCGCATTTTGCATCTGGATCCGCGGCAACCCGAGGCTGTGGCAGCGGTGGTTCAGCACGCCGCTGCGACGCAGCACTGGGAGCTAGCCGTGGCCACCCAACGGGCCGCGGGCCAAGCCTGCAGCGACCCGCACGAAGCAGCCGGATTCTTCCGTCAGGCGGCCCAGACCGCTGCCACGCAGCTCGCCAATCCGGCGCTGTCTGCCGAACTGTGGCGGTTGGCGCTGACCGCGCTGCCCGGCGATCGCGAAATTTCCAAGAATCTTAGGGAAGTGGCCCTTGTTGCTGGCGATACCGTCGGCGCCCTGGACTCGCTCATCGGCGAGCTGACCGCACAGCTTGGCCCCGCCGCCCTGGATCCCGTTGCGCCCTTGCCCGACGGCGTGGCCAGCGAACTCGTGGCCACGCTGGAAGAAGCGGCCGCCCTGGCTGATGGCCAGCCCGATCGCGGCGACCTGGCCATGCGGCTGTACGCACTGCTCGCGGTCGCCGAACCCGGTCATTTGGCGGCCTTGGCGGTCTTGGTCGAGCACTGGCGCGACACGCGCACCGCCGACCTGATCGCGCTTCTGCAGCGGCAGCTCGTGGGCAAGCCCAGCAGCGCGCGGCAGACGCAGATCCTAGAGCATTTGGCGCAGTTGCACTTGCGGGCGCCCGCCGATCTGTCCGCGGCCGACCGCGCAGCGCAGCAGCTGCTGGAGCTGGACCCGGCCAACGCGTCGGCGCGCAGCGTGCAGATGCACTGTTCGGCCCAGCGCTTGGATTTTGCGGCGTTGCGCGCCCTGTGTGGCGCCGACCGATCCGGGGCCGAGCGCTTTGTCGAAGTTTGCCTGGATGCGGCCACCGATCGCAGCGACGGCGGGCGGTACGCGCTTTGGCAGGCCGCGGCCACCACCTTGGCGAGCGAACTAGGGGATGCGGAGCGCGCGGCGGTCTTGTTGAGTGACGCCGTCCATTCCGCCAGCGAAACCGACACGGGCACCGGCCGCGAGCAGGCGATCGCGCTGGCGCGCAACCTGCTGGACGTGGCCACAGCGGCGAATCTGCTGGGTGCGCAGCGGCTTGCGGTCGAATCCTTGGTGGGTTGGGTCGACGAGGCTGAGCAGGCCGCCATGCGGCAGAAGCTGGCCGATCTTGCCCTGATTTCTGGCGAAATTTCAGACGGTTTGGACCTGCTCAGCGCCGTGGCCGAAGACGAGTTGACCGCAGGGCGCGGCGACGGCTTTGCCGCGGCGACGGCCCGCATGTTGGCCGTGATCCGCGAGCTCGACGACGCCGACCTGGCCCTGCGCCACCTGCAGCGCCTGCTGGATTTGGCCGAACTTGCTCAGACCGACGAGGGGACGCGCGCCGCCCTGGGCGACCGCCTGCCCGCGCTCTGGGTGCACTTGGCGACGCTGCTCACCTTGCGCGACGACGCCTGGGAGCTCGTGCTGCGGGCGACGGCCGTGGGCCTGGAGGGCGATGGCCACGCCGAACTCTTGGACCTCCGCGAGCGTGCAGCCAGCGAGCTTGGGCTGTGGGACGACGCGATTGGTGCCCTGAGCCTGCTCGCCGAACTGCAAGAGGGCGAGGCACGCGCGCTGACCTTGCTGCGGGCGGCGTCGATTGCCGACTCGACCGCCAGCGATCTTGCGCGCAGCGAGGCGTTGTACCGGTCGGCCCTGGAACTCGCGCCCACCAACCGCGAGGCTTGGGCTGGCTTGGTGGCGACGGTCCGGCAAAGTGGCGACAAGCAGGCCCTGGCCGCGGCGCTGGACCAGATGCTCGGTTTGGCCACGCTGGGTCGCGAGACTCGGCTGCACGCGGTCTGCGAGCGCGTGGAACTGGCGATTGCTCAAGGTGAAGTTGCGCCTTTGCAGACTGCCTGGAGCTTGTTGGAGTCGTTGGCCCAGCAGGCCAGCTTGAGCGATGCCGAGCGCACCCTGGTGACGCTGGCGACGAGCCAACTGAGCCCAACCGAGCCAGCGGGCGGCGTGGACACGGCCGAGGTGGCGCGGCGGCTGGCGCCGACCCTGCTGCAACACGGCAGCGAGGACGATCGGCTGCTGTGCCAAGAGATTCTCGCGCTGGCCGAGCCCGAGGGCAGTCCCGAGCGCCAGCAGGCGCTGCTCGCCTTGGCGCAAGTCTTGGCCGGCCGCGATGCCGAGCGTTGCTGGACCCTGCTGCAGGCTGCGCTGGTCCAGGCGCCGACCGCAGACGCCCTGGCTGCCGCCAAGATCATTGCTGAAGCCAGCGGAACTACGGGGCAACTCTTGGCGTTGCTGTGTGTCCTGTCCGGCCAGAGCGAAAGCGACGAGGTAGCCGCGGCCGCCGAAGCGATGTGGCCGACGGTGCTGCGCGTGGCCGTGGAGCTGGCTGAGGCCGCGGGCGACGCGGACATGGCGCAGGCTCTTTGCTATGCCTGGCGCGCCCAGGATCCCGAGTCTGCAGAACCCCTTGTGACCCTTGCGCGCCTGACCGCGGCGAGTGGCGACCACGAAGCACTGGCGGACACATTGCGGGCTCAGACCACCCTGGGCAGCGATAGCGATCGCCAAGCGGCGTGGCTGCAGCTTGCGGATCTGCAAGACGGGTTGGACCGCCGCGCCGCCGTGCTGGGCGAAGCCGTGGCGGCCTTGCCGCAGCAGGCCGATCTTTGGCAGATGTGGCTGGCGGCCTTGCGCGACGCCGGCGATCAGGCCGGCCTGGCGGATGCGTTGGGCCAAGCCCTGGCCACCGACGCTGCCGACCTGGGCGACAAGGCGCCGATGCTGCGCGAGCGCGCCGATCTGCTCGGCAGCCAAGGGCGCGAGCAGACCATCGCGGCGGCGACCCTGTGGCTCGAGGTGCTGGACGCTGACCCGGCTGACGATGACGCCGCCGAGCAGGCGTTGGCCGCCGTGTTGCGCGCGGTGCACGAGTGGGCCGGCGCGCGCGACCGCGAATTGTTGCCGCTGGTCGAGCGATGCGAACCGATGGTCGACGCCCGCGGCGATGCCGAAGCGGTGGCGGCGCTGATGCAGGCCCGCACCAGGCTGGTCCTGGACCCCAAGGCCGATCGCGCTGCCTGGTGTCGGCTGGCCGAGTTCCGCGAAAGCAGCCTGGGCGATCTGACCGGCGCCTTTGCCGCCGCGGCCGAGGCCCTGCGACTGGACCCCAGCGACGCGGCCTGGGCCGACACGTGTCAGCGGTTCGCCGGTCAAGCCCTGGCGGGCGGCGAGAGCGCCGACACCGTGGCCCAAGCCTGGCAAGCCGCCGCCCAAGGCGCCGTCACGCCCGAAGATCGCTTGGCTCTGCGCCGACGCGCCCTGGCGCTGACCGGGGAATCCTTGACCGTGCCGGTACTTCGCCAGTTGCTCGACGGCATACTGCAAGACGCTCCCAGTGACGACGATGCCATCGCCCGCCTGGGCGCCCTGGCCGAGCGCGAGGGCGACGCCAGCACCCGCGTCAGCCTGTTGGCCCTGCGGATTCGCAACAGCAGTGACCCGCAAGCGGCTGCCTCGCTTTGGCTCGACAAGGCCGGGTTGCTGGTCGACTTGGGGCACACGGCCGAGGCCGAGGCTGCCTACCAGTCTGCCGCAACTGCTGGCAGCGGCGAAGTTCGCTTGGCTGCGCGCGCCGCTCTGGTTGGTTTGGCCGAGGCGGCTGGCGATGCCCTGACCTTGGCGCTGGCGCTGGACAGCCTGCGCAACGAAACCGCGGACAGCGAAGGTCAAATTGCCCTGCGCCTGCGCGCAGCCCAAGTGCTGGCCGACGCGGGCCTGCCGGCTGAAGCGCAGGACCAGTTGCGGCGTGGGTTGGCCGAGCACCCCGCCAGTGCCGATCTGCACCTAGCCCTGGAAGAGCAGCTGCGCGCCAGCGACGACGCACAGGGGCTGGCGAGCTTGCTCGACGGCGCCTGGAATCGGCTGACCGGGCTGGCCGATGCGGACTTGGACGCGCTGGCCGCCCGCTACCTGGCCGCCTTGGCGCAGGCCAAAGGTGCGGGTCTTGAGCTAGTGCAGGCCGCCGAACTGGTGCGGCAGCAGGGACGCAACCCCGCGAACTTGATCGATATTCTGGAAGAGGCAAGCCAGAACGAAGCTGCCGCGGCACCTGCCCTGGGTCAGTTGGTGGCGGTTCGCCAAGCCGCTGGCGACGTGGAAGGTGAGATCGCCGCGCGCCTGCAGCGCCTGCAACTGACCGAAAGTGGAGTGGATACCGCGCAGGAACGGCGGGTGGTGGCCGGGCTGTTGCGCGATGGGCTGGGCGACGCCGACGCCGCGCTGGGCCAATACCAGCAGCTGCTGGGCAGCCCAGGCTGGCTCAATGGCGATGCCGAAACGGCTCTGCAGTTGGCCGACCAGTTGGGTCAAGCGGCGGACCTGGAAGACGTGCTCCGCCTCGCGGCGATGGACCTCGACGCGACCGAGCGGCGCAAGGTCTTGCTGGTCAAGCTGATCGAGCGGGCGCGGGACCGCGGCGACCTGGAGCGCGCTTTCCAAGCCTTGGGCGACTTGATCGATGTGCCCCAGAGCCAGGTACAGGTGGTGCGCGCTTGCCAGACACTGCTGGAGCGCGACGCCGAACTGAGCGATGCCCAGCGCGAACAGGCGTTGCGGCAGGTGGCGGCTCAGCACGAACTGGCGCGCGAACGGGCCGTGGCCGCTCTGGAATTGGCGGCTCTGCTGGCCAATCAAGACGGCCGCAAGGCCGAGGCGGTTGCCTTTGCTGAGGCCGCGGGCCAAGAGCCCGAACTGCTGGGTCCTGCGTTCGAACTGCTGGGCCTGCACGCCCCCGACGCGCCCGAGCGCAAACGGCTTGCCGAACGCGCTGCGGCAACGGTCCCGGCAGCGGCGGCCTGGTTGGAAGAGCAGGCTTTGGCCGGCGGGAGCGTGGCCGAGTTGCTGGCCCTGGTGCAGGCACGCGCCGAGCGCACCGAGCCGCAGAGTCCAGAAGAAGCCGCTGAAATTTGGATGCACTTGGCCCACACGGCCCGCCAGTTCGGCGAGGCCGTGCCGGTGCAGCAAGCGGTCCAAAAGGCGCTGGCCCTGGTGCCGCGGCACGCGGGCGCCTTGGCCCTGGCGAGCGAACTCGCGCGGCAGTCGGGCGACTATACCGCGGTGGCCGCTCTGGCCGAACGCGAGGCCGAGCTGGTCAGTGGCCAGGCGGCGGCCGAGCTTTGGCTGACGCGGGCAGACGCGTTGGACAAGCTGGGCGATTTGGCGGGTGCCGTGGATGCGTGCGAGTTGGCCCTGGTGGCCGACGACACCTGCCTGGCGGCTTACCGCAAGCGCGGCGACTTGCTGGTGCGCACGGGTCGGGCTGGCGAAGCCCTTTTGGTGTTGCAGTCGGACGCCGGCCGGGCTCAGGGCGATCTAGCGGCGGCTTTGTGGCTCGACGCGGCAGCCCTGGCCCGCGCGGCTGGGGATGCGGCAGCTTGGGGCGCGGCCCTGGCCCACGCCATCGACGGCGCGGCGGGCGCCGAAGGTCTGACGGCCGAATTGAGCCACGCTGGCGACGGGTCCGCCTGGGCGGCGGCCGCAGGTCGCGATGTGGCTCCGGCGTTGACCCGCCAGGGTCGTACGAGCGAAGCCCTGCAACTGGCGTTCGCGGCACTGGATTTGGCGAGAGATCTTCTCACCGGTCTAGAGCAGGCCCAGGCTGTGGCCAGCGAGGCGGGCGCTCTGGACGACTGGCTCGAGCGCGCCACCGAACTCATCGGCAGCGGTCAGGTGAGCGACGATCAGCTTTTGCCCGTGGTCGCGTTGGCGGCGGCGGCGGCGACGGAACTGGGCCTGCTGGACCGCGGCGCCGAGCTGTGGGAGCTGGCCTGGGAACAGCGCCCTGACGATCCGGATGCGCGCGATGCGGTCCTGAGCCTGCGCCGCGGCGCCGGTGACCCGCACCAACTGGCGGCGAGCCTGGAGCGGGCGCTGGTGTTTGCCGAAGGCGACGAGCGGACGCAATTCCGTATGGAGCTTGCCGAATTGCGACTGCGTGCGCTGGGCAAGCCGCAGGAAGCGCTGCGTCTGGTTGGCGAAGTACTGCAATCCGAGCCGGCCAACAAGGCCGCGCACGCGCTGGCGCGGGCCCTGGCCGAGAACCCGGTCACGGCCGAAGAAGCCCTGCGCCTGCTTGAGAGTCTGGCGCAACGCCACGGCGACGATGCCACCCGCGTGTGGGTGCTGCAGCGGCGCCTGCCGCGGGCAGCCCGCGCCGAGGATCGCGCGGCCATTGCTGAGGAGCTGGCGAGTCTGCAAGCCAAGGGGGTCACGGCCGGCGGCGACACGCTGCAGACGCTGCTCGCGGCTCTGCAGGCGGCCCCGAGTCAAGCGCTGCTGACCACCATGGAAGCGCTGGCCCGCGAGGACGAAGACGACGAAGTCATGTCGGCTGCGTATGCGGCGGTGCTGGATCTGCCGTTGCCGGTGGCCGAGGCGTGTCCCCTGATCGTGCGCGCGGCCAACTTGGAAGTGCGGCGCGGCCATGCCGAACAGGCCGAGACGCTGCTGCAACGCGCGGTGAACGACGCTCCCGATTTTGCCGACGCAGCCGATCTGCTGCAGGCGCTGCTGGAAGGGCAGGGGCGGCGGACGGAGCTGCTGCGCCTGTACCAGCAGCGCGTGGACCAGGTGCAAGACCTTGAGGTGCGCAAGCTGACCCTGTACAAGCTGGCTGACCTTGCCCAGGACTTGGGTCAGAGCGATCTGGCGGTCACCGCGTGGCGCGACTTGGTGCAGCTGGATCCGACCGACCGGGCGAGCGCCCAGGCGTGGGTCGACCTGCTCCGCCAAGACCCACCGGCGGGCGATCTGGCCGAGGCCCTGATCGCTTTGGCGCATGCGCACGAGGCGGGTCACGTCAAGGCCGAGCTCCTCAGCGAAGCGGCGCGGCTGTTCCAGCGTTCGGGCCACCGCGACCACGAAGTCGAGGATCTGTACCAGCAGGCGTTTGTGGCCGATCCAAGCCTGGACGAGCCCTTCGTTTGGTTCGAGCGGCATCTGGCGCAAAAGCCAAGGCAGATGGCGGCGTTGCTGACTCAGCGCGGCGAGCACCTACCGGCCGGTCCGGCGCGGGTGCGGGCGCTCCGCAAGCTGGCACAGTTGCGGCGCGACTTGGGCGAAATGCCCGAGGCTTGCGCGGCCTTGGAGTGGGCCGTCCAGGATGACCCCAGCAATACCGCGGTGTTGGACGAGCTCCTTCGCACGGCCGAGCAGGGCCGCGTGTGGCACGCCTGGCTAGGGGGCGCGCAACAGCGGCTGGTCAGCGAGTCCCGCAAAGAGGCCAAAGTGACGCTGCTGGCGCAGATGGCCCGGGTGGCGCTTACCGAGCTGGGCGATGTCGGGCGCGCTCAGCAGGCGGTCAACGAGCTGGAATTGCTGGCGCCGCGCGATCTGAACCTGCGGCAAATCAAGGCGTTGCTGCTGGCCCACACCGGCAGTGCTGCCGACGCGGCCGCCGGCATCGAGGCGGCCATCAAAGAGACCGACGACCCGCAGCAACTGCTGGTGTTGCACGTGGAGCTCGCCGACCTGTACCTGGACAAGCTGGACAACCCGGCGCGCGGCATTCGCGAGCTGCAGCGCATCTTGACGCTGGATCCCAAGCGCACCGACGCCCGTCGGCGGCTGTGCGACCAGTACCGCAGCCGCAACTCGTACGAAGCGCTGGCCGAAAGCCTGAAGCAGTGGCTGGCCCAAGCCGACGACAACGCCGGCCGCTCGACCCTGCAGATCGGCCGTGGCCGCGAGCTCGTCGGACTGCTCACCGAGCTGGGCGAGACGCAGCTGCTGATCGGTCAGCCCGCTGAGGCCGTGCAAAGCCTTGAGCGTGCGTGGGATCTGTGCGGCGACGACGTGGAGACCGCCGAACGGCTGGCGCCGTCGCTGGCGTCGGCGGGCGCGACCGAGCTCGCCGAGCGCATCTACGACTTCTTGGCCGATCACTTCCGGGCGGAAAAAGCCCGGCAGACTCAGTTCCTGGCCAGTTCGGCGTTGCTGCGCGAGAAGCGCGGCGATCTGCAAGGCGCGCGCGACCGCTTCAAGCGGGCCCTGGAGGCGGCACCTGCCAACGATGTGGCGACCTTGGGCAGTGCCCGTGTGTGCCTGGGCTTGGGCGAAGTCGACCGCGCCATGCGGCTGTTTGACGCCGTCGCCCGCCACAGCGGCTCGGACCACAGCCCCGCGAGCCGCGCCGACGCGCACGTAGGCATGGGTCAGTGCCGCCTGGCTCGCAACCAATTCGATCAGGCGCGCGCCTGCTTCGAAGAAGCCCTGGCGATCCAGCCAGGTCACAAAGCGGCGACCGCAGCCCTGGCCCGCCTCTGAGCCCGGCGCGCGCCGCAGTCCCACTCCAACCAGAGTGAACCATAGAGGCCTTTCATGTCCGCCCATCCTCCGCTTCCCTCCCCCTGCCGAGTCGCCGTGGTGGGTGCCACCGGCTATGGCGGCGCCGAACTGCTGCGCCACCTGCTGGTACACCCGGCCGTCCAAGTCACCAAGCTGGTGGCCAAAGACAACATCGGCAAGCGGTTGGACCAAGTGCATCTGTCGTTTGCCGGGCTCACCGACCTGGTCATCGAAGATCTGAGCCCCGCGGAACTGGCGCCGCACGCCGACCTGATCTTTGTGGGGCTGCCGCACAAGGTGTCGGCGGTGGTCGTGGCCGAATTCGTCGACGCGGGCAAAGCGGTCATCGACCTGTCGGGCGACTATCGGCTGCTGGACAAGGATGAATACGCCAAGTATTACGAGGCGGTGCATCCCCTGCCCGAGCGGCTGGGCAGCTTTGTCTACGGCCTGCCCGAGGTGAACCGCGAGGCCATCGCTGCTGCTCGGCACGTCGCCTCGCCGGGCTGCTTTGCTACGGCGATCACGCTGGCGCTTTTGCCATTTGCCGATGCGGGCTTGCTCCAGGGCCGCGTGCAAGTGACGGCGATGACCGGTTCGTCGGGTTCGGGTGCCAACCCGGCGCTTGGGACGCATCACCCCCTGCGCGCCCAGACGCTGCGGGCCTACAAGCCCCTGACACACCAACACGTTCCCGAGATCGAGCAGAACCTGCGCTTGGCCGGCGCGCGCGAGCTGACGCTCGACTTCGTGCCGGTGTCGGCGCCGCTGGTGCGCGGAATCCTGACCACCTGCTACTTCGAAGTGGGGGCGGGTGTGGACACTGCCGATCTGGCTCGCCTGCCGGCGCGCTACTTCCAGGGCGACAAGTTGGTGCGCGTGCTGCGCGACCGGCTGCCCGAAGTCAACGCGGTGGCGGGCTCGATGTTTGCCGAAGTGGCCGTTACGGTGGGTAAAGAGGTTCGCGAGGGCTTCCGGACGATCGTGGCGCACTCGGCCATCGACAACCTTGTCAAGGGCGGCGCTGGCCAGGCCATCCAGTCGATGAACCTGATGCTGGGCGTGGACGAGTACACGGGCTTGCTGGCGCCGAGTCAGTGGCCGTAGCCGCGGGAGCAAGCGATGCAAACGCAACTCCAGGGCCGAAAGGTGCTGGTCAAGGTGGGCGGCGAGACGCTCAAGGACCCTGCCGACCGGCTGCGCTTGGCACGTGACTGCAAGGCCGCGGTCGATGCCGGGGCGCAACTGTGCCTGGTGCACGGCGCAGGTCCGCAAATTACCGCGATGGGGCAGGCGCTTGGCGTGCAGTCCGTGTTCAAGGGCGGCCGGCGCGTGACCGATGCGGCGATGCTGCGGGCGGTGGCGCTGGCCATGTGCGGCGAAGTGAGCGTGGACTTGCTGAGCGCGGCCCTGGCGGTGGGGCTGCGCGCCGTCAACCTGCCGGCGGCTGCGGCAGGCCTGGTGGTGGGCAAGAAACGGCCGCCCAAGGTCGTCGCCGGCGAAGCCGAGCCGGTGGACTACGGCCTGGTGGCCGATGTGGCCTCGACCAACCCGGCGGTCATCCAGGGGTTGTGGCAGGCGGGGCTGGTGCCGCTGCTGTCGTCGCTGGTCGCGGATGCCAGTGGGCAATTGCTCAACCTGAATGCGGACTCGCTGGTCACGGCGCTTGTGCCGGCGCTGGGCATCGACGACGTGGTGCTGGTGACGGGGGTGAGCGGCGTCTACGGTCAGCTCGACGACCCCAGTACGCACTTGCCGGAATTGAAAGACAGCGATATCGCGGGTTTGATCGCCAACGGCACCGTCACGGGCGGCATGGTGGCCAAGCTGGAAGAGGTGGCGGCGATCTTGAAGAAGGGCGCGCGCCAGGTCAGCATCGTCGGCTACAAGGACGAAGGGGCCATCGGGGCGGCGCTGACTGGCGGCCCCGGCACGCGCACCGTGGTCCGCCGGAGTGCAGCGTGATGGGCCGCTGGCCACGAGTCGTCGCGGCGACTGCGGCGGTGCTGGCGCTGTGGGTGCCGGCGCTGGCGCACGCCCACAACGTCGACGGCAAGGTCGGCGTGGGCTTTGAAGAGACGCTCTTGGGCCTGGGGGCGCGGCAATTCTTCCCCATCGACGACGGCAGCGGCAATCTGCTGAGCCACGCACTGCCTGATGTGCGCGCCGCCGGGCTCTCGGGCCGCTGGTACGTCGGCGCGGTAGGCCTGGAGGCCGTGCTTGGCTTTGACATGCGCAGCCCCTCGGGCGAACCGAACGAATACGGAGGCTTTCTGTCGCTCGGTGCGCTGTGGAACGTGGCGCGCGCGCCGTCGGTGAACCTGGCGGTCGGCGTGCGCGCGGTCACGGCGGTCGCCCGCACCAACACCGTGGGGGTCGCCGGTCCAGCCCGCTTTGGCTTGGGCTTTGAACTGCCGATTCGCGTGGAGTATTTCTTCAGTCCCAACTTCGCCATTGCCGGCGCAGTCGGCCCGACTTTGGCCATCAATGGGACCAACGGCAATCCGCTCACCGGCAACCGCAACAGCTACGAGTTCGCCCTGACCCGCGGCGACTTTGGCGGCGGCATCGGCTTCACCTACTACATCAACTAGTCAAGAATCCAAGAGGAACTATGATTCGCATTGCGCTTTTGCCGGGCGACGGCATCGGCCCCGAGGTGATCGACGCTGCTGTAACGGTGCTGGAGAAAGCCAGCCAGCAGTTCGGCTTCCACTACACCACCCAGTTGTTCGACCTGGGCGCCGAGCGCTACCTGCGCACTGGCGAGACGATGCCCGACAAGGAATTCGCCAGCCTGCGCGACGACTTCGACTGCATCCTGCTGGGCGCCTTTGGCGATCCGCGCGTGCCCAGCAACATTCACGCCAAAGACATCTTGTTGGGGCTGCGGCAACGTCTGGACCTGTACGTGAACTTGCGGCCGGTCAAATTGGTCGACGAGCGGCTGTGTCCGCTCAAGGGCGTCCAGGCCGGCGGCGTGGACATGGCGATCGTCCGCGAAAACACCGAGAGCGTGTACGTGGGCATCGGCGGCCGCTTCAAGGCGGGGATGCCCGACGAGGTGGCGCAGTCGGTGATGCTGTCGACGCGGCCTGGTTGCGATCGCCTGCTGCGCTACGCCTTCGAGCTGGCGCGGACCCGACGCAACAAGTTGGTGCTGTGCGACAAGGCCAACGCCATCGAGGCGGCGCACGGCTTGTGGCGGCTGGCACTGAAGGAAATGGCCAAAGAGTTCCCGGATGTGCAGGCTACGACCCTGTACGCCGACGTGGCGGCGATGCGCATGGTCACCCACCCGCACGAGTTCGACGTGGTGGTGGGCGACAACATGATCGGCGACATCCTGAGCGATCTGGCGGCGGCGCTGGTCGGCGGTCTGGGTCTGGCGCCGTCGGCGTCGACGCATCCGGGCAGGGTGGCGCTGTACGAGCCCGTGCACGGCTCGGCGCCGGACATCGTGGGCACGGGCAAGGCCAACCCGCTGGCGGCGATCCTGTCGCTGGGGATGCTGCTGCACGATCAAGGCCAGCACGCGGCGGCGGCGGCGATCGAAACGGCCTGTGCGCAAAGCGTGATCGACAAGGCATGCACGCCGGACCTGGGCGGGGCGCTGACCACGACGCAGGTGGCCGAGTGGGTGGCGGGGCGGCTCAGCTAGCCCATCCGCTGGATCGCGTGCCAGTTCAGGGTGTTTTGTAGGTGGCGGGCCTTGACCACCACAGCCTTCGCGGGCGCTACCTGCATGGATTGGCAATCCGATTTACGGTCCGTGCAAACGGTGTACGTAAAGGCCTACCCCTAAAGCCGCTCCTCCGGCCCCAAGTTCGGCTCGGCCCGCGCCGGCAGCCAGCGCACCACCCGCGCCCAGTCGATGAGCAAGCCCGGCAGCACCGCAACCTCGCTCGTGCCTTCGAATTCTTGGACGTCCGGCCGACCATAGGCTTGGCCGTCGTGGCGGTAGATGGTCACCACCCGGTCGAGCGGATGCACCAGCCAGAATTCGCGCACCCCCGCGCGCTCGTAGACGCGGCGCTTCTTGACCTGGTCGTGGCCGGCCGAGCTGGGACTGATGACTTCGACCACCCAGTCTGGAGCCCCGCGCACGCCGCGCTCGTCGAGCTTGCTAGGATCGCAGACCACCAGCACATCGGGCTGCACCACGGTGTCGACCTGCTCGTCGGCCTCGGCGTGCCGGGGCAGCCGCACGTCCAGCGGCGCCACAAAGGCGCGGCAGGGCTTGTCGGCTAGAAACTGCTTGGCCTGACTGGCGATTTCGAGCACGATCTCTTGGTGCTCGACCCCTGGCGCCGGGCTCATGGCGCGAGCCTCGCCGTCGACCAGCTCCCAGCGCTGGCCGTCGTGCCAGCCTTGGTAGTCGGCCCAGGTAAAGTGCTGTACTTGAGCAGAGTTCTTGGCTGGCTGCGGCATGATTCCCTCGCGCGGACCCGCCGGCCGGGCTGGGCCACTCTCAAGTATGCGCGGCGGGCTGGGCGCGGGCAAGCGGCCCAACTGGGCGGTATCGATACCGGTATCGGTCTCACCTGATACCGGTATCAGGTCACGCAACTACAGAATGTTCCTAGGTTCACCCTTGGCACGCACCTTGCTCCGTGCTTGCGCGCGCCCCTTGGCGCCCCTATGCTGGCCAGGTCGCTGCGGCGGCGGGAGAGGCACGGCATGGGCAAGATGTGGACCTGGGAGGACATCGTGCACCTGCCCGAGACGGAGCAGCCTGAAATCATTAGTGGTCAGCCCTTTGCGCGCGCCACTCCACGCGGAACACAGGGCCGAATCGTCACGCAACTGGCGCGGCATGTGGGCCCCGCCGACGACCCCAGTCTGGGGCAGAGCGGCTGGTGGATCAGCGTCGAGCCCTGTATCCGCCTGAACCCGCACGCGATCGTCGGCCCGGACCTGGCGGGCTGGAAGAAGGAGCGCCTGCCCGAGCTTCCAGACGACTGGCCGCTGGACGTGCGGCCGGACTGGGTGTGCGAGGTGCTGTCGCCGGGGACGGCCCGCTACGACCGCAGCACCAAGGCGCAGCTCTACGCGTTGTCGGGGATCCCTTGGTTTTGGCTGGTGGATCCCAGCGAGCGGCTGGTGGAGGTGCTGGAGCTGGACCGGGGCAGCTGGCGCATCCACGGCTGTTTTGGCGACGACGAGGTGGTGAAGCTGCCGCCGTTCGACGGCGTGGAGCTGGCGCTGGGGCGGCTGTTCTTGCCGCGCAAGACGTAGCCATTCCTTGGGCAGTGACCCCCTAGAAAACCCGCCGCTTCTCCTCTATCGTACCGCCGCCCGCCGGAATCGACGTCCGGCCGCAGAGCGCCATGACTGCACCCGCCCACGATCCCCACCTGCAGCACGTCACCCTGGCCGACGGCCGGCCCGCGGTCCGGTTCACCGGCCGAATTCTGTTCTTGTACGAGGATTTGGAGCTCGTTCGCCGCCAGTTGGCCGGCGAAGACTTGCCCTGGGACCCCACCGAGAAGCTGGTCGACAACATCTCGACCGACGAGATCACCCCCGGCTGGGTGTGCTTCTACTTTGACGAGACGCTGGGCGACTACTCGCTGGTGGGCCTGCGCGGCGGCGTCATCGAGAAGAACAGCATCAAGAACGGCAACTTCGCTGTGATCGTCAGCGGCAAAAGCAAGGGCTGCGGCAGCTCGCGCGAGACCGCGCCGTACAGCGAGCAGGCCGCCGGGGTCCGCTTGGTCATCGCCCAAACGATCGAGAAGATCTACGGCCAGAACAGCCAGAACATCGGCCTTTACAATAGCTTGGACTTTGGCCTGATCCCGCGCATCCAAGCCGGCGAGGCCATCCCCGTGGACGAGTTCACCGCCGGCCTGGACCCGGTGGCGGCCGAGATCGTGCGGCGCGGCGGCCTGTTCAACTATAACGGAGCGCGCTTGAGCGGCGCCATCAAGCCCCCGGCGCCCACCACCCTGGCGCGGCCGATGACGGTGGTGGAAAAGGTCATCGCGGCGGGGACGATTGTCGACGCCAGCACCGGGCAAGTCGGCGTGCCGGCGGTGAAACCCGGGCAGGCCGTCTTTGTGCGCAGCGACGTGCGCTTCAGCCACGACTACACCACCGCCATGGCTCAGGCCAGCTTCAAGGCTGCACTGGGGCAAGACGCCAAGGTCAAAGACGTGGGCAGCGTCTACGCTTTTCGCGATCACCTGACCTTCTTGTCCAAAGTGATGAGCGAGAAACACAAGGCGATGGGTCTGGAGCCAGTGGCCGCGCAACTTGGGATCATTCAACGGCAATTCTGCGGCGAGCAGGGCATCCGCCTGTACGACGAGAACGCCGACGGCTCGGGCTCCGAGGCCATCTGCCACAACGCGGTGCTGGAAGATCTGGCGCTGCCGGGCGACATCGTGGTCGGCACCGACTCGCACACCTGCACGGCGGGTGCGATCGGCACCTTTGCCTTTGGTGTCGGCTCAACGGACATGGCCAACACCTGGTACACCAAGGATATTCGTGTCACGGTGCCCGAGACCGTGCGCTTCCACGTGACCGGGACCCCCAAGTCCGGGGTGGCGGCCAAGGACATCATCTTGCGCATCATGGCGACGCCGTTCATCCGCGACGGCAAGGCCATTGGCAAGGTGCTGGAATTCTGTGGGCCGGGCGTGCAGGCGCTGACCATGGACGAGCGGGCGACCTTGACCAACATGGCCGTGGAAGCCGGCGCGACGACTGGGATTATCGAGGCGGACGAGGTGACGCTGCAGTGGCTCGCCAAGATTCGGCCCGGACTGGACCCCGAAGCGCTGCGGTCGCGGCTGTACCGCTCGGATCCGGGCGCGCAGTACCTGGCCAGCTTCGAGATCGACCTGGACGCGCTGGACTACATGGTGGCCACCCCGGGGGACCCGCGCAACGGCGTGCCGCTGCCCGAGCTGGGCGCCCAGCCGGTGGCGATCAACCTGGCCTACGGCGGTTCGTGTACCGGTGGCAAGATGGCCGACATGGACATGTACGCCGCTGTGCTGCGCCAGGCCCTGGACAAAGGCAAGAAGGTCGCGCCGGGCGTCGAGCTGTTCATCCAGTACGGCAGCCAGAAGATCAAGCAATATGCGGTGTCGCAGGGCTATCCGCAGATCTTCGCGCAGGCCGGCGCGCAGGTCATCGACCCGAGCTGCGGTGCTTGCATCAACGCCGGGCCGGGCGTGAGCAAGACGGCGGACCATGTGACGATTTCGGCGATCAACCGCAACTTTCCAGGCCGCTCTGGACCGGGTAAGGTGTACCTGGCCAGCCCGCTGGTGGTGGCGGCGTCGGCGGTGCTCGGGCACATCGGCTCGCCCGAACAGATCTAAGTTGTTTCAGTAACTTGCGAGGCCATGATGGGCGCGCGGAACACACCAAGGCAGCGGCGGACGTGGCAGGCGGCGGTGTTGGCAGCGGCGCTGACCCTGCTGGCGCAGCCGGCGGCGGCCGACGCGGGCAGCGACCCGATTGCCCAAGCCCAGCAGGCCCGCAAGAGCGGCGACTTTGCCAAGGCGGCCAAGCTGTTGCTGGACCACCTGGCCGTCCATCCCGACGACGCCCGCGCCCACCACGAACTGGGGGTCCTCTACGCGCTCCACGGGCAACTCCGCGACGCGCGCGAGCAATTCGAGGCGGCGCTGCGCATCGAGCCGGCTCAGGCCGAATCGCGGCAAGCGCTGGCCGACGTGCTGCGGGCCGAGGACCGCTGCACAGAAGCCTTGCCGCAGTATCAAAAGCTGCTTTCCGATGACCCGGAGCGGGCCAAGGCCCTGAAGGGCCAGCTGTTGTGTCAGGTCCAATTGGGTCAGTGGCCGGCGGCCGAAGCGACGTGCGCGGCGGGCGAGGCGCGCCACAAGGGCTCGGACCTGGGCAAGTGGCTGGGCGAGCGCTGCCAGCAAGTCCGGGCGGCGGCCCAAAGCGGCGAGCTGAGCGCGGGCCAGATGGATGCCGAGGGCAAAGCCCTGTTTGGCGAAAAACGCTACGCGGACGCGGCGGTCTGGTTCGAGCTGGCGCTGCAGACCGAGCCGACGGCCGACCGTGCCTACCGGCTGGCGATGGCGCGGCTGGGTACCGGCGATCTGCTGGGCTGCCAGGCGGCGCTGCAGCAGGCCGTGGGCCTGGAGCCCACCCACCAAGCCGCCTTGATGGCCATGGCGACGGTGGCGCGCGCGCTGCGCACGTTGGGCAGCGACGGCGAAGTGGTGGATTTCAAGCGGTTCAGCGAGACGCCCGAGCGCGCCATCGCCCGCGCCCTGCTGGACAGCGACTTGTTGCTGGCGCGCCAGTTGGTGGCGGCTGCGCTGCCGGCCAAGCCTGCGGTGGGCGCCGAGCCGCCAGGGGCGGTGCTGCTCTGGCTGGCCGGCGAGGTCGCGCTGCGCGACGGACAGGTGCAAAAGGCTGGAGAATGGTTTGATAAAACCCTGAAGGTCCGTCCCAGCTTTGACGCCGCGCGCAAGGGCCAGGCCGATGTGGCCTACCAGCTGAACCGCATCAGCGAAGCGCGCCGCTTGGCGGGCCTGCCACCGCCGCCGGCGTGGTTAGCGGCAGAGGCGGACCTGAAGCTCTTTGTCGAGAAGCGCCGCGCCGAGGTGCGGCATCAGCTCAAGATGGCTCTGGATCCCGGCACCCACGCCCGGCCGTCGCTGGCCGATCAGGTCGAGGCCGATCTGCCGGCACCGCCCCCCAAGGTCGAAGAGCCGCCCCCGCCGCCCGAGCCGACCAAGGGCATCAAGGGCAAGGGCGCCAAACCGGCCAAGTCCGTCAAGCCGGTCAAAGCCGCAAAGCCGGCCAAAGGCAAAGCAAAACGAGGTTCGAAATAGGCGTACGCCCGCCAAAGACGACCGCCGCTGGCGCGATCACCGGCGCGGCCCTGCTTCCCAAAGTGGATGGCGAAGTCGGCTATCTGCACCGCGCGCGCATCGTTTGGTGCGATGGGCGAATCTCTGAAATTCAAGAACTCTCTGGTGATCCGCTGCCCAGAGAGCCGCTGCTCGTGCCGGGCTTTGTCGATCTGCACATCCACTGGCCGCAGGCCCACGTGCGGGGTCGCTTTGCCGGCGCGCTGCTGCCCTGGTTGCGCGAGTCGATCTGGCCGGCCGAAGCAGAGTTTGCGAGCGAGGACGTGGCGCTGCGGCGCGCTCGCGAGTTCATGGCGGCTGCGCAGCGGGCGGGGACCTGTGCCGGCCTGTTCTTTGGCGCGCCGTTTGCCCAAGCCAGTCGCGCGTTTGCCCAGGTGGCGCCGCCGGGCTGGCTGGAGGGGCCGGCGCTCATGGAGGTCAACGCTCCAGAGGCGCTGCTCCGGCCGGCGACCCAGCTGTTGGCGGACCTAGAGGCCCACGGACCGGTCGGGTTTGCGGTGACGCCGCGGTTTGCGCCCAACCTGAGCGAGGCGGGCCTTGCGGCGTGCGGCGCGGTGGCGGCGCGGCTGAAGGCGCCCATTCAGTCGCATATCAGTGAAAACGTGGACGAAGTCGCCTGGGTCGGCCAGTTGTTCCCGCACGCGGTCGACTACCTGGACGTCTACGATCGCGCCGGGCTGCTGGGGCCGCGTTCGGTGCTGGCCCACGGAATCCACCTGTCTGATCGCGAGTTGGCGCGGCTGGCGGCGACGGGCACGCGGATCGCCCACTGCCCGACTAGCAATGTGGCGCTTGGCTCGGGGCGGATGCCGCTCGAGCGGCTGCGCGCGGCCGGTGTGAACTGGGTGTTGGCAAGCGATGTCGGCGCCGGCCCGCGGTTGTCCCTCTTGGACGCGATGGCCGCGTTTGTTCAGGTTCATCAAGGGTTTGCGGACTCGACCGCCGCCGAGGCGCTATGCCGCGCCACCGCCATTCCCGGCCAGTGGCTGAGCCAATTCGACCCGCAGCTGGCCGGCTTGGGTACGCTGGCGGTGGGGGCGCCCGCGCACGTGGTGGCGTTGCCGCGGCTGGGCGATGGGGTCACCGGGGCCCTGGCCGGATATCTGGCCAAGCCCTCTGAATTACTAGAGACCCTACCCAACAAGGTGTGGTGTTGGGGCGAGCAGGTGGCGCGCGCGCCTTGACGCGGTGGCCCCAGGCATCGGACACTTCGGCGCCGGCCGCACCCATCCTGCCGGCACAGGCAATGCGCTAAGTCTATCCACTGCAAAGAGATTCGGCCCCTGCGGGCCCCGCGAGACGGAGCAATGAGCGAACGCAAGAAAGTCGTCCTGGCCTATTCGGGTGGTCTGGACACGTCGGTAATGCTGCACTGGCTCAAGTACAACCAGGGCTACGATGTCTACTGCATGACCGCCGACGTCGGCCAGGGCGAGGAACTCGACGGGCTGCACGACAAGGCGGTGAAGTCGGGCGCCATCGGCCTGTCGGTCGTGGATTTGCGCGAAACCTTTGTTCGGGACTACGTTTTCCCGGCCATCCAGGCCAACGCGGTCTACGAGGGCTACTACCTGCTGGGCACCTCGCTGGCGCGGCCGCCGATCGCCAAGGCGCTGGTCGAAGTGGCCGTGCAAGAGAAAGCGTTTGCCATCTCGCACGGTTCCACCGGCAAGGGCAACGACCAGGTGCGCTTCGAGTTGGGCGCCTACGCGCTCGAGCCGTCCATCCAGGTGATCGCGCCGTGGCGCACCTGGCCGTACAAGAGCCGCACTGATCTTATCAACTACTGCAAAGAACACGGGATTCCGGTCACCGCGACCAGCGAGAAGCCTTACTCGACCGACCGCAACCTGCTGCACATCAGCTTTGAGGGTGGCATCCTGGAGGATCCGTGGCGCGCGCCGCCGGCGGACATGTTCCGCCTCTCCGTGGATCCCAAGCTGGCGCCGGACGAGGCCGAAGACGTGGAGATCGCCTTCGAGGACGGCATCCCGGTGTCGATCAACGGCGTCTCGCTGGGGCCGGTGGCGCTGCTCGAAAAGGCCAACGCCCTGGGCGGCAAGCACGGCTGCGGCCGGGTCGACATCGTCGAGAACCGCTACGTGGGCATCAAGTCGCGCGGCGTGTACGAGACCCCAGGCGGCACGCTGCTCTACCACGCCCACCGCGCGGTCGAGTCACTGGTGCTGGACCGCGAGGTGATGAGCCTGCGCGACGGCCTGGTGCCGCAGTTCACCCGCCTGATCTACAACGGCTACTGGTTCAGCCCCGAGATGAAGCAGCTCCTCGGCTTCATGCAGAACCTGCAAAAGGGCGTAACCGGCGTCGCGCGGCTGCAGCTCTACAAGGGCAACGTCACCGTCACGGGTCGCAAGGCCCGCAATTCGCTGTACAATCCCGAGTACAGCACGTTCGAAGCGGACAAGGTCTACAACCAGGCCGACGCCGACGGTTTCATCAAGCTGAACGCGCTGCGCCTCAAGCTCAACACCTACCGCGACCGCGCTACCTTGGCGCACCCCAGTCCGGACATGGTCGAGGGCTTGGCCGATCTGCGGCAAAACTACATCGAATAGGGCGCTTGCCCGCTCGCCTGGAGACGCCGATGAACTCTCGCCTCAAGCTTTTTGCTGGCACTAGCCACCCCCAGCTCGCCCGCGACATCTGCAAGCACCTGGACCTGCCGCTGTCGAAAAGCGAGACGATTCGCTTTGCCAACGAGAACTTGATGGTCAAGATCTCGGAGAACGTGCGCGAGTGCGACGTGTTCTACGTGCAGACCTCGGCGCCGCCCGTCAACGAGGCGCTGGTCGAGACGATGATCGCCATCGACGCGCTCAAGGGCGCCTCGGCGGCGCGGGTGACGGTGGTGCTGCCGTATCTGCCGTACTCCCGCTCGGACAAGAAGGACCAGCCGCGCATCTCGATCACCGCGCGCCTGATCGCCGACCTGCTGCAGACCGCCGGCGCCGACCGCGTGCTCACCATGGACCTGCACTCGCCGCAGATCCAAGGCTTTTTCCGCATCCCGGTCGACCAATTGATGGGCGCGCCGGTGCTGTGCGACCACATGCAGACCTGGGATCTCAGCGACTGCGTGCTGGTGGCGGGCGACGTGGGCGAGGCCAAGGATATCGGCCGGTTCGCGAACATCCTGCATCTTCCGGTGGCCGTGGTCGACAAGCGCCGCTACGGCAACGACGACCGCGCCGTAGCGACCAACCTCATCGGCGAAGTGTCGGGCAAGCACGCCATCATCGTCGACGACGAGATCTCGACCGGCGGCACCATCATCGAGGCCACCAACTTCCTCATGTCGCGCGGGGCCTTGTCGGTGCGCGTCGTCGCCACCCACGGTGTCTTGTGCGGGCCCGCCATCGAGCGCATCAACGGTTCGTCGATCAGCCAAGTCATCGTCACCGACACCATCCCGCTGCGCGACAAGAAAAGCGACCGCATCACCACGCTCAGCGTCGCGCCGTTGTTTGCCAAAGCGATCCGCCGCATCCACGACGGCGACTCGATCAGCGACCTTTTCTAAGTCGCGTTCTCAGTCCCAGTATCAAGCGCACCTGATACCGGTCTCACGGGTGGCAACCTGTTGAGATTCGGTAGCTTTGTCTTGGCACGCTTCTGGCATGACTCCCGGGAGACGTCCGCCGGGGCGCGGCGCAGGTGCATGGGATGTTGACGACCCGCTGTAGGACACGTAACCTGTGGACACGGATCCCGTGTGATTCGCCGCAGGCCCCCATGAACCTGACCCTCAGCGCCGACGACGAGGTGGTCCGCCGCGCCCGTCTGGCCGCCAGCCGCCAAGGTCGCAGCCTGAACGACTTGATGCGCGAGCACTTGGAGCGCCTGGCTGGCATGAACACAGGTGCCGAGATCGCTAGCGAGTTCGAACAGTTGGCTATCCTTGGTCAAGGCCACAGCGGCGAGCGCTTTCGGCGGGCCGACGCCTACGACGGGCGGCGCTCGTGAAGCCGGTGTTCCTGGACACCAATGTGCTGGTCTACGCAGTAGATTTGGCGGCGGGTCCGCGCGGCGGGTCCGCGCGGCGAGCGGGCGCGACAGCTGGTGACGGCAGCGCTGCGCGATCGTTCGGCAGTGCTGTCGACCCAGGTCCTGCAGGAGTTCTATGTGGTTGCTACCCGCAAGCTGGGCATCGAGCCGGCGGTGGCGCGGCGGCAGGTCGAGCTGCTGAGCACGCTGGAGGTGGTGCCGGTGACCGTGGCGCTGATCCTGGAGGCGATCGACCTGCAGCGGCTGCGGCAGGTGTCGTTTGGGGACGCGCTGGTGCTGCGATCGGCGGCGGCCGCGGGGTGCGCGATGGTGTGGAGCGAGGACTTGCAGGCGGGCGCGGTGTTCGACGGGGTGCGGGTGGAGAATCCGCTGCAGAGCCTAAGTGCGGGTTGAAGGCGTGCCTACCGCAACGGCCACGACACGCAGCCACTCGCCCAGCACTGATACCAATTCCGTCCGAATCGGATCGAAAACTCTGGCAATTCTTCGGGCCCGGACCGGGGTCCCCGCCTGATTCTCGCCAGTTGCAGAACGGGTCAGAAAGGCCGTACAGGTGCGAATCAGGTGGGGTGCGTAGGACAAGTCGCGCTCGTCGCTCACGACCACGGTCTGCGGGGAGTAGTCGGGATTCAGGGAGTCGAGGCGGACCTCCAGGCCGGGAGACTGCAGGCTCATGCCGCCCACCTTTCTGCACAGCCATTGCCCCCCATCGTCGGCGTCAACTGGGTTGCGCAACAGGACGATTTTGCCCAGCAACGGGGGGGCTACAGGTTGGCGGAACAGGCACCAAGCACCGTTGGCGATGCGCGGTTCCCTAGACGGGCCGCCCATTTGTGTCAAGAACTGCCCGTCGCTCGCCGACTGGCCCGGTGGTGGCGCCGCCCAGGCCGAGACCACGGGCGCGTCACTCGCTCCGGGCGAAGCGGTACATGTGCGCAAGTCGAAAATAGGCAGGCTCCGAGCCGGTTTGCGGCGGCCAATAGCTGGTGTGGCCTGCCAGCCCGCGGCGGACAGTTCCGACAACGGGTCAGCCAAGGCAGGATCTCCTGGTACCTGACCCTTATTGATCAATAAATCGGTCACTTGTACGCCAAAGGCCGACGCCAGTCCGAACAGGGTTCGGGTAGTGAGGGCGCGGCAACCATGTTCGAAGTCCTGATATTGCTTGATGTCGACGCCGCACTTGTCGGCCGCTTGCGCTTGGGTCCAGGCACGCTGTACTCGCACCCTTGCGAGATTACCGCCGAGCTCCTGGAGCCAGAGGCGATAGGCGAGGTCAAGTTGGCTGCGGCGCGTCATAGGGCGCCACGAGACACCCGCACGATCGTGATGAAAACCGATGAAATCATACACACATTGACAACAATTAATTCGTTGGGATTCTCGGATTCCCGAACGCTCGAACGTCGGCGCTGAAGCGAGGCGACCCATGACCCTCTTCGAACGGAAACTCACTAACCTGGCTGCATTTTGGGGCCTCCTCCTTGGTCTAGCCATGGCCGTGTCTTGCACGTCGACCGGCGGTTCTGGGGGTGGTGGCTACGTGATCCCGCCCGGTGGCGGCAATACTTGCGTGCCCCAGTGTGACGGCAAGGAATGTGGCGACAACGGCTGCGGCGGGGTGTGCGGGGCGTGCCCTGCTGCCGCACCAGTTTGCCAGCAAGGAACCTGCAAGGCTGCTTGTGTGCCTCAGTGTACCGGCAAGGAGTGCGGTGACGACGGGTGCGGCGGGGTGTGCGGGGCTTGCGCTTGGGACAAGCCGGTCTGCACCGCGGGGCAGTGCACGGCGCCCGCGCCGGCCTCGCAGTGTGGCAACGGCACGTGCGAAACTGGCGAAACGCCAACGAATTGTGCCGCAGACTGTCAGGCCCCGCCCACGGCGCACTTTTGCGACACGAATTGCGGGGGCGGCGGCAGCAACGCCTGCTATTGCGACGACCAATGTGCGCAGTTTGGCGATTGCTGCAATGCTGCAGGCGACGGCAAGGGCGGCAAGACCTGTGCGGGTTCAACCTGCGCGCTGTGCAACGGTGGAGCTAGCGGCGGACCCAAGTGCGGCAATGGTCAGTGCGAAGCCGGCGAGACGGCGGCAAACTGCGCTGCAGACTGCAAGGGGGGCTGTGCGCCCAGTTGTCCGGCGGGGACGTGTGGCGACGATGGTTGTGGCGGCCAGTGTGTGTGCACCGGAACGAAGGTGTGCCAAGCGGGCATTTGTGTCACGCCTGGGTCTACGGCACCGACGTTGGTCGTCAAGCCGATGGGATTGCTTGATATTGGTGGCGCAAAGGTGGTCCCTGGGTGGCTTGCGCACCTCTACGGCAAGAACTTGCAGGGGATTGGCGACTTCAGGCTACTTGAAGCGAGCGTGACGAACTCGGACTCGGTCAGCCACAACTACACGGTCGAGGTGGAGATCAAGGGCTACTCCGAGATTGCGTTGACTTCGCTCAAGATCCCGGCCAAGCAGACCGCGACGGCGTCTGACTTCCCGCTGACCTGGAAGCCTGCCTGGAAGGCGCTGTCGGCGCCGCTGTCCACCCAGATTCAGGTCCGGGTCGTGGAGGGGGCCAGCACGCTGGCGAGCGACGCGGTTGGTGCGTCGTTGTATCCGGTGAACTATGTGAAACTCGGTGATACGGACTTGCTCAGCGGCGTCACGGTCCATGGGCAGGAAACGGCAGTAACCTTGATTACGCCGGGCGACAAGGACGTGCTAGGCGTCTTGACGGCGGCAAAGGCATATAGCGCCTTTGAATCCATGATCGCGTATCAGTACAAGGGGACGAAGTTCGGAGGCTCCTTGCCTGCACTGAAATTCACCCTGGGGCCCGGACAGGAGCAGAAATGGTCAACCTACTACGAGGCCGGTGACCTGATCGACGCGGATGTGTCGGTTACGTGTTCACTTTGCACCGACTACAACGCTGGATACGGCGTATATGACGAGGATGGGAACTGGGTGTTCAAGTTCGACACGCTAGGCAAAGGGATACAGGCTAAGTCCGCGCCGGTATCGGGCTGGTACTACCACCACGCGTGGAACCCGGCGGGCAACGGATCGAATCGAAGCTATACCGTGAAGCGGGGCATGGCCATCAACGAGGGCGCCGCCGACCAAATAGGCGCGATCTTCAAGGCCGTTCAGGCCTATGGGGTCGGATACGTAACCGTAAAGGGCTCATTCTTCAGCGGAGCGCAATACATCAAGCTGCCGGCAGAATCCCTCATGTCTTCTGGGGCAAACTGTATCGACGGTACACTCCTTTTCGCGTCTGCCCTTGAAGCGATGGGCATGCAGGCTTTTCTGGAGTTCCCGCCAGGGCACGCGTTCGTAGCCGTTCGTTGTTGGCCGAACGCAAACTGTATCGTGCCGATCGAGACCACGTTGGTAGGGGAGAACGGTTCCGCGAATGACGCAATCAACGCCGCGATCAGTAAAATGCCAAATGTTCTCAAGGAAGTCGACGTCCAGGCGCAACGCGAGGCAGGCTTCACCCCGATTCCCCAGTAGGCCCACGCCCACGCGCTGAGACACAAAAGGAGCCCTGCCCATGCGTTTCCTCGTCGCCCTTGCTGCTGTGTTCCTCCTTGCCTGCACCACCACCGGTCCCTCCGGCTACAACCCCAGCGCCACCGGTTGCGGGCCCCTCAACTGCGCCGGATGCTGCGCGGGCGGCGTATGCACGTCGGGCAACTCCGCGATGGGTTGCGGCTTGGGCGGCGGCATCTGCGCCATCTGCGACGCGACCGATATCTGCAATTCCTCGGGCCAATGCGTCCTTGACCCCAGCGCAAAATGGATCGTGCGGCCCGTCTCCGCCGTGATCGAAAGCAACGACAACGGCAAGAACTGGGATGGGGACGGCTCCCCGCCCGACGTCATCGTTACCACGGTCTGCCCAGACGGCAGCGTGGGCACGTCGGAAAAGGTCGAGAGCTACAATCCTTCGTTTAGCCTTGGGTCTTGTGTGGCCACGGCGGGCGATCTGATCGCCAAGGGCATCACGTTCTCCGTCAAAGACTCGGACCTCACGGTCGACGACAGCATCACCGGCAACGTGTCCATGGCCATCAGCACGGCAGACCTGGCCGCCGGAGTCCGGGTGGGCAGCATGTCCAGCGGTGGCTGCAAGTCGATCCAGTACACGCTCACACGGAAGTAGCGGGCGGCGCCTCTGATACCCGTCTCGGTTGCAGTATCAGGCCGCGCCGGATTCCGGTCTCACGGGTCTGAATCCGTTGATATTCCATTCTTTTGTCTTGGCACGCTTCTGGCATCTGTTCCCAGGCGACGCCCGCCGCTAAACTGTCCGCCCAGACTTGGGGGCGAGGTGCAGCATGGACGGCGAGCGGCGACTGACCTGGGAGGACGTCGTGCAGTTGCCCGAAAAAGAAATGCCCGAGCTGATCGACGGTCGGCCCTACCTGCGCGCGGCGCCGCGGAGCCGCCACAGCTACATCCAAGGTGAAGTGCACCTCGCCCTGCGGCACGGCGACGCCAACCTTGCTGGCAGTTGGTGGATACTCCCCGAGCCGGACGTCCGCTTGACCCCGCACCGCATCGTCCGCCCCGACCTGGCCGGCTGGCGCAAAGAGCGCATGCCCGAGCTCACCGACGACTGGCCGATTGACCTGCGGCCGGACTGGATCTGCGAGATCGCTTCGCCGACCAATGCTCACTACGACCGCGGCCTCAAGTCGCAGGTGTATCTGCAGGCCGGGGTGCCGTGGTACTGGCTGGCGGACCCGCAGGAGCGGACGCTGGAAGTGTTCCAGAACCATGGCGAACACTGGCTGTACCACGGTTCGTTCAGCGACGGCGACGTGCAGGCGCTGCCGCCCTTTGACTGCGCAGTGCTGACCATGAGCGAGCTGTTCGGGCCGCTGCCCAAGGGTTGGCCAGGAACGTAATGTAATAACAGAATTTTTGTTCTTGGTGGCCCGGTGCGCTCGGAGTGCGTGACATTGACATGCATATGCATGTGGGGTACTCTGGCCAGCGGAGGAACCATGCGCACGACCATCGAACTCGAAGACGACTACCGCGGCCGGCTCTTGGAGCTGGCGGCGCGGCGGGGCAAGAAGGGCTTCTCGGACCTGATCAACGAGGCGGTCGCGCGCTACCTCACTTCGGAAGACGCGCAGGCGGACAAGCAGAGCAAGGCCGCGAAGCTGCAAGGGTTCTTGACTGCTAGCGAGGCCGACGACCTGGCCGCGCGCTGTCACTCTGCCCGGACTCTCTGGCGCGCCAGTGACGCCGACCACCTTGGTGAACGGGGGTAGACGGATGTTCCTGTTTGATTCCGACGTGCTCATCGACTTCTTGCGTGGCGCCGAACCGGCTGCTGGGCGCGTGGCCTTCGAGCTGGAGCACGCGGCTGTCGCGGTTTCGGCCGTTACCGCCTTCGAGCTCACGGCGGGCGCCCTGTCGGTGCGCCAACAGGCGGCGGTGGAGACTCTCTTGGCGGCGACTCCGGTTGTGCCGGTGAGCGTCGAGGTGGCCTTGCTTGCCGGCAAGATCTTTCGCGACTTGAAAGCGTCGGGCCAAGAGATCGGCATGGCCGACTGCCTGATCGGTGCCACGTGCATCGTTCAGCGGACCTTGCTGGTGACGCGCAATCGCAAGCAGTTCGAGCGCATCCCTGGCCTGAAGCTGACCATCATGGGGGCTGAGCGCGCCAAGTAGACGGACTTTTGGGGTTTTGTGGTTAGGCGAACTTCAGTGCCCCGCCGCTCGGTGCGCCCGCAGCGCCTGGCCGGTGTAGCTGCCCGCGACGCCCATCACGTCTTCGGGGGTGCCGGTCGCCACCAACTGGCCGCCGCCAGCGCCACCCTCGGGACCCAAGTCCAGGAGCCAGTCGGCGGCCTGCATCACGTCCAAGTGGTGCTCGATGACGAGCACGCTGTTGCCGCGATCGACCAGCTTGCGCAGCACCATCAGCAGCTTCTTGACGTCGTCGAAGTGGAGGCCCGTGGTCGGCTCGTCCAGCACGTACAGGGTCTTGCCGGTCCCCGGCCGCGCCAGTTCGCGACCCAGCTTGATGCGTTGGGCCTCGCCGCCGGACAAGGTGGTCGCCGACTGGCCGACCGAGATGTAGCCCAGACCGACTTCTTGCAAGGTCTTGAGGATCTTTAGGATCGCCGGCTGCTGCGCGAACAGCTCGGCGGCCTCGTCCACCGTCATCTCCAGCACATCGGCAATCGACTTGCCCTTGTAAGTGACGGCGAGCGTGGCGTCGTTGAAGCGCCGACCGCGGCACACCTCGCAGGGCACGTACACGTCGGCCAGGAAGTGCATTTCGATCTGCAAGACGCCGTCGCCCTGGCAGTGCTCGCAGCGGCCGCCGCGGACGTTGAAGCTAAACCGGCCGGGGCCGTAGCCGGCGACCTTGCTCTCGGGCAGCTCGGCAAAGACGGCGCGCACCAGGTCCCAGACCTTGGTGTAGGTAGCGGGGTTGCTGCGCGGCGTGCGACCGATGGGCTGCTGGTCGACTTCGATCAGCTTGTCCCACACCTGGTAGCCGTGGAGATCCTTGCAGTTTTTCCAGCCCTTGAACTGCGCGGCCTGGCTGGGTTTGGCCAGCACGGCCTGCAGGTTGGGCACCAGCACGTCGTGGATGAGCGACGACTTGCCCGCGCCCGACACGCCCGTCACCGCCACCAGACAACCCGCCGGAATCGCCACGTCCAGGCCGCTGAGGTTGTGGCTGGTGGCGCCGTGAATCTGCACCCACGACTTGGGTTTGCGGCGCTGCTTGGGCGGGTCCATGTGCAGCCGGCCCGACAGGTAGCCGCCCGTGGCCGATTGCGGATGGGCCATCACCTCGGCGGGGGTGCCGGCGGCGACGACATGGCCACCCAGGCGGCCCGCGCCCGGACCAAAATCGACGAGCCAATCCGCCGCGAGCAGCGTGTCCTCGTCGTGCTCGACCACCAGGACCGAATTGCCCAGGTCGCGCAGGCGGATCAGCGTCTCGACCAAGCGGCGCGAGTCGCGCGGGTGCAGGCCGATCGACGGCTCGTCCAGGATGTAGAGCACGCCGGTGAGTTCGGACCCGACCTGGCTGGCCAGGCGAATGCGCTGCGCCTCGCCGCCCGAGAGCGTGGCCGCGCCGCGGTCTAGGCTGAGGTAGCTGAGGCCCACTTGCTCCAAGAAGCTGAGGCGTTGGCGAATTTCCTTTTGTACTTCCGCAGCGATCCGCGCGGCGTTGCCCTGCAGCGGCAGGTCGTCGATCCACGCCCGCGCCCGACCGATCGGCATGCGCCCCAGCTCGGGCAGGCTCAGGTCGGCGACGCGCACCGAGCGCATGTCGGCCCGCAACCGGACACCGTGGCAGCTGGGGCAGTCGGCCTGGACAAAGAACCCCTGATAAAAGTCCCGCTGATCCTGGCTTTTCGTCTCTTTCCAGCGCCGCTGCAGCTGCGGGACCACGCCCTCGTACTTGCTGTTGAAGGTGCCCGAGTGGTTCGCGCCGGACCAGGTGACCGCGTAGCGGCCCTCGACGCCGTAGAGGACGATCTCGCGCTGCCGTTCCGTGAGCTCCGACCAGGGCGCGTCGACCGGGATGCCGTTGGCCTGGCACACGCCCTCTAGGATCTTGAAAGTCCAGCCGCCCAGGTCGGCTACGCCCTTCCACGGTGCCAGCGCGCCCTGGCGCAAGCTCAAGCTCTCGTCCGGGACCACGGCGGCGGGGTCGACCTGCATGGCAAAGCCCAGGCCGCTGCACTCTTCGCACGCGCCCAGCGGCGAGTTGAACGAGAACGACAGCGGCGACAGCTCGGCGAAACTGCGCTCGCAGGTGTCGCAATACCGGGCTTCGCTGAAGGTTTTTTCGCGCCACGGCAGGTCGTTCGCCTCGCCCGCGACCGCCACCATGCAGCGCCCCTTGCCGCGCTGCAGGGCCTGTTCCACGCTGTCAAAAAGGCGCCGCGACTCGCCCGGCCGCACCACCGCACGGTCGACGACGAGTTCCAGGTCGTGCTTCTTGTTCTTGTCGAGCGTCAGACCTGGCGTGATGTCGATGACTTCGCCGGCCAGGCGGGCTCGCACGAACCCGGCGGCCAGCGCATCGGCCAGCTCGTCTTTGAACGTACCTTTGCGTTGCTTGGCCAGCGGCGCCAGGATCAGCACGCGCGTACCCTCCGGCAGGCGCTCGATCTCGCGGACGATCTGTGCGGGCTCTTGGGTGCCCACGGTCGCGTTGCAGGTAGGGCAGTGCTGCACGCCGATGCGCGCCCAGAGCACGCGAAGGTAATCATAGACTTCGGTGACCGTGCCCACCGTGGAGCGCGGGTTGCTGCCCGCCGACTTCTGCTCGATGGCGATGGTCGGCGCGAGGCCCGAGATCTTGTCGTACACCGGCTTGTCGAGCTGGCCCAGGAATTGGCGCGCGTAGGCCGACAGCGACTCGACGTAGCGCCGCTGGCCTTCGGCGTACAGCGTGTCGAACGCGAGCGACGACTTCCCAGACCCCGACACACCCGAGAACACCACCAGCGCGTTCTTGGGCAACACCAGGTCGACGTGCTTCAGGTTGTGCTGCGAGGCGCCCAGCACCACGATTTCGTTCTTGGTATCGGTGGGGCGGAGGCGAAGGTTCTGGTCCGACATGGGCTGCGCGTGCGCCGCCTGGCGCGGGTCGACAGGGTAACGACTGGCTGAACAAATGTCCAGTGTCCTGCCAGTGGGCCGTCTAGAAATCTAGTAATATCATGATGTAGAGAATGGCCGCAACCTTCTGCAGGCTAACCGTCTGCAGGCTACGGTGGGTACAGGCGCAGCAACACCGCCAGGGTCGCGTTGCACAGCGCGTGGTTCACTGCCGCGGCCAGCGAGGAGCGGCTGCGCTCGGCGATCCAGCCGAACAGGAGACCAGGGAAGAACACCGCCAGTCGAAACGGCGCGGGCACGGCCACCAAGTGCACTACCGCAAAGAGCGCGGCCGCGGCCACGTGGGCCCGGCCATAGGGTACCCCCAAGAGGGTCCGCTGCGGCGGCCACACCACCTTCAACCGGCCCAGGATGTAGCCGCGAAACAGCAGTTCTTCGGGCACCGCCACCGCGGCCAGCTGGACCAAGATCAACAAAATCAACCAGTAGAAAGTGGCTGCATAGGTGACGGGCAAGTCGATGCGGCTGCCCGAGGCCCCCAACTCCACCTGCGGAACTGCTTGGCCTGCCGGGTTGGTCAAGCTCAGCCGCTGGCCGTCGCGGAGCTCCACCCGGACCCGGCCGTGCGCTGGGACCACCTGCCGGCGCTCGGCCGCCACTGCGACCAGATCGGCGCCGGTGTGATTGTGGACGATGAGGCCTCCAGGGCCCTCGCTCAGTCCCACCGGCGCGCGGGCCGACGGCTCGCCTTGCCAGTCCAAACCGGGACTTGCAAGCCCAATGCCGGCGCCGCGCTCGCGGTGCAGGACCCGCGTCTGCCACGCGTCAAATCCCACCGCATAGACCGGCAGCACCACCAACGCGACCGCAATGCCGTGCCAAGCCGACCGCAACAGCGGCGGATCCACGGCAAGCACGTCGCCCAGCAGGCGTCGGCGCCGCGCCCACAGCAGCGGCAGCCCGACCATCGCCCCCGCCGACAACAAGCCTGCGGCGCTGGCCCACGGCCCACCCAGGCGCGCCAAAGCCTCGCCCACCGCCAACGCGACCGCCACTGCGGCCGTGATCGCGACAGCGTCCCAGGCGGCGGCGCGGCGATCGGCGGTCACTGGCCGAGCTTCTCGAGAAAGCGCTGGAATGATCCAGGGTAGCGACCCTCTTCCACGCGCTCGATATGCATGACGAAGCGCGGACCCAGCTCGGTCTCGGTGGTCACCTGCAAGAGCTTGCCGCACAGGTAGATGGTGAACGGCTGCTCGCGCGTGCCCAGGGGCAGGTGCACCACCACCCATTCGTCCAGCTGTGGTTGCTCTTCGTGCGTCACCACCGCGATCGCCTGGGGCCCGATCGAAACGGCGCGGCCGCGAAAGACCTGCTCGCGTCGCTCGTACGCCACCGGGTGGTCGACGCGCACCAACAGCGAGCGGTCCTGGCGCCGCGGCTGCGACGGCCGAGCGCCGCCCCCGGCCACCGCGTTGAGCTCTGGGGCCGTCATGGGGTTGGGGCCGGCCGCCGCGCCGCGCGCCGTCCCGATCTCGTCCATTGCCGTCCGCCGCTCGCCGGGTGCCAGCGCATACACGGGCCAGCTCTGCTGGGTCCCCTCGGCCGGGTTGGGCCAGGTCGCTGTGGGCGGTGCCGCTGGCGGCGGCGACGAAAGATCGCCAAATCCAAAGGGGTCGATCTTGGAGCTCGACTTCGACGGCGAGAAGGCGGGCGGCTTCCAGCCCAATCCGGGGGTGCGCTCGCTCACCGGCGGCCTGGTCCTGTCCACCGGCGGCAGCACCAGCGCCACATGCGACCCGGTCGCCGGCCGCACGGCCGACTCGGAGATTTCTTCAATGCGCATCCGCGACTGCGAGCTCCGCCGGAGTGGCTCGACATTGGGTGTGGGGGCGGTCGCGACCGGGGGTGTCTTGCCGACCGGCGGCGGCGCTCCCATTGCCTCGGACGCCACCGCCTGCACCATCTTGATGGCTTGTTGCGACACTTGCCGCGGACCCATCACCGGCGCATCGACCGAGATCGCGGGCCGCTCGCCCGTGCGGCGGGACCAATTCGTCTGCTCCATGGGGCCGGGCCCAGGCTGCATCGAGAGCAAGCTGGGGTGGCTGCCGCTGGGCCGCGTGGCCGCGCCGTGCCCAAAGTGACTCGCGTTGGCATACGGAGTCCGCGTGTCGTCCTGAAGCGAGGGCGAAATCGCCGTCCGCGACCCCGAAATACCCACCGCCGCCGTGCTGACCGTGTTGGCCCCGCCGGTGACTCGATTGCCACTCATCGACCGCGCGACGGAGACTGGAGCGTCGGCCTCGCTGCCCGCGGCGTTGCTCAAGAATCGTTCGATGTCGAATTCCGCGTGGCCGCCCAGCGTGACTTCGGCCCCCCTGACGCGGTGCAGGCGCAGAACGGTCGTCAAGAAGCGCACCAGGGCGTCCAAGCCAACTTCGCACGATGCGGTCTTCCACACGACGGCGATGCCTGACGGCCATTGGCCGCCCGCCGGTACCAGCCGCACCACACGGCAAGTCAGCTTGACCAGCGGCGAACCCAGGCCGCCCGCATGCATCTCCAGGGTTGCCTCGGCGCCGAGATCCAAACCGTCGCACCGCGTGTGCAAGAACGCGCTGGCCGGCCCCACTTCTGTACATACAACTTCGCGCCGCCCACCGGACCAATGCAGGACGCAGCGGATCAGCACGGTATAGCGCGGGTGTCGGCGGCGGTCCTCGATCATGCCTCTCGTCATTGGGAGGAGGCGCCGTAGCGCGCCGCCCCATTCAACACTAGCTGACTCGACCGGACGGGGCAACGTGTTCCACCGTCAAGTTCGGCCCGCCCTGGGCAATGATCCCAGCACGCCACAGCGCGCCCCCGGCCTGGTCAGGCAATCATCCAAGCCTCAGCGCTTACGTATGTCGATTGGGTCGGCCTCTACTGTGCCTACCACTTAGGCTCGCTCGAACAGGCCGGCCGCGCCCATGCCGCCGCCCACACACATTGTCACAATTCCGTAGCGGCCGCCGGTGCGGCGCAGGTTGTGCAAGAGCGTGGCCGTCAGCTTGGCGCCCGTCGCACCCAGCGGGTGGCCCAGGGCGATGGCGCCGCCCAGGGGGTTGACCTTGGCCGGATCCAGTTCGAGCTGCCGCATCACCGCCAGCGACTGGGCGGCAAAGGCCTCGTTCAGCTCGAATTGGTCGATGTCGCTGATCTTGAGGCCGGCGCGGTCCAGCAGCTTGGGCACCGCCGCCACCGGGCCGATGCCCATGATCTCCGGGGCGACGCCAGCGACCTGGAAGCCGCGGAAATAACCCAGGATCGGCAAGCCAAGCGACTTGGCCATGTCCTCGCTCATGATCAGCGCCGCCGCGGCGCCATCGGTCAGCGGCGACGACGAGCCCGCCGTCACGCTGCCGGGGTTCTGGAACGCCGGCTTCAGCTTGGCCAGGCCTTCCAGCGTGGTGTCGCCGCGCGGCAATTCGTCTTTGGCAAGGCTGCCTTCTGCCGTGTTGACCGCCACCAGCTCGGCATCGAACAGGCCATCGTCTTGGGCCTTGCTGGCGCGGAGCTGCGACTGCAGGGCAAAGGCGTCTTGATCGGCGCGGGCGATGTTGTGCTGCTTGGCGACCAGCTCGGCGGTGTTGCCCATCGGCATGTACACCTCGGGCCATTCGCGGATCACGGTGGGATGGGGGGCAATCTTGAAGCCGCCCATGGGCACCTGACTCATCGACTCCACACCGCCGGCGATGGCGACGTCCATGTGGCCGGCTTGGATGGCCATGGCGGCCTGGGCGATGGCCTGCAGGCCCGAGCTGCAGAAGCGGTTGACGGTCGCCGCGGGCACTTCGACCGGCAGACCGGCGCGGAGGGCGGCGATGCGGGCGATGTTCATGCCTTGCGGGCCTTCGGGCATCGCGCAACCCAGCACGACGTCTTGGATTTGCCCACCGGTGACTCCGGGGGCGGCCTGCAGCACGCCGCGGATGGCGGTGGCGGCAAGGTCTTCGGGGCGCACGCGGGCCAGGCTGCCCTTGAGGCCGCGGCCGCACGGGGTGCGCACGGCGGCGACGATGACGGCGGTACGAGACATGGGGTACTCCTTTGTTCGTCCTGTGGACTGGCTGTCGACAAGCTGTGGACAGCGGTTTGGAGGTTCTTGTAGTCCTTGGTCTAGTTGCGGAGCGGCTTGCCGGTGGTCAGCATGTGCGCGACGCGGTCGCGGGTCTTCTGCATGCCGGCCAGGCGCAGGAACGACTCGCGCTCCAGGTCCAGCAGGTCCCACTCGGTCTTCTTGCCGCCGCCCTCGCCGCCGCACAGCACGCGCCCGACCTCGTGGCCGATGGCGCAGTCGTGCTCGCTGGCCTGACCGGCGCAGCGGAACGAGTACAGCGCGTAGTCGAACAGCGCCATGCCCTCGGCACCCGGCATGATCAGGTTGTCGGGCGCCATGGCCGGGCGGTATCCCTCGGACACCAGGTTCAGGACCTTCTGCTTGGCGTGGCCGATGCGCTGGTCGCCGTCGAAGCTGATGGCGTCTTCGGCGCGCAGGAAGTTCAGCTCGCGGGCGTTGCCGGCGCCGGTCGAGACCTTGGCCAAGGCGATGGTCTCGAAGGCCTTTTGCAGGGCCAGCGTGCGGTCCAGGCGGCTGCCGGCGTCGATGCCGTTCAGTGCGCGCACCGCCAGCTCCTTGGTGCCGCCCGCGCCGGGGATGAGGCCTACGCCGACTTCGACCAGGCCGAAGTAGGTCTCGGCCGCGGCCTGCATCCGGCTGGAGTGCATGGCGATCTCGCAGCCGCCGCCAAACGTCATGCCGTGCGGGGCGGCGACGATCGGCGCGTGGCTATACTTGAACTGCATGAAAAGGCTTTGGAACATCTTGACTGCGCCGGCCAATTCGTCCCACTTGCCCTCGCTGGCGAACTGGGCAATGAAGCCCAGGTTGGCGCCGACGGAGAAGTTGCCGCCGTCGTTGCCGATCACCAGCCCGACCCACGGGCCCTTGTCCAGCAGTTCCAGGGCCTTGTAGCCCATCTCGATGATCTTGTCGTCGAGCGCGTTGGCCTTGCTGCGGAAGGCAAGGCACAGCACATGGTCGCCCAAATCCAGCAGCTGCGCCGAGGGGTTCTCGGCTACGACCTTGCCGCCCGCGCGCACGTCGCTGAGGTGCAGACCCGGCAGCGCCGGCACCGCCAGGCGCTCCAGCTTGAAGTTGGTCTGCTGCTTGCCCTCGTAGAACGAGGACTTGCCGCTAGCCAGCAGCTTTTGCACCGCCGCCGGAACTTCGCGGCCTTCCGACTTCAGGCGCTCGGCCACCGCGGCCACGCCCAGCGCGTCCCACAGCTCGAACGGCCCCAGCTGCCAGTTGAAGCCCCAGCGCATGGCGCGGTCGATGCTGACCACGTCGTCGGCGATTTCGCCCAGCAAATTGGCGGCATAGCACAGCGAGCGGCTCAGGGTGTCCCAGGCCAGCTTGCCGCCGCGGTCGTCCGAGAAGGCGATGGCCTTGATGCGCGCGCCGGTGTCGCGGATCTTGCCGTGGGCGGCCAAGCACGGGAAATCCGCCTTGATCTGCGGGACGTAGTCCTGCTTGGCGGGGTCCAGCACCAAGATGTCGGCGCCGACCTTGCGGTAGAAGCCCGCGCCCACCTTTTGGCCAATGGCACCCTTGGCGATCATGGCCTTGAGCACCGGGTGCAGGTCGAAAATCGCGCGGTTGGGGTCGCTCTGCAGGTTGTCGTAGCAGTTCTGGGCGACGTGGCCCAGCGTGTCCAGACCGACCACGTCGGCGGTACGGAACACCGCGCTCTTGGGCCGGCCCATCGGCTCGCCGAACAGGGCGTCGACCTCGTCGATGCGATAACCCTGACCGAACACCAGGTTCACCGCCTGCATCATGTCATGGACGCCGATGCGGTTGGCGATGAAGTTGATGGTGTCTTTGGCGTCGACGACGCCCTTGCCCAGGTCGTCCTGGCAGAACTTGCTCATCTTCTGGACGATGGCGGGGTCGGTGAACTCGCCCGCGACGATCTCGACCAGCTTCATGTAACGGACAGGATTGAAGAAGTGCGTGATGAGGAAGTGCTTCTTGAAGCCCTCGCTGCGCGGCTCGACCATCTTGGCCAGCGGGATGCCCGAGGTGTTGGAACTGACGATGGTGTGCGGCGCACGGTGGGTGTCGATGGCCGAAAACACTGCGTTCTTGATGTCCAAACGCTCGGTGACGGCTTCCACGACCCAGTCGCAGGCGCCAAGCTCGACGAGGTCGTCTTGCAGGTTGCCGATGCGGATGCGCGCGGCTTCGGCCGGGCGGTGAATGGGCGCCGGCTTGAGCACCAGCGCGCGGTCCAGACCGCCCTGGGCGATGGCGTTGCGGGCCTTCTTGACCTTGGCGTCGCCAGCGGCGAAAGCCGGCGCGTCCTTGGGAACGATGTCGACCAGGAGCACGTCGATCCCGGCCGAGGCCAGGTGGCAGGCAATGCCTGTGCCCATGACACCGGCGCCGACGACACCGACTTTGTTGATGCGGTGCAAAGACATAGAAGACCTCGCGCGGAGCCGCAGCCCCATAGTGACCGGACCCGCCGGGAAACGATCCGCGGCAGATCAACAACGAGTGCAGGTCAAAAACATTTGGCGCAACAAAGACTTGGCATCGAGCGCGCCTGCCACAATTCCCGCCAAGGGGCTTGCAGCGAACCAGCAGTGTAGGCGGGCGCCAGCGGCGTGTCGATGCAGCCGCCTGTGCCAGCCGTGCGCTTGGTCAGGACTTCGTCACCGCTGGGCGGAGTGTGGCGCCGACGTCGCCCCACGTTCGTCAATCCGTAACGAATTCAATAAGTAGAAAATGGCTGCTCGTTTCGTGGCTAGCGCTGTACGGTGGCTAGCGCAGCTGCCGCTCGAGCCATTCGCGGATGTGCGCCGTCTCGCTGTCGGGGATCGTGTGCGCTTCGCCGTGCTGGGCGAACTCGACGGCGATGCCGACCTTTTTCAACTGCTCGGCGGCGTCGCGCCCGCGCGCAAGAGGGACGACCTGGTCCTCGCTGCCGTGGACGAACAAAACCGGCGTGGCGGTGGCCGCTTGCTTGGCGTCCAGGGGGTAGGCCAGCGCGCCCGCGATGCAGACGGCGGCGGCGACTTGCGACGGGTGCTCGGCGACGAAGTGGGCGGCGACGAAGCAACCCTGCGAAAAGCCTAGCAGCGCCACCTTGCGACCCGGTGCCGAGCGCACGTGCGCTTCGACCAGGCGTTCGGCGGACTGCATGTCGGCGCGACCCTGGTCGGGCGCATCGGACCGGAACCACTGGGTGTTTTCGCGCCATGGCAACGGCGCCTTGAGCAGCCGCCACGTCCACTTGGGGCCCAGACGGCCCGCGACGGCCGAGAAGTGTTCGGGCGTGTCGCCGCGGCCGTGTAGCGCCAAGACCAGCGGGCCCTTGCTGTCCGCGCCGGGCGGACTCTGGTCGACCCACACGCCGGGGAGCGCCTGGTCCACCGCCACCGGCGAGCTCACATCCGCCGTGGGCGCAGTTGCCTTGGAGTCGCCGCGATCGAGCGCAGTATTCGCGGGCTGGTCGGCCGGTTGGCGCAGCACCACCACCGCAACGGCGGCAAGGGCGCCAAGCCCCACGGCGGCCAGCAGAATCTTCCAGCGAACTTCCACGCAATCCCCTTGGGGTGCCGTCGCCGGCCTGTCCCAGCGTCAGGATCTACCACGGCCGGGCGGCCGAGCGCTATCCCCCGTAGGCATACTCGTCGTTGACGCGGTCATCCAGCGTGCCGAACTTGGTCAACTTGCCTTCGAAGTGCAGGTCGATGTCGCCGGTCATGCCCGCGCGCTGCTTGGCCACCACCAGCTGGGCCAGGTGCTCGGGCGCGTCCTTGTTGTAGTAGTTCTCGCGGTGGATGAACCAAATGATATCCGCGTCTTGCTCGATCGAGCCGGACTCGCGCAGGTCGCTCATCTGCGGCTTCTTGCTGTTGCCGTCGCGCTTCTCCAGGCTGCGGTTGAGCTGCGACAACGCCACCACCGTGCAGTGGCTCTCTTTGGCCAGCGCCTTGAGCGAGCGCGAGATCTCGGCGACCTCTTGCTCGCGGCTCTGCTTGGCGCCGCCGGTGCCGCGCATCAGCTGCAGGTAGTCGACCACCACCAACGTCAGCGGCCCGCCCATCTCCAGGCGCTTGCAGCGCGACCGCAGCTCGACGGTCGACAGGGCCGGCGTATCGTCGATGTGCAGGTCCAGGTCGGCCAACTCGCTCGCCGCCTCGCGCAGCAGCCGCTCGTCTTCGTTCGAGAGCTGGCCGGTGCGCAATTCCTTCAGGCCAATCCGCGACCGCGACGACAGCATGCGCATGACCAGCTGCTCGCGGCCCATTTCCAGCGAAAAGAACGCGACCCGCGCCCGCGCCTGCTCGGGAGTGCGACCCGGCTGCTCGGCCACGTTGACCGCCAGGTTCAGCGCGAACGCCGACTTGCCCATCGCCGGGCGCGCCGCCAGGATGATCAGGTCGGTGGCGTGCAGGCCCAGGTGCCAGCGGTCGATGTCGCGAAAACCCGTAGAAATGCCTACAATTTCGCCGCCGCGGGCCCGCGCGTCCAGCACCCTTTGGTAGGTCTCGCCGACCAGTTGGCTCAGCGGCTGCGGGCCGCCGCGCACCGTGTCCTTCAGGGCGTTACCGATCTCCTTTTCGACGATCTGGACAAATTCATCAGGATCCAGGCCGCGTTCGTAGCCCTTGGACTGGACGAGGTGGGTCGCCTTCAGGATCCGTCGCGCCCGCGCCAGCTTGCTCAGCGCGTGGGCGTAGTGCTCCACGGCCGCCGAGCTGCCCACCTCGCGGCACAGCTCGAACAAGTAAGCGAGCGCCACCGGGTTTTTGTCCTTGAGCTGCTGCTCCAGGATCGTGTGAACCGCCACCACGTCGGTGCTCGCGTTGTCCATCGCCAAGCGCGTGATGGTCTTGAAGATCTCGACGTGGCGCTGGTCGTAGAAGTCGTCCGCTTGCATGGACGACATCGCCAGCGGCACGGCCTCGGGATCGGTCAGGCACGCGCCCAGGACGGCCCGTTCGGCCAGCAAGTTGGCGGGCTGCAAGGGCGACGTAGCGACAGCCGCCTGACCTTCGCGCGCAGCCGGCGTCCGGAGCCCGCCCAGGCGCCCGCGTCGAGCCGAGGGGGCAGCGGTAGCTGGCGCAAACTCGCGGGGCGAGGTCGGCTCGTGATCAGGAAAGAATCCATCGCCGTCGCCGAAATGGGGCGGCGAGCCAAAGGGGTCTGGCTCTGCCTCTATCCCGCTTAGATCGTTGAATTCACTAGGTGATTCGTCGAAGAAGGGGGCATCTTCGCTCCAAGTCGGCTCGGCCGGCTGGGACGAATCGGCCTCGGAATCGGGCGGCAGGTGCGATGGGGGTTGCAAAGGCATGGACATGGCGCCAGTCTACTGCACGTGCGGGATCCTCGTCACTCGAATCGCGCACACCCAAGCCAAGCTCCCTGCGAAACTGCGCTGCTTGACGGCGCAAACGACCACGCCGCACTCCCCCGTACTTGACCGGGTGCGCGGCCTACTAGAGGACCCGATGCTCAAAGTCGGCGACGAGACGGAAGGTTATTGCCCGCGCTGCCGTCTCAACACCTATCAGATCGTCTCGGCCACGGACGGCCGCGAGATCTTCACCGCCACCTGTCGCACCTGCCGCAACACGTTCCAATACAAGCCGGAACTGTCGCTCGAAGAAGTCCGCGACAAGCAGATCAAGAAGCTCAAGACCTTGCAGAAGAAGCGCGTCGCCGGCAACCCCGACATCGTGCAGTTCGCTTCGCGCAAGTCGGCCGGCAAGGGCGACATGGACATGCCGCTGCGGGCCTACCGCGAGATGATGGGCAAGGACCCCGACGCCGGACTGCCGCCGCAAGGCGGGCCGATTCGCGAGCCCGTGGCCCAGGTTGCGGTCAGTGGCGCCGCCGAGACCCCCGCCGCGCGCTGGACCCGGATGACCGCGACGCTGTCGGCCCGCGATGGCCGGCCGTACAACCCGTCCCGGACCTACAAAGAGGGCGACGTGCTGCTGCACAAGTCGCACGGCCTGGGGCTGGTCGAGAACGTCCTGCACGAGAACGCCGCGATGGTTTTGTTCCGCGACGCCGAAAAGGTGCTCGAGATGGGCGCCGCGGCCGTCGAGGTCGCGCAGCGCCGCTAGCAAAAGTGTACGATTATCAAGAAGTAATGCTACTAGCCAAACAGTGCCCGCAGCAACTGCGTGTCGCCTTGGACGGCGGTTCGCTGCCAGTAGAAGCGCAGGCCGCGCTCGCCGCCCAGTTCTTCGCCGCCGCCGGCCTTGCCCGGACCGCCGTGGACCAGGCTGGGCATTACCGCGCCGTGGCCCACGCCCTGGTCAAAGACTTTGGCGCTGCCCCAGTAAATGCGGCCGGTGTAGGGCGCCACGCCGGGCACCACCTGGCGGCACCAGTCCAAGTCGTCCGAGAACACCGAGCAGGCCAGGCTGCCGCCGCCGCGGGCGACGATCGCCACCACTTCGGCCGGCGAGCCTTCGACCGGCAGTAGGGTCGCCGCGGGGCCAAACACTTCGTGATCGTGGATAAATTCGGCGTCGCTCCCCGCGTCGCTCTGGAACAGGCTGGGGGGCGCGTAGCAGCCTTGGGCCGGCGCGCCGCCCTGCCAAATCAGACTGGCGTGTCGGCTGAGCTCGGCCAAACCGGCGAGCACGTCGCGCTGCTGGGTCGGCCCGGCCAACGGACCCACCTGGCTGCGATCCTCTGCCGGGTCGCCCACTTGCAGGTCCTGCAGCCGCGCCACTAGCTCGTCTTTCACGTCGGCCAGCAGGGCCTTGGGCACCACGATGCGGCGGATCGCCGTGCACTTCTGCCCAGCTTTCTGAGTCAATTCACGGACCACCTCGGCCAGGAACATGGTCCAGGTGTCGCTGCCCGGCGCGACGTCGGGGCCCAGCACGCAGGCGTTCAGCGAATCCGCCTCGACATTGACCGGTACGTTCCACTTCAAGACCGCGGAATGACTACGAATCTGCTGGGCGGTGCTGCCCGAACCCGTAAAGACGATCGCGTCTTGCGGGCCCACGTGATCCAACAGGTCGCCCGCCGAGCCCACCAGCAGTTGCACCGCGCCCGCCGGCAGCAGCCCTTCTTGGACCCACAACTCCACGATGCGCACACTCAGCCACGCCGTCGCCGTGCCTGGCTTGGCCAGCACCGGCATCCCCGCCAGCAGCGCCACCGCGATCTTCTCGCACAGGTTCCACGCCGGGAAATTGAACGCGTTGATGTGGATCGCCACACCCTGCCGCGGCGACCACACGTGCTGGGCGACGAAGCGCTTCGATCGCGAGAATTGCACCTGCTCGCCGTCGCAAAGGGTCGTCTTGTCGCCCAGTTGCGCGCCCAGCTTGGCGTAGGTCGCCAGCGTGCCCGAGGCGCCGTCCACGTCGAACTTGCCGTCGCTCCGATTCGCACCCAGGTTGGCGCGCGCCACGTCCAGCAACTCGTCGCGGTGCGCCACCAGCGAGGCCGAAAGTTTGCCAAGCAATTCACCGCGCTGGGCAAACGTCATCGCTCGCAGCGCCGGGCCGCCCACCGCCCGACCGTGCTGCAGCGCCGCCCGCAAGTCCAGGCCCTTGCTCGAGCATTGGGCAATCACCTCGCCCGAAGCAGGGTTGTGCAAGGGCGTGTGCGGCGCCGCGCCGGCCTGCCAGCAATCGCACAGGTAAGACTGCAGAGTAATCAAGGCGTTCGACATCGGGCTCCCCTCGCCGGCGCAGACCGGGCGGCGCAAGGTAGCGCGAGCCTTCGCCGGCGGCAAGCTGAGGCCGCCGCGCTGGTCAAAAAACCGAAGTTAGTCCTGGCACATCGGCTTGTCGCCGTCGGGGCAGCGGAAGCGGATGTGGAAGTGATCGGCGTGGCCGGCGGCGTGGCGAATCAGGCCGCGCGGCACGGTGGGCCCGGCCGGGTACTGAAATAGCGGCTCCAACTGCTCCTCTTTGTAGCCCACTGCCAGCAGGTCGTCGTACAGCAGGGCCTGCAACTCGTAGTCCATAAAGACAAACGCCAGCTTGCCGGTCGCCAGCAGCGTCTCCAGCACCGCCCACAGCCGCTCGGTGTCCACGTTGCCCGAGTCGGTCGGCACGAAGTGCTTGGCCCCGCCGCGGATCGTGAGCGGATAGCCGATATCCACGTCGCGTCCGGACTGGTGCGACTTGTGCGGCGGATAAAAGCCGCCCTCTTGCTTGCTCACCCCGCCGATGATCAGCGGTGCAGTCCCCGGAAACTGTTGCGCCAGCACCTGTCCGCAGCGCTGCAGCAACGCGATCGTCTCGTCCGTGCCAAACCCGTTCTTGTTCGTTGACCGATAGCCAGGTCCGCTGGGCGGCAGCCGGCAGCCGTTCTCCAGCGAGCCCGAGGTCACCGACCCCAGCGACCGCGCCGGCCCGCTCCGGTCCCCGTCGTTGGCGCACACCGCGGCCGGCAGGTTCACGTCGGGCAAGCCATGGCGACCCACGCCCCGCGGCCGCACCGGCACCCGCACCCGCGGGATCGGCTCCAGCGCCGAGTCGGCGATCCCGTCGTCGCCGCCTTCCAGCGCCGAATCGTCTACGAATTCCATGCGATCGAAGCCGATGTCGCGTTCTTCCGGTGCGCTGCAGCCCACCAGCCCGAGCGCGAGCCCGAGCCCGATCCAGGTCCCGATCCAGGTCCCGGTCCAGGTTCCGGTCCCGGTCCCGCCCATGCCGCGGAGAGGCCGCAACTAGGCCCCCATATTCAGCAAAGTCTGGTCCGGCAAGCGCGCGTCGCGGTGGGTCACCGTCACCCGGCCCAGGCGCAGGTGGCGAACCTCGTCGCCGATCGCCTCGGCCAGGGCCACGCTGCGGTGCTGTCCGCCCGTGCAACCCAGCGCCACCGTCACCAGCGCCCGGCCCTCTTGGGCGTGCAAAGGCAGAGCAAACTTCAACAAGTGCATCATCCGCCCCAGCGCCTCTTGCCCGCCGCGCTCCATCACGAACTGCGCCACCGCCGCGTCGCGCCCCGAAAGGGGCGACAAGTCGGGCACAAAGTACGGGTTGTCCACGTAGCGCACGTCGAACACGTAGTCCGCGTCGCGCGGCATGCCGTGCTTGAAGCCAAACGACTCCACCGCCACCATCATCCGCAGGTCCGCCGAGCCCTCGACATCGAACAGCCGCTGCACCTGCCGCTTGAGTTGGTGGATATTCATATCCGATGTGTCGATGACCAGCGTGGTGCGCTCGCGCACTTCCATCATCACCGCGCGCTCTTGGCGGATCGCCTCGGTGATCGTCCCCGCCTCCCAGATCGGGTGCTTGCGGCGCGTTTCGGCAAAGCGGCGCACCAGCACGTCGTCGGCGCAGTCCAAAAAGAGCAGCTCGGACGGCACGCCCATCGTCGCCAGCGCCCGCAGCGCGTGATCCAAATCGCCCAGAAAGCCACCGGCGCGCACGTCGATGCCCACCGCCACCGGCACCGCGTCCAGGCGCTCGGCCAACGTTTCGACCAGGGCGGGCACCAGCGCCGCCGGCAGGTTGTCCACGCAGTACCAGCCCATGTCCTCCAGGGCGCGCAGGCAGGTGGAGCGCCCGGAGCCGCTGATGCCCGTGACCACCAATACCCGTGCGCTGGAGCTTGGTTGTATGGGTGTCGCCGGAAGGCTCATGGTCGTTCCCAATTTCCGGGGCTAGTAGGACCGGCGCCGCTTGGACGACGACTCGATGCCTAGCTGCTCGCGGTACTTTGCCACGGTGCGGCGGGCGATCGTCATCGGCGAATTGGGCCGCATCGCGTCGACTTGCGACTCGGTCGCCTGCATCCGCGCCAACATCCGTCCGCGGTCCCACTCGCCCTGCAAGATCTCGGCGATCTCTTGGTCCGACAGGGGCGACGAAGGGATCTCTTTGTCGATCAGGCGCTTGATCGCTTGCTTGACCGCCTCGGCCGCCATGTCATCGCCGCCCTGGGCGGTGATCCGCGAGCCGAAGAAGAACTTTAGCTCAAAAATCCCTTGCGGCGTATGCACATACTTGCTCGTCGTCACCCGCGAGATGGTCGACTCGTGCAGGCCCACGTCGTCGGCCACGTCGCGCAGCACCAGCGGCCGCAGCTTGTCCACGCCGCCATCCAAGAACGGCCGCTGAAAGCGCATGATCGACTCGGTCACCCGCTGAATCGTCGATTGCCGCTGGTGGATCGAGCGGATCATCCAGGTCGCCGCCCGCAGCTTTTCTTGCAGGTAGTGCTTGGCCTTGTCGTGCTCGCTGTCGTGGTGCTGCTCGTCCATCAGCGCCGACTTGTAATAGTTGCTGATCTTGAGCTTGGGCAGGCCGTCTTCGTTCAGCGTCACCACGTAGTCGTCGCCGATCTTGCTCACGAACACGTCGGGCGTGATGTAGCGGGCCATCTCGCCCGTGTAGCGCCGGCCGGGGCGCGGCTCCAGCGACGCCAGCACCTTGAGCAGTTCTTCCAGCTCTTCGGCGCCGATGTGCAGATCGCGGCGCACCGCCTGGTAGTCGCGATCCTGCAGGCGCGGCAGATGGACCTCGATCAGCCGATGCAGCTCCTCGTTGCCCGGATAGCGCGTAAGCGCCTGGGTCATCAGGCATTCCTGCAGATCGCGCGCCGCCACGCCCAGCGGCTCCAGGCCCTGGATGATCTTCAGCATCGCCAGGACTTCCGCCTCGGGCACCTCGCAAATCGCCGCGATCATCCGGGTTGAGTTGGCGGTATAGACCTCGGTGATCAGGCCGCGGCTCTCGGCCAGCTCCTGCCACTCGATCAACTCGTCGTCGGTCAGCCAGTACAGGCTCAGCACGCCGCGCTCTTCGCGCTGCTCGATGCCCACCGCCAGCCGCGCCAGTCCGCGCCGGGTCGCCTCGGACCCGCCCGAGATGTCCAGCCGGCTCGGCCGGAAGTAGCCGTCGTCGTCCAGGTTGCCGATGATCTCGCTGGCGATCTCAAGCTGGCGGCGGCCAAGGCCTAGCGCCCCCAACTGCTCGCCCAGCACTTCGTCCAGTGTCGAGGCCTTGGTCAAGGTCTGCGCCAGCGCCGGCCGCTCTTCGTCCGTGTCGCGGTACGAGCCCACTCCCTCCGATGGCGCGCGCGCCAAGTCGGTAAAGTAGTTTTGCCAATCGATCTCGGTGCGTTCCGCCGGCTGGGCCGGCGCTTCAAAGTCCTGGACGGTACCCTCGCCCTGGGTGATCTGCGGCCCGGTCTCGCCCGCGCCGGGCTGGATCTCCGCTTCTTCCAGGACGGGATTCTCGTTCAGCGCCTCGGCGATGCTGTCGGCCAGCTCGGTGCGCGACAACTGCAAAAGCCGAATCGCCTGCTGCAGTTGCTGGGTCATGACCAGCCGCTGTTCCAGACCTAGCTTGACGCTCAGGCTTTGTCTGAAATCCATGTGGCGGTTGGGCTCCCGTGTCCGCGTGGGCGGCGCCGGTCCAGTCTACACGGCCTCGACCGCTGTTCAAGCAAGCATCGTGCCAAATTCGTCACGCAGCGGAACAAAACGCGGACCTCGCTGTTTTTTTTGACCGAGCCGGCGCACAGGTGATAGCGTGCGGCGCAGGAGGTCGCCGTGAACCGCTTTGTCCTTGTTGCTCCAAAGGTTCTTGCGGGGGTGCTCGCCGCTTTGGCCCTGGGCGCTTGCTCCAGTCCGCTGGCCGGCCGCTGGGAGGGCACCGCTGACCTGGGCCCGATCGAGGCCCGGCCCGTCAAGCTGCACCTGGCCAAAGATGGCCAAAGTGGTCAGGTTTCGTGGCAAGAGCAGGGCGCGGCGTGGCGCACGTTTGCCGCTTGCCGTGTGCAGCTGCAGGGGCGCCAATTCGAGGTCGAGTTCGATCTGGCCCAGCCCGACTGCGGCAGCGGAGCGCAGCGCGACCGCCGCATTCTGCGTGGAACCGTTGGCGAACGCTTGCTTTTTGGCGAGATCGTCGGTGCCGAGCGGCCCGTGGGGTTCTTCCGCGCGTTCGCGCTTGACCCGTAGTGCCGCCGACCAGGATCCACAACCGAAATTCGCCCCGGCCGCCGATTTGGGATGCAAATCAAGGCGCAAGGAGCGGAGCGACTGAGGCGACCTAGCGGTCGCCGCAGGGAGAAGGGCCCCAGCGGTCGCCCGAAGGGTGAACGGGTCGCCCCAGTGGGGCAACCCGTAGCTGGGACGACGCAGCAACGCCGAGTTGCGCCCAAAGCGGCGGATCGGGGCCGAGGTGACCCCTTGACCCCATCCCTGTGCGCAACGTAACGTGCTGACCCGTGGCCCGATCTGGCCACCGCGAGGACCCCGTGGCCGACATCTCCCTTCAGCGCAACCACAGCTTTGGCATCGACTCCGGCAAGGAGAAATTAGCTCGCCTTGTCAGCAAGTTCCAGCAGAGCAACCCCAGCATGATCGACCGCATCGACTGGAACGCCGACAAGACCGGCGCCGAGGCGGAAGGCAAGCACTTCAAAGCCCAATTCGCGCTGACGGCCGGCCAGGTCAAGGTCGACATCGATCTGAAGGGCTTTGCCGCCAAGATGGCCAAGGGCATGGTGCAGACCAAGCTAGAGAAGACGGTCGGCGAGGAATTTCCAGCCTGAAACCGCTACTTTGCAGCCCAAGTTGTTGGATCCGCGCCGGACTGGCGTGGACGGTGCTGGCCTTTTGCCCGGCGCCGGCTTGGGCCGACACGGCCTTGGCGCCCGAGCCCGCGCTGGCTCAGGCGCAGAAGTGCTATGTCGAAGCGGATTTGGGCTGCACGCTGCGCCTGTTAGAGCCCGATGCGGTGTGGCCCGAGAGCCTGCCGGTCGCGGTGCGGGGCGAGCGGCTGCGTTTGCTCGGCTTTGCGGCGGCCCGTTTGGACCAGCACGCCCTGGCGCGGCGGGCGTTTGCGGCGTGGGTGGCCCTGGCGCCGACCCACCGGCTGGACCGTGCGAGCACCCCGCCCGCGATCTACGCGGACTACGCGGCGGCCTGGGCCGAGGCGCTGGCCCCACAGCTCGAGCGCCAGCCGCAGCTGGATCAGCACCCGCCGCTGGACCCGCCCAAGCCGACCGCGGCGGATCTGCCCCGCTACGCGCCGCCGCCGCTGTCGCCGCGGGACACCGCGCGCGATCACCGGTTCTACCTGGGGATGACGGCTGCGGGCGGCGGCTTTGGTGTGCCGGATTCGCCGACCAACCAGCTGGGCGTGCAACTGGCCGGGACGCTGCAGGTCCGGCCGTTGTGGAGCGTGGGCTTTCAGCTCGCGGCTTTGCGGTGGACGCTGCAGGGCACGCCGGCGACGCGTGCGCTGGCGCAAATTCAAGGCGCCTACAAGTTGCCGGTTGCTGCGGAACATTTCGAGATCGTAGCGGATGGTGGCTTCACCTTTGACTACGATGCGCAGACCCTGGCGGCGCTTGGCCTGGGGCTGCGCTATCATGTGGCGCCCGAGCAGCCGGTCGGCCTGTACGTAACCCTGGGCGACCAAATGGCGGTCGGCAGCGAGGCCGCGCACCTGGCGGTGTTGGCGGTAGGCGTGGTGGTGCGGCCGGGTCCCGGTGCCGGCAAGTAGCGGTGCGCGCGGCGAGCGAGGTGGGCGATGGTAGAAGGTAGCGCAATTGAAGAAGTTCCGGCGCGCCCAACCGAAATGCGCTCCGTCGAGACGCCCTCCAGCCTTGGCGCGGTGACGGCCCCGGTTCCGGCCGACGACGGCGAGGCTTTGGAGCTGACCCGGCAGGCGCGGCTGGCGGTGGCGGCGCAGGTGGCGCGGCGGGTGGTGGGCCAAGACCAGGTGGTCGAACTGCTGTTGACCGCGCTGTTCGCGGGCGGGCATGCGCTGTCGATCGGTGTGCCGGGTCTTGCCAAAACCACGTTGATCCATACGCTTGCAGAGACAATGCAACTCAATTTCGGCCGTGTGCAGTTCACGCCGGATCTGATGCCCAGCGACGTCACGGGTACGGAAGTCCTGGAGGAAGAGCGCGCAACCGGGCACCGCGTCTACCGGTTCTTGCCCGGCCCCGTGTTCTCGCACATCCTGCTGGCCGACGAGATCAACCGGACCCCGCCCAAGACCCAGGCGGCGCTGCTGCAGGCGATGCAAGAGCGCAAGGTGACGGCGGGCGGCGAGTCGCACGTGCTGGAAGATCCGTTCCTGGTGCTGGCGACGCAGAACCCGATCGAGCAGCACGGCACCTATCCGCTGCCCGAGGCGCAGCTCGACCGGTTCCTGCTGGCGGTGCACTTTGATTACCCCAGCTTTGACGACGAGTTGGAGATCGTGCGCCGCACCACCGGCCTGAGCCAGCCCACCATCGAGCCGGTGCTGACCCGTGAACAGGTGTTGCGGATTCAACAGTTGGTGCGCGCGGTGCCGCTGGCCGACCACGTGCTCCGCTATGCGGTGCGGCTGGTGCGGGCGACCCGGCCCGACGATCCGCAGTGTCCGGCGCCGCTGCGGCCGTTGCTGGCGTTTGGCGGCAGTCCGCGGGCGTCGCAGTGCCTCATTTTGGCGGCCAAGGCGCGCGCGGCCCTGCACGGGCGCACGACGGTCACCTTGGACGACGTGCGCAGCCTGGCGACCGCGACGATCTCGCATCGCATCGTGCCCAGCTTCCGGGCCGAGGCGGAGGGGCTGGACGGGCGCAAACTGGTCGAACGGCTTGTAGAACTGGTGCCGACGGCGGCGTAGCGGCCAAGGGCGCGGTGGGCAATGGCGGACTCGCAGCGAGACAAGCGGCGCGCCCCCACGCTGACGCAGCGGATGCGGCAGTGGGTGCAGGCCCGCGACAGCGACGACCCGCCTGCGCCGCCCAAGCGGACCGAGGGCCGCGGTCTCCTTGAGCGCCTGCCTGCGCCGCGCGGCATGGACGCGCTGCACGATCGCGCTCAGATTTCGCACCTTTTCTCGTGGTTTGGCGAGGACGAGCCCGTTGTTCGCAAGGGTCTGGCGCAGCGCGCCTCCGAAGTGCTGGCCGGGCTGGGTCCGCTGCAGCTGCCGGCGCGGCAGGTCGGCGATGGCCAGCCGGGCGGTCTGCACCGCTCGCTGCGGCGCGGCGGCGGCGTGGAGTTCAGCGAGCACAAGGAGTACGCCCCAGGCGATGACCTGCGCCTGCTCGACTGGCGCGCCTATGCCCGCACCGATCGCTACTACCTCAAGCGCTACGAGCAAGAAGTCCACGCGACGCTGACGCTGGTGATCGATGCGTCGGCTTCGATGCAGTTGGCAGACCTGCAGAGCGATAAGTTCGACGCCGTGCGGTTGCTTTTGGCGTGCGTGGCGCTGGTGCTGGTGCGGCAGGGCGACTCGGTAGGGCTGGTGGTGCTGGGGCAGCCGGAAGTGAACCTGGCGCCGCAGACGGGCCTCCGGCATTTCGCTCAGATCTGCGAGCGGTTGCAGCGTCTGCAGCCCGAGGGTACGGCGAGCCTGCCCAGCTTGGGGCCGACGCATTGGCGCGGGATGGACCAGCGCGGGCTGGTGCTGGTCGCGTCGGACGTGCTGATGGCGGTGGACGCGGCGGTGGCGCCGCTCTACTCGCTGCGGCGTTCGGGGCTGGATGTGCTGCTGCTGCACACCCTGCATCCCCGCGAGCTGGATTTGAATTTTGCCGCGCCTGCGCAGTTTGTCTGCCGCGAGTCCGAGCGCAAGGTGGTGGTGGATCCGCGGGTCATCCGCAATTTGTATGTGGATTTGATGCGGAGCCACTGCGACAACCTGCGCCAGGCCGCCACTCACAGCGGCGTGGGCTACCTGCTGGTCGATACGGCGGTGGATCCGCGCGGGATGATTCGCCAGATTTTGCGGGCGACTGCGCGGCTCAAGCGGCACGGCCAGGCCTCGCTGGGGGCGAGCGCGTACTCGGACGCGAGCAGCGAGTCGGACGCGGTGCTGGATGCGCTGGAAGCGGGCATCGCGGAGCGCGGGCCATGATCCAGTTCGACAACCCGTGGATGTTGCTGGGGGTGTTGGCGGCGGCGCTGCCGGTGTGGCTGCACCTATTTGGCCGGCGGCACGCGCCGGTGGTGCACTTCTCGGCGCTCGATTTCATCTTGGCGAGCAATCCGCGGCGGGCGCGAGCGCTGCGGGTGCGCGAGTGGTTGCTGATTGCCTTGCGGAGCGCCGTGTTGGCGCTGCTGGCGGTGGCGCTGGCGCGGCCGATGCTGCCGGTCTTTGGTGGCGATGTGGGGCCGGAAGTCGGGACGGGGACGCAGGCGGTGGTCCTGGTGATCGACGACAGCCAGTCGATGCTCGCGCGCGACCGCGGCGAGACGTTGTTGGACCGCAGCGTGGCCCGCGCGGCGGCCCTGCTGGAGCGGCTGCCGCCGGGCTGCCAAGTCGGCTTGGTGGCTTCGGGTTTTCCGGCGCGACCCCTGCTGCGGCAATTGACGCGCGATCGCGCGGCGGCGCTGGATGCTTTGCGGCGGCTGCCGGCGCGGCCGCGGCGCGACGACTCGGCCAAGGCCCTGAACCTGGCGCAGATCCTGCTGGATTCGAGTGATCTGCCCCTGCGGCGGCTGGTGCTGCTGTCCGACCTGCAGGCGACCGGCTGGAGCGAGGTGAGCCTGCCGACCCGGAGCGGGCAGGGCGTGCCGATCCAGGCGACGGTGGACCGGCTGGAGCCGAGCTCGCGCGAGAACACGGCGGTGGTCGATGCCGTGGTGGCGGGGGCGGCGGACCGGGCCAACAACCAGGTGCGCCTGGAGGTGGCTGTCACGCATTTTGGCGAGAAGCCGTTCCGCAACTACCTGAACGTGCAAAGTGGCGATCGCGAAGTGAAAAGCCTGCTGCAGCTCCAGCCGGGCGAGACGGTGCGGCGGTCGTTCTCGCTGCCGGCGGGCGCGCAGTGGGCCGAGGTGTCGCTGCCGCCGGACGCGCTGGAGGCGGACAACCGGCGGTTGGTGCGGCTGGACGCGTCGGCCACGCTGCGGGTGGCGCTCGTCAATGGCGCACCGCGGCCGGTTCCGCGCGACGACGAGGTGTTTTTTGCCGCGCGGGCGCTGGAACTGGGGCAGAGCCAGGCCGGGCAGTGGCTGGTGGACGTGCTGCCGGCGGACAAGCTGGTGGCGTCCTCGCTGGCCGAGACGGACGTGGTCGTGCTGGCGAACGTGGCCCAGCCGAGCGACGAGGCCCTGGCGGCGCTGAAGGCGGCGGTGCAGGCGGGGGCTGGGCTGCTGGTGGCGGTGGGCGACAATTTGCCCGATCCGCCGCAGGGTTACTTGCAGGGCCTGTTGCCGGCGACGCTGGTGGGGCAGCGCCACTTGGTGTCGGCAGACGGGAGTGCTCGGCAGGCGACGGGGATGCGTTGGGAGGGCGGCGGCGCGGCGTTGCAGGGGCCGGCGGCGCAGTTGCTCGGTCAGGTGGCCGGCGAGTTGGGCGAGGCGTTCAGCGGGGTCGCGGTGCAGCACTATGCCTTGGTGCGGCCGGATGCCGCCCTGGCCGGGAGTGTGGTGGCCCGCTACGGCGACGGTGCGCCAGCGCTGCTGTTGGGGAGCCTGGGGCGCGGCCAGGTGGCGCTGCTGACGACCACGCTGGACCGCGACTGGACGAATTTGCCGGTACAGCCTGCGTTTTTGCCGCTGCTGCACGACTTGGTGGTGGCACTGGCGCGGACGCGGGCGAGCGAGCGGCGCGGACCGGTCGAGGTGGGCGAGGTGGCCGTGCTGGCGCGCGACAGTCGCGCCGACCAGTTGGAGATTCGCTTTGAAGGACAAGGGGCCGGGCCGCGGCGGGTGCTGCCGGCGGCGCTGGAGGCGGGGCCGACCTGGACGGTGGCGGGGCTGGACGAGCCGGGGCGGTACGTCGCGACGGAGCTGCGGGGCGGCGTTGCCTTGACTTCGCGGCCGTTGCTGGTGGTGCCGCCTTCGACCGAGAGCGACTTGCGTCCCGCGGCGAAGGGCGACCTGGTGCGCGCCGGCCTGAATCCGCAGCAGGCGCGCGGCGGGGTGGTGACGGCGCCGGGTTGGGCCGGGGTGCTGGTGCTGCTGATCGGGTTGCTGCTCGTCGAGGCGGTCTTGCTGGCGCGGGGCGCGCGCGGGGTTGTGCAGGCTTCGTGAAGGGCGACCGCGCGGGTCGGGCTTGGCGTTGACCCGTCGCCGTGGCGCAGCTAGGCTGCAATGAGGGAGCGGACCTGGGTTCTAGGATGCGGCGCATGCTTAGGGTAGTGCACGTTTGGGCGCTGTGTTGGGTGACCTTGGTCGGGCTCGTTCCGGCCGCGGCCCTGGCGGAGCCGCCGGCGTCGCGCTATTTGGAACTGAGCGACGAGATCGCGAGGGCGCAGCTGCAGATCGAGATGTTGCGCTCGCAGGGCCGCCACGGCGAGGCCGTGGTCGTGGCGCAGCGGGTCGAGCGGATGGTCGACGGGGCGGCCCGCGACCTGAAGGGCGACGAGCCGGACGCAGCCGAATTGGCCTGGTTGGTGGTGCAGCGCTGGCAGGATCGAGCGGGCGCGTGCGCGGTGCCCGACGGACCTGGCGCGGTGGTCCTTGCCGAGGCGGCCACGCCGGTGCTGACGGCGTGCGGGTGGCTGGAGAAGGGGGCCGCGCTGGCCCTCCGTGCGCGGGCGTGGGCGCCGCATCGGCGCGACCTGGAGCAAACTCCGCCCACGTACGAGCAGTTGAGCGAGGTCGCGCTGGAGCAGTTGAGCCGGACCCTTGCGGTGCGTGCGGCCCTGCCGGCGAAGCATCCGCAGGGGGTGCCGGGGGCTGCGGTGCCGCCGCCCTATCAGGTGTGGCCGTGGACGGATGCCGCAAGGGCGGATGCCGCCGGCAAGATCCGCGTGGCGCGGGCCGGAAAGCCGCGGGGCGTGCTGGATCCGGCTGCCGAGCAGTGGCTCGCGGTGGCCTTGGAGCTGGAACGGCTGGGCAGCCCGCTGGCGTCGCCCTGGATCGTGGCTCAATTCCTGATGCGCAACGGACTGGTGCGGGCCGACGGGGCGGTGGGCGAGGACGACCGCGACGTGGTCGCGCAGCTCGCACGGGCCGTGTTGCCGGGTGGCGTCGACGGCGAGGCTGTGGCGGCCTGGCTCGCGGCGCAGCAGCCCAAGAGGCGCTCTGTGGACCCCAAGGATTGGTCGGCCGAGGAGCGGTTGGCGTGGTGCGATCAGCCGGGGCGGCCCTGTGCGCCGCTGCGGTTGGCGACGTTGCCGGCGGACGCGGAGTTGCGGGTCCTGCTGGGGGCGAACGCCTGCAGTGGCGACGATCCGCTGCTGCTGCGTTTTCATGGGGGTACCGCTCCGAAAGTCGTGGTGTCGGGCTGCCCGGCCCTGGCGCTGGGGCCGGACATGCTGGCGGCGGTGGACGGCGCCTTGGCGTGGTATGCGTTTGCCTATCCGGGCGGCAGGGGCGGTCTCACCACCAGTGCCGACGTGTCGGCGCGGCGCGGGGCCCGGCAGCTGGCCCGCGAGGCCTACCCCGCCCGGCCAAGCGCGGGCCGCGAGGACTTTCTCTACCAGCTCGCTGCGGTGGCCTGCGCGCAAGCCCCGAGCGGGGCGCGCGCCAAGCCGGTCAAAGTGCCCCCCGGCGCGGCCTACAGCGCCTGCCGCGCAGCCGCCCCCTAGAACACCAATCACAACTCTCCGAGGTTCAGAGCAACGAGACCACTCGCTGACGAAAACTCGCTGAGGCTCATACGAACCCCGTCTGATTCACGCCTGTACGGTTCCTCTGATACGAACCCCATCTGATTCACGCCTGAACGGCTTCTCTGACCCGGTCTGCAACCGGCGAGAATCAGGCGGGGACCCCGGTCCGGGCCCGAAGAATTGCCGAAGTTTTCGAGCCGATTTGGACGGAAACCGTATCAGTGGGTCGCAAGCGGGCGCCCCACTACCCAGCACAGCCGCGACCCGCCGCGACGTTTGCCCCCCAAGGACTGGGTTTCTGATCGGTGCTCTGGCAACCGCAGTGCAGCCATTTTCTACTGCCTGATCTTACGGTAGATTGAGAGCGCCGCCGCGAAAGTGCTGGAATCCCGGCCGCGCGGCGCCGATCACTGCGTTGCAGGGGTGCCTCTGGGCAGAAGGCCGGTTCCATGGTTCCGAGCATTGCACACTTGTCGAAGCGACTCCCCAGCGCCGTCGCCGGTCTTCTTGCCTTCGCGGCGGTGGTGGCGGGCTGCCAGCCGGAAACCTTGCCGTCGACCAAGGTCTCCGAGGCCAAGGATGTCGAGGCCGTCCCAGACGTGACCCCGGTCGATGCTGTCGCCGGCGACGTGGCCGAGGTCGATCAACAGGCCGCTGACGTGGCCGAGGTCGCAGGTCCAGAGTGCGTGCAAGACGGCGACTGTGCAGCTAAAGCCGGCCCCTGCCAGCTCGCCGCCTGCGTAAAGGACAAGTGCGCCCTGGCGCAAAAGCCGGCGACTGCGGCGTGCGACGACGGCGACCCCTGCACCGTTGGCGACGCCTGCAACTCCGCTGGCGCTTGTGTGCCTGGCACCTTGCCGCCCAAGTGCGACGACGACAACGCTTGCACGTCCGACAGTTGCGTGCCAAAGACCGGTTGTGTCCACGCCAAGAAGTCGAGCGGCCCTTGCGAAGACGGCGACAAGTGCACCGATGGCGACCACTGTCTGGATGGCATCTGCAAGTCGGGCGCGAACGATCTGTGCCCGTGCCATGTCGACGCGGACTGCGCGCCAAAGGCGAACTGGTGCACAGGCCCGCTGGTCTGCAACAAGTCCGGCAAGGTCAACAAATGCGAACCGAGCGGAGCGGGCGTGGTCTGCACCGATCCCAATCCGCTGGACTGCAAAGGCGTGGTCTGCGACCCGGCCGCACCCGAGCTGGCCAAGGCTTGCACGGAAACGGTCTTGAAAGACGGCGCCAACTGCAACGACGGCATCGACTGCACCATGAACGACAAGTGTGCGGCGGGGGAGTGCAAGTTCGACGCGAACTTGTGTGATTGCCTCACGACCCAGCAATGCGTCAAGAAGTACAATACCCCAGGAAACCTTTGTAAAAACAAGCATTTCTGTGACGTTGACCACGTCTGCAAGCCGCTGCCGGATGTCGTCTGTCCCGCCGCGGACCTGGGCGCGTGCGCCACCGTGACGTGCAACGAAGCCACCGGCAAGTGCGAGCCGACCCCCATCAAAGCCCAGCCGCTCGCCTGCGACGACGGCAACGCGTGCACGGAGGGGGACCACTGCGCGTATCCGGTTGGCGGCGTTTACTCCGGCCAGTGCGTTTCGGGCAAGGACCTTTGCCTTTGCACGAGCAACGCCGACTGCGCCGTCAAGGAAGACGGCGACATGTGCAACGGCACCTTGTACTGCGACAAGCTGACCGGCACCTGCCAGGTGAACCCGGCGACTGTGGTTCAGTGCCCCACAGCGAATGACACGGTGTGCCAAAAGACCGTGTGCAACAAGAAGACGGGGCTCTGCGACGAAGTGCCGTCCGAGTGGCTCAAAGAGAACTGTCCCCCGGGCACGGCGGGTTGCGGGGTGTACATCAAATTGCCCGAGGGGGCGACACCGGTCTACAAAGGCTGCGAGGACGGCAACCCGTGTACCGCGAGCTCGACGTGCCTCGCCGGTCAGTGCACGACCGAGCCGACGTCGTACATCTGTGGCTGCTCCAAGGACAGCGACTGCGCCTCGCTGGGCGACAAGTGCAAGGGCTCGTTCTACTGCAACGTGGAGTCCGGCAAGTGCCAATTGAATCCAGCGACGGCGGTGGTCTGCCCGGCGAGCGCCGACTCGCAGTGCGCCAAGAACGTCTGCGACCCCAAGACGGGGGCGTGCAAGCCGGAGCCCATCGCCAAGGGCGACGCCTACGTCCCCTGCGAAGACGGCAACGCGTGCACGAAGTTCGACTGGTGCGACCTCCAAGGCCAATGTCAGTCTGGCCAGAACCACTGCATCTGTCAGACCGACGCGGACTGCGCCGCCAAAGAGGACGGGAATCCCTGCAACGGCACGCTTTACTGCAACAAGGCTGCGGGCAAGTGCCAGCTGAACCCGGCGACGGTGGTCTACTGCTCGCCGCTCTTCGATACCGCGTGCCGGGCCAACAAGTGCCAGATCGCGACCGGGAAGTGCGCGATGGTTTCGCGGAGCGACAAGAGCCTGTGCGACGACGGAAACGTCTGCACGGCCTCGGACTCGTGCCTGGCGGGCGTGTGCGTGGGGGGCGCGAACCTGTGCGAGTGCGACAGCAGCAACGACTGCAGCAAGAAGGAAGACGGCAACTTGTGCAACGGCACGCTGTTCTGCGACTTGGCCGCGGTCCCCCACAAGTGCAAGGTCAACCCGGCGACCGTCGTGACGTGCCCATCCGGCCAGAACACCGCCTGCATGCTGAACACGTGCACGCCCGCGACCGGCGCATGCGCAATGGCGCCGCACCCGCAGTTGTTCGCCCAGTGCGACGACGGCAATCCGTGTACCGCCGGCGACGTCTGCGTAGCCGGGGTCTGCACGGGATCTGCGAACCTGTGCAAATGCGTGCTCGACAGCGAGTGCGCCCCGCTTGACGATGGCGATCCGTGCAACGGCAAGCTCTACTGCGACAAGTCGGCGCCGCCCTTTGCGTGCAAGACCCTGCCTGGAAGCCCGATTGTTTGCAGCGGGTCCGGGGAGTGCATCCAGAGCACGTGCAGCCCCAGCACGGGCACCTGCACCACGGTCGCGGTCCCTGGGGCATGTGACGACGGCAACCCGTGCACGTTCGACGCGTGCACCGGGACCTGCAGCCACAGCGTCATCGACGATGGGGTCACGCCGTGCTCTCCCGGGAGTCCCGACAAGGTCTGCGTGGCCGGCCAGTGCAAGTAGCCATGGTCGTGCCGGTCCAGTAGACTCCGCCGTGGCAGAGGACCCTGCCGTTCGCTTGGGTTGCATTGGCTGGTTTTCAAGGCAAGATCCTGTTGCGCCGGGTGCTCTCGCGGCCCTACCACGTCGTTTCGCTTGTGCAGGCCGCGCGCACCCTCGCCAAACTGCAGGGTCACGCCCATCCAGCGGTGCGGGCTGCTGCCACTGCCTGCAAGGCCGCCCTGTTGGGCAACTTCTCGCCAGACGAGCAAGCCTGGATTGCCCGAGTCGAAGCCCTCCGCAGTCGCGCAAGCCGTTCGACCGAGGTCGTCAAGATCGACGATTTCGGTGCAGTTTCACCGGACTCCAACCTGACCGCCGCGCAAATGTACACGGGCCGCGTGATCGAGCGCACCGTGGGGGCGGCCTGCAAGGGTGCCTCCAAGCCGCTGGTTTGGTCCTCGCTCCTTTTCCAGTTGGTGCGGCAGTTTGATCCAAAAACTTGCGTAGAATTGGGATGTTGCGTGGGTATCTCTGCCGGCTTCCAGGCGGGAGCGTTGCGCTTGAACGGGCACGGCGGGCACTTGTGGACGCTCGAAGGGGCACCGGCACTCGCCGAGGTTTCCCGTCGGCATTTCAACGAGATCGACGTGGATGTTGAGGTCGTCGTGGGCCGTTTCCAGGACACTCTGGCCGGCTTCCTCACCGCCCACACGCCCATTGACTATGCCTTTATCGACGGGCACCACGACGAGCAGGCAACTATTGACTATTTCGAGCAATTCTTGCCGCACTGCGGCCCGCGCGCCGTCCTGGTCTTCGACGACATCAACTGGTCGAAGGGCATGACGCGTGCATGGCGGCGCATCGAGGCGGATCCCCGCGTACCGCTTGCCTTCGATTGCGGCGAGATCGGGCTGTGCGTCATCGACGCCACGCTGACGGACCGAGTGCGGGCCCGCGTGCCGCTGCTCTAGAGCACCGATCAGAAACCCAGTCCTGGGGGCAAACGTCGCGGCCTGCCTTACCGGATGGCTACTAGTGCCGTCAATGCAGTAAAAACATGTGCGATCATTGGCACTTGGCCCTCACCCCGCCGCCTTCGGCATCTGCCCCGCTCTCCCGGCGCCGTTGGCGCCACTCGCTCGCTTCGCTCACCGCGGGGATCCCTCCTCTCCCAACGCTTTGGGCGAGGGGCAATGCAATTTCCCTTTACCCCTCGCCCACTTCAGTGGGAGAGGGGTCGGCCGCAGGCCGGGGGTGAGGGCTATTCGACCGGGCGGCAGAGTATGCAACCGGTAAGGCCGGGTCACGGGCAAGCCCCCGTCACCGTCAGCTCGTCGACCAGGAGCCCCAACTTCTGCTTGTTCGACGTGTCCCACTTGACCTGATCGAACCACACCCGCAACTTGACCGACTTGCCGCCCAACGTGCTGGGCATGGCCACCTGCTGGTGCAGCCACTTGGCGCTGGTCGTGCCGGTATTCAAGTCCTTGTTCTTGCTCCAAAGATTGGCCAACACCGCCCCCGAGGTCGGGTCGACGGCATCGATGCCCGCTTGATGAATTGACGCGCCCGGCGACACATCCAACAGCACCCAGAAATCCAGGCCGGGATTGGCCGGCAGCGCGATGACCGGGCTGGTCGCCGCGCCCTTGTTTGGGGTCTGGTCCTCGAACGAGACCTGGCCGGGCACGCCGTAGCGCAGACAGCCAGCCCCGGCGACCTTGGTGAGCGTGCCAAAGTGGAAGTACACGCTCTTGCTCGACTGCTCCAGGGCGAAGCCGTTCAGCGCCGCCGCGTCAAAGTGGTACCACAGGTGCGTGCCACTGCCGCTGGCCTTTTGCGAACTGCAGGTCTGGGCCTGGCAGGTGTCGACCATGCACGCCACGTCCTTGGCGCACTGCGCATTGTTGCTGCAGCAGCCGAGCATCTTGCCGGGCGGGCTGTAGCTGCAGAACTCGCCCGCGCAGGTGCCCAGCGAGCAGGCGTTGCTGGTACAGCCCTGGCCGCCTGGGCACGTCGCGGCCTGGCCGGCCCAAACGTGCGTGCACTTGCCCGCTTTGCAGGCGTCTGCGCTGTCGTCGTTGCCGTCGCTGCACTCGCCGTCGCTCAGGCAGCAGTTGACGGCCGGAGGATGCAAGCACACGCCACCGCTGCACAAATCCTGGGTGCAGGGTTTGCCGTCGTCGCACTCTTTGTCGGCGGTGCAGCACACGCCCTTGGGGGTCCACACGCACTTGCCGCCGGTGCACGCGTCCGTGGTGCAGTCGCTGCCGTCGTCGCAGTCGGCCAGGCTCTGGCAGCAGCCAAAGATGGGGTCGTGCTTGCAGGTGCCGTCGGGCAGGCATTGCTCCAACGTGCACGGATCCTTGTCGTCGCAGTCGGCGTTGACGGTGCAGAGCGTAGTCTTGTCAAAGCACAGGTACGTAAAGGTGTTGCAGCCTTGGTTGGCCTTGCAGTCCTGGTCGGTGGCGCATTGAAAGCCCTTGCAGATGCCCTTGTAGCAGAAGTAGGGCGGTGTGCCGGGCTCCGGGCTGGCGGCGTTGCAGTCGGGGTCCGCCGTACACGTCTTCTGGCCGCAGGTCGTGCCCTTGCACGCCTGCCAGGGGTCGCACGGCGGATCGCAGGTGGCGGGGCCGCTCGTGTCGGTTACCGCAGTATCCTGGCTGACTTGCGTGTCATAGCCCACCGTCTCGTCCGGCCCAACGGTGTCTGGGCTGGGCTTGGGGCTGCTGCCGCCCAAGAGCGAGTCGCAGCCTACACACGTCAGCGCGGCGGCGAGCAAGTAGACATTCATCAAGTTCTTCATGCTGCGCTCCCCGCGGCTACAGTAGATGCGTTTGCCAGAACAGCGCCACGGCCTGCACCAACGCCTCGCGGTTGGTCTTCTTCTGGAAGCCGTGGCCCTCGTCCTTGGCCAGCAGGTACCAGACCGCCTTACCGGCCTGCCGCACCGCCGCGACCACCTGCTCGGCCTCACTGCGCGGAACCCGTGGATCATTAGCGCCTTGCGCGACAAACAGCGCGCTGTGGATGCGGGCGGCGTGGCTGAGCGGCGAAATGTGCTGCAAAAACTCGCGCATGCCCGGATCGCGCTCGTCGCCGTACTCGGCGCGGCGGTTGTCGCGGCGATAGGCCTGGGTATTCTCTAAGAACGTCACAAAGTTGCTGATGCCCACGATGTCCACGCCGGCCCGCAACTGCTCGCCGTAGTGCACCAGCGCCGCCAGCACCATGTAGCCGCCGTACGAGCCGCCATAGACCGCTGCGCGCTTGGGATCCAGGTCGGGTTGCGTGCGCGCCCAATCGAGCAGCGCGCCGATGTCGCTCACCGAATCCTCGCGCTTTTTGCCATTGTCCAAGGCCAGGTAGGTCTTGCCGTAGCCGTCGCTGCCGCGCACGTTCGGCACCAGCACCGCCACCCCCAGTTCGGCCAGCCACAGCTGGATCGATGGGTCAAAGCCCGGCCGGGCCTGCCCCTCGGGCCCGCCGTGAATGTTGATCACAAAGGGAAACGGGCCCTTGCCCGCAGGCTTGTACACAAAGCAAGGGATCTGCCGCGCCGCCTTGCCCACCCGGTCAAAGGTCGGGTAGTGCACCAGCGTCGGCTCAGCAAAGGCTTTGGGGTCCAGGCCACCGGTCTCGCCCTCGGTCCAGCGCTGTACCACGGGCGCCTTCTTGGGATTCTCCCACCGCAACGTCCACACGTCGCCCGGCGACGCCGGTGCCGTCAGCCCCACCGCCACCGCCTTGCCATCCGGACTCCAGCGCAGCTCGCGAATCACGCCATTGGGCAGGCCCGCCACGGGCGCCGGCTTGCCGTCGTCGCCCAGCACGTACAGCCGCGACCAGCCGTCGTCGTTGACAACCAGCGCCACCCTGCCCGTACTCGACACCGCGAACATCTCGACATTCCATCGGATATTCTGGGTCACCCACTGCAGCGCGCCGTCTTTGCCCTGGTGTGCCAGGCGCATGAAGTCGTCGCCCCAGTCGCTCGTCAGCCACACGCTGCCATCGGGAGCAAAGGCCGCGTCGCCAAAGGCCACCGTCTTGCCCTCCAACTCGGGCAGCAGCGGCGTCACCTTGCCGGTCGCCAGGTCCAACAGATGCGGCACCGACTCTTCAATCGAGATGAACTTGATGATCATCAAGCGCTTGCCGTCCGGCGACCAGTCCGCCACGCGCCAGTTCCCGGTCAATTCCACCGCGCGCTTGGGCGGTTCGCTGCTGTCGGCCGCCCAGACATACACGTCGAAGTCCTTGCCGTTGCGGCCCGTGCCCACAAACGCCAACTGCTTGCCGTCAGCCGACCAGACCGGCGTGTCGTGCCGGGATTTGCCATCGGTCAGCAGCCGCATGCTGCCGTCGCGGCGGCGCAACAAAGACAGCTGATAGAACTCGCTGCCGCCCTTGTCCACGCCCAACACCAACTCGTCGCCACCGCTGGTCGCGGGCCGCGCCGCGGCGAACGCCACCGGTTCGTCCAAGAAGGTCCACTGACTGCGCGCCCCCAAAGGCATCGCCAGCTTGTGCAGTTGCATCGTTTCGGCAAAGCGGGTCAGGATGAACAGCCCGCTGCTGTCGGCCGCCCAATCCGCCAAACGCGCCGGCCGCACGTTGGTGTATTGGGCCGCCCGCCGCGCCAACTCACTTGGAATTTCGGGCACATCCTCAAGCACCAGGCTGCCCTTGGCGCGAAGCGTGACCGTAGGAGTCCGCTCAGGCGCCTGCACCCGCGGCAATGACTCGGCCCACGCCGGCAGGGTCGGCAGGGCCGCAACCCCCAACACCAGCAAAGCAATTCGCCATGACCACTTGCCCACGCCTGCCATCGCCGCTCCGCCGGGCCCCCGCGGCGCCCGCCGCCGCCCATGGTGACGCAGCCGGACCGGCCAAGCAACCGCGCGGCTTGCCTCCGCAGGCCAAAATCGCTAGGTTGCAGCCCCATGAAGAAACCCAAGCCGCCTCCACCCAAGCAGCCGGCCCAGCCGCGCGGCACGTTTGGCGACACGGCCGCCCCGCACAAGCCGTTCGCCAGCGCGCTGGGCGACCTGAAAAAGCAAGTGCAAGCCCAAGAGCGCGCTCAGAAAGCCGAGGAGGAGCGCCGGGCGCGCATGCCGCCGCCGCCCCCGCCGCCACCGCAAGAGCTGAGCGACGACGAACTGTTGGCGATGGCCATGAGCGGCGTCAAGCCCCTGGCGGGCCCCGAGCGAGTGGGCAAACCCACGCCTGCCAGTCTGCCGCAGGCCCCACAAGGTCGCGAACCAGCACCGCAATTGGGCCAAGAGCCCGACGAACCCGACTGGTGGTCCGCCAAGGTCGACGTCGCCTTTTTGTGGTCCCTGGGCGGCGACCGACCGTGGCAAAAGCGAGTCCAGCTCAAGGGCTGCGACCCAAGCAGCTTGGGCCCCGACATCGCCCGCGCTATCGTCCGCGCCCGCGAGCAGCACCACGGCTGCCTGCTGCTGGCCTTCGACGCCGGGCTGGTGCCGCAAGGCCTGCGCGTAGGCACATGGATTCGTGCCTATATACGGAAGGATCAGCGCCAGAACGTCATCGGATACATGACGGCCAAGCCCGCAGATGGCGGAACTCAGGCCATTTACCTGTGGGTACGGCCCAAGGTCTAGCTAGATCTTGCGGCGAATCGGCAGGTCTTCGTTGACCCGCATCGGGTCCATGCCGGCGTAGTAGGCCTTGGTCGGGCGGTTGAACAGCGCCTTGGTCGTCAGCACCAGCAGGCCAAAGGCGACGAACAGGCCGCGCACCGCCCACTTGGTCATGTTGAACAGCGCGTCCTCTTTCTCTAGGTCATTCAAGATCTTCCAGCGACGGGCAAAGCCGTCGACCACGGCGAATTCGCGCTTGGTCGCGGTCTTGAGCTCCTGGTCGGTCATCCGGTCCACTTCGCGCAGCTTCTTCTCCAGGTCGCGTTTGCGGGGATCGTAGCGGTCGCTGATCTTGGCCAGTTCGTCAAAGTGGCGCTTGCTGGCGAATTCCTCGGCCTTGCGGTTGGTTTCGCTGCGGCGGTCGATCTCGGCCTGGCGCGCCGCCTTGGCCTCGGCCAGCTCGCGCTCTAGCCCGAGCCGCTCGTCGTTCAGGCGGAACCACTTGGGCCCCTTGCCCTTGGTGCCCGAACGCCAGCCCTTCTCTTCCTGAGTCAGCTCGGCCAGCACGCCATTGAGCTGCTTGTCCAAATCCGCAATACGCACGTCGTGTTGCGGCACTTCCAGCGACTCGAGCTTCAGGACCGGCGCCTCTTCTTTCAGCCGCGTGCGCGCCTTGCCTTCCTCGCCGGCGGTGTCGTCGATGTCTTTGCGAATGTCGCCGCGCAGTTGCTGCCGCGCACCTTCGCGCACGCCTTGGAGCTCGCCGTTCAGCCGACCTTGGATGACGTCGTTGAACACCATCAATTCCACCGGGATCGCCGTCACGGTGGCGAACAAGATCACCACAGCCACGCGCATCAGGATCGCCGGATTCAAGAACAGCGGCAGCTTGGCGCCGTAGACGTCGGCCGTGAGCACAAATCGCTCGAAGATCAAGATGATCGACGCGATCAAGAAGGCGAACAGCACCGCCGGCGTCCAACCCGGCCAGCCCATCGCGTTGACAAAAACCCAGCGAAAACCCAGGGTCCAGGCCAGCATGTCCATGCAAAACTGCACGCCCATCAACACGACGCCAAAGCCGACCTGGGCCTGTACGGTGCGCGGCATGGGGCCGTGTTCGTCCAAGACCAGCAGGCGGATCAGCGGGTGCAGCCACGTGCGGGCATACAAGTCCATATAGGGCGCCACTTGGATGCGCTGATGCGGCACGCGCGGCGCGGCTGCAGCAACCGCTTCGGTCGGGGCAACCGGCTTGCTTGCGGGGCGCTCCGGCAGGTGCGGCAGCTCAGCGCGCTCGCCACCGGGCTCATTCGCATGATCCGCACCGTGGCCGATGCGGGCAGCGTCCAGCTCGGCGATGTCCACGAGTTCGTCTTGCGGATCCACCACTTCAAGGGTCCGCCCACCTTCGAGCTCGCGCGCTTTGACCGACGACAACGCCATGTGCCACTCACCTGCCCCTGCAGTCCGAACAACGAATCTGCAGAATTCTCGGCTGTTCCCTGTTTGGTGGCCCGCCGCGCAAGTCCGCGGCAGGGCACTCAAGAACGCAAAAGGATACTTGTTTCCACCGCGGGCGTCCAGCAAATCCAACGCCTGGGCCCCACAACCTATTCCAGGCTGGTGCGTCCCAGGCGTGCCTGCGGTAGGCTGCGGCGATGGAGGTTGCGATGCTGGGTTGGCTGGCCCTGATGGTCCTGCAAGTGGCGGCGGCAGAACGGGTTCACCCCGGCGCTGAGCCGCTGGGCGCCCAAGATGCACCGTACGTCCTAGACGGCGTGCCGCGCTGGATCCCAGGCAAGGGGCCCCTGCACTGCCCCAAAGTGCCTCTGACCCTCTACCGTGGCCAGTCGCTCAAGTATGCCGGCGCGGTGATGGTCCATCCGGAATTCGCCAAGCACTTGGCCCTGTTCGAAGAAGTCGCGCGCGACACGGCCATCGAGGTCTACGGCCGCGCCCCCAAGGCGATCCGCCACCTGGGCACGCTCAACTGCCGCCGCATCCGCACCTGGCCCGAGCTGCTGTCCGAGCACGGCCTAGGCAATGGCATCGACGTCGCCGGTTTTGACCTGCCCGCGCTGGGCAAAGGCGATCCGCACTACGCCAGTACGCCGGTGGCATTGCGCGGACCGCTCCAAATCCGGCTGGCACAGCACTGGCAAGGCGGCGCCAGCGAAACGGCCAAGGCCCACGCGCACTTCCTGCACTTGCTGGCGCAGCGCCTGACCGATCGCAAAGACATCTTCCGCGTGCTGCTGGGCCCGGCCTACCCCGGCCACAAAGACCACTTCCACTTCGATTGTGCGCCCTGGCGCCTGGTCACGATCTAGCGAACGTTCAGGCAACTGCGTACCATCCAGGGCGAGGTGACCCATGCCGTGGTTGTTCGATCCACCTGCCCCGCCCTCGCTGGCCATCGCCGGCCGCCCCGAGCGGCTGCCGGTGCGGCGCATCTGGTGCGTTGGGCGCAATTATCGCGCGCATATTCAAGAGATGGGTGGTGATCCGCAACGTGATACACCTATTTTCTTCGCCAAACCTGCTGATGCGATTCTACAAATATCAAGTGGAACCCTGGGTCAGCTCCCCTACCCGCCTCGCACCAACGATTTCCACTACGAGGCAGAACTGGTCATTGCTATTGGCCGTTTTGGCCGATCGATCGCGCCCGAGGTCGCCTTGGACCACGTGTTGGGCTACGCAGTGGGCCTGGACATGACCCGCCGCGATGCCCAGCGCGCCGCCAAGGCGACGGGCGGACCGTGGGAACTAGCCAAATCCTTTGATGATTCGGCGGTGATTGGCGATCTGCACTTGGCCAGCGAGGTCGGGCATCGCCACCAGGGCCGGCTGAGCCTGGCGGTGGACGGAGTGGCCAAGCAGAACGCCGATCTGGCCGAAATGATCTGGAATGTTCCCCTCATCGTCGCGCACTTGTCGCAATGGGTCGCGATCGCTCCGGGCGACCTGATCTACACGGGCACGCCCGAAGGAGTGGGCGCCGTGGTGCCCGGCCAGCGCATGTACGCCTCGATCGACGGCTTGGGCAGCCTGGCCGTAGAGGTGGTGTCCCCTTGAGCCACTGGACGCCCTTGCCGAATGCGACGTTCGCCGCCCTCGACTTCGAGACGGCCGACCGGCACAGCGACAGCGCCTGCGCCATCGGGCTGGCGTTGGTGCAAAACGGCGAGGTGGTGCGCGTGTTGCACCGGCATATCCGTCCGCCGCGCAACAGCTTTGAGCACAGCTGGGTGCACGGCATCACCTGGGACGACGTGCGCGAAGCCCCCACGTTTGGCGAGCTCTGGCCCGAGATCGCATCGTTCCTGCAGGGTTGCGAGTTCCTGGTCGCGCACAACGCCGGCTTCGAGCGGCGCGTGCTGACCACCTGCCTGGGCGCCGTGGGCTTGGCCCTGCCCAGTCAGCCGATCCACTGCACCGTGCAGTTGGCCAAGCGCACCTGGCCGATTCCCAAACACAATCTGCCCAGTGTGTGCGCCCACCTGGGCATTGCGCTGCGCCACCACGACGCGGCATCCGACGCCGAAGCCTGCGCGCGCATCGTGCTGGCGGCGGCCCGGCAAGGCGAAGGCACACCATGAAGGTTCGGTTGACATTGCCTGTTCTTGCCGCGCTCGCCGGGCTCGGCATGGCCTGCGGCGGCCAGGGCGATCCGGAATATTCCAGCGACGGTATCCTGCACAGTGACAGCGGGGCCGCCGAGACCACGGCCGCGTCCATCTTGGAACCCAGCGATGGTATGTGGTTTTCGTTCACGCCCGCCACCAGTCGCATCGCGATCCTGCGCGGCCAGACCCAAGTGCTGGCGGTCGCCGATCCAAGCAACCTGGGGCTGGCCGTGCGCATGGCAATGCCCAAAGTGCAGTTCAAGTTTGGCTCGTTCCTGTTCGACGACAGCGGCGCTGCGCCGTGGCAGGCCGTAACCAAGCTCGAGTTGCAGGGAAGTGCTGAAAACATTGCCTGGTTTTCGGCTACCGGCCCTGGCGGCTCGCCGCTGGGCACGCTGCGTTTGACCGTGGAGTCGGCCAGCCAGGCGCGCCTGATCTTCGAGCCGACCAGCGACTTCAACCAGACCACGATCGCCTGGAATTGCGAGACCAAAGAGCACTTTGTGGGCTTTGGCGGTCAAGGCTTCGACGTGGACCACCGCGGCCATCGCCTGGACCTGTGGGTCAGCGAAGACGGCATCGGCAAGCTCCCAGGCGAAGAGGCGCCGCCGCTGTGGTTCGTCAACGGCAAGCGCGATCAAAGCCACACGCCCATGCCGCTTTTCGTGTCCAGCCGCGACTACGGGGCCCTGTTGCGCTCGGACTACCGGGTGCTGGTCGATGTGTGCAAGGCGGATCCCAAGCTGCTGCGCTGGGAAAACCAAGGCGGCAAGCTCGACGTGACGGTAGTGGCCGCCACCGGGCCGCAAGCGGTCAATAGCAATCTGGCCGGCGTGCTGGGGACACCGCGGATGCTGCCGGGCTTTGCGCTCATGCCGTGGCTCGACGCGATCTACGGCAACGGCAACGTGCTGCGCGTCGCCAAGAAGCTCAAGGACTTGCAGATCCCGGCCAGCGCCATCTGGAGCGAGGACTGGCGGGGCGGCACCGCCACCGGCGAGGACTACACCCTGGACGAGGATTGGAAGGCCGACGGCAAGCTCTACCCAAACATGCCAGATCTTTCTAAACAGTTACACGATCTTGGGTTCAAGTTCTTGACGTACAACAACACGTTTATCACTCAAGATGCAGATATTTGGAAGGAATCTACCGACGCCGGCTATGCCATCAAAGATAGCACTGGCAAGCCCTACACGTTCATCGGCGGCAAATTCGTGCCCGCCACCCTGCTCGACCTGGATAACCCAGATGCGGCCAAGTGGGCCAAGCAGGTCTATGCCACCGGGCTCGAGGCCGGTGCCGACGGCTGGATGGCCGACTTTTGCGAGTGGCTGCCCACCGACGCGGTGACGGCCGCCGGCTCGGGCTGGAATCGCCACCAGGGCTATCCGGTGCAATACCAGAAGCTCAATCAAGAGTTGCTGGATGCTTGGGCCGCCAAGGATGGCCGCGAGCGCGTCACGTTCGTGCGCTCAGCTTGGCTGGGCTCGCAGCCGCTGGTGCAGGTGATGTGGGGCGGCGACCAGCAGACCGACTTCTCGGCCGGCGACGGCCTGCCCAGCGTCGTGCCGATTGGCCTGGGCCTGGGCGTGGCTGGGTTCCCGTATTTTGGTTCGGATATCGCCGGGTATGCCTCGGCCGGGACCGTGCCGACCGACAAGGAGCTGTTCTTCCGCTGGGTACCGCTGGCCGCGCTGACCCCCGTGTTCCGCACCCACCACGGCAAGCTGGCGCAGGCCAACTGGCAGTGGGAGCACGACGATGAAACCACAGCGCACTTCAAGCGTTGGGCCACGTTGCACACCCAGCTATTCCCCTACCTGTGGATGCTGGCGCAGTCCCCCGAAGTGGCCATGATGCGGCCGCTGGCCTGGCAATTCCCAGCGTTTGAACCAGGTTGGACGCGCACGGATCAATACATGCTGGGCGACCGTATCGCCGTGGCACCGGTCGTGACCAAGGGCGCGCTCAACCGCAAGCTGGATCTGCCGCCGATCCAGTGGTTCCCGCTGCTGCCGCCGTGGGCCAAGCCCGGTACCACCGTGGCCGAGACGCCGCTACAGGGCGGCACCGACCTGGCCGTGGACGTGTCGCTGACCGAAATTGCCGCCTTTGTGCAGGCGGGTACGCTGCTGCCCCTGCTGCCCGCGGGGAGCGAAGCGGCGTGGGCCGACAGCTTGGGCCGAATGAGCGCGCCGCAAGCCTGGAAGACCGCGCCCGTGGGCGTAGAGCTGTGGATCTGGCCGGGGCCCAAGGGCACCCACTCGGCCGCCCAGTACGGCACCGGCGACAGCCAATCCAGCTACCAGTGGGACGGCAGCCAATGGACCGGGGCTTGCAAGTCCGCGACGTTCAACGGCAAGCCCGCCGCCATCGTCAGCGGCGCCGTGGAACTGCAAGGGGTGGGCACCTTGGTCCTAGACGACACCGGCACACTGCAGATCGGCGGCGGCGCCAACAACCCCGAGGTGGCCAAGCGCGTGCGCGTCGTCTGCCGGGGCCATTGACCGTGGCCGATCGCCCGCCCAACCGCATGGACTGGCCACCCGGCCATGTGCCGCTCGAGCGCGCCCTCTCCAAGCTGGGCCTGGCCAGCCGCACGCAAGCCCGTGCCTGGATTAGCGAAGGCCGCGTGACCGTTGGCGGCCTGGTGGTGCGCGACCCGCAGCTGCCCGTGGTGCCCGAGCGGATCCAAGTCCAGATCGATCAGGCGCCGGTAGCACAAAACGCCCTGATCCTGCTGGCCTATCACAAACCGCGTGGCCTGCTGGTCACCCGCGACGACCCGCAGGGCCGGCCGACCATCTACAGCGAGCTGGGCGAAAAGGTGCACGGCGTGCAGGCCGTCGGGCGGTTGGATCAGGCGACCAGCGGCCTGCTGCTGCTGACCAACGACACACAACTGGCCAATCTACTTCTGGATCCGCGATCGCGGGTCACGCGGCGCTACCTGGTCGAAGTGCGCGGTTTGGCGGGCCCCGATCTGCCGGCGCGGCTCGTGCAGGGGGTGATCGACGACGGCGAACGGCTTGCCGCGGACGCCGTGACGATCAAGAAAGCGTCGCGGCGCGAGAGCCAGTTGCTGCTTGACCTGTGCGAGGGCAAGAATCGCGAGGTGCGGCGCCTGCTTGCGGCGTGTGGGCACCCGGTGCAACGCTTGCTGCGGATCGCCTACGGCTCCATCGCGCTGGGCTCGCTGCAGCCGGGCCAGTTGCGGACAGAAGACATCGAGGCGGTCCGAAGCTGGCTGCAGCAAGAACCCGCAAGTCGGCCTTCAGCCTAGTCTTTCCTTCAACCACTCGGCCGCATAGGCCCAAACCTGGGTTGGGGCATGGCGACCGGCCATCACCCCCATGTGCCCACCCGGCACCTCGCGGAAGGTCGTGTCGCTCGTCCCCAGCACACCCAGCACCTCGCGCGCAGCCGCAGGTGGGACGATCTTGTCCGTCTTGCCGGCAAAAGCCAGGACCGGGCAGGTGATGTCGCGCAAATTGGCTGTCTTGTCGCCAAATTGCATGGTGCCCTGCATGAGCTTGTTGTCCTTGACAAAGTCGCCCAGCAACTGACGGAACGCGTCGCCGGGATAGTCGACGAAGTGCGAAGTCCAGGCCGTGACCCCGTCAAAACCATTGACGAAATCGTCGTTCCACAGGTTCAGGAACAGGTCGGTGTAGCGGGTAACCGAGCCAATCGGGTTGGTCATACGGAACGCCGTAGCCGACAGCCCGCCCGGCACGTTGCCCAGCCGCCGGCTGATGGCGTCGATCTGCGCGTGGCCATGGCGCACGAACACGTTGAGCAGGCTCATCTTTTGCGCGTCGATCGGCGAGCCAATCGTGACGATGGCGCGCACGCGCGGGTCCTTGTGCACCGCCGTGTGGAACAGCGCGAACAGGCCGCCCTGGCAATAGCCCAGCAACGCCAAGTCGATGGATTGACTGATCTCCAAGGTGCGGTCGATGGCAAATGGCACCCAGTCCAGCACATAGTCGTCCAGCGTCACGTTCTGGTGCTCCTTGCCGGGCGCGCCAAAATCCAGCAAAAACACGTCGAAACCGGCCCGCAAGAAGGTGCGCACCAGGCTGCGGCGCGGCGCCAAGTCGTAGATCCACGGCTGGACCATCAGCGGCGGGATGAGCAGCACCGGCACGGGCCGGCGCGGAGCCTCGATGCGCACAGTGGTACGGCCAATCTCCAAGTCCTCGTCCTGCAGCAGCGGCCGGTAGTGCCGCAGGGTGACAAGTGCGCGGCGGCCCACCACGTCGTAGGGCGTGCGGTCGACCACATCGGCGGGATCGCGCTGCAACCATTCGATACCGTTGACGAACCCCGTGGCCGCCCGCACGGCAGTCCGCTCGATCTTGGCCAAGCTGCGCCGACCCGAGGGAGTGCGACTCATGCTGCTTCCTTCCGTGCGACCACAGCGGGTCCGCCCGGCCAGCATAGCCCGCAGGCGCCCGTGTGTCGAAAACGCGGCAGCGGAATCGCGGGAGTTGCGCTGTCGTCCCGCGCGGTTGTCGCGCAGCACCGAGCAGAGTATCCTGGCCGAAACGGCGCGAGAGGTGGCGATGCAGTCCAAGAAATTCAAATGGTTGGCATGGTTGACCACCTTGGTTCTGGATGTCGTGCCCCATTGCGGCGGCTACCAGCGCCCCATGCCCGTCGAGCGGCCGGCCCAGAGCGAGGCCGGCGCAGACACCACCGGTAGTAGCGCGCGGTGATCGACGGCACCTACCTGTTGTGGTGGCTGGGCGCCTTTACCGCGACCCAGATCATCGAAGCGCCGATTTACAAGCGATTTTGCCTGCCCGGCGGCTGGTGGCCGGCGCTGCAGCCCAGCGCTATCACCCACCCGCTGCTCTGGTTCGTGCTGACGCCGGCGTGGAATCACCTGCGCTGGCCCATCGCCGACCTCATCGGCCGCGGCGCACCAGAGCGACTCGATAATCCAGCGACTTGGCTGATGGAGGTCGCCATCACCGTCTTCGAGGGCTGGTGGCTCAAGCGCCTGGGCGGCCGCGACCCGTTTTTGTGGGCGCTGGTGGGCAACGCCGCCAGCTACGGCTTTGGCGAAGTGCTCTACGCGGTGCTCGGGCTGAACTAGATGTTTGTCTAGTACTGCGACCTTCCCAACAACCTACCGCGCGCCGCGTGGTCGTGAACCCCTTTGCTCACAGTCAGTTGGCTGCCAGCCGCCCGACCCGCAGCCAGCGCCGACGAGTGCGCCACCCCGGCCCGGCCCGTGCTCACCAACCGCGGATAGCGCTCGCGGGCATAAGCCGCTAGGCCCGGATCGCCCAGCCACACCAACCCGCGCGCCCGGCTGACGTTGCGTTCGGCGCGGAGCTTGTCGCGAAAGCCCATGAGTACGCCGGCTTTGAACTCGCGCTTGCTCGACCGATCGCTGGACCACAGGCCCGTCTGCGACCGTTGCCACAACGCTTCGCACTCGCGGTGCAAGAAATCGTGGACGTAGTGCGCCAGTTCCAGGTTCGTCTCGCTGCCCATGATCTCTAGCTGACGCTGGCTCTGATCGCGGCGCGCGTCGTAGGTCGAGACCCAGATGCACTCGACAAAGAAGAATTCCGACAAGATCGCCGCCACCAGCTTGGCCGACACGTCAAAGGCGCCAGCGGCCTTGCCCAACAGCCGCGCCTGATACAGCTCTTCTCCCTGACGCACGACGTGCTGCAAATTATGCTCTAATAGCAGCTTGTTGGCCGCCGCCATCGCCGCTTCGGCCTCGTGCACGTTGTCGTTGTTGGCCAGCGCCAGCAGCTTCTGCACGCGCGCCAGGATCTTGCCGGTCTCGGTCGAAGTGGCGCCGTCGCGCGGCGCGGTCGCGCGGGGCGAGGTCTGCAACCGGCGGCAGGTCTGGGCAAAGGCCGGTCCGTGCGAGGTCTCGTCCGTGATCTTCAGTACTTCTGAGACATACTGATGGGCTATCTCGTGCCGCAGCGTCGCCCGCACCTCGTGCCACGGCGCGCGCAGGATGTGCATCTCGCTGATCGACAGGGTCCTTGTGGTTGGCTGCCACTGCCCCAGGCGCGCTTCGGGACCCACGTCGATGGCAAACACGGGCAATTGCAGGGCTTTGTCCAAGTAGTGATCGTTGGCCGACAGCCACTCGCTCTTGAGACGCCGCAGCCACGCCGGGTGCAGCTTGGCCCGCACCTCTGGAAAAAGACCTGCAGTTCTGCCCTCAGCCATCGCCACCTCGCCCGCGATTTTGCCGGTTGGTCGCCGCCTATTGCAAGGCCGGACACCCTGCCCTAGGCTTTTGCGTCCCGGCGGCCTGCCCGCTCCTCCGCCGGCAAAGGTCGGGGATGGCAATCAAACCGTTGAAAAAGCTGCGTCTTCAGGGTTTCAACAACCTGACCAAGACGCTCAGCTTCAACATGTACGACATCTGCTACGCCCGCAGCGAGGCCCACCGCGCGGCCTACATCCGCTACATCGACGAGGCGTACAACGCCGAGCGCCTGACGCAGATCCTGCTGAATGTATGTCGCATCATCGGCGCGCATGTGTTGAACATTGCTCGCGAAGACTACGATCCCCAGGGCGCCAGCGTAACCATGCTGATCGCCGAGGACGAGATCGTCGGCAAGACCCTGTCGCTCGAAGACGTGGACGACGAGACGCCGGGGCCGCTGCCGGGCGCCATCCCTCTGTCGCAAGTCACGCGCGACGGCGTGGAACTGCCCAAGAAAAAAGAGTCTGTGGTCGCGCACTTGGACAAGTCGCACATCACCGTGCACACCTATCCAGAGAGCCACCCGGACAACGGCATCGCCACCTTCCGCGCCGACATCGACGTATCGACCTGCGGCCGGATTTCGCCATTGCGCGCGCTGAATTACCTGCTGCACAGCTTCGAGAGCGACATCGTCACCATCGACTACCGCGTGCGCGGCTTCACCCGCGACGTCGAGGGCAAGAAGTTCTTCATCGACCACAAGATCAACTCGATCCAGAACTTCATCACCAAGGAGCAGCGCAACCGCTACCAACTGATCGACGTCAACGTCTACCAAGAAAACATCTTCCATACCAAGATGTTGCTGAAGGACTTGGACCTGTCGAACTACGTGTTTGGCAGCGACGTGGACAAGCTGGACGACGCCGAAGCCGCGACCGTGCGCAAGCGCCTGCACAAAGAGATGCTCGAGATCTTCTACGGCCGGCGACTCAAGAAAGGCGCCTAATTCCGGTCACTTCTTGTCGCGAATCACCGCACCCAGGCCGTCCAGCCGCACCAGCGTCATCGCTTCCTTCACGCTGGCCGGGTCGAAGGGCTGCCCCTGCTCTTGCGCTTCGTGTTCTTTGACCTTGATGGTCTGCTCCAGGGTCAGCGGCATCTTGCGCACCTGACCTTCTGCGACCGCCCACTTGCCGATCGCCGACACCGGGAAGGTCATCAGCCCATCGGTGACCTTGAACTTCATGGTTTGGCCCGGCTTTTCGCCCTTCATTGCAAACCAGCAGCCGCGCATGCGGCAGACATCTTCAACCTCGCCTTCTACGCGAACCCGCTTGCCCGCGTAGGCATCGGGATTGGCGAGCAAGGCGTCGATCGACACGGTCTCGGTCAAGGTCACACCTTGGCCAAACTTGTCGCCGGCCAGCGCCAGCTCGGGCCCGTGTTCAGCGGCCACCTTGGGGTCGATGTTGGTGGCGCAGGCCGGGTTGTCGCCGTGCCCGCAGGCCGGTGCCGCTGTGGTGGTGGCCACGGTCGGGGCGGTCACCGCGGCTGCGGCAGGCGTTGGTGCACCAGGGGCCAATGCCGGGGCGGCGACGGGCGGCTCGGCCTTGGCGCAGGCGACGGCAGACAAAAGCAGACACACGATGGACAATTTCTTCATGTAAAGTAGTCCGCGGCGGCTCGCAGGACCGCCCAAAGCGGCCGCAGTGTAGCATTGCCTGCGCCCAGCGGCACGGCGTTTTCTGGCGCACGAGATCGCGCTAAACAGAGCGGTGAACAATTCCTGCGCGCCGCGCGTCGTGGTATGGTGGCTGTTTCTGGGCGGCATACCTGCCCTTGGACCATACGATGCGCGTTTGCCTGGAATGCGGCGCCGAAACCGAAGGGCTGTTCTGCCCGACCGACGGCATGGCCACTATCGTCTCGGGCCGCCAGCCGACGAGCACTCAACTCCAGCCCCAGACCATTTTTGCCAATCGTTACCGCATCGTCGGTACGTTGGGTCGCGGCGGCATGGGCGCGGTCTACGACGCCCTGCATACCGGCACCGGCCAGCGCGTGGCGATCAAGACGCTGCTCATCGACGCGGCGCACGAACCCCAGGCCGTCAAACGGTTCTTCTACGAGGCCAAACTAACCGCCGGACTACAACACCCCAATACTATTCGCGTTTTTGATTTTGGTCAAAGCGACGACGGCATCTACTTCTTGGTGATGGAGCGGCTGCAGGGCGAGACGCTGGGGGAACGCCTGCAGCGCTACGCCGCGGAAGGGCGCACGATGGCCGAAAGCGAGGCCGCGTCGATCGGCGTGGGCGTCCTGCGCAGCCTGGGCGAAGCACATCGGGTCGGCCTGGTCCACCGCGATCTGAAGCCCGGCAACATCTTCTTGCACGACATCGGTGGCGGCGAAACTGTAGTCAAAGTACTGGATTTTGGCATTGCCAAGCACGGCGAGTCCAACTTGACGCAGTCGGGCACCAGCTTGGGCACCCCTTCGTACATGAGCCCCGAACAGGTAATGGGTCAGGCGATCGATGGCCGCAGCGATCTGTATTCGCTGGGCATCGTGCTGTACCAGTGCGTGTCGGGCAAGGTGCCATTCCCGGGCGAGTCGTCGTACACCGTGATGATGAAACAGGTTCACGACCCGGTGCCGGACCTGAGCGAGCTGGGTGGCACCTCCAAGGGCTTTGCCTTCATCGTCCGCCAAGCCATGGCCAAGAAGGTCGACGACCGATTTGCCAGCGCCCAGGCGCTCCGCGAGGCCTTGGAACCGGTGGCGCGCGGCGAAGTGGTCCAGGCGCCGGGCGCCATCGAAGACAAGCCGACGCAAGCCCTGGCGACCGGTCAACTGCCACAGCCTTCGGCCGCACGGCCCCTGCCTTCGCCCCCTGTGAGCGCGACGCCGGGGCCCAGCAGTCCTTCGGCTGGCCACGTGCCGCCCCCGCCGCCCCCTTCGGCTGTCCCGCCGCCAGCCATGTCGGCGCCGTCGACCAAGATGGCCGCGCGCAAGCCGGGCGGTCCGGGGCAGCACCCCGAACCCGCGCCGCCGCGGGCGCAAGGCGACGCCCCGGTGGCGGTGACGGCACCCAAGAAGGCGAACTTCTTGCCGATACTGGTCGTCGGCCTCGCCCTCATCGCCATCAGTCTGGCGATCGCCTGGTGGTTGCACGGCGACGGTTCCACTCCGCCCGACGCGGCCAGCGCCGATGCCGGCTCGGCGCCCAGTGCCCACCCCGACGTTGCCCCGGCAGCGCCGCCCCCAACCCAAGACGTTGCTGCGGCCGTCCCAGCTGCCGATGCCGGTTCGGCCGCCGAGGACGTCGACGTCCAGGTCGCGCAAGACGCCCAAGACGCCATAGATGCAGGCGAAAGCGTTGACACAGCCGACGCCGCGGACACTGCGGATTCGCCCGACGTGGCCAGCGCCGAAGACGTGGCGGCGGCGGATACCGCAAAAACCGGCGCTGAATCGGGCCTCCTCCCGCCCGAAGCGGGTGCATCGGCCGGCTCAACAGGCGAACCAGCCGGCGGCGAACCGGCCAAACCGGTCAAGAAGAAGCCCGTGGTCCAATGGAAGCATGTCTGGGAGCACAAGGGCTACCGCGCGCCGGGTGACGGCCGGCCCAGCGCACCTGGGTCGCGCCCCTCGCAGCCAGGCACTCGGCCGTCGCGATAAGCCCAGCGACTTTCCGGTTCAGTAGACCGACAACCCCATCGACCCGCCCTGCGTCCAGCCGCCTGCGCTGACGGACGACTGCGCGTAATTGCCGCCGTAGCGCAAGAACATCGCCAGGCGGGTGGTCCACTCGATCTCGAATAGGCCGCCCACGGCGTAGTAGGGGCGATTCTCGCTGAACTCCGCCCAGTCGCCGCCGCCGGCCTTGGCCCACTCCAAGCCGGCACCGCCGTACGCGCCCAGGTGAAGGCGCCCCAAATCCAACGGCATCAGCTGCACTTCCGCGCCCGCGCGCAGGGTCAGGTAGTCGCTTGCGCCAAAAGTGCCCGAGCCGAACTGCGTGCGCGCGACCACGCCCACCATCTGAGTGGGGAAGACGCCAAACGCCAGCTCGGCCGCGCCCGCGGGCTGAACCATGCTGCCGCCCAAAGCCACGCCGGTGTAGCCGCCGCCCAACTGGTAGGTGAATCCTTCGCGATCCAGCGGCGCCCGCCCGCGCAGCCACAGGCCCATGCCCTCTTGGCCCACCAGGACCGCGGTCTCGTCGGGGCGCATGTCGCCGGGGCGAATCTCGTCCAGCGCCAGGATGCGGTGACCGCCGTTGTCGCTGAGCAAGTGCACCGGGTGGTGCGGGTGAACGGCGACCCAGCCGTCGTGGCGCGCCCCTTCTGTCGCGGCCAGCGCAACGCCCACAACGATGGCGGTGACCACTAGCACCGCCGCAGCCCCTGCCAGGCTATCGCGATCGGCCTTGCCCTTGCTGGCCGCGGCCTTGGCGACTTCGCTCATGCCCCCCTTGTCGGCCGGTCCTGGCGAAGGAGTCGCGACGCCGCCTGCCCCAACCGCACCACCGCCGCCGACTCGAACATAGTAGGGCGTGTAGAACGGGTCACCCCAGCCGTAGCCACCGTAGTAAGAATAGTGCGGAGTTACAGGCACTCCGACCGGCACGGGCACCGGCGCGGGTGGCGCGTCGCCCGCCTCGGCTTGCGGACCGGGGTCAAAGGGCGGAGCCGGCGGCACATCGGCCGACGTCGAAAACCGTTGCACAGAGCGAACATGCTTACCCCGTTCGCTGCGGTCGACCTTGCTGAGGCGCTCGATCTCGTCGTGGCTGACCGTGAAGGTGGGCGACAAGCAAGCCGACTGAAGCAGGCCGGCAAGGGCGACCACGGCAACCGCGCCACTGCGCGCAAAGCGCGCGAGGACCGGGACTGGAATAGGGGAATAGGGCTCGCGCATGTCGACCTCGCCGCAAGGATGCTGCCCGGCACTATAGCTCATTTCGGCGCAACCGCACCAATGGCGTGCCGCCCCCCACGCAGGGCATGCAACGGCGAGGCAACCTCGCTATGCTTGACGCTTGGCCGCCGCCGCGGCAGCAGGGCAATATGGGGCGGGCGCTCCCGGTCATCGCCAATTGTATGAGTATGTTCAACGCGTTGCCGCATGTCCAGCGCGCGACACTCGCGGCCAGCGTGGCGGCGGTGGGGCTGCTGGCTTGCCGGCGCGAGGCACCGGAAACGCCCGTGGCCGCACCTGCTTCAACTCAGGCGCCTGCCCCGGTTGCTGCTGAGTCCGTCCCGCCGCCTCGCTCGCCGCGCATGGGCTGGAGTTCGGGCCGAGTCGAACGCCAAACCATCGATGTGCTGGTGCGCGCGGACGCGCCTGGGCTCGAGCCCGGCCCGGCCGATGGCGCAATCCGCCCGGTGGCCGATGCGTGGCGGTCCCTGGGCGGCGTAGAGCACGTGGTCACGCGCGCGCGCGAAGGCGAAGTGCGGGCGCTGATTCGCTTTGACGCTACCGCGCAACTGCCCGACGCGGCCACCGCCGCAGTGGCCTCGGCCTGGCAAGCTCACCGGCCGCCCGAGCTGGCAACGCCGCAAATTGCTTGGATTCCCAGAGGGAATCGCGCACGGTTAGGCTGGGCCTTTACCAGTTTTGACGGCGGCGAAGACGCGACCGCGTTGGCCGTGCAGGTAGCGCCGCAGCTGCTGCAGCAATGGCCGGCCTTGGCGCGCACCGAGGTCGCTGGCACGGTGCGGCCGGTGTTCTTCGTCGACGTGCTGACCAAGTCCGTGCAAGACCGCGGCTCGACCTTGGCGATGGTGGCGGCCGGGGTGCGAAATGTGCTGCAAAGCCACGCCGGGCAGACCAAGGTCGACGCGGGGCCGCAATCACAGAACATTTTGCAAGCAGCCGTGGATACGGGGAAAATCGGTGTGCACGATCGCGGCGCGCCCGTGGAATTGAGCCGCGTGGTGGCGCTGCGGCGCGGATTGGGCGGCCCGGTGCGCTCGGGGCTGGTCGGCCGAAACGAGGCGGTGCTCTTGCGCGGCGAGATGGGCGTCGGTGGCGAGATGGGCAATCTAGAGGCCAAGGCGCGGGCCGAGTTGGCTGCCGCTGGGCACCTGGGGGCGCGACGGCAGGTGTACCCGCAGACTCTGGCCGTGGCGTCGCGCCTGGTGTTGGATTTGCGCGCAGACCAAACGCCCGAGCGGCCCGTCGATCTGGCCAAACGGCTGTTGGTGGTCCGCGAAATGCCGGGTGTGGTGGGCGTGGCGGCCATGCAAGGTCTTGACGGGATTCCAGAACCGCTGGACAGCGACGTGCCCGCCAATCGCCGCTGGACGGTTTGGGTGACGGTGTCGACGCCCAATGCCGAAGCGCTGATCACGTCGATCGCCGGGCAGCTTGGCGAAGGTCCGTGGCAGGCCTACTCGATCCCCGGCAACCTGGACACGAGCTTGGCTTGGCTGCTCGATCGTCCCGCGGCGGCGGGCGCGCTGGTGGCCGCTCGGGATCCGGCCCAGTTGGCGCCGGCGGTGGCCGCGCTGGGCGAACAGCTCAAGAAGCATCCAGACTTTGCCAACCTGCGATCGGGTCCGCAGCGACGCGGCGCCGTGGCGACGTTTGCCCGCCTGCGGGTCGACAACCTGCTGGCCGCGCACTTGCCTAGCGACGACGCGGCCTTGGCGCTGAACTTGGTCGACCGACCGCAGCCCATCGGTGTTTTTGGCGGCGCGGACGTGTGGTTGGGCCTGCCCACTGGCGCGATGGCTGCCGAGTACGGGACTCTGCCCCTGGCGTGGCTCCCGCCCGCGAACCGACCGGCGCTGCTGGGCGACATCATCCAACTGCCCAGCGACATGACCGTTTTGGAGCGTCTGCGCGTCGATGGCGATCCGGCGCTGTGGGTGCAGGTCGACAACCACGGGATGCTGCCCGATGTGGCGGTGACCGCGTTTCGCGACGCGTTTGAACGGGCCAGCATCGCGCCCACAGTGCAGCGCCTGGGCTTAACCGTGGCCGATCCCACCCTTGGCCTTGGGGCTTGCGTCCCATGAAATCCGCCGCGCCGGATGCACGCGCCCGCGGGCGTCGCCGGCTGGCGACAGTTCTTGTCGCATGGCAGTTGACCGTCGGTTGTGGCGCGCTGGACGAGTCGGCCCCAGTGGTCGCCAAACCCAGCCACTGCAAGACCGTGGACGAGCGTCTGGCACCGCTGATGAAGCTGGCCCATCAGGGTAAAACCAGCCACCTGGCGGCACTGGTGGCCGAACGCCTGGATCCGGCTGGCCAACGCGCCGTAGTGCAACTGGTGCTGGACATTGCCTACGCGCTACCAGGGGACATCAGCAAGGATCTTCCAGATCTGCTCGCACCCACGGGTTTGGGCGCGCTGGTGCCGTTGCTGGTAGCCATCTTGGCTCCCCTGCCGGGTGATCCGCACGCTACGCCGCCGGTACCGCCCAAGATCGAGGCCATGAAGGCGTTTTCGGCCGTGGCTCAAAGCTGCCTGAGCCAAGAGATGTTCGTTTTGGGCAAGCGGCTGTTCGCCGAGCCCGAAGCCGCCGACGCGGTGGCGGGTCTGCTGGGCGCGGGCACGGGCGGGATCAAGCAGATCCTGGGTGCGGTGCAGGCCGCGGGCGCCGAGGGGCGCATGGGCATGCAGACGCTGGTCCGCAACCTGATGACTTCGCTGGCGGCCGATGATTTTGCCCCCGAGCCGCTGCTGGCGCTGCTCGACCGCCTGGTCGATCCTGCCAATCCCGGTGCGCTGGGTGCCGTGAGCACGTTCTTGCACAGCATGGTGCTGGGTCACTCGGCGCAGGACCGCCAGCAAGCTCTGCAGGCGCTGGGCGGATTTGCCAAGTGTATGCTGGCGCTGGACCCCGACATGGCGATTGCCGGCCACGCCTACGATGTGGTGGCCAACTTGGAACTGCCCGAAGCGGCGACCATCACCATCGACACCCACCGCTGGCTGCCCATTGTGGCGATTGCGATGGACGTGCTGGCCAGTCACCCCGCCTCGCGCGATGCCTGGAGCCAGCTGCTGGGACTGCTGCTGCGGCCAGAGACGGGTATCGCCGCCCTGCCCGACTTGGTCGCGCTGATGCAAAGCGAAGCGCTGCCAGGTGTTTTTGGTCTTCTGGCCGATCTGGTGGCCCTACCTTGCCAGGAGCAGCCGTGACCACCGCGCGGCTTGCGGCGGCTGCCGCGACCCTGTTCTTGGCAACTCCTTGCCATGCCTCGGTTTTTGAGCTGTTTGGCGCCGGTCCCCGCTCAATGGCGATGGTGGGCGCGAGCACGGCGTCGGCCGAGGGTGGCGAAGCCGCATTCCACAACCCCGCCATGCTCATGGCATCGCCCTTGGCCGGCGCGTGGTTCGGCGTGTCGACCACCCGCATGGGCCTGGACATCACATTGCAGCGGCCCGTCTGCACGGGCAGTTACACCAGCTGCAACAGCCAATATCCCGGTGGCTTTTCTAGCCGCAACCCCGTATTGCCAGAGAACTCGAGTGCCTTTGAGCTGGGCTGGAACTACCCGGTTGGCGGCATCTTGCGCAACCGGTTGGCCTTTGGCGCCGCGCTGGCCCTGCCGGTAGGGCACTTGATCCGCATTGCCGGCCCCGATCCGCAGGCGCCAAACTTCATTCAATACGAGGGCATGCCCGATCGCCTGGCCTTCCTGGTCTCGATGGCGGGCCGCATCACGGACCGATGGTGGCTGGGCGTGGGCACGCAGGTTCTGGCCGTGCTGAATGCGCAGATCGACCTGCAACTCAACGCCACCAATCGCAACTATGACCGCGCGACCATCAACATCGGTCTGCAGCCGCGGGCGCGCTTGACCGCCGGCACCGCGTTCCATCCCCGCGACGACCTGTGGTTTGGGCTGGCATGGCGACAGCAATTGTCGCTGCAATACGGCATCCCGGCCGATGTCGCCGTGGGTTCGCCCGCCGAGCTGGCCATTGGCTTGGGGCATGACACGCTGTACTCGCCGGATGTGGTCAGCTTGGGCGCGGCTTGGCGCAGTAGCCAGGGCGGCGTGCGCATGTCGGCCGATCTGGCCTGGTCGCGGTGGTCGGCGATGCCAGACCCTTCGCCGTCGGTAACCCTTGACGTCCGCGGCGACGGCGTGCGCGCCTTTGGCCTGAATTCGGCCTTGGATGTGGGCACGGATACCCCCATCATTGCCCTGCATTTCCGCGACACCTTCAGTCCGGCGCTCGCCACCGAAGTTCGCCTCACCGACGACCTGCTGCTGCGCGGCGGCTACCGCTACCGGCCCACGCCCGCACCTCGCGCCGAGGGGCCGTTCAAGTACCTGGACAACGACGCTCATATTCTGGGCTTGGGCGTGGGCTACCACTTTGGGACCTTGGCCCCACGTCTCCAGCAGCAACTCCGCGACGCGGGTGCCAGCGCCGTGGACACGCCCGGTCCGCTGCACGTCGACGTGGGGATCCAGAGCCAGATCCTGCCTCAGCGCACGGTCTACCCCAGCGACGTCCACGACCCGGTCGGTGGCATCGCCCACGGCGGCAGTGTCTGGCACGCGGGGGTCGCATTCGGCGGCAGCTTCTGACACAATCGCCTGCGGGACCGCGGGGCAGCGCAGGATCACGTCGACATGGCGCAGGCTTCCCCAGTTACCAGCGCGACTTGCGCCAGCACCGGTGTGGCCATCCATGCAACAGATACTCCGCAATCGCATCCGCATAGGCCTACTCGCGACGGCCGCGACCTTGGCGCTTGCCGGCTGCGGCAGCTCGACCAGCACGCCGAGCGCCGCCAGCGACAGCCAAGGCAGCCTGGACACCGCCAGCAGCGACACCAAGGCCGATACCAACACCACCAAGACGGACACCACCGTCAAAGCCGACACCACCAAAGCCCCCTGCAAGCCTTGGGAAACGCCCACCGAATGGAACTGCCCAGCCGACACGCACTGCGCGTACGACGAGAATGACGTGATCGCCTGCATGCCCAACGGCAGCCACGGCGTGGGCGAAGACTGCGCCGACGGTGGCGGCTGCAAGATCGGGCTGTGCGTGCAAGCCAGCAACGGCGCATCGGCCTGCGCCCCGTTCTGCACGACTGAGAGCCAGTGCGACTCGAACACCTGCAACAAGATCCAGGGCAAGAAGTACAGCACCTGCGACGTGGCCAAGTACACCTCGTGCGCGCCCCTGACGCCCAAGTGCCCCACGGGCCAGTCGTGCTACCTGCTGGGCAACCTGGGCTTTGTCTGCTCGAACGCCGGCACGCTGCAAAGCGGCGAGGCTTGCGTCAGCAATTCGGAGTGTGCGCCCGGCCTTACGTGCGCGGGCGCCGCGGGCAGCACCAACGGCCTATGCCGCAAGCTGTGCAGCACCACCTCTCAGCCCAACGGCTGCGACGATCCGTCGACCAACTGCTCCAAGCTCGGCTCGGGCGCAGGGTACTGTGAGCAATAGCCGCCCCGTCCGCTTGACTCAGGTAGGGTTCGCATGAGCACTCCTCCCAGCCTGCTCGACATTTTGGACACCACGGTCACGCTCGAGTGGGCCGAGACGCGCAGTATGGGCACGCTGCTGCAGCTTGGCGGGCGCAGCTTGGTGGTCACGGCCCTGCGCGCACCCGAAGTCGGCACCACGGTGTTCCTGCGCATCGAAGACGACAAGTCCGGCGAGGCCATGGCAGTCGACGGAACCTGCACCGGCGTGACCCAGAGCGACTGGGGCGAGCAGGAAGTCGCCCTCGACGTCAAACGGGTCGGGACAGTGGCCTCGGCGGCGGCGCTGCGCAGTTTCTTGGAGCGGCACGGCCTGGAACCCGGCGGCGCGGTGTCGGTCGGCCGCAATCGCGACAATCCCGACCTGAAGCGCTACGTCTACACCCTTCCCGAGCCCAAGCCCGGTAGCACCGCGACCTCGCCGATTCTCCCGGCGAATGTCACCGCCCGGAACCCTGCACCGGTCGTCCACGAGTCCACCAAAACCCTTGGATCGCGCACGGATTTGGCCGCCCAGATTGAAGCCGCTCGGTCTGCCGCGGCGGCTCCACAAGAAGCTGTGGGGCTGGCCAGGCCCACCGCCCCTTCGCCGCCGCCGGCCGTCGCCATTTCTGTACCGATGCTGGACTCCAGCGCAGATCAAGAGTTGGCTGACCTGCTCTCGGCCCTGTCCAACGAACGCCCGACCCCGGCGATCGATACCTTGGCCATCGTCACTCCCACCAGCACTGCCGCCAGCCCTGCCGCACCGGCGCAGGCCAAGCCGGCCGCACCGACCAGGACCGCAGGGCCAAGTGCCGACGAAAACGCTACGGTCGAGCTGTCGCTCGCCAGTCTGGCGCTGGCGGCGCCCAGTCATTCGCCGGTGCCGACCGCCGCGCAACCGCTGCCGCGTCCGCCAAGCCCCCCGCAGGGAATCTCGGCCCCGGGCAGCCTGCTCGGCGCGGCGCTCAAGCCGGCCCCGGCCAAGCCAGCGGTCGATCTCGACCACGACTTCTCGGAGAAGATCCTGGTCCAGACCGTCGATCAGGCCACTACGATTGCGGCGCCCGTGGTCACAGTTCCAGGCCGCGACCGGCCGGCGCCGTCCAGCCCCGCGCTGAACAATCGCCCCACCGAGCAGTCGCCGATGGCGGGCCTGAGCCACACCGAACCGCTCGGCGCGGCACCATTGTTCGCCACCGACTCGGCGCAGCGGGTAGAAATTGCGGTCCAGTTCGAACTGGGGCCCAAGAAGAAGAAGATCCCGGGCACATTGATCCGTTTGGGCGAAAGCAAGTTGCGGGTATGCAGCGACAGCCTGCCCCAATTGTACGAGCGCCTGGCCGTGCTGGTGCCGCTCAAGAACAATCCCAAGAACCTGCTGACGTTGCGCTGCGAAGTCACCCGCGTGCGCACCGGCGAAGACGGCAGCGTGCCCTGCTTTGACGCCCGCCTGACCGCGGCCGGCAACACTCCGGCGATTCTGGCCAAAGTGCGCGAATTGCTGAACGAGCCCCCAGGATAGGTTGCAGTCGAACCCAGGCCCACGCGGCCCCCGGCGGAGCGAACCATGCCGCACGTACTGATCGTCGAAGACGAACCGGACTTGCGCGCGTTGGTGGCCCACCACGTGGAAATGGCCGGGCACTCGTGCAGCGAGGCGGGAACTTGCGCCGAGGCCTTGGCAGCGGCCGGCCAGCAACGGCCCGACATCGTCATCCTGGACCTGATGCTGCCCGACGGTTCGGGCGTGGACGTGTGCCGCAGCCTGCGCGCGCAGCCCAAGCTGGCCACGGTGCCGATCCTCATGCTGACCGCGCTGGCGGCCGAACCCGAGCGCGTGACGGGCTTCGAGGCCGGTGCCGACGACTACGTGACCAAGCCGTTCTCGGTCCGCGAGCTGATGTTGCGGATCTCGGCCATCCTGCGGCGTGCGCCCGCGGAGCCGCCGCCGCCGAGCAACGTGGTCGAGGCCGCCGGAATTCGCCTGGACGCCGAGCGCCACGAGGTCCACGTCCAGGGTGAGTTGCTGCACCTGACCGCGCTGGAATTCCGCCTGTTGGCCGCGCTTTTGGCCAACGCGGGCAAGGTGCTGACGCGCCAGTCGCTGCTGGAAGATGTGTGGGAGATGAGCCCTGATCTGCGGACGCGGACAGTCGATACGCACGTCAAGCGCCTGCGCGAGCGCCTGGGCCCCGCTGGCGAGGCCATCGCCACCGTGCGCGGCGTGGGCTACAGCTTGCGCACGGGCAGCGAGGGCCCACAGTGAGTCCCGACGGCAGCCGCGGACCGCCGCCCAACCCGCGCGCCAACCTGTTCTCGACCATGATCGACGCCATGGGCGACGGCATGATGGTTGTGGACGACAAGCTCCGGGTGGTCGTCACCAACCGCAGCCTGCGCGATACGCTGGTTTGGGCCAGTACCAGCCAAGGGCAGCCGCTGGTCAGCTTGGTCGACGCGCCGCAGTGGGTGGATGCCTGCGCCACGGTCTTGGCCGGCGGCGAGCCGCGCACGCTCGAGGTCGTTCACCGCGGCCTCCGCGAACGGCTGCTGGAGGTGCGGGTGGTGCCGCTGCCCGACCACGAGTACTGGGGGCACCGCGTCCTCTGCGTGGTGCGCGACGTCACCGAGACGCGCGCCGTCGAGCGAATGCTCATGGACTTTATCGCCAACGCCAGCCACGAGTTGCGCACGCCCACCGCCGCCATCCTGGGCTGGGCCGAGACGCTGGTCGACGCGCCGCCAACCAACCCCGAAAAGCTGGCGCAAATCCACGCGACACTGTACCGCCACGCGAGCCGCCTCAAGATTCTGCTGGGCCAGTTGCTCGATCTGTCGCGCTTGGACCAGCACCAGTGGCACCTGCAGAGCAGCGCCATCGACGTGGCCGCCTTGCTGCACGGGTTGTTAGAGCACTACCGCGACGAGGCCAACGGCGCAGGCCTGACGCTGCAAACCGAGCTAGAGGCCCACCTGCCGCCCGCGCTGGCCGACCGCGGCGCCCTGGAGATCGCGCTGGGCAATCTGGTGCAAAATGCCATCAAGTACTCGACCTGCGGCGGCAGCGTGACCGTGCGCGCCCGGCGGAGCCGCGAGCCGAACACCCGCACGCTGCGCATCGAAGTGGTCGACTGCGGAATCGGCATCCCGCCCGACGATCAGCAGCGGGTTTTCGAGCGTTTCTATCGCGTGGACAAGGGGCGCTCGCGGCAAGTTGGCGGCGCGGGCCTGGGTCTGTCCATCGTGCAATCGCTGGTGCAACAGCTGGGCGGCCGCCTGGAGCTACACAGCGAGATCGGTCAAGGGTCGACCTTCGCCGTGATCCTGCCCATTGGATAGGGTCGCTCAGCCCGCCGTGGCGAAGCGGCTGGTGACGAACTCGGCCGTCACGCGCACACCGTTGATCACAAAGGCAATGTGGATGTCGCGCAGATCGTAGGTCGTCTGCAATTCGGTCAGGATGGCGTCGCCCTGCTCATCGGTGATGGACTCGATGGCCTCCACGTCCTCGTTGATCTTCTTGACCTCTTTTTGCAGGTCGTTGTACAGGCGCCACTCCGCCTCGTCCCAGTTGAAGATCACCAACTGGGCCAACAGGCCGTTGCGCTTGCCAAAGATCTCGGCGCGGAACACCTTTTCCAGGTGACCGGCGTCGATCTTTTGCGGACGGTAGCCCTTGAAATGACGGAAGAAGACGCCGCGGTCCAGCTTCTCGAGCTCGGCCAAGAAGGTCCGCAGCGGCAAGCGGCGGCAAATGCGCGCAAGTTGCTTGCCCGACAGGCTCTCTAGCGCGGCAATGGCGTCGCGGTCATCGTCGCGGGCCGCGTCCGTGGCTGCGGTGCCCTGCGCGGGAGTGTCGGTTTCGGCCTGCGCCGGCGCTACTTGCTCGAGTTCCTGGGTCATCCTAACACCTGTTGCCTTCAGCACGTTGTATTCATCGGGATTTAGCCGCCAAACCGTGCGGTGGCGGCGGGGCGGCGGAGTGTACGACCACGGCTGGCCGACTTCAAGAGTTGCCGGGCAATTTCGGCCGCCGCGACAGCGCGATCCAGACCGCAACCAGCGTCACCGCCAACAGATACCACGTCGAGGCATACTCGATGTGCTTGGTCGGCAACGGGTGGATCGGATACTCATAGCCATCGAGCGGCCAGGCCTCTGGATTGACCGGCTGGCCCACCGCCTGCTCGCCCGCGTCCAGCAGCAGGTCGGGATCCAGATCCGCGACCGTAGCCGAAATCGCCTTGGGATCCGCAATCATCCAAGTCGCCAACCCTTCGTGACTGCCCAGCGGCTGCTGGCCCGGCGGCGCGTCGCCCACCACCCGAAGCCGGCCGCGAAACAGGTCGGGCGGCTCAGTCGCCAGCTTCTTGCGGAACTCGGGCAACTTGTCGACAGGAACCCAGCCCAAATTCACCAAGAGCTTGGCGTGCGGCCCCGACGCGACCTGGATCGGCGCAAGCACACCCCAGCCACGCTGACCAAACTTGTAGCGCGCGGTCAGCAGGTTGAGGTGCTCCAGGTCCAGCTTGCCGCGCAGAGCCGCCCGGCGAAAATGCAGCTGTTCCAGCCGGTTGGAGCTTCCCTGCCCTTCACTCAGGCTGGTCACCGGCGGCCGCTCGTCGTGCTGGCGCCGGTACTGCTCGACCCGACCGCTGGTTTCGCCAAAACGGCGCACCTGCCACGTGCCCAGGCTGAGCAAAATCCCCAGCATGATCACGGCAATGAGGGTCGGCACCAGCTTGGGCGCAAATACCTTTGGATTGTCTTGCTGTTGCGTCATGTTGGCGCCCCGTCCTGGCGGTGTGCTCTAGGGCTGCTCGGCCAGACCCCGGGCAGCGGCTTCCAGCGCCTGCATGCCGGCCGCGTCCCGATCGAAAAGCCCACGCAGGTGCCCCTGCCGGTCCACCAGCACAAAGCGCAGGCTGTGGGCCGTGTCCAGCGGAGTGGGCGCCAGGATCGCCGTGTGCTCCGAAGGCAGCCCGGTCACGCGATCCGCGCGGATGATCGGCTGCATGAAGCCCTGCACCACCAGCCGCTCCATGGTCTCGTACTCACCGGTCAGCAGCGACCAAACCCGCGTGTCGGCGCCATATTTCTGGCCGTAGGCGCGCAGCACCTCGGGCGTGTCGGTCATCGGGTCCACCGAGATGCTGATGATTCGTACCGGTGGCTTGCCCGTGGCCGGCATCCAGGCCTTCAGGCGATTCTGCAGCTCGGCTGTGGCTTTGGCGAGCGGCGGACACTGGGTGGGGCAAGACGTAAACAAGAAGTTGGCGATCCAGACCGTGCCGCGCAGGCTGGTGTCGTCCACGGGCCGGCCGTCTTGATCGGTCATCGCAAAGGCCGGCAGCACGCCCAGGTCTTGCAGGGGCGGCGCGTCGCGACGGCAAGCCAGCAGCACCACCGTCGTCGCGGCCACGAGCCACGCGCGGCCGGTCATGGTGCCCCCGCAGGCGCGGCCAGCCATGGCTGGGCAGGCAAGGGCCCGGTCAGGCTGGTCAAGAAAGCCACCAGATCTTCAGCATCTACGCTGCCGGGCAGCGGCCGCAGGGTCAGCTCGCGGTGCCCCAGCTGCGCCTTGCCAGGCAAGGTGCGATAGAAATCGACCACATCACGCAAGGTTGCCGCCTGTCCCGCGTGAAAGTAGGGCGCCGTCATCGCCACATTGCGCAGACTAGGCGTCTTGAACGCCCCGACAAAGTCGGCAAAGCGCGGATCCAAGAACCGGAGTTCGTCGCATTGCTTGGCATCCGAGTACGCCTCGCCACAGCGGAACGGGTCGTGCTTGACCTGCCCCGCGCCCAGCGTGCGACCGCCGTCCACTCCGGTCAGAGGTTGGCCTTGATCGTCGTCGCCACCGGGCAGACCCAGGTTGTGGAAGGTGCGGTCGCTGAAAAGCGGCCCGTTGTGGCAGTTGACGCAGCCTGCGGTGCCGATGAACGCCCGCAGACCGCGCCGCGCAGACTCGCTCAAGTGCCCACCGCCCGCGGCATCGCCCGCCACCACGGCCTGTACGTAGCGATCGAACGGCGCTGGCTGCGGCTGCAGGTGCCGTTCGTAGGCCTCGATTGCTTTGCCAAAATGGGCGAATACGCGGTTCACCGCGTCTTGGTCTGCCGGCTGCATCGCCGCCCAGGCCACCTGCAGCGGGTGCTGCCGGTCCAGATCCACTGGCATGGCGTGGGGCGGAAAGCGCTGCAGATCGGCCAAATTCGGCATCGGGCCAAACAGCTGCTCGTAGGGCTGCCGATAGCGATCGTACAGGGCGTGCGCCAGTGCCAGACGATCCAGCCCGTGCTCGTTCGCGGCTTCAACGGGCCCCAGCGCCTGCGACCACGCGCTGTCTTTGCGGCCGTCCAAGAACAAAAACGGGAACCAGCCCGCACCGATCACGGTGGGCGCGTTGCGCTTGGTCGCTCCCACCCCTTGGGCCTGCCGTCGACCGTCCGTAAAATACTTTTGCGGCTCGTGGCAGGTCGCGCATGCCACCTTGCCGTTGCTAGAAAGGGCCTTGTCAAAGAACAGAGCTTGCCCCAGCTTGGCGGCGTTCGGCTCATCGGCCCAGCGATTGCCAGGACTTGCGGGCAGTTTGTTGACCAGCGCCAGGCTCGCCAGTATGCGCAGCTCTGCCGGAGTCCACGGGCCGTCGCTAGTCCGGCAACCCACGCCCGCCACACCAAGCAGGCTGGCGACGAGCAGCCACCGCAGCGGCGGCCCCAAACGAAGTCCCAAGCGGTCCATGGTGGGCTACTGCGCCGCGCCGGCTGGCAATGCCTCGGGCGGTTGTTCAAAGGGCAACTCGAAGGAATCGCTTTGATCCCCCTCGCGCACCTGCACAGAGAACACCCAGTGGCCCTGCATGTGCAGGCGCATCCCCTGGGTGCGGAATTGCCCCGGCACCAACTGCGCCGTCTCAGGCTTGGTCATCATGCCATGGTGGTGGGCCGGCATGGTCGCATCCACGATCACGGTGGCGTCGGCAGCCAGCGGCGCGCCGTCCGAGTGCTGCACCCGCGTCACCGCCGCAAACAGGTCGCCGGTCGACGGCACGGTAAAGGTAAAGGTGCCTTTGTACTTGCCGGCCTTGCTGGTGCCGCCCAGCTCCATGGCGGTGCCAACGGCCGGTGCCGCATTCGCCGGCGCTTGCGCCTGTGCCGGCGCTGGAGCCAGGGCCGGGGCTGGAGCCAGGGCCGGGGCTGGAGCCAGGGCCGGAGCCGGAGCGGGGACCGGAGCCGCCTTGCCGCATGCACAAAGCACAACAATTCCAAGCAGTAGAAAATGGGGGGCATTCATGGCGTGGCCTGCTTGGGCGCTGCGGCAAGCGCCGGCTGGTCTTCGTCGAGCATCTCGGTCGCCTGCACCGAGGTCTTGTGGCCGCGCGCCCGATCGATGGCCTCGATGCCCGTGGTGCCGCGCTTGGGCGTGCCCAAGTTGACCCATTGCCAAAACACGCGGCCCAGACCGAACCACATCAAGCCGCCGCCCGGCATCCACATGAGCAGGCCGCCGATCTGCTGGTCGCTCATGGCGTCGAGCCCCCAGGCGCGCGGCTGCTTGGCGTAGAAGGTGTACAGCACGTCCGACGACATCGAGATGATGAGGCCGAGGATCTTCATGCCGAACATGTTGACGAAAATGAACACCATCCGCCGCGGGTACGAGCGCTTCAGCTCCGGGAGCGGGGCGATCGCCACGAACCAGAACATCACCGACGTCGTCATGAACAGCAAGTGCTCAAAGACGTGCCAGGGGTGCTGCTCCAGCGCCAGGTTGTAGGCGTCGGGCCAGTGCCACGCCCAGGTCGCGCCGTTGAAGGCGATCGAGGCCACCAGCGGCCCGGCCGCCCAAGCGCCAAACCGCTTGCAGCCCGGCAGGTTATACAGCGCCCGCCACAGCCATTCGGGGATGCCGAGGATCATCAGCGGCGCCCAGACCAGCTGCAGCAGCATGTGTTGCAGCATGTGCGCCGAAAACAGCAGCTCGTCGGCCAAGTGGTGCAACGGCCCATCCAGCGACAGGTACATCAGCAGCAGCGAGCCGTAGAAGCTCTGGACACGCCAAGGTTCGGCCGGTTGGTCCGAGAGCGCGGCCTTTTTGCGCCACTTGGTGATGGCCCAGGCGTACCATGCGCCAAAGGCCAGCGCACCGATCACAATGCTCTCGTGCACTTCCCACACCAGCCAGGCGGTCCCGCTCTCGAACGCGAGGGCCGCATTGGGCGAGGTGATGGTGGGATTGCCGGTGTGAGCCAGGGCCGGCCGCGCCAGCCAAGCCAGCGCCGCGAGGGCAAAAAGGCTCACGCCCGCCCAGACGGTCGCAAGGACTCGCCGGGACGGGCGCAGCGGAACCAAAAAGCTAGGACTCACGGGAACTTCTTTGGCCTACGCGACATGGCCGTGGCCTCCGGAGCGCTTCTCTGGCTCAGGGCATCTTGTCGCCAACGCAGGGCTGGCCGCCCGCCACGTTGGTGCCCTTCAGGCTCTTGATGTAGTACATGACCTGGCGAATTTCTTCGCCTTTGAGCTGCCCGGCCCAAGCCGGCATCTTGCCGCCCGCCTGGCCCTTGCCAATGGTCATGTACAACTCTTTGAACGAGCCGCCGTACTTGTAGCAGTCGTCGGTCAGGTTCAGACCCAGGTTCGGCATGCCGCCGCCCTGCGGGCCGTGACAAGCGGCGCACTTCTCGCCAAAGACCTTCTTGCCGTCGGCAAATTCCTTGCCCTTGGCCAGGTCAAAGGCGGCCGCAAACTTGGCGTCGTCCAGCGGCTGCTCAAAGGCCGGGCCCGTGCTCGCTTCGACAAAGCCAAGGGCCTTGGCCTCGGCCGTCACCGCGTAGCCCGCGCCGAACGGCCGGAACATCACCACCGAAAGTAGCGACAGCAGCACGAACACCACCGTGGCCAGCATCAGCGGCGACAGGAACAAGAACTGATACACCCGGCGGTCGCCGCGCAGGTGCATGAACTCGCCCACCACCGCGCCAAACTTGGCAACCGACATGATGATCAGCGCCGGCGCCCACAGCGGCCGGGCCGGCTCCCAGATCTCTGGGTAGTGCTTCAGCATCGGCAGCGCCAGCTCGATGGCGGTGATCACGGTGAGGATCGCGCCGATCCGCAGGTAGTGCTTCTTGTGCGAATGCGTCACGCCGGATGTGGCGTCGTGCGCCTGGCTCATTTGATGAACTCCAACAGGTAGACGAAGGTGAAGATGACGATCCAGACGATGTCGACGAAGTGCCAGTACAGGCCCGCGGACTCCACGGTGATCGGCGAGCGCTCTTTGTTCAGCTTGCCGTTGCTGATCATGATCGACAGCATCGTCAACCAGATGACGCCCACGGTCACGTGCGCGCCGTGGAAGCCGGTCATGACAAAGAAGGTCGAGCCGAACAGCGAGGTCGACAGCTTCAGCCCCTCTTCGACGAACTGCGAGAACTCGTACACCTGGAAGCCGACAAACGTCGCGCCGAGCGCCGCCGTGGCCAGGATGTAGGTGCGCGCGCTGCTGAGCCGCTTCAACCGCGTCGCGTCCACCGCCAGCGCCATCGTCATCGACGACATCAGCAGCAAGAACGTAGAGATCGACGTGATGGCGATCGAGAAAACCTGGTTCGGCAGCGGGCCGGCCAGGCTCTTGCCATGGTAGAAGAAATAGGTGCCGATCAGCGAGCCAAAGAACATGCACTCGGACCCCAGGAAGGCCCACATCGCCAGTTTGATGTTGGGCAGGCCCAGGAAGTTGTTCTCGGCGCTCACGTGGCCGTGGTCACCGTGGCCGGCGTCGTGGCCGGCGTCGGGGAGGTGACCGTCTGCAGTGGCGAGCTCTGCGCTCATGAAATCCTCACTTCGAAACAGAAGAAGCTGCGAACAGTTTGCCGACTACACGGGCTCCGTCACCCACTGGTAGATGCCGACCACCACGGTCAGCGCACCCGCCACCGAGATGAGCCACAGCATGGGCGCCAGGTTGAGCAGCAGCAGGCCCAGGATGACCAGCAGCGCGCCGCTCGCCACCACCAAGGGCTTCCACGAGTACGAGGGCATGTGGATTTGCTCGGCCTCGTGGGGCACCGGGATCGCCAGATCCTCGCTGTGCTTGTGGTCAAACAGCGGCCGCTCCGAGAACACGACCGGCGTAAAGTCAAAGTTGTGGGCCGGCGGCGGCGACTCGGTCATCCACTCCAGCGTGTTGGCATCCCAAGGATCGCGCCCCGCGGTTTTGCCGTTCTTCATGCTGGTGAAGATGTTGTAGACCATCAGCAGCGTGCCGGCGGCCATGAAGAACACGCCCACCGTGCCCAGCATGTTGTCGAAATTCCAACCCGCATCGGCCGGGTAGGTAAAGATGCGGCGCGGCATGCCGCGGTTGCCCAGGTCGTGCATCGGCCAGAACGTGATGTTCATGCCAAGGAGGAACAGCCAGAAGTGGGCCTTGCCCAAGCCTTCACTCAGCATTTTGCCAGTGATCTTGGGGAAGTAGAAGTAGATGCCCGAGAACAGGCCTTGCAGCGCGCCGCCCACCAGCACGTAGTGAAAGTGCGCGACCACAAAGTACGAGTCGTGCTGCTGCAGGTCCAGCGGCGCGTTGGCGTGCATGACGCCCGATAGACCGCCAATGGTGAACATCGGGATGAACGAGATCGCAAACAGCATCGGCACGGGGAACGTCAGCTTGCCGCCCCACAACGTGCCCAGCCAGTTGAAGATCTTTACGCCGGTGGGGATGGCAATCACCGCGGTCGTCGCGGCAAACACCGCGTCGGCGATCGGGCCCATGCCGGCGGTGAACATGTGGTGACCCCACACGCCAAAGCCCACAAAGCCGATGAAGACGCCCGAGAAAATCACCGCGTGCTGGCCGAACAGCGGCCGGCGAGCAAATACCGGCAGAACCTCGGACACGATGCCCATCGAGGGCAGGATCAGCACGTACACCTCGGGGTGACCGAACAGCCAGAACAGGTGCTGCCACAGGTGCGGGTCGCCGCCCATCGCGCTCTCGTAGAACACGGCGCCAAAGGTGCGATCGAAGGCCAGGAAGATGAGGCCGACGGCCACGGGCGGGAAGGAGAACGCGAGCAGGAACTGGATGACGAGCATCATCCAGGCGAGCACCGGCACGCGCATCAGGGTCATGCCCGGGGCGCGCATGTTCAAGATGGTGACCACGAAGTTGACGCCCGCGACCATCGAGCTGATGGCGAGGAGCACGAGGCCGGCCCACCAGAAGTCCATGCCGTCGTTGCCGTAGGCGCGGGTCGACAGCGGGGCATAGCCGGTCCAACCACCTGCGGGGAAGTGGGCGAACACGATCGAGGCGTTGATGACCAACGAGCCGAACAGGAACGTGTACCACGAGAACGCGTTGAGGCGCGGGAAGGCGACGTCGCGGGCGCCAATCATCAGCGGCACAAAGTAGTTCGAGAAGCCGGCGATCATCGGCATCACGGCCAAGAACACCATGGTGGTCGCGTGCATCGTAACCAGGCCATTGTACTGGTTGCCGATGAACAGATCCTGGTCGGGCTTGGCCAACTGCAGGCGGAACAACAGGGCTTCCAGGCCGCCGATGAGCAGCCAGAACAGACCCGCCGAGCCATACAGGATGCCGATCTTCTTATGATCGACGGTGGTCAGCCAGTCGACAAGGCCAGATTTGGCGGGCCGCTCCTGGTGGTAGACCGGGGCTTGGGCCTGGGCGAAATCGGCAACGGATGCCATAGCGAGCTCCTTATAGAATCGGTACGAACGTGCGGGTCAGGGCCTCGGGTCAGGGCCTCGGGTCAGGGCCTCGGATGAGGTGCCTACTTCAAGCTGCTCAGGAAGGCCGCAATGGTCTTGGCATCTTCGGGCGTCACCAAGCCGTCGGGCATCTTGGAGCCGGGCTTGACGGCCGAGGGCTTGCTGATCCACTTGGCAATGTTTTCGGGGTTGTTGACCAGCGTGTTGGCGGCGATGGCCATACGCGAGCCCACGTGGGTCAGATTGGGGCCGCTGGTGGCCGAACGGGCGGCGATGTCCGTGCCCTCCAGGCCATTGATCAGGTGGCACGACGGGCACGTCCGCTCTTTGAACAGCTTGAGGCCCTTTTCCAGCTCGGCGACCGGCGGCTTGGCCGGCTGCAACTGAGCCTTGACCCAGGTCTCGTAGCTCTCGAGCTTGACCTTCTGGCCCTTGTAGTCCACCTCGACCTCGGCCGCCAGCGGATGCACGACGAGCTTGGTGCCCATCAGCGCATGGCTGGAGCCGCAGAGCTCGGCGCACTGGCCGTCGTAGATGCCAGGCGCCTTGGCCGTGAACGACATCGGGTAGTTGCGACCCGGGTTGGCATCGCGCTTGCCACCCAGGCGCGGCACCCACCAGGCGTGGATGACGTCGGCCGAAGTCATGTGCAGGGTCACCGCCGTGTCGGCGGGCAGGTGCAATTCGTTGGCAGTGTGCAGACCTGCGGCGCTGCCGCTCTTGTAGTCGAATTCCCACCACCACTGCTTGCCCGTCACATCCACTTCCACCACCGGTTGGTTCGGGTCGTGGCGCTTGGACATCTGGAACACACCCACCAGCATCGGCACGGTGATGGCCACCACGATCAGCGTGGGGATGGCGGTCCAGATGACCTCGAGCTTCATGTTGCCGTGGCTCTGCTCGGGCAGAGTGTCGTCGCCGGCCTGCTTCTTGAACTTGACTAGCGCGTAGGCCCATACCGCCACGACGATCGCCAAGATCGCCGCGTCCAGATACAGGAGCAGGCTGTAGAAGAAGCTACTGATTTCGCCGTTGTCGCTCACCGGCGCATGCGTGTCGCGGGGCGCCGGCTCGCTGGAGCAGCCCGCCAGCCACGCCAGCAGCAGCGGGAGTGCGGCCATCGCGACGACTTTGAGCAGGGACAGCGCCGCTTTGCCTGCAGGGTACCCAGCTACAGGGTGCGCAGCTACTGGGTGCCCAGCTACAGGGTGCGCAGCTGCAGAGAGCCGGGCCAGGCGATGGCGAAGTGCGCTGAGGGTGAGCAAGCGATAGGACATGATGCAATTCCGAAGCTGGGTTGCCAGTTTGGTCGGCCGCCGCGCAGGGCCGGAGTCAGTGTTCCGGACGAAGACTAGACCACCGCCGACCCGCGACCGCGGCAGCTGTTTTCGCAACGGCTGCGACAGGTACGGACGAGGGGCGTGGCCGTTTGGGGATCCGACTGGGTTATCGAGAAGATGACCGACAAAGGCGAGCCCTCATCAGGGGTTACGATTCCCACATTCGGCGTTTACATTCCCACAGCGGGATATGCATGGCGCAGCCAGCGGGATGTGCACGGCGCAGCGGGGTCCACTCGACGCCGCACGCAGGGCGTTGCTTGCGCGACCGCGGGGCGACTCCGCTGCCGGCGGGCGGATTGTACGCGAAATGTCGCCGCGAGTCACGGGGCTGTCATGCACTTTTTCGCGTGCCCTTTTTCGCTGCTCAGCAAGGTGGGATCTGGACCGGTGCAGCGGGCCTCAGCGACGGGCCAGGTCGAAGGTCATGGCGGTAAACAAGACGTGCAAGTAGGCGAGCGAAGCGAAGAACGCCCGCTTGGCCATCGCCTCGGTGCCGACGCGGTAGAGCTGGATGCACTTCCAGACAAACCAAGCCGTGGCCGCCAGAGCAAAAAGCCCGTAGCCGATCGATAGGTTGCTCGTCAGCGTTGGCAGGATAGCGAACGGCGCAATGCTGATCGCGTACTGCACGATGCGCAACCGGGTCAGCTTGTCGCCGTGCGTCAGCGGGAGCATCGGTAGGTGCGCATTGGCGTAATCCTGCTTGCGGAACAAGGAAATCGCCCAGAAATGCGGGGGCGTCCACAAGAAAACGATCACGAAGAGCGTCAGACTCATCAGGCCGATGCGGCCGTGTAGGGCGGCGTCGACGATCAGCGGCGGCGCGGCGCCGGCGGCCCCACCAATGACAATATTCAGCGGTGTCGTGGGTTTGAGCCACATCGTGTAGATCACGACGTAGAACGCGATGGTCAGCGCCCCGGCCAGGGCGCCCTGCCAGCCCCCCGAGGCGGCGAGCACGGCCACGCCCGCCACGGTCAAGAACCACGCCCAGATCCAGGCCCATCCCGGCGGCACCAAGCCCGTGGGCAACGGCCGGTTGCGGGTCCGCTCCATTTTGGCGTCGATGTCGCGCTCCAGCCAGGCGTTGAACACCGAGCTGGCGGCCGCGCAGAGGGCAATGCCGGCCAAAATCGCAGTGCTGCGGGTCCAGCTTGGCCAAGCGCCGTCATCGATCGCCAAGGCAGGCAAACCGGTAAAGAATACCAGGCCGACCACGGATGGGCGGGTCATGGCAAGCAGGCCGCCCAGGCGCGAGCGACTACCGCGGGCCGATGGAGTGCCGCGCTCGGCCTCGCGAGTCGGCTCGCCGGCTGGGAGTTCCGCTAGCTGCGCGCCGGAATCCGCCGCATTGTCCACAGGGATCATTCCCACCAACGCTCGTCGGCTTCTTCCGCGTCTTCGTCGGGCTCGGCGTCCACGTCGTCGATGTCCAGGTCGTCGTCGTCTAGGTCATCGCTGCGCTTGCTGCGAGTTTCGTCGTCTTCGTCTTTGTCCAGGCCGACTTCGGCTTCTTCTTCTTCTTCTTCGTCGTCGACCGAATAGTCGTCGTCGTCGAAGTTCAGCTCGCGCTCGACCTCTTCCTCGTCGTCGTCTTCGTCTTCGTCGTCGTCGTCGTACGACTCGTCGTCCTCGTCGTCGTCGTCGTCGTCTTCAAAGTCCTCGTCGTCTTCGAAGTCCTCGTCCTCGTCGTCCCAATCGTCGTATCCAGCCCACAGCGGCACGGCCGGTCCAGGAGCGGGGGCAGCCACTTCCTGCTGCGGGAGCAGCCAGGCAGAGGCGTTGACCGCAAACGGGCTCATCGAGGTGTCCTGGGTGATCGACATGGCAACTCCTTGGTGCTCGTGCGAGGCCGTCTGCTCGCAGGGCCGCTTGTGCCGATTTTTCGACGCGGTGGCAAGGGGGGGTGCCGGCCACCGAGGGGCGATGCGCTGCAACGTGCTGGGACATACTAGTCGTCTTGACGACTTAGGCAAGGTGCCGCCGCGATCGCCACCGGCATTTTCGCGTCAGTCCCAGAGCCACGGCGCGGGCGTGATCGGGCAAGCAACGATGCCGCCGACCGTTTTTGCGCCTCGGCAGCCCAAGCGAACTTGGTGTACACTGCCGCCAGCGCCGCACGATCGGCCGCGGAATCGGCCGCCCGATCCCGGCAGGCCGACATTCCGCCCCGCCCGGCAGAGGTAGCAGATGATCCACAAGCAAGCGCAACCAAATGGGAATTTCAAGACCGATCTGGCGGCCCTGCGGCGTGTGCGCCTGAGCGAAGGTCGGGCTCCGCTGCTCGGCGCCGCGCTGGACGGGCTGTTCGATCTGCTGCGATCCGTCGATCTCGACCCGCGCCACGCGCTGGGCGCACGCAGTCCGGCCAGCATGCTCGAACGGTTGGCCACGGTGGGCGACTGGCTGGACCACACGCCGCTCGACGTGGCCACGGTCGAGCAAGTGGCGAATCAATGCGGTTGGCAAGGCGTGGTCGGCACCCCGGCCGCGGGTGCGGATTGGGTCGATCGCTGGCTGACCCCCGAATTGCTGTTGGCGGTGGCCCAGTTTCCCCATGCGCAGCGCAGTCATAGTGGCGAGCGCGGGCCGTGGCTGCAGGCGGTGGCGGCCCTGACGGCGGTCGACGCCTATCGGCCACTGTTGGATGCTTCGCTGACGCCGGAAGAGCTTGAAGAGACGCCAGGTTGCCATCTGCGTCCGGCCTTGGGCCGGCTGCTGCCGGCGGCGCGCTTCATGTCGGCCACGCTGGGCCTGGACGCGGTACTGGCGGCCGCCACGGGTGCAGCCCCCTTCGACGACGCGCTGGGAATGCTGCAGGCCGATGAGATCGAAGCTCTTTTGCTGGGCAATCACGCTCCAAGCGCGGCAAGGGCGCCACAGCCATTTGGCGAACAAGATGCGGCATGGCTCGAAGACGCGCTGCTGGCGATGCTCTTCCGGCGGTCGCTCGCCAGCGGCGTGCCGCAGGCCCAGGCGTGGCTGCCTCCGGGCAGCGGACTGCGCTTCGACATGGCGCGCGCACAGTTGCGGACCATGGCGCCGGTGCCGCTGGATCACGCCGGCTTCGCCGACGCCGCGATCGGTCATCTGCCCTTGCCCGCGGGCGCCTGTGCCGCTCTGCAGCAGCGCGGCCTGCAAGCGTTGGACGTGCACCTGGAGCACCTGGAAGCGCTGGACGACTTGTTCGATGTGATCTTTGAAATCTACGACGGCGAAGCCGACGAGGCGGTCCTGGAAGGCGATGGGTTCCACGTCGAGTTCGTCAAATAGTACGTAACAGTAGTACGTAACAGTAGTACCTAACAGTAGTACGTAACAATCGAACCAGTATCGCGCTAGAACTACTGAGTAATCTCGAACCTAGCGGTGTCCGTGCCCCACTGCTTTTCGGGCGCGTAGCCAAAGGGCTCGCCGCGGGTCTTGCTGAACACCTCGCCCATCAGGCGCTCTAGGGGCGAACCGCCGCGAGCGGCCCCGCGCGTGACTTTGAATTCCAGGGCGCGGAAGTCGATGTCGTCTTCGCTGGCGATGACCTTGAGGATCTCGGGGCCAGCCGGCGGCGTCATCCGGTACGGGAATGGAATCGCCCGCTTCTCGCCTGGTTTCAGCATATTGTCCCCAGGAACGTTAGGTAGCGGATAGAGGATGCTGATCGACCCATCGGCGCTGAGCTCGACGACGCTGAAGAAACACGGCTTGGTCCCTTTGTTTTCCACGAACAACTGCACGATATCGTTGGCCTTGACCTTGCCGGTGCCGTCCTTGGCCACCATGCCATGATCCGCCGTGATCTTGGGCCGTTTACCACCCGTTGGGAGCGTCTCGACCACCGCGTCGACCCGGTGCACGGTCAGATCGACCTCGAGCCGGGTCCCCACGTCGTTGTTTTCTAGCGCCATCACGCGCATCTTGCGGAATTGCGCCTCGATCGCCTGGCTGACGCGCAGATCGCGCTGCGGATCGTCCATCGCCACCGCGCCGGCCATCGGCTGGTTCTTGCCGCGCGGAATCGGCAGCGCCGTGCCATCGGCCCGCTGGATGCGCAAACCGCCGGATTCGACGTCCTTGGTCAGCAGCAGATCCCACTGCGGCAGCGCCGCGCTGGCAGCCTTGGCGGGCATCACCTCGACAAAAGGCAGCTTCTCGACCGTGGCCTGCAGCACGCTGGCCTCGGCGTCGAACGCCACCCGCACGCGCGCGGCTTGAACTTTGGTCAGGACTTCTTGGGCTTGCGACCCCTTGTCGAACAGCTTGGCATCCAGCCGCTCGCCGTCTTTGACCGGCACGCCGTAGCTCATGCCCAGTTCGACCCGCACGATCTTGACCCGTGCCAGCGGCTTGTCGCCGCCGATCGCCCGCACTTCCAGCTCGCTCCCCGGGACCAGGCCGTGCAACGACCCAGCCTCGATCGGCAGCTCGCCGTCGCCGTTGATGGGACGTACGCGGTAGAACTTGCTGGGCGCAGACCACTCGCCCGAGAAGAGGCGCTTGTCGGCATCGCCCTCGATCTGCGGGTTTTGGTCGCTCACGCGCACCACGATCTGTGCGCCAATGCGCTCGATCAGGTCGCGGTAAGTGGTACGCGGGCCGGCATCGTGCAGGGCCTGCACCAGCATCAGCGAGTAGGCGCCCATCGGCGCGCCCGACACCGGATCGCGGTCCTCATTCGCTTCTTGATCGGCGCGCACGGCCGAGATGAACACGTACCCTGCCCCTTTGGCGTCGCCCGCCGGGACCCAGGCGCCGGCCCCGTCCGCCTCGTTGCCGCGACGCTCGGCCGGCGGATGCATGGGCCGGCTGCCGCGGGTGCGCATCTTGCGGGGATCGCCAGGCGCGCCGCGGGTCGCCGTGCCGGAGTGACACGAATCCAGCGAAATCACGATGTTGTCGGTCTTCTTGGCCGCCTGGGCGATCAGGCCACCCAGTTCGTCGTCGCGGATGTGGTTGGCGTAGTTCTTGATGCCCAAATTGTCAAAGGGTACCAGCGCTTCGTCGTAGCCGTCGGCTTCGTCCGGGGTACCGTTGTCGTCGGGAATCTGCTGGCCGTGGCCCGAATAGTGGAAGAACAGCACGGCGTCTTTGTCGGCCTTGTCGACCAGCTGCTTTTGAAAGGCCTCGACGATGGCCTTGTGCGTCGCCTGCTCGTCGACCAGCGTCAGCACGTCGAAGCCGCGCCGCTCCAATTCCGCTTTGATCAAGGTCACATCGTTGCGGCTGCCGTCCAGTTGCGACCATTGTTCGTGGGCCGGCACGGCGGGCGTGTAGCGCAGTCCGTAGTGCTCGATGCCCACCAACAGCGCCAGCTTCTTGGGCCCTTCGGCGGCCTGCGCCGCGCGGATGGACGTGGGCGGCACAACCACCGCGGTGGCCAACAAAATCCCCAGAATCCACTTGCCAACCTTCATCGTCATCCTCGTCTTTGGCCCGGGCCCCGTTGCGTTGCTGGCGGGCAGGCGTTGGACGCGCTGACCCGGCTGCGGGATCTGCCGCCGTGCCGTGCTGCCGTGGTGCGGCCTTGGTTGGATGGTGCGCACAACTGGGCGCGCCGGCAAGTCCAGTTGCTGCAGATCCAGTCCTTGACAGGCGGACACCCCATCCTAGCTTGCGTTCGCCGTGGCCGGTGGTGGCCGGCGGCATCGCAGACGGTCTGCTGCATTCTTGCATAAGTTCAGCACGTTGCGCCAACGCAGCGCCCGACCGCCAAGCACTGCGACACATCTCTCTAGGGTTCCGCGTCGGTCCCCAGGGTCGGTCCCCAGGGCGACGCGCAGGGCAAAACCGGGCAAGCGGCCCACACCAGCCGGGCACTGTCGCGTAGCAGAGTCCCGAAACAGAGGAAGGATATGGCAATTACTCCGCTTTTTGACCGCATCGTGGTCAAGCGCATCGAAGGTGAGTCGACGACCGCAGGGGGCATCTTCCTGCCCGAAGCTGCGCAAGAAAAGCGCCAGGAAGGCCTGGTCGTGGCGGCCGGCAGTGGTCGCGTCCTGGACGACGGCACCGTGGTCCCGCTCGAGCTGAAGGGCGGCGAGAAGGTCCTGTTTGGCAAGTACGCCGGCAGCGAAGTCAAGTTCGGTGGCGAGACGCTGCTGATCATGCGCGAAGACGAAGTGCTGGCGGTCATCTCGTAGCAACCCGCACGCCACCCGAATCCACCCATCTACGATCAGGAGCAAGCAAATGGCTGCAAAAGAAATCATTTACGGCTCGGAAGCCAAAGAGAAGATCCTGGCCGGCGTCAACGCCCTGGCCAACGCCGTCAAAGTCACGCTGGGCCCCAAGGGCCGCAACGTCGTGATCGAGAAGAGCTTTGGCGCGCCGACCGTCACCAAGGACGGCGTCAGCGTCGCCAAGGAAATCGAGCTGAAGGACAAGTTCCAGAACATGGGCGCCCAGATGGTCAAGGAAGTGGCTTCCAAGACCTCGGACGTGGCCGGCGACGGCACCACCACCGCCACCGTACTGGCGCAGGCGCTGTACCGCGAGGGCCGCAAGCTCATCGAAGCCGGCGCCAACCCGATGGATCTGAAGCGCGGCATCGATCAGGCCGTGGCCGTGGTCGTGACCGAGCTGGGCAAGCAGTCGCGCCCGGTCGAAGGCAAGAAGGAGATCGCCCAGGTGGCCACGATCTCGGCCAACGGCGACCACGCCATCGGCGACATCATCGCCGAGGCGATGGAGAAGGTGGGCAAGGAAGGCGTGATCACCGTTGAGGAAGCGCGCTCGATCGAGACGACCCTCGACGTGGTCGACGGCATGCAGTTCGACCGCGGCTACATCTCGCCCTACTTCGTCACCAACGCCGAGACGATGGAGTGCGAGTACAAGGATCCCTACATCCTGATCTACGAGAAGAAGATCAGCTCGGCCAAGGACATCCTGCCCGTGCTGGAGGGCGCGGCCCGCGAGCAGCGGCCGATCGTGCTCATCGCCGAAGACATCGACGGCGAGGCCCTGCCCGTGCTGGTGCTGAACAAGCTGCGCGGCGCCCTGCAGGTGGTGGCGGTCAAGGCCCCGGGCTTTGGCGATCGCCGCAAGGCCATGCTGGAAGACATCGCCGTGCTGACCGGCGGCACCTTCATCAGCGAAGAGCTGGGCTACAAGCTCGAGAACGTGACGGTCGACATGCTGGGCCGGGCCAAGCGCATCGTGATCGAGAAGGAAGCCACCACCATCGTGGACGGCGAAGGCGATCAGGACCAGCTGGAAGCGCGCAAGAAGCAGATCAAGCAGCAGATCGCCGACACTACCAGCGACTACGATCGCGAGAAACTGGAAGAGCGCCTGGCCAAGCTGTCCGGCGGCGTGGCGATCATCCGCGTCGGCGCCGCGACCGAAGTGGAGATGAAGGAGAAGAAGGCCCGCGTCGAAGACGCCCTGCACGCGACCCGCGCGGCCGTGGAAGCCGGCATCGTCCCCGGCGGCGGCGTGGCGCTGCTGCGCGCCCAGAAGGCGGTGGCGGACCTCAAGGGCGACGGCGATCGGCAGTTCGGTATCAACGCGGTCAAGCGCGCCATCGAAGAGCCGATGCGGCAGATCGCCGCCAACGCCGGCTGGGAAGGCTCGATCGTGGTCAACAAGGTGCGCGAAGGCGATGGTGGCTACGGCTTCAACGCGGCGACCGAGACCTATGGCGACCTGCTGGCGCAGGGCGTCATCGACCCGACCAAGGTGGTGCGCTCGGCCCTGGTCAACGCGGCTTCGGTCACCAGCCTGATGCTGACCACCGACGCGATGATCACCGACAAGCCGCAGAAGGAAGAAAAGGGCGGCCACGGCCATGACCACGGCGGCATGGGCGGCATGGGTGGCATGGGCGGTATGGGCGGCATGGACTTCTAGCTCTGTCCGCGACAGGTAGACCGGTGGGCACGTCGGAGCAAGCAAGCCGGCGTGCCCATTGGCATTTTTGCACGAGGATGGCGACATGAACCCGCCCAAACCGATCGAATTGTTCGCCTTTTACCACCTGGGCCTGGACTCGGACGGCAGCTACAAGTTTCGCAACCTGAGCGACTGCGCCCGCCGCTGGAAGGTGGATACCGCCACGGTGCAGCGGTGGCTGCAGGATGCCCACATCGATCCGGCCACGGTGAAGTCGGTGCCCTTCAACTTGACCCGCTACCACGTGGACGCCCAGTTCGTCCGCGCCGAGCAGCAAGAGCAGTTGATCCGCGACGCGTGGCAGGGCTATATGGCGGAACTCAAGCGGTCGCTGCGCAACGGCCGCGGGGGAGCGCCCGACTTCCACTTCGACATCGATTACGAAGACGTATGGGAAGACGGCGCGCGGCGCGCCCAGGCCGACGACGACGAGTAGCGGCAACCCGGCGCAGGTCCTACAGCTTGGTCAGGGGGACGGCATGGCAAAGACGGGTGAGTTTCAAGCAGTGCAAACCATGGCCGCCCCGGCGGCAATCGGCCCATATAGCCAGGCCATCGCCGTGGATCAGCCCGGGCGCTGGGTGTTCCTGAGCGGCCAGGTGGCGCTGGATCCGGTGAGTGGGGTGCTGCTGGCCGGCGACGTGGCTGCCCAGACCGAGCGCGCCATGCTGAACCTGCAAGCGGTGTTGCGCGAAGCGGGCGGCGACCTGCGCGATTTGGTGAAGGTCGGAATTTTCTTGGCCGACATCAACGACTTTGTGGTGGTGAACCAGGTCTATTCGCGCTTTGTGCAGCAGCCATACCCGGCGCGCGCCACAGTGCAAGTGGCCCGGCTGCCGCGCGACGCCGCTGTCGAGATCGACGGTATCGCCTGGATCGCGAGCACGCCGCGCCCGCTGCCGTAGGCCAAAATCCTGTGACAATCCAAGCTTGAGCCCTGTCCTCTGACGCCGCACACTGTACGGGCGGGCAGCACTGTCCCGGGGCGGTCGAGCATGCTGGGACACGGCGGGTGGGTTGCACGCCCCTTTGGTACAGGCGGGGCCAAAATCCCAGCGCGCGGCGGCCGACTTGCACTGGCCTGGATGCTGTCCTGGACGCTGGCCTGGACAGGGCTGGTCTTTGGCGGCTGTGGCAGCGATCCCACGCCGACCTCGGCCGACCTCGCGGCCCAAGCCAGCGACATCACTTCGACGGACACCCCAGCCCCAGCCGACACCAGCGCCGCCGACGTCGCGCTGGCCGATGCCGCGTCGGTCGAGTGTCTGTCGGCCGCCGACTGCGCGGCCCCGGCCAACCCCTGCCTGGTGGCGCAGTGCAGTGCGGGCAAGTGCACAGAAGCACCTGCCGTTACTGGCGTTTGCGAAGACGGCGATCCTTGCACCGTCGCCGACCACTGCAGCAGCGGCCAATGCGTCCCAGGCCTGGACGTGTGCGCGTGCCATAGCGACGCCGAGTGCCCCGACGACGGCAACGCCTGCAACGGCAAGCCGATTTGCGACACGGCGATCTTGCCCCACGTCTGCCGAGTGCCACTAGAAACCGTCCCCAATTGTTCCAGCGACGCGGACAGCGAGTGCAGCAAGAACGCCTGCAACTCAGAGACGGGCGCATGTGGCATGGCAGCCGTTGAACATACACTGCTGATGTGCTCGGCCAGCGGCTGCGTCCGCGTCATGACGACCGCGCTGATGGCCGCTGGAGTCTGCGACGACGGCAATCCGTGCACGGCCGGCGACGTGTGCAAAGGGGGCCAGTGCAAGGCGGGCCTGGATGTCTGCAACTGCAGCAGCGACGCGGACTGCCCAGACGATGGCAACTTGTGCAACGGCGTAGCCTATTGCGACAAAGCCAAGCTGCCGTGGTCCTGCCACCTCAAACCATTCAGCAAAGTGGTCTGCAGCACGGGCGGGGACTCGGCCTGCCTAAGAAACGTGTGCGATCCCACCAAAGGCGAGTGCTCGCTGCAGCCCAGCGAGAATTTGACCTGGACCTGCGCCGACGGCAACTGCGCCTGGGCCGTTTTGCCGCCCGGCAGCCCCACTTCCAGCGTAGCGTGTAGCGATGGAAACGCCTGCACCAGCGGCGATTTCTGCGCGAGCGGCGCGTGCAAGGCGGGCCAAGAAAGCTGCAGTTGCAGCAGCGACGCCGACTGCGCCGCCCAAGAAGACGGCGACGTCTGCAACGGCACACTGTTCTGCAACAAAGCGACCGGGGCCTGCCAGCTCAACCCCGCCACCGTCATCCAGTGCCCCACCGCCGACGACACGGCCTGCCAAAAGAACGTCTGCTACCCCAAAACGGGCGTCTGCCAGCCCGCGTCCGTAGAGAAAACCACCCAAGTTTGCGACGGCAACGTGTGCACCTGGCACCTTTTGCCGCCGGGCAGCCCTTCGCCGGGCTCGGTTTGGTGCGACGACGGCAACCCCTGCACCCAAGGCGAGGCCTGCATCGCCGGCCAATGCGCAGGCGGGACGAACACTTGCGCCTGCAAGAGCGACGCCGACTGCAAAGGTTTGGACGACGGCGATCTGTGCAACGGCGTCATGTACTGCGACAAAGCCAAGCTGACCTGCGTGTTGAACCCGGCCAGCGTCAAGCCCTGCCCCACGGTGGGCGACACGGCCTGCCAAAAGAACGCCTGCCAACCCCTGACCGGCCTGTGCAGCGCCACACCCGTGGGCAAGGTCAAGCAAGCCTGCGTCGCCCTGCCCGACAGCAGCACCGTCTGCGTGATCGAGGTCAAGGCCGACGCCGAGACCCAGGGCATCGTCTGCGACGACGGCGATCCCTGCACGGCCGGCGAAGTCTGCGAGGCCGGCGCCTGCACGGGCGGCAAGAAGACCTGCACCTGCAAGACCGACAGCGATTGCGCCGGGTTAGAAGACGGAGACGCCTGCAACGGCACGCTGTACTGCAACAAACAAACCGGCGACTGCGCCTGGAACCCGGCGACGGTGGTCAGCTGCCCCTCGGCCGCGGACACGGTCTGCCTCAAGAACGCCTGCGACCCCAGCAGCGGCCAATGCGTGGCCAAAGCCGTGGAGCTGACCAAGAAAGTCTGCGATGTGCAAAGCGGTTGCCGGCTGGAGGTCAGCCTGGCCGGCAGCCCCACCAGCACCTGCGAAGACGGCGACCCGTGCACCAAGGGCGACGTATGCGGCGCGGGCCAATGCCAGTCCGGCGTTTTTGTCTGCGAATGCGCAAGCAGCGCCGATTGCGCCAAGAAGGACGACGGCAACCTGTGCAACGGTGTGGCATTTTGCGACAAGAGTGTGGCAGGAAGTCCCACTTGTGCGGCCAACCCGGCCTCGGTCGTCGTGTGCCCGGCCACCGGCGAGCTCTGCGTGGGCAACACCTGCGACCCCGCCACCGGCAAGTGCGGCAAAGTGGCCGCCAACGAGAAGAAATCGTGTGACGACGGCACCTTGTGCACCACGGCCGACCAATGCACTGGCGGCCAGTGTCTGGGCACGGCGATCGACTGCAACGACGCAAGTGCTTGTACCAACGACAGTTGCTCGCCGCAAACCGGCTGCGTCCATGTGGGCAGCAACTGCGACGACGGCAACGGCTGCACGGCCGACCTTTGCGACGCCAAATCGGGCTTGTGCGTGCACGACGCCACCAGCCTCACCGCCAAAGCGTGCAGCGACGGCGACCCTTGCACCCTGAGCGACTCCTGCCAGGCCGGCACTTGCACGTCGGGCGCACCCGTGATCTGCCCGGCCACCAGCAAGCCCTGCACGGTGCCGGTGTGTGTGGCCCAGCCTGGCGCGACCTACCAGTGCGTCACCGCGCTGGCCAAAGACGGCGCGGCCTGCGGAGATGGCAAAGCGTGCACGTTGGACGCCACCTGCCAGGCGGGGACGTGCAAACCGGGCACGGTAGAGCGCTTGGGTTTTGCTCAGTTGGACGATCCCACGCTGGCCAACTTGCGCTGGACCACGGCGACGCCCACGGACGACGGTGGGCTGTGGGCGGGCGGTATGACCTGGTCGGGCACCCCGGCGGGCACCAACATCGGCGCCGGCAGCTACTGGATCGGCCACTTGTCGGCCGCAGCCAAGCCCACCGGCAAAGTCCTGATGACGACTATGTTTGGCAGCATCCCCGACCGCAACTGGCTGACGCTGAGCGCCACCGGCGACGGCGGGGTGTTGGTGGCCGGCACCGTGGCGACCCCCAACGGGTCGGGCGGCAACCTCCCGCAAAAGCCGTTCATTTCCAAGGTAACCGCCGCCGGCGTCCAGTGGACCAAGCTCTACGGCGTCACCGCCGAGATCGAATTCTGCACGGCCGCCAGCCTAAGTGACGGCGGCACCTCGTGGCTGGCCGGCTCGCGAACCGTGGGCGGAATCGCCAAGTTGATGATCATCCAAGTGGCGCCGACCTGGCAGACGGTTTGGACCAAGCTCTACGATGTGGGCAGCACTTCTGCAGAGGTTTCGCGGGTCCAGGCGCGGCCCGGCGGCGGTTTGGTGGTGTTCGGTTGGCGCAACGACCCCGGCGGAGCGATGCCCTTTGCGGTCGCGGTGGACGCGTCCGGCACCTTGGTCTGGGTCAACAGCTACCCCACCAGCGACTCCACCTGGACCGGCCGCACCTTCCAGGGCGCTGCCGCTACCTCCGACGGCGCCTGGTTGGTCGTCGGCGACGAGCGCTCGGGCACGAACCGCCGCGGCTGGTGGGGCGAGATCACCAGCAAGGGCGAGTTGGTGTGGAACGAAAGCTCGGGCAACCCCGGACGCTGGATGGACATTCAATCGGACGGCCTGGACCACTTCGCCGTGGCGGGCAGCTACCAGCCGGTGGGTGCAACGGCGCCAGTCGCGTGGCTGCAGGGGCTGGACCGGCGCGGCAACGGCCAATGGGCGGCCCAGCAGGCCAGCGCCGACATCTGGCCCGGGGTGGCCACGGCCAAGCTGGGCGGCTGGTGGCCCGTGGGCGGCCAAGATGCGCCCGGAGCCGCGGGTTGGATCGGCCTGAGCCAACGGGTGGATCCGTGGGGCCACGCCAGCTGCAACGAAGCCGGGGTCTGCGCCACTGCCCAGGCCAGCGACTGCGACGACGGCAACACCTGCACGGTGGATAGCTGTGACGCCAGCAAGGGTTGCAAGGTCACCGCGGTCGAGAAGCTGCGCTGCCAGCCCACCGACAGTTGTTCGGGCATGGGCAGCTGCACCCAAGGCAAGTGTCCGCAGACCGATCAAGGGCGCCTCTACAGCGCGGCCATTCACGGCGGCGGCACCACCTTCTACGCCGCAGCCACCCAGGCGAACGGCAGCACGCTGGTGGGCGGCACCACCGCCGGCCCCAAAGCCGTGTTGGTGCGTCTGGACGACGCGGGGCACGAGGTCTGGAGCGACGTGCTCATGTTGGGGCCAGCGGGGAGCTTGGACTACGCCTATGTCCACAGCATCGTGCCCACTCCCGACGGTGGCTTCTTCGTCGGCGCCTCGGGCCGCTTGGGCAGCATGAACTATGACGGCAACGTGGGTGGCCCAGAGCGCTACCGCCGACTGCGCAAGTACTCGGCCAGCAACGTGATCACCTTTGACGAATGGTCGGGCGACGACTACCCCAACAACGCGAACAACCAGAAAGAGGGCGACGACGTGGTGGATGAGGGCGACGGCACCTACATCTGGCTCAGCCGCGAAGGCGACAAGCCCAACGCGACCAAGCTGAACCAAGTTGGAACGTACCTGTACTCGGTTGCGCCCTACATCCCGCCCTACGATGGCACCGGGATCACCAACTACGCCTGGGATCTGCGGGGCGCTGCCGCGCCCAATGCCCAGACCTGGGTGGGCGGCTTCCGCCGCTCGGCCGACACGCGCTACGGCTGGCTGTCCAAGTTGAGTTCGAACGGCACGATCTTGTTCCAAAAGGATTCCGTGCAGATCATGACTGGCTGGACGGGCGCCTACATCCGCGACATGGAACCAGCACCCAATGGCGGCGTGTACGTGCTGTTCCGCATGGTCAATCCCGCGGGAGCGATGACACCGCGCCTGGCCAGGTACGACGCCAACGGCAATGGCAACTGGCAGATCGACCTGGGCGACGACGCCTACTACAACGCGTGGGCGCTGGTTGGGCGATCCGATGGCGACGTGTGGGTGGTCTCGGAGGCCCAGAAGAACGGCTACAGCATCCCGTGCATCGACGTGCGCAACCCCAGCGCGCTGCGCCGCTATCGCTTCTTCCTGCCCGGAAGTGGCTCGCTCTTCGCGGCCACGACAGCGGGTTGGGGCGACATCGTGGGCGCCGGCCGCATCGCCGACTTCAGCAATGGCCTGGTGATCCGCGCCACCGCCTGGGGCCAGACGGGCTGCGCCGCTGCGGGAGCCTGCGCAAGCAAAGCGCCGGTCACGTGCGACGACGGCATCGCGTGCACCATCGACCTGTGCGCCCCCAGCACGGGCGCGTGCAGCCACACCAACCTGCCGTCCTGCCTCTAGATCTGGTCCAGGCCGTCCAGGCGCGCCACGAGCCACGGTTGCAGCGCCGACAGCACCGCCATCGGGATCTCGTGCTGGCCGTTGAATTCCATCAGCTCACCCTGCCAGCTCGCCTGTTGCAGCAGCGTGTGCAGAGCCCGCGCTCCCGCCACCGGCAGCAGCGGATCGTGGCGACCATGGCTCTGGAAATAGGGGAACTGAGGCTTGGAAGCGGCCAACCGCGCCCAACCGTCGCGATCGATCAGCGTGCCCGACAGGATCACCAGACCGCACGGCGCCACCGGCGAGTGCAGCGTCCAATCCGTCGCCACCATCGCGCCCTGCGAAAAACCGCCGATCACCACCCGCGCCGGATCGGCGCCGAATTCGCGCAGCATGGCTGCGACCTGCTGGCGACTGCTCTCTAGCGCTGGCGGGCGGCTGCCACTCAAGTCCGCGCCGCGCCCCGAGATCATCGCCAATTCTAGCGCCACCATGTCGATTGGGAACCAGGCGCGCCCGGTCATGTGCGGTCCGATCGGCACCTCGAGCGGCGCGTTGGGCACCAACCACGTGGGCCGCTGTGGGAGCGGCAGAGCCTGCGCCAAGGGCGCCAAATCCCAAGCATCCGCGCCGTAGCCATGCAGCAGCACCAACACAGGCGCGCCAGGGTCGCCGGGCACGACCAGGGTTTCTAGCCCTCCAAGTTGGCGAATTTGGGGCGAGTGTGACATGTACGCTCCAGGCGACGGGCCAGAAGGGGGCCCCACCGGCGGCGAATTGGGCACCGCCAGCGCAGCCGCGTCAATGGCGACCTGTGGCAGGCCCCGCCCCACCGACGCGAAATCGTGCTATCTTGTCGCGCCCGCGACCGGCACGGCCCGCGCGGGTCCCCCGGAAATGGAATGTGTCAAACGCCAGGAAACGGAATGACTAAGCGCTTTTACGTCACAACCCCGATCTACTACGTCAACGACAGGCCGCACATCGGCCACGCGTACTGCACCGTGTTGGCCGACGCGGCGGCGCGCTGGCACCGGCTGCTGGGCTACCAGAGCTACTTCCTGACCGGCACGGACGAGCACGGTCAAAAAGTTCAAGAAGCCGCACAGAAACGCGGCATTTCGCCACAAGCGCATTGCGACGAGATGCATTTGGCCTTCAAGTCGTTGTGGCCACAGCTCAAATGTGAGCCCAATCAGTTCATCCGCACCACTGAACCGCGCCACAAAGCGGTGGTCCAGGCGGCGCTGCAGAAATTGTTCGACGCCGGGCTCATCGTTTCGCGCGAGTTCGAGGGCTGGTACTGCACCCCCGAAGAGCGCTTTTGGACCGAGAAAGAGCTGGCGGGCGACGCCTGCCCCAGCTGTGGCCGGCCGGTCACGCGCTTGGCCGAGAAGAACTACTTCTTCTTGATGAGCCGCTACCAGGATCGCCTTCGCGATGCACTTAACTCTGGACGAATCAAGGTTTATCCGGCCAATCGCGCCAACGAGGTTCTTGGTTTCTTGGACAAGCCTTTGCAGGACCTGTGCATTTCGCGTCCCAAGTCGCGGCTGGCGTGGGGCATCGAGCTGCCGTTCGATCGCGATTTTGTCACCTATGTATGGTTCGATGCGTTGCTCAACTACGCTTCTGGCATCGGCTTTCTGGGTGCCGCGCCGCCGGCGGATGCGCAGTTCCCGGATCCCGCGATGGGCGCCGAACAGAACTTTGGCCAGTGGTGGCCCAACGTGGCGCACTTCTTGGGCAAGGACATCCTGACCACCCACGCCGTCTACTGGCCGACGATGCTGATGGGCTTGGAAGAGGCGCTGGGTCTGCCGCAGAACTCGTTGGTTCCAGGTCGCTTTGTCGTGACCGGTTGGTGGCTGATCGACAACGCCAAGATGTCGAAATCGGTGGGCAATGTGGTCAGCCCGTTGGGCATGAAAGACAAGTACGGGCCCGAGGTGCTGCGCTATTTCTTGCTGCGTGAAATGGCGGTGGGACAAGACGCCAATTTCTCGGAAGAGGCGGTGCTGCGGCGCAACAACGCCGACCTGGCGAACGATCTGGGCAACTTGCTGCAACGTGTCTCGGCGCTGGCGGGCAAGAACTGGGCGGGCAAAGTGCCCGCGCCGTGTGATCTGCAGAGTCCCAGCGCCGAGCTGGCGATGGGCCTGGCAAATCGCCTGCTGGGCCGCAACCTGAACCTGGCCGCGTTGAGCGAGGCCAACCGTAACAGCGTGGCGCAGGTCGATCCGATCGCCGAGTCGGTGGCGCAGTTCAAGCTGCACAAGGCGCTGGCCGACACGATGATGCTGGTCGGGGCGCTGAACAGCATGATTTCGCTGGACAAACCCTTCTCACTGGTCAAGACTGACCCAGCGCTGTCGGGCGGCATCGTCTACGCGGTGCTGGAGGGCCTGCGCATCGTGGCGCACTTGGTCGAGCCGGCCATGCCCGACACGGCGCGCGAAATCCTCAAGCGAATCGGCTGGACAGGCGGCCTGCTCACCTTGGACGAGCTGCGTTGGGGTCAGCTGCCGGCGGGGGCCGACTTGGTCGAGGGCCCGTCGCTGTTCCCCAAGCGCGAGCTGGAAGTCGCGGCGCCCGAGCCCAAGGCCGAGGCAAAGCCGCAAGCGCCGGACCAGGGCCAGCCAGTAGTTCATGTGCCGGCAGCGACAGCGGAATTCAAGGTGGCCGACATCAAACCCGAAGTGACCATCGATCAGTTTGGGGCGGCAGACTTGCGCATCGGGCGCGTGCAGATGTGTGAAAAAGTGCCCAAGTCGACCAAGCTGCTGCGCCTAGAGGTCGACATCGGCGAGGCCACGCCGCGGCAGATCCTGTCGGGCATTGCGGAGTCATTTGCGCCCGAAGACCTGCTGGGCAAAGAGATTTTGCTCATCGCCAACCTGCCGCCGCGCAAGATGATGGGCCTAGAGAGCCACGGCATGGTCCTGGTCGCGGACGACGGCCAAGGCAAACGCGTGCTCATGCGCCCCGAGCGCGACGTCCCCACGGGCGCCACAGTGCAGTAGCGGCAACCTGCACGGCTATGGAGGAATTCATGAGCAGTCCCATCCGCATCGGCGTCGTCACCGTCAGCGACCGCGCCAGCCAAGGCATCTACACGGACCTGAGCGGCCCGGCCATCGCCGAGTGGCTGCGATGGGCCCTGACGTGTGAGTACGAACTCATCCAGCGCCTGGTGCCCGACGAGCAGGACCGCATCGAGGCGACCCTGACCGAACTGACGGACCTGGAAGGTTGCTGCTTGGTGGTGACCACGGGCGGCACCGGGCCCGCGCCCCGCGATGTCACGCCCGAGGCGACGCTGGCGGTGATCGACCGGGAATTGCCCGGCTTTGGCGAGCTGATGCGGGCGGCTTCGCTGAAATTCGTGCCCACCGCGATCTTGTCGCGCCAGCTGGCGGGCACCCGTGGTTCGTCGCTGATCGTCAACCTGCCCGGCAAACCCAAGGCCATCGCCGAGTGCCTGCAGGCCGTGATGCCGGCCATCCCGTATTGCGTCGACCTCATTGGCGGGCCGTTCTTGATCACCGACCCCGAGCGAGTGGCTGCCTTTCGGCCGAAATCGTAGTTCAATCTTGTCTCTTCAAGGAGTTATGCGATGACGCCAGCGCGCTTTCCCGTGCACTACGTCACAGTCATCGGCGCCGGCACCATGGGCCACGGCATCGCCCACGTGACGGCGGCGGCGGGTCTGAGCGTCGTCTTGTGCGACATCTCGGCCGCGGCGGTAGAGGCCGGACTGGGCAAGATTCGCGACAACCTGGACCGCGCGGTGGCGCGCGGCAAGCTGACCGAGGCCGAACGCGACGCCACGCTTGCGCATCTGCAGGGCAGCGATGACCTGCAAGCCGCTGTCGCACAAGCTGACCTGGTGATCGAGGCCGTGCCCGAGGTCCTGGACCTGAAGCTCAAGGTGCTGGACACCGTGGCCGCGGCCGCGCCCGAGCGGGCGGTGGTGGCCACCAATACCAGTTCGATTCCGCTGGCGCGCCTGAGTCAGGCACTGCGCTGCCCCAACCAGTTCATCGGCCTGCACTTCTTCAATCCGGTGCACCTGCAGCCCCTGCTCGAGATCGTGCGCTCGGACGGGACCGACGACGAAACCCTGGACCTCGCCCTGGATTTTGCCCAGCACATCGGCAAGGAGCCGATCGTCGTGCGCGACGTGGCCGGCTTCGCTTCCAGCCGCCTGGGCATCACCCTGGGTCTAGAGGCGATTCGGATGGTGCAAGAGGGTGTAGCCACCCCAGCCGACATCGACAAAGCCATGGAGCTGGGGTATCGCCACCCCATGGGGCCCCTGAAGCTGACCGACTTGGTGGGCCTGGATGTGCGCCTGGCGATTGCCGAAACGCTGTCGCGCGAGATCGACCCGGTGCGGTTTGCGCCGCCGCAGCTGCTGCGCGACATGGTGGCGCAGGGCAAGCTGGGCAAGAAGTCGGGCCACGGATTCTACGACTACGAATAGCCGACGGGCGCAGGGGGTACCATGTCCGAATCCGCAACCGCCGCGGCCGAGCGCGCCTACGTGCAAAAGGCCACCGCCAAAGACGGCGAGGCCTTTCAGGATTTCTTGCGGCACAAGGGCTTTGTTGACCCGTCTTTTGTCCAAACCTGGGGCGCCGTCACCGAAGTGCTGAATCAGAAGCCGTTTGGTCCGCGCATCCTGGACTTGGGCTGCGGACCCGGGTGGACGTCGCTGTTCTTGGCCGCGCGCGGCTTGGACGTCACGGCCGCGGACCTTTCGCCCGACATGCTGGCGATCGCGGTCGACAACGCCAAGCGCCACGGGGTGATGCTGCGCACGGCCGAGGCCGATATGCAGGCCGGCTTTGATCTGGGCCACGACTTTGACGGCGTGCTGATCTTTGACGCGCTGCATCACTGCCAAGACGAAGCAGCCGTCTTGCGGCACTGTTTTCAGGCCTTGCGCCCAGGCGGCAGCATCCTGCTGGTTGAGCCAGACTGGTTCCACGAGTTTGGCGGCTCGGCGCGCCACGATCGCCGCGAATTCGGGACCACCGAGCGCGGCATGGGCTGGGGGCGCATGTCGCGGGCGTTGCGGGCCGCCGGCTTCGACGACCTGCAACGGTTCTACAGCCTGCAAGGCACCTTTGCGCGCTCGCCGTGGCAGCGTCTGCGTTCGCTAGCGGTGGCGGCTCTGACGGTGACCGTCGGCTTCCCGCATCGCAGCGTCATCGGCTACGCCCGCAAGCCGGGCTGATCGCGTCGGCCAACCTCGACGAACTCCGCGACAACTCGTAGCATGGCCGGTGGAGGCTCCGCATCCACATGGTCGAGCACACTCCCATGGCCGCCGCAGACCAATCCCGTCATCGGGGTGGACTTCGGTTGTGGTGGGTTGCCGTTGCACTGCTTGCCTCTGGCGCCACCCTGCCCGCTTGCCGCGACGAAGCGCCGGCCGCAACCCTGACCGTGGGCGATCCGGCCGGCAACGGCGCAGATGGCCAGCTCGCCGCCGATGCGATAGAGCGCACCGACAGGCAGGGCAGCGACAACGGCGCTGCGCCCGAAGACACGAGCCCGGACACCGCACAGCCGGGAACGGATGCCGAGCCAGCGGCCGACGCCGCGGAATGGGACGATGGGCCCGCAGATGGGCCCGCAGAGGACGGGCAGACCCAAGATGGCGTGCCCGCCGACGGTTCGCCAGACGACGGCGGGCCAGACGACACGACCGCCGAGGTAGTCCAGACGGACGCAGGGCAAGTGGACACCCAACCCTTTGACACCGCGCCCGATACCGCCGACGTGCCGCCCAGCGGCTGCAAAACCGACGCGGACTGCAACGACAACAACGTCTGCACCGCCGATACCTGCCTGGTCAGCGGCAGTTGCACGTGGCTGGCCACGCCCGGCCCCTGCAGCGATGGCAACGCCTGCACGCTGGGCGAAAAATGCCAGGCTGGCAAGTGCAGCGGCGGCGTGGCCCAAGACGACCAGACCGCGTGCGGCGACGGCAACGTCTGCACAGTAGAAACCTGCGACGCGGCAAGCGGTTGCGTGAGTGTCGCGGCGGCGGGTCCGTGCAGCGACGGCAACGGTTGCACCGCGGGCGACACCTGCGCCAACGGTGCGTGCGTGGCTGGACCGCTCACCGTCTGCGACGACGCCAACCCTTGCACATCCGACAGTTGTGACCCCTCTAGCGGCGGCTGCGTCAGTCAGGTCCAAGTCGCGACCTGCAGTGACGGCAACCCGTGCACCATCGGCGATGTGTGCCAGGGCGTGGCCTGCCTGCCCGGACCAGCCAAATCGTGCGACGACGGCAACCTCTGCACCGGCGACGCGTGCAATCCGCAAACTGGCGCCTGCGCCAACAGCCCAACCTCTGGGGTATGCGACGACGGCGATGCTTGCACTACCGGCGACGTCTGCGCCAGCGGCAACTGCAAAGGCGGGACGGTCAAGTTGTGCGACGACGGCAACCCCTGCACCGCCGACAGCTGCAAAGGCGGCGTGTGTCTGGCCACCGTGCTCGCCGACGGCAGTACCTGTGGTGCGCAAATGGTATGCAAAGCGGGCAGTTGCTCGGCACCGGTAGCCACGGCCGCCGCCAGTTGCCAGGCGCTCAAGGGCGTAGGCAGTGGCGTCCAGACCCTCGACGTCGACGGCGCGGGCCCAGTGGCGCCCGTCCAGACCTACTGCGAGATGAGCCTATCGGGCGGCGGTTGGACATTGTTGGCGGTCGTCAGCGACGACAGCGTGTCCACATTCACCATGAATACCAAGGATTTGTGGGGCAACAGCTCAGCTCAGGTGGGATCGGTGGCCGCGCTGAACAAGGACTTCCGCTCGCCCCTGTTGGCCACGCTGCCGGCCAAAGAGGTGCTTTTCCAACACTCTTCGGGTGTTTGGGCGCAGTACACGTTCGGCGACGGCAAGTCCAGCCTGGGCGCCGCTGTCGTCAAGGCCGGCGGCCCGGTTTGCTATGGCATGGGCAAAGGCCTGGCGATGACCGCCGGCACGCTGCCCAAAGTGGGCAAACTCTGCGAAACCATGTTGTATCTCAACCCAGCCGACCACGACGGCTACCAAGTCTGCTCCATGGACGACACGCCCGAGCACACCTGGGGCCCCGCGTGGAACGTCAACCGCGAGGCCGGCTGCTTCGACGATCCGGGCTGGGCAGGCAGCCTGGGCCCCGTCGCGAGCGAACCCACCGTCGAAGGCGGCACGGTGCAAGGCCACCCTGTCGGTTTTGGCTGGGCCATCGGCGTCAACACCGGCGTGGCCGGCAGTGCGGCCAACTGGATGCGCCTGTACGCGCGCTAGCGCAGTTTTCCCTGCTATCCACCAGGGTTGGCGCGCAGTGATGTGCCGTCACCGCCAGCGATCGGCGCGATAGTCCGGTCTGGGGTATTCAGACCCCAATCGTGGGCCAATTCGGGCTGCCTTCATGGCCGTTGCTGGGTTCGGGTGGTATGTTGCGCGTGCTGGGGTTGACCCGGAAAGCGGGCGGCGATGCCCAGCGGCACTTCGGCCCAACGTGCGATTTGGGTGTTTGTGCCCTTGGCCTTTGGCGTCGCCAGCGCCCTGTGGGCGATCGTTGCTCCGTCCGCGACGCGAGCGACAGAGAAGGCGAGCATGCACGCGGCCTCCGCACCCGGTTCTGCTCCAGATCCCACCAGCGGTCACGCGGCCAAGCCAGTCTGCGAAGTCCAGGTCGAGGCTGGCAGCGACCACTTGGCGCGCGCCTTGCTTGAAGCCGCGCCCGGCAGCCACCTGTGCCTGCAGCCAGGCGTACACAGCGCGGCGCTGACCATCAGCAAGTCGTTGACACTGCACGGCAATGCCGAAGGTGTGATTCTGCAAGGCACCAGCCGCGACTCGGTGCTGCGCATCGACGACGACGGCGTGGCCTTGCGCCTAGAAAATCTGATTCTACAAGGCGGTTCGGCGCAGGCCGGAGGCGGATTGGCGGTGTACGGCCGCGGCAAGGTCCAGGTCGTGGACTGCACCTTCCGCGACAACGTGGGCGGCATGGTCGGCGGCGGTGCCATCTACGTGCGGGCTGGCATGTTCATCGCCGAGCGGTGCCACTTCGAGCGCAACCGCGGCCGGCAAGGCGGCGCGCTGATGTTCGACATGGCCATGCACGCCGAGCTGCTGCGCTGCACGTTCACAGGCAATCGCGCCGAAATCGCCGGGGCACTGCGGGTGAGCGAAGCCGCTGAAGCCGACGTCAAAGCCTGCAAATTCGACGACAACCGCGGCGACGACGGCAGCACCGTGCGCCTGTCGGGCACCCGCAGTCGCGTCCCCACCGTGCGCCTGGACCACTGCGAGGTCGACGGCGGCAACCTCATCAACGGCCCGGAAATCCAGGGCCATATCACAGCAAAGGGCTGCAAGCTCCCCTCTACGTGGAAGGGCGTTGCGGCAGACGGCGGCGGCAACACGTGGCGGGCCGCAAACCCCTAGCAATCCGGGCCCCTTGGCGGCCGCAACCTGGAGGCAGCATGCCAGCGCATGATTCCAAGAAAAACAAGAACAACCGGCCGCAGCCGCAGCAACCCAAGCCGCAGCAACCCAAACCGCAGCAGCCGGCGCCGCAACAACCCAAACCGCAGGCCCCGGCACAAGCCCCGGTCAAGCCCCGCGATCTGGCCGACCCGGGCGTGACCCGCGACGAGAAGACCAAAGCGCTGGATCCGTACGCCTACAAGAAGAACGATCGCGGCGCCAAGCTGTACGGCCCCGACGGGGTCAAGGCGGCCGATGTGCGCCAGGGCTACATTGGCGACTGCTACATGGCCGCGTCGATGTCGGCGGTGGCGGGCGCCAAGCCCGACGCGATCAAGCAGGCGATCAAAGACAACAACGACGGCACTTTTACCGTGCGTTTCTTCGAGCTCGACTACTCCGGGCGCAAGACCGCCCACAACGAGACGGTCGACGCCGATCTGCCGCACTACGGCGACATGCCCGCCTACGCCAAGTCGACCGAGAAGGTGGATGGCAAGGAGTACATGGAGTTGTGGCCCTCGATTCTCGAGAAGGCCTACGCGCAGTGGAAGGGCAGCTACGACGCTATGGGCAACGGCGGCATCGCGGGCGACGTGATGACCGCCCTGACCGGTGAGCGCTCGTCGCAGGTCACCACGGCCGGACCGGGCGAAGCTGACGCACTCTGGACCAAGATGAAGGCCGCGTCAGACCAGAAGAAACCGATGACGGCGGGCACGGGCGGCGAAGAAGACCCCCGCTACAAGGACCCCAAGGCGGGCGTGTACGGCTGGCACGCCTACACGGTGTTGGGCGTGGAAGAAGCCAAAGAAGGCGACAAGACCAAGCGTTACGTCATCTGCCGCAACCCGTGGGCCAAGCGGCGACGCAACGCCGATGCGGCCGCCGTGGGCGACACCACCAACGACACCGCCGGCGGCGTGTTCAAGCTGGAGTGGGCTGAGTTCCGCCGGCTGTACGACAACGTCACGGTCAATGGGTAGTCCCTTGCGCTACGCTTTTCGCTTTGTCGTGTGGGCCGTCGCGGCGGCCGGGTCCGTCGGTTGTTCCAGCGGCGCGACCTCCAATGGGTCGAATACCGCCGCGGCCGACGCCAGCACCACCGATTCGGGCAGTGGCGACTCGAGCAGTGGCGACTCGGGCAGTGCCGACCTGAATACCAGCAAGTGCGGCAAGTTCGACGACGGCACCTATGGCAAGAAGGTGCCTTGGCAGGGCTACACGGCCGAGGGCACCTTGTTGTCGTGCAACGTCTGCCGCGGCGGCTACCAGAACCTGAACGGTTCCTGGCGGTTCATCGACTTCAAGACCGAAGATCCGGCCACGCCCGTAGACCCCGAACTGCTGACCTTTGACGGCAACACCTACAGCGACCACATCCGTGGCAACGACGGCGGCAAGCAGGTCGAACAGACCAGCAACGGCTGGTACTTCTGCGGCGACAAGGCCGAGATCCCCTCGTTGGACAGCATCTTTGTCATCGAGAAGGCCACGCCCGACGGCGCCTTTGGCAACCACGCCGGTGGCTTCTGGCGGGCCAGCGTCAAGACCAACGGCAACGACCTGATTGCACTGGGCTTGTCCAAGGGTCTGACCGGCGATGCGGTCGGCGAATTCTTGTACTGCCGGGTGGGCAGCACGATCGCCGGTCATCCCTGCACCGATCCGTTTGCCAAGTAGATCCCATCCCTTCCACTCAGCCGGCGCCTGCGCGCTTGGTCGTCTATGCCACGCTTGAACTTGTTCTTTGTGCTTTTTGGTGCGGTGGTGTTGGTGCTGGTCGTGGGCACGCACGCCCTGCTGTACCAGCGCCTGGCGGTGTCCACGCAACTACCTAAAATCTGGCAGCAACTGCTCGCGGTAGTTCTGGTGGCGTTGGCCATCAGCCTGCCGGTGGGCCTGGCGGTGGTGCGGCTGCTGGGTCAGAGCTGGCTGCGCGGCTGGGCGGTGGCCAGTTTTGTGTGGATGGGCCTGCTGTTCCTGCTGCTGGTGGCGGTGGGCGTGGCCGGGCTACTGGGCTGGGGACACGACAAGCTCGCCGATCTACGCGGTATGGCGGTGGATCCCGAGCGGCGCTTGTTCCTGTCGCGGCTGCTGGCCGGGTCGGCAACGGGCGGAGCGCTGCTCGCGGGCACGGTGGCGGTGCAGCAAGCGTGGCGGCGTCCCGAGCTGCGGCGGGTGGAGGTGCCCCTGCCCAAGCTGCACAAGTCCATGGATGGACTCAAGATCGTCCAGATCAGCGACGTCCACGTGGGCCCGACGATCCGCCGCGAGTGGGTCGAGGCGCTGGTGGCCGAGGTCAACGCGAGCCAGCCCGATGTGATTGCTTTGACCGGGGATTTTGTGGACGGCTCTGTGGACGAGCTGGCCGACCACGTAGCGCCCTTCGCTAACTTGAAAGCACGGCTGGGGGTGTTCTTTGTCACCGGCAACCACGAGTACTTTTCGGGCGTAGAGAGTTGGCTGGCCCACTGGCGCTCGCTAGGTGTGCGGGTTTTGCGCAACGAATGCGTCACCTTGCGCGATGGCGGCGGCGAGCTGGACGTGCTGGGTGTGGACGACTGGAGCGCGGCGCGAATGGGCCGACCCGGCCACGGTCACGATCTGCAGAAAGCGCTGCAAGGCCGCGATGCGACTCGCCCTTCGCTACTTCTGGCCCATCAGCCCAAGGCGGTCGACCAGGCAGCGGCGGTGGGCGTCGATTTGCAGCTGTCGGGGCACACGCACGGCGGACAAATCTGGCCGTTCAACTGGTTGGTGCTATTGCAGCAGCCCTACGTCGCGGGCCTGCACAAGCACGGCGGCACGTGGATCTACATCAGCCGCGGCGCCGGCTTTTGGGGCCCGCCGATGCGGTTGGCGGCGCCTTCTGAAGTCACCCAGGTCGTCCTGCGGGCTGCCGAGAGCTAGATGAATATCAAGTTGACGCTTGTTTATCTGACCCTGGTGAGCGGCTGTGCCGTGCATCTGCGGGCGCCGGAACCGGATTTGCGCGATCAGGCGCCGCTGCGGCCGTCGGCGCAACCGTCGAATATCGCCGCGGTGGCGCGCATCCCCTACGCCACCGTGGCGGCGCTGGTCGAAGCCCAACTGCCTGCCAAGCTGGCGGGCACCGAAAAGCTGGGCATGGTCGACGCGACCTGGCAGGTGTGGCGCGACGGCGCGGTGGGAGCGCACGCCGATCAGCGCGGAAGGCTCTGTTTTGACGTGCCCTTTGGCGGCAAGGGCGAGATGGCGGCCTTTGGCCAACGGCTGGACCGCGAACTGCGCGCGCAAATCCAGGTGTGTGCGCAGCCCGTGCTCGACGGCCAGGCCGTGCTGCGGCTCAAAGAAGTCGATGCCCGGGTGCTCATCGACCGCAATTCGCTGGGCGGCCCGCTGCAACTGCTGCTCGACGCGGTGGCCGGCCGACTGCAGCAGGTGGCGTCCGAGGACTTGACTAGGCGGATTCAGGACTTGAGTGTGCCGACGCCCGACGCACTGGCACCGGTGCAGGCGACCATCCGCAAGCCAATCGACCTCGGCCAGACCAGTTGCCTCAAGCTGCGGCCACAGCAAGCTTGGCTCGCGCAACCCGGTATCGATCCCACGGCCCTGCGCATTGGCGCGGCGGTGCAGGCTCTGCCCACCGTCGAGCGCCCGTGTACGGCGCAAGATTCGTCCGGTGCGGGTCGGCTAGCCGTGGGAGTGGTGCCGCACCTGGAGCAGCCCAAAACCGCGCTGTGGCTGCCGATGGCGACGGGCATCGAAGTCATTGAAGAGCAAGTGCAAAATGCCGTCACCGCCATGGGCCGCATCGACACGCCGCAGGGTTGGCTGCAAGTGGGCAAGGTCAAGCTGAGCACGAGTCGCGGCAACCTGCTGGTGCGCGCGGCGATCGACGGCCAGGTGCGCGACTCGGTCTTGTTCATCCCGATCCAGCGGCGAGTCAAGGGCGAGGTGCTGCTGTGGGGCGTGCCGAAGGTCGATGCCTCTGGGGTGCACATGGACGACCTGCAGTTGGACCTGCAGAGCGACGATGCGCTGGTCGACTGGGTGGCGAGCCTCAAGCGCTCGGATCTGGTCAAGATCGTGGCCAGCAAGCTGGCGATCAAGAAAGAAAAGATCGATGCCGACGCGCAGCGGGCCCTGGCTTCGCTGGGGCAGGGGGTGGTGGTGAGCGGCGTGCGCCTACCCGTGCGCGTCGATACGGAGCTGCTGGAGCTGCAGCAGGTCAGCGCGGTGGGCCAACGGCTCGAGGTGCTGGTGCACTTTGTCGGTCAGGTCGTGGTCGGCGACACCAACGCGCGCTGACCAGGGTACGCTGACGCGAGCGCCAGCGAGAAAGCGGACTTATTCAGTCCGCTATTGACAGAGCGGCGGCCGCGCCTAGCATGGGCAACGGGCGGTCGACCGCCAATGGGGTTTTGGATGCAGATCACCAGCGCCGCCGTGCGCAAAGTGCGCGAAATGGGCGACAAGCAGCAGCCGGCCGGCTACGGACTGCGCGTCATCGTCGACGTGGGCGGGCCCGATGGCTTCTTCTACGATCTCGACTTCGAGACCGACAAGCGCGACGACGACGAAACGCTGGTGGCCGACGGCCTGACGGTCTACATCGACCAGAAGTCCATGGAGCGCTTCCGCGACGGCACCATCGACTACGTCGAGACGGCCGATTTCTCGGGTTTCCACTTCGACAACCCCAACGCCACCGGCCCGGGCGCCGATGCGCCGCTTCACGATCGCGTACAGTGGGTCATCGACACCGAGATCAACCCTGGCTTGGCCGGCCACGGCGGCGTGTGCGAGCTGGTCGAGACCATCGACACCAACGTGCACTTGCGCTTTGGCGGCGGTTGCCACGGCTGCTCGGCCAGCTCGGCGACGCTGAAGTTCGGCATCGAGGCCAAGCTGCGCGAAAAGTTCCCCGATATCGGCGAGATCGTCGACGTCACCGATCACAGCACCGGTGCCAACCCCTTCTATTCGTAGCTGCTCAGCTCGTCCAACCGAGCCAATTCCTCCAACCACGGCGCGGTCATGCGCCCGAGCAGCGTGGTGTGGCGGTGGGCGGTGAGCCAGGCGCGATCGGGCCGTTTGCCGACGCGTCGCGCCAGCACCGAATCGTACAGGTGGGCGACGACCGCGCGCGGATGCGGCGTGTTCCCTAGCTTCTGCTGGGGATCGTCGTGGATGTAGTCCGCGCAGACCTCGGGTGCCAGCGGGTAGCAGACCTCGGGTGGCAAGACCTGCCAGTCCGCCTGAGTGACATTGCCCGTGGCCGCCTCCAAGAGCCGCGGCCCCAATTCGTACAAACGCTGCGCCTGGCGGTCGTCCATGGCCGCGATCCGCCGCAACAACTCGGCCACGAACGGATGCCGCGGTCGCGCCCCCAGCACGGCATTGTTGCAGGCCAGAGCAAAGTGCTGCTCCAGCTTGGCAAATCGCTCGCCGGCACCGGCAGTCTGAGCCACGGCGTGGCGGGCCGCCAGCAGCGCCCCTGCCTTGGCCCAGCGCAGCGGATTCTTGCTCTGGTACAGGTCGGCCGGCAACGCGACGCGCTCTAGACCGCAGAACCCGGGATGGATCCTCAGGCTATCCAAGTTGGCCAGGGTCAGCGCGTCCGCGTCCAGGTACAGGCCGCCTTGTGCCCACAGCACCCGCAGCCGCGCCAGATCCGCCCGCGCCGCCGGTAGTTGCAGGGCCTGGTCCAGCCGCAGCAGGCGCGCCCGCGTTCCGGGCAGCGTGGCCGCGTCCAACTGATCGTCGCCGGGGTCGCTCAAGTCGCCCAGACAGACCTTGCCGGTCGCCAGCAGCGCCTGAACCTTGCCGTCTTGCCGCAGTTGTCCCGGCAGGCTCCACAGCACTACCTGTGGCAGTTGGCCCACGTCCAGGGCCATCTTCACCGTCAACCAGGCCAGGTCGGGCAGCGTGCCGCCCAGCCAGATCACGTGTCCCAGGGGCGGAATCGGCAAGTCCGGCATGGGCCCAACCATGTGGAGTGACTAGCTATTCGGCTTGGTGGCGTCCGGCGTGCTGCCCTCGGGCATGGCGTCGATGCGCATGTGGCGCGGCACTTGATAGCTGTCCGCCCCGCGGAAAGCGCCTACGGTGCACAGGGTGGTGTGCTGCCACAGCCACGGCCACACGTGGTTGCTGTACAGACGCCAGGTGTCGGCCGCACCCTGCTTGGCGCGCGGGGCCGGCGGGTGGGCGGCCAAATGGGCAATTGCGCTCTGGTACGCAGCCTCGTACTTGGCGTAGACCACGTCCGGCGCCACGCGGGTGCGCGCCCGCTCGGCCGCATGCTGACTCATGGTGGCGCGCATCTCGGGATTACTCAACAAATCGAGCATCTTGCGGCCCAGCATTGCGACTTCGTCCGCGCCCGGCTCGACCAAGAAACTGTCGTAGCCGCTCTGGCATTGGTACGAAACGCCCATCTTGTCGTCGATGGCGACCACCGGCGCGCCGCACCACAGCGCCTCGCTGATGACTTGGCCGTAGGTCTCGCTCAAGCTGGCATAGGCAAACAGATCCGCGTGGCCGTAGTAGTCGCGCAGATCCTTGTGCGGACGCTCGCCGACAAAGTCGCAGCGCTGCGCCACACCCAGCGATTCCGCCAGTTGCATCAGCGCCTTGTGCTCCAGACCATCGCCTACCAAGGTCAGCGACGCTTCGGGCTCGGCCGGCAAGACGTATTGGGCAAAGGCCTTGATCACCTTGTCGATGTCTTTCTCGCGGGCGTGCCGGCCCACGGTGATGAGCCGCTTGCCGCGCGGGAAATTGGGCTTGTACGGGTCTGCGCCCAGCTTGCGATCGAACATCACCACGTCGATCGGCCGCGGGATGACGTGCAGCGGCACCGTGAGCGTGCCCTTGTTTTGCCAGTAGTTGGCCAGCGCCAGGCACTGGACGATCAGGCCGTCGCCCGCGTTGTAGCAGTTGGCGAACTTGCGCTCGATGCCGTCGGACAGGCCGGACCACACGGTGCGCACCGTCTCGATCGCGTACAGCTTGTTGGGCAGCAAATGCTGTGCAAACGCTGGCAGATAGATGGTGTTGGTGCCCACGCACGGCACCCCGTGCAACTGGCGCATCATGGGCGCCCAGTGCATCAGCAAGCTGTTGCTGTGCGAGTGGATGACGTCGAATTTCGGCGAGTTGTCAAACGCCGACAGCGGCCAGGGAAACGGGATCTGCACCCCCGGATGGGCGCGGAAACGCACCGAACCCAGCAGCACCGAGCCCGGCTGCGCCGCGGGATCGTCTGGACCGGGCTGCGGCCCCACGATGGTCACTTTGTGGCCGCGGCCTTCCAGGTAGCGTTTGAGCGCCTGCGTCGCCAGCGCGGGACCGTTGGCAAAGGTGGCGACGGGGTAGTCAGTCAAGATGCCGATGTGCATGGCCAAATCTCGCGCAGAGTCACAGGGGGGTGGTGCACCAGCCAGCGGTCGAGCACGCCATCCAAGGCGGCGACCAGCGGTGCATGAGCGTAATCGCCCGGATGGACAGCCAAACGCACGGTGCGCAGGGCCGGCAGCAGCGCCGAACCCACGCCCGCGGTGGCGACCGAGCCCAGCCGGCGCAACGGGTCGCGCGACGCCATGCTGAGCGCCGGCGCCAGGATCTGCTGCCCGCTTTGTACGTCGCAAACCAGCAGGTGATCTTCGCACCACTGCAGGCCGGCGGCGCGCACCGCGCGGACCACGGCGTCGTTCTGCAGCCACGCCGGGGCGACAAAGCCTTGCGGCCGCAGATCAAGCGTGTCCTCGATGATCTGCAGCCCGTGCTGGATGCGTTGCAGGGCCGCGGCGTAGTCCAGGGCCTGGAACTCGCCCTCGCCAGCCGTCAGCGTTGCCGCCGCGAGTTTGGCCGCAGCGCCGGAAGGCCCCCGATCCGCCAAATGGTAGAACCCGTGCAGCGCGACTTCGTCCCGCGGGCCCAAGGCGCGCTTGAGGCGCCTGCAGAAATCGCGGTGATGGCGCAAATCCGCGCGCATGTGATAGTCGGGCACCACCAACAACGTCAGCGCTTCCACGCCCTTGGAGCGCAGGTGCTCGATCGAGCGGAACACCACGTCGTCATGAGCCGGCGACACGTCGTGCAGGCTGACCAGTGTTTGCCGCTCGGGCCAACGGGGACCGCGCGCCACCTGCTGGGCGGCTCTGCCAAACCCGTCAAGCCAACGGGCGGGGGCAGGCATGTCGGTCGAAGTGGACGGCATGGAGGTTCGGTCCGCGTGCGCCACGGCACGGCAAGGCGCGGGAGTTTAGCCGTTCTGAGCAGCGCATGCCAGGACTTGCAGGGCGCTGACGTCACCGATCCGCAGGGCGGCCCTGGCGTGCGCCGAGCAACACCGCCAGCACCAGGCCAAAGGCAATCCAATGTTGCGGATCCGCAGTGTCACGGGCGGCGTAGTGCCCAATGACCAAGACCGCAGCCAAATAGACCAGCCGGTGCAACTTCTTCCAGCGCGCCGCCCCCAGGCGCTTGACCACTGCAGCAGGCGAGGTGACCGTCAGCATCAGCATCAGCACCGTCGCCAACGAGCCCAGCAACAGCCACGGGGTCTGTGCGATTTTGGCTAGTCCGGCGGCCACATTCGGCCCGTGCTCGCCGATCTGCCAGGTACCCACGTGCAGCAGAACAAGACCGGCCGAGGTCAGCCCCAAGCGGCGCCGCCACCGTGCTGGCCACGTGGCGCCCAGCCAAATCCGCGCGGGGGTGCAGGCCAGCGCGGCAAGCAGCCAGACGAGCGCCCAAAACCCCAAGTAGTTGGCCGCCCATACCGCCGGGCTGGCCAACGGGCGCTCGCCAACTTGTTGCGGACCTTGGGCCACCGCGTAGCCGACGTGGGCGATCGTCGCGGCTAGACCCAGCCCGTAGATCCCCGTCTCGCGTGTCTGGTCCTGCACGATACCGCCCCTGGCGAACCCGCCGCCGGCCGGCAGGATAGCGATGCCGCAGGCAGGCCGCCACCCGCTCGCCAGGCCGATCGCGGCCTTCCTGGGATGGAGCAGGCCTCAGCGCTGCAAACAGCGATTGCAGCCTGGGGTCAAACACAGCAGAATCGCAGTCCGGCCCAGCCGCGGGCCCCACAGAAGCCGTCATGCAGCAAGGACTTGTGCGGATTGCGTTGGCGGTGGCCTCGGCTGCCGCGCTGGCCCAGTGCAGCAGCGACCCAGCTCCCGCCAAGGTTGCTGCGGCGGATGCTGCAGTCGAAACCGGTCCCGATTCGCAGGTTGCCGGCCTGGCCGATGCCAGCACCGCGGCGGACGCCCCCGTCGACGCGACCGCGACGGACACCGCGACAGAAGAGGTCGCGGAACCGAGCGACGTGGCGGTCGACACGTTTGGCGTGTATCCCAAGCAAGTTGCCGATGCCCCACCCGCCGTGACGCCGCGGTTTGCCATCCCAGCGACCGCCCCTGCCGCCGAGTGGAAGGGCGCGCCCGCCGGGCAGAAAGTCTATGTGCTGCCCAATGGCCGCTGGTTGACGCCGACCGGCGACGAGATCTTCCTGGGCGATTTTCCGCAGGGCCTGACCTTGCACCCAGGCGGCAAGGTGGCCTACGTGGCCAACGGCGGCCATGCCAAGGCGATCCAGGTAGTCGATCTCGCCAGCAAGAAGGTCATCCAGACGGTCAAAAAGCCCTTTATCTATCGATGGCTGTCCGTGTCGGCCGATGGCAAGTTCTTGTACGCGTCGGGCGGCCCGCGGCAGTCGGCCTGGCGCATGGAGATCGACGCCGACGGCAAACTGGGCAAAGACAAAGAGTACACGACCGAGAGCGGCTTCTTTGGCATTGCCGCCTCGCCAGACGGCAAGTATCTGTACGGGCTGGTGGATTTGGCCAAGGGCAGCGACGGCAAGCTGCATCCGCAGCTGTGGCGTATGGACACCGCCACTGGCGACCACGATGCCACTGCGCAACTGGGCGATGCCCCCTACGACTTGGTGGTGGCACCCGACGGGAAGACTGCGTTTTCAATAGGTTGGCGCGGCGGACGCGTGCAACGCATCGACTTGGGCAGCATGGCAGCGCCGGGCGAGGACCAGACCGTCAAGCTGGGTTGGAACGGCCAAGGCATCGCGCTGAGCCCCGATGGCCAAACGGTGTACGCCACCGCGGTCGAGGGGGATCTGCTGGTGGCCATCGACGCCAAGACCCTGGCCAAGATCGCTGAGATTCCCCTCAATTTCGCCAAGGTACCCGGCATGGCGCCGCAGGGCCGCGACCCGGGCTTCGTGCGAGCTTCGCCCGATGGCAAGCGCGTCTACGTCGTGTGCGCCATGAGCAACGAGGTGATCGTGGTCGACGCGGCCAGCAAAGCGGTGGTCGGAACCATCCCCACGGGCTGGTACCCGTCGGCCCTCGCCATCTCGGCAGACAACAAGACGTTGTATGTGGTCAACGCGAAAGGCAATGGCTATCCACCAGGGCCCTGGACGCTGGGCGGCGCCAGCGATGGCTACATGGGCACGCTGTCGATCATCGCGATCCCCGACGACACCACGCTCAAGGCCAATCAAACCTTGGTGTTGGACAACATGTACGGCGTCCAAGGCATCGGCCGCGTCCCGGCAAGTGTCGAGGCCAAGCAAGTCCTGCCCGACACGGGCGGCTCGCAGCAGATTCGGCATGTGGTGTATTTGATCCGCGAAAACAAGACCTTTGACGTAGAACTGGGCGACCTGGCCGGCGAAGTGACGGGCGTGGTGGCCGATCCGCAGTACGCGCTGTTTGGCGAAGAGTACACCCCCAACTTGCACAAGCTGGCCAAGCAGTTCTGCTTGTTGGACAACTTCTATACCGACGGCGACTACTCTGCCGTGGGCCATAGCTACGCAATGGCAGGCAAGGCCTCGGACTACATCGAAAAGTTCTACCCCTTGCAGGATACTGGTGCCGCCGAGCTGACTTGGGGCGTGGGTCCGGCGTCGCGCCCGGGGCGCGGCTTCTTCTTTCACAACGTGCTGGCGCACGGGCTGACCGTGGCGAGCTATGGCGAAGTGGTCGGCATGGTCGACGTGTATTCGCTGACCCAGATCATGCAGTTGAAGTGGCCAGGGCTCGCGTTCAACCTGACGGTGTTGGATATCGAGAAAGCCACGTGGTTCAAAGAACATATCAAGTCGATCGACTTGCCAAACTTTACCGTCATCGTGCTGCCGGTCAACCACACGTGCTGCGGCAACGTCCCCGAACACCTGTCGCCCAAGTCGATGGTGGCCGACAACGACGAAGCGACCGGCGTGGTCATCGAGGCCCTAAGTCAGCACAAGGACTGGAATTCTACGGCAGTGTTCATCTTCGAGGATGACCCGCAAGACGGTGGAGATTCGGTGGAGTACCACCGCAGCCCGCTGCTGATCGTGTCCCCGTGGGCCAAGCACGGCCATGTCGAACACGCACACCACGCGACCGGCGCCATCCACGCCACGATGGAGCGCATCCTGGACGTGACCCCGCTGACCGAGCTGGATGCCCTGGCGGCGCCGGTCTACGGCTGCTTCACCAACCAAGCGGACAAGGGCGCCTACCAGCACATCGCCAGGCTGTATCCGCCCACGTTGAACAAGGAAGAACCCAAGAAGAAGTGGAACAAAGACTTGCAAGAGCAGTGGGACGACTACGGCGCGAACGACGTGGACGGCAAGCCAGGCCTGGGCCGCCTCCTTTGGCATCAATACCGGGGGAATCCAGCGCCTTGGCCTGTGCAACGCTATGCTCCAGAGGGCATTGAAGGCGACAACGATTGAAGAAGTCTCGCATTCTTGCCGCTGCGGCTTTGGCCACAGGCGTGGTCGTCGTCTACGCCAGCGCTTGCCGAACTCCCCAATCCACCGCTGCACCGATTGCCAGCCCCGCGCCAGCGCCGCAGCCTGAGCTTCCTGCTGCCATTACCGCCACTTGCCCGTCGTCCGCTGGGACCGACGAAGCTGCGCCCCAACCGACGGCGCCCGTCCAGCGCGTGCGCAACCCGCACATGACCTGGCAACGCGACCCGGCCAGCACCATCACGTTCACCTGGACGACCGACGCCGCCAACGTGGAAGCCTATGTGCCCAAGGCCATCGTGGCGCCGGCCAGTCTGGGGTGCGCCACCGGCGAGCGGCTCTTTGCCGTCGGCCAAACCGTAGTGGGCAAAGGCGATGTCTTGGTTACCACGGTGGGCGGCGACCGCGTCCCAGTGCCGGCGTGGACGGTGGAAGTCGCCGGTCTGCAGCCCGAAACGGACTACGTGGCGCGCGTGGGCGGCTGGACCGACGTGCCCGGCAAACGGCCAGCACAGGCCAACCTATCGGACCTTCTGCACTTCCGCACGGGCTCGCCCAAAGGCAGCCGGACCCCGTTCCAGGTCGTGCTCGCGGGCGACAGCCGCGGAGGTTCGTCCGAAATTCGCCAGCAGGCTGCCCGCTTGGCGGCCGTGCCCGCAGTCGCGTGGTTCTTCAACGGCGACATGACGCCGCGCGGCAGCCAAGACGAGTGGAACGACTGGTTTGCGGCGATGGCGCCGATCTTGCGCCGGCATCCACTGCTCCCCGTTCAAGGCAACCACGAGCTGCAAAGCGAGCTGTACTACTCGCAATTTGCGCTGCCGGTCGAACCGGGGCTGGCCAAGTCGCTGGCCGAGCACGCCTGGAGCGTCGACCTGGGCAATGTCCACTTTGTGGGCCTGGACAGCAACAATGCCGAGGGGATCGCACGGCAAGTCCCGTGGTTGACAGCTAATTTGGCCAAGGCCCAGGCCGACCCGGCCATCGATTTTACCGTGTGCATGATGCACCACGCGCCCTGGTCCGCCTCGGCCCATGGCAGCCACGAAGGGATTCAGGCCACTTGGGGGCCGCTGTTCGACCGCTATGGCGTCGATCTGGTCTTCTCGGGCCACGATCACGACTACGAGCGCACCATTGCGCTGCAGGACGGCAAGGCGGCCGCAGTTGGTCAAGGGGTTGTGTACGTGGTCGCCGGCGGGTTCTTCGCACCCGGTTACCCCAATGGTCACGAGTGGTTCACGGCTACTTCGGCCCACGGCGACCTGCGCAACTATGTGGTGCTGGGGGTGACGGGCCAAGCCCTTGGGTTGACAGCCTATTCGGGCGACGGACGCCGGGTCTTGGACCAATTTACCCTGCCCCGTCCGCCGCGTTGAGTTTTTGCCCCGGCGGGCCTAGCTTGGCAGTTGCGCGATTTGCGCTGCCAAACGGAGCCAGCCGTGGCCGACGAAACCGGGAGCGCGCCCGAATCTCCCCTAAAAACAGGCCTGAAATTCGACTGTGGTGACTTGGCGGAGCACCCCCTGTTGGGGCTCTTGGGTCAAGAAGACCGCACGGTACTGTGCGAGTGCCTGGAGCGCGTCGAGGCCCAGCTGGGCAACTCGATCGTGGTGCAAGGTGCCGACGATCAAGCCCTTTACTTCGTGTTCGACGGCGAGGCGCGGGTCGTGCGCGACGGCATCGACATCGGCGCCATCCACCCCGGCGACCACTTTGGCGAGTTGGGGATGGTCTTGCAGCGCCGCCGCGCCGCCTCGGTCCAGGCCCTGACGCAGCTGCAGCTCGCCCGGCTGGACCGCGACAGGTACATGGAACTCATCGCGAACCACCCACAAACCGCCGTGCGCCTGCTCGAAACCGTGGTGGGCGGCGTGGCGGCCCGGCTCGAGGTCATGACCGACAATGTCAGTCTGCTCTTGCGCGATCGGTCGCTGGCGCGCCGCACCGAAGTACGCATTCGGATTGGCACCCAGTGGCAAACGTTGCGGACCGGCACGCCCGTGGGTGCCGTGTTGCCGCGGCTGGTCGGCGACGCACCCGTGGTGGCCGCGCTGGTGGATCACCGCATCGTCTCGCTGAGTTGGCCGCTCACGTCGCAGTGCAGTGTGGCGGCGTTGACCACCGCGGACTCGGAGGGGCAAGAAGTCGTACGTAATTCCGCGGCCTTGTTGCTACTTGAAGCCGCTTACCACTTGGACCCGTCGCTGCAGATCGAGATGGGCTACTCGATTGGCGTGGGCCGGCGCATCGTGGTGCGCGAGTCGCTGACCGGCACCAGCGCCAGCCTGGCCCACGAGCTGGAGCAAGGCATCCACGCGCTCATCCACAGCGGCGGCCGCCCCCGCGAAGAATGGTGGACCGTAGAGGAGGCGCGCGACCACTTTGTCGACCGCGGCTGGGAGTCGGCGGCAACGCTGCTGCGCACCTGGCACCACCCCACGGTGTCGCTGTGCTCGTATGGCGAGGTGTACGCCCTCAGCTTCTCGGCGCTCGTCGAGGACTTGCAGCTCCTACACGGCACGCGCGTCGTCTCGGATCACTCGGGCCTGTACCTGCACTACCCGTCGGTCGCGATCGCCCGCAACGGCAGCGCCCACACCGCGTTGGTCGACGTAGGCATGGTATCGCAGCAAACCAGCGCGATGACCAACCCGCAAGAGAAGTGGCTGCAGGCACTGGGCGTGCGCTCGGTCGGCAACTTCAACGACGCCTGCATCCGCGGCGACGTAGCCCAGATGATCCGCGTGGCCGAAGGCTTCCAAGAAAAGCGCATCATCGAGATCGCCGACCGCATCCGCGAGCATCACAACGTCATCCGCATCGTCTCGATCGCCGGGCCGTCTTCGTCGGGCAAGACGACCTTCATCAAGCGCTTGAAAGTGCAGCTGCAAGTCGACGGCCTGCAGCCCGTTGGCCTATCGCTGGACGACTACTACATCGACCGCGAGCAAACGCCGCGCGACGAAAAGGGCGAATACGATTTCGAGGCATTTGAAGCGTTGCGTTTCCAGCTGCTCCAAGAGCACCTGCAGCAACTGTTGGCCGGGCAAGAGGTCGCGACGGCGCGCTACGACTTCCAGACCGGCCATTCGCACCCGGCTGGCGGCCCGCTTTTGCACCTGCGCGACAACGAAATCCTGTTGCTCGAAGGGATCCATGGCCTGAACCCGGACTTGCTGGCCGGCATCGACATGAAGCACGTGTTCAGCATCTTTGTGTGTCCCCTGGCCCAGCTGCCCTTTGACCGTCTGACCCGCATCAATGCGTCGGATGTGCGCTTGCTGCGGCGCATCGTCCGTGACCGCCATACGCGCAACCACGACGCCGCGCAGACGATTGCCCGCTGGCCGTCGGTCCGGATGGGCGAGCGCAAGCACATTTTCCCCTATCAGGGGCAGGCCAGCGCCGTGTTCGACTCGTCGCTGATCTACGAAGTGAGCGTGCTCAAGGTATTCGCCCAGCGCTACCTGCTCGAGGTGCCCAGCAGCGACCCGTCGTATGCTACCGCCGCCCGGCTGCTGTCGCTGCTCGACCGGTTCGTGACCATCTACCCGGACCACGTGCCGCCAACCTCGATTTTGCGCGAATTCATCGGCTCTTCTGGCTTCGAGTACTGACCCAGGCCAACACCGCTCATACCAGTTCCGTCCGAATCGGATCGAAAACTCGGGCAATTCTTCGGGCCCGAACCGGGGTCCCCGCCTGATTCTCGCCAGTTGCAGAACGGGTCAGAAAAGCCGTACAGGCGCGAATCAGGTGGGGTGCGTATCAGAGCCAACACCGCCCAGAGCTCGCTGCGGCCGCCCTGACCGCGCGATCGGGCCGCGACGTCCCACCATCTTGCCGGCCCCGACCGGATCCGTTCAAATCGGATCGAAAACTCAGGCAATTCTCAGGGCCCGAACCAGGGTCCCCGCCTGATTCTCGCCAGTTGCACAACGGGTCAGACGAGGCGTACAGGCGTGAATCCGGTGGGGTGCGTACCATGGGAATACTTGCGCGGGTCCAAGGCTTTCCGTAGCTTGAAAGCAGGAGGCCGAACCCGTGACCCCAGTTGATCCCCAGCCCCAACCGCGCCGCAACCTATGGCTGCGCCGCCTGCCGTTTGTGGCCGGGCTGCTCGCCGTGGGCGGGTTGGTCGGGTGGGCCAGCTTGCGGCCCCTGCCGTCAGCGCTGCCGCCGCCGCAGTCGGCCTCTGAACCCCACTTGGCGCAAAAACTGGCATTCGATCCGCGCTCGGCCATCCGCTTGGTCGCGACCGTGCGCTGGGGCCATCCAGAAGCCAAGGCCGACGAGGTCGGGCCAACTGGCCAGACGGTGACTTGGGACGGCTACCTCTCGTTGAACTGCGGCGCCATCGAGCAGGTGGAGCCGCTGGGCCTAGAGCTGTTGCGCGACGACGAGGGCCGTCCAACGGCCGGCGACCGCATGGGACCGGTCGTGATCGGCGAAAAGGGCGACCAACGCGTCTACTGGCGCTCGTCCACCGGGCTGGATTGGGACGGCGTGCGAGTACAGGTCGCAGCCTGCCCGCGCGGCGAAGAGCCGTCCGTCTTGCGGGTCGTTACGCCGCCGCGCACCTATGTGGCGCGCCTGGACTGGACGGTCGACGACTTTGTTTCGATGCCCGTTGGCCACGGGGGCGCCTCGCTCGACGTGCACATTGCCGCCGCCAAAGATGCCGATAGTCTGCAGGCGTCGCGCATCACTGCGGCCCCGCCACCACCGCCAACGCGCCTGGCGCCCGTGGCCGAGAGCCATGAAACGGCCGACCCCGATGACCCGGCTGCGGTCGTACCCGGCACCGCGCAAGGCGAGCCGGCCTCTGGCCTCTCGGCGCAGGGTGCCGCGCCCGCAGTCGGTCCCGTGCAGTAGGCGAATCCACGCCCCCCAGCCGTCCGGCCCTGCCGCGAAGCGCTCTGCCAGCGAGCATCCCACCGAATCCATGCGAATCGGCGCAAAAGACTTGGGGAATGGGGCTGGCCCGCACCGGGATCCCCGCCTGATTCTCGCCAGTTGCACGAGAGGCCAGCCAAGCCGTGCGCCACGAATCAAGTGGGGCTTGTGTCAGGGAAACCGTGCTGTTCTTGCGCTGGGCTATCGAGTCTTGGCCCCGCCGCACAGCCGTCGCCAGAGTCTGCGACTACTTGAAGAAGCGGCCGGGGTCGATCGCGATGTCCAGATACACGCCGGCGTTGCGATTGAAATACGGCGTCTGGTAGGTCGAGTTCGGCGCGAGCTGCGAGTTGAACGTCTCCAGACCCGTCGCCACCGCAAACCCGTCGACCAACTCGTACTCCAAGTTGATGTTCCAGTACATCAGGGCGCGGAAGCTCACATTGTCGGCGCGCGGGTTGACGGTGGTACCGTCGGTCAGCGTGGTGCCATGCAGCGCATACAGCCAGTCGGCGAACTCGCCACCCAGGACCGTGACAGAAAACTTCTTGGTGGCCTGCCAGCTGACGGTGCCGATGTTCAGCCAGCGGTACTCGGTGTTGCGGACGCCCGTGTTGACGAACGGGTCGCAGGCGGCGCCCACGGTACAGCCGCTCAGCCAGGGCTTTTCCAGCTCGCCGGTGGTGTACTTGTTCCAATACCGCGTGGCGCGAGAGATCCAGGCTACGCGAAACGGTCCCTTGGACCAAGCCGTGGACATGCCCAGGCCCGTGCCAGCGTACATCGTGCGCATGCGCGAGCCCTTGCTGGTGGGCACGGCCAGCTGAGCGTCAAAGTTGATGCCCAACCCCAACGATTCGAACTTGAAGGCGCGATAGCCCACGGTGAGCAGCGTGTCCGAGAACGTCGTCTCGTTGGCGTAGGTGTTGCTGTCGGCCTCGGTGATCTCGCGGAAGACGAACAAGCTGCCGGCAAGATAGAACTTCTTGCCCAGGTTGACGCGCGGCGCCAGGATCAGGGCCTGGGCGTAGTACGGATTCCAGGTGGGATCGACCGACTTGCTGAACGTGTAGGCCGAGGCGACGTTGCGGTAGATCAGCGAGGTGCCCTCGAACAGGCTGGGCCCCTTGGTGGCCTCGCTGCTGGCGGCCACAGCCGCGTCGTCGGCCGCTTTCTTTTCATCTGCGGCCTTCTTGGCAGCCTGGGCCGCCTTGGTTTCCTCGACTAGACGGGCAGCTTCGGCTTCGGCTTCAGCAGCCTTCTTGGCCGCCTCGGCCCTTTCGGCCTCTAGGCGCGCGGCTTCGGCAGCGGCGGCCGTGGCGTCGGCAGGAGCCGCGACCGGCGCAGGTTGAACCGGCGCGGGCTGGGCTGGCACCGGCGCGGGCTCGGCGGGCGCAGCAGGTACGGCAGGGGCCGGCGCAGGTTCGGCAGGCGCGGCCGGGGCCGGCGCGGGCTCATCTGCCCGAGCAACGGCGATCGTGCTGGGTGCCGTCGACGCCAGCACCGTGCTGATCAAGACAGCCAAGGTCAGGTTGGGCAGCTTCGCGTGCGGCAGTGTTGCGTTGGGCTGGGCCGCGCTGGGCAGGGTCAGGTTCGAAATGCGCATGGACTTCCAGGATTTCATCTTGGCTCGGCTGGGCGAGTGGCCGCCAGAACGGCGGCAAGCCAGACAGGATAGCGCAGGCAACCCGCGCTGGGAAGCGGAAAATGCGCAGTGTGCGCGCTGCTTGGGGCATTTCGCGATTGCGGCCAGCCCGCGGCTTGGGGCACGATGGCACAGCGGAGGCAGCATGTTGGCAGCTACGGCCGAGATCGATGTGGAGTGCTCGCCCCAGGTGGCCGCAGACGTGCTGTGGGACGTGGGCGCGTATCCCGATTTCTTGAGTGATGTACTTGAGGTCGAGGTTCAGGACCAGCCCGAGGGACGCGACGCTGTGTTTCACGTGCGCGTGTTTCGTGCCCGGCAATTTCGAGTGGGGCTAGTGCGGGACCAAGGCTACGGGCTGCGCTGGCACTTGATCGCCGGCGAGTACTTGCGCGACCTGCAGGGGTCGTGGACGGTGGTCGAGCTTGCGCCAGGGCTGACACGACTGACCTATGCGCTGCACGTCGACCTGGACTTTGCCATCCCCGACGCGATCGCCCGCCGCTTTACCGAATTTGGCCTGCCCACCGTCATGCGGCAGTTCAAGGCCCGCATGGAGACGATGGCAGCGCTGGAAGACCTGACGCGCTAGAGACGCGACCAATTACGGCTCATTCGTTCGGTAGTTGCCCCTACTGGCCGCGTCTCCAGCTCCAAGCGGGGCGCAAGCGAACGCCTGCGGCGACTCGCCGCGCCGATTTCGACGGCTGGGACGCACGGAGAAAGTCCAAATAGCATGTTTCCGATCAGGTAGTTGCGCTCAGCCTCACGCTGACACCGCAGCGGGGCAAGCAATTGGAACAGGATTTTGGACTTGCTCGCGGCAACGGCGTCTACACCGGCCGCCGTGTGCCACCGCTTTGCCACAAGTACCCAAAAACAGGCCATCCAGCGGTTGGCAGCGGGGAACCAGCGTTGTACGACCACCGAGCATGACCTAAACTGCCCACCCAGGGCGGCCACCCTTGCGGGTTGGGCCGATGGACGGGGGAGAGCCATGACCACGGACGACAAGGCGATTCATTCCAGCCGCGCCGTCACCTGCTTTGCCTGTGGCGGCCGCGAGCGCTCGGAGTGGTGCGACCTGGACGGCCCGGACCTGCGCCTGCTCAACCAGGTCAAGGTCTGCAACCAGTACTTGCCCGGCCAGACGATCTTCTATCAGGGCAATCCCTGCTTGGGTCTGTACTGCATCGAAAGTGGAACCGTGGCGATTCGCAAGACCGATGCCAGCGGCAACTCGGTGATCGTGCGCCTGGCTCACGCTGGCGACACCTTGGGCTACCGCTCGTTCTTTGCGGGCGAGCCCTACCGCGGTTCCGCCGACGCGCTGGTGCCGACGCGGGTCTGCTTTGTCGATCGGGCCGCGCTGCGGCAGCTGTTGGAGCGCAATCCCGTCGTGGGCTACTCGTTCTTGAAGCACATGGCGCGCGACCTGGAAGAGGCGGAAGAGGCCAAGCTGCATGCGGCCGCCCTGCCCGTGCGGGCCCGGTTGGCGCATTTGCTGCTCGTGCTGAAAGAGCGATTTGGCCACGCGGCGCCTGACGGCACCCTGCACATCGAATTGCCGTTGTCGCGCCAGGACATGGCCGCTATGGTCGGCACCCGGCCCGAGACGATTGCCCGGGCAGTTCGCGGCTTTGAAGAAGACCACGTCGCCCATTTCCAGGGCCGCGCGGTGGTTGTGCCCGACCTGGATCGCCTGCTGGACGAGCTGGAAAGTCCTGCGTAGTCTACTGTTTTTCAGCCGGCTCGTTGGTCTCGTCCCGCTTGGGCGGCTGTGGGTCGTCGTCGTGCAACATGCGCATGCCGGGGGTCGACAAGTCGTCGAACTGGCCACGCCGGACCGCCCACAGAAAAGTCGCGACCGCACCGGCTGACATCAACAGTGCAATCGGAATCACCACATACAAGACGGACATCAGCGACTCCGCGGCTTGGTGGGCTCCGCAGGCAACGCGAACGTGCGGCTGCGGAACGAACTCGACACGACCGTGAGCGAGCTCAACGGCATCAGGATGGCGGCTACCAGCGGATGCAGCAAGCCCGTCATGGCCAGGGCCGTGCCAACCAAGTTGTAAACCAGCGAAAATAGGATATTTCGCTTGATGACGGCCACCGTGCGCCGCGCACCCAGTAGCAGCTCGACCACCGCACCCAGGCCGGGCCGGGTCACAAAAGCGTCGCAGGCCTGCAGGCTTGCCTCGGCTCCCCCGTGCACGCTGATGCCGACCGTAGCTGCGGCCAAGGCAGCGGCGTCGTTGACCCCGTCGCCCACCATGACCACGCCGCCGCGGTCCTTGCAGGCCTGCACGGCGGCCAGCTTGTCCTCGGGCGTGGCCGCACCGCGACAATCGCCAGGAAGAATCCCAAGTTGCCGGCCCACGGCGGCCACGACGCTGGGGTGGTCGCCCGACAGGATCCCCACTTCGCAGCCCAAGCGCCGCAGCTCGGCGATCGCCGCGGCCGCATCGGGGCGCAGCGGATCACCAAACCCCAGTGCGCCAACCACCGCGCCATCCACGGCCACGAGCACCGGCGTAATGCCATCGCTCGCCCAGGTTCCGGCCAAATCCCGATACGTGTCGCCGCCTTGCTCGGTGCCCACCCAGGCCAACGAGCCCACGCGTACGGTCCGCCCCTGCACAACCCCGCGGACACCGCCGCCCACGGTCTGCTGCACGTCCACGGCGTCGAGCTCGGCTAGGTCGGGCCAAGCCTGCACCACCGCGCGAGCTAGGGGGTGGGAACTGTGCCGCTCCACAGCCAAGAGCAGCGGACGGTACTCGTCGGCCAGCTCGGCGCGCAGCAACTCGGTGCGCCCCTGGGTCAGCGTGCCGGTCTTGTCGAACCACACGCGCGACGGCTTGCTCAGCCGCTCGACCACGTCGCCGCCCTTGACAAAGATGCCCAGACGCGCGGCCCGGCCCACAGCGGCGTGCACGGCCAGCGGCGTGGCCAGTCCCAGCGCACACGGACAGGTGACGATCAGTAGCGCAACCGTGTGGTCCAGCGCCAGACTGGGATCCAGCAGCCACCAGACCACTGCGGTGACCGCGGCCAGCGCCAGCACGACGGCCACAAAGCGCCCCACGATGGCATCGGCCAGGGCCACGATCGGCGCGCGCCGCCGCGAGGCCTCTTCTACCGCCTGCATCAGCTTGCCGACACGGGTCAATTCGCCGGTCCGCTCCACCCGCTGCCGCAGCATGCCCGCCACATTCAGCGTGCCGGCGTGCACCAAGTCGCCCGGACCGACCTCGACCGGTCGCGACTCGCCCGTGAGCACGGACGCATCGATGGCCGACTGGCCCTCGACCACCTCGCCGTCGGCGGGAACGGTCTCGCCCGAGCGGACTTCCACGATGTCGCCGGCCGTCAGGCGCTCCAGCGCCACATCGCGCACCTGACCATCGGCCCCGACGAGGTGCGCCTGAGCCGGTGCCAGCGAAAACAGCAACTCGGCGGCATCACTGGCCTCGCGCCGCTGCCGCTGCTGCACCCACCGGCCCACCAGCAGGAGGAAGATAAGCGAGGCCACGGAGTCGAAATACACCTCGCCCTGGCCGCGCACCACGTTGATCGCACCGCCCAAGAAGCCCGCAGAAAGGCCAATCGCAATCGGCAGATCCATGTGCAGCGCCCGCCCGCGCAGGGCCGTCCAGGCGCCACTAAAAAACGGCCTCGCGGCCCACAGAATCGACGGCAGCGTGATGAACATCGACGCCCAGCGAAACAACTGGGTCGTGTCGGCGTCCATGTCGGCGAACCAGCCGGCCCACAGCGACACGGACAAGATCATCACGTTGCCGCTGACGGCCCAAGCGGCACCCATGCGAATCAGGAGAGTCCGCTCTTCTTGCAGGCGCAGTCGCCGCCGCTCGGCCCCGCGATAGGGGTGGGGCGGGTAGCCAAAGCGGTCCAACGTGCGGGCGATCTCGGCCAGGCTGACCACCTTGGGGTCCCACACGACCTCGGCCGACGCGCGATGCAAGTCCAGGCGCGCATGGACGACGCCAGGCACCACCTGGCTCAGTCGCTCGACGATCCACACGCAGGCCGAGCAGTGCACCCCTTCCAGGAACAGCTCGACTTGCGCGAGACCGGCTGGCAATTCACGGACATACAGCGCAGCAAAACTGGGATCGCCCAGCTCGGCATAGTTGCGGCCACTGGCCCGCGTGACCACCACCGGCCCACCGCCGGCTTGCCGCAGCTGGTAGTACCGCTCCAGGCCCGCGCCTTGAATCGCCGCGTATACGGTTTCGCAGCCGTGGCAGCAGAATTGCAGCTCGCTGCCCGCCACTAGCAAGCCCGGTGGCACCGGCAACTGGCAGTGGCTGCAGGGCACGATCGAGCAGACGCCTTCCTGCGGCGCGTCACTCGCCATGCGCTGGGTTCTCTTCCAGTTCGGGGTGCTTGCCGTGGCAGCACGATCCCTCTTCGCCTTTCTCGATCTTGTCCAGCTGCTCGGAGGCGCTGCGTGCGCCCATCGCGGTCGCCTTGGGCGAGCCCGGGATCTGAGGCAGCGCAGCGCGATGCGTCACGGCCAACATCCCCACCACCACCAGCGCCACCGCCGAAAGCTTGGGTAGGTGCGCCCGCAGCGGCCCGGCCAATTGCTGCACACCCACACCCAGGCCCACCAACAGGGGCACGGTGCCCAACCAGAACGCCGCCATGGCCAGCGCGCCGTAGCCCGCGTGACCGGTACCCGCGGCCGTGACCACAAAGGCATACAGCCAACCGCACGGCAACAGGGCCGAGGCCAGGCCCAGCAAACCGGCGCGCAAGACCGGCGGCTTACCCTGAAGCTTGCGCATCACCGCACCGTAGGCCCGTAGAATCCGTTGGGGAACGGGCGCAGCTGGCAAGCGCAGCCCCAAGGCCCGCGCCAGGGCCACCGCGCCCCACAGCACCATCACCGAGCCGGCCAGAACCGCCGCGGCCGCCTGCACGCCGGCCAGGTTGCCCGCCAAGTTCAGGGCCCCGCCCAAGCCGCCCGCCAGCGCCCCCAGCAAGACGTACGTCAAGCCACGGCCGCCGTGGTAGGCTAGATGCGGAAAACTTTTGGCGAAACCGCGAGCATCGTTGCCGGTGCCGGCGTAGAAGGCCACAAAGCCGCCGCACATGCCCGCGCAGTGGGTACTGCCGACCAGGCTGGCGACGAGGACGGTGGAGATCAGTGAAAACATGGATCTTCCCTGGTAGCCGCGCTAGCGCGTCGCTTCCACGTGCTGCTGCCACGTGTACAGGTCTTGGCCGCGGTGGAATTGCAGCTCTACGTCGTGGATGCCGGGGCGCGCCGCCGCAAACGGTAGCTCGTACCAGCCGGGCGCCACTTCCGTGCCTGCCAGAGCCTGCATGGTCTGGCCGCCGGTCAAAGCACCAATCCGCGCACTGAGTTGCGCGCCCTGCAGCGGCGCCCCATGGGCGTCTTTGAGCTGCACGCGCCACGCACCCTGCCCCACCGGCATGGGCTTGACCGCCACCTGCCAGCCCAGCTCGCTATTGTGGGCGACCTGTTTGGCGTGCTGGTCCCAGTCCAGCGCCTTCTTGTAGTAGTCCTTTTCGGCGGTAAAACCAGGGTCGGCCAGGGCTTCAAACACAAGCCAACCACCAAAAATCATAGGGATCACCAGCAGAGCCACCACGAACAGCGGCCACTGCCAACCCGCCGCCCGCTCGCGGCGAGCCTGCGCGACTTGCCGTGCCGCCTCTAGCGCCAGGTTGCCGTCGTCACCGGTTCGGTTGGCGACGAAGCCAGCGGTCCCACCAGCTTTTCCACCATGATCTTGCCCAGTATGCATCTATCGCCCCACCCAGACCGGCCGCCCGCCCAGACGACCCTGCAATGCTACCACAGCGGCGCCACGCCGGACCTGTGCCAGCGCCAAGCCCGCTAGGGACCTAGCAATTTGAACACAATGGTCTTTTCCAGTGTCTCGCCGTCGCCCACCACCACTTCGAGGTCGCGGCGCTTGCCGATGGCCGCCGCCTTGCCGATCACGAACATGCCCTCTGTGCGCAGTTCGCCGGCTTTGACCGGAATCGGGTTGTTTGGCGCCACCAACTGGAGATCGCCGGCATTCTTCAAGGTCACCTGGTACAGGTGATCGCTGCCGCTGTGATTGTGAATCTTGACGCGCATGGTGTTTTGCACGCTGCCGTCGTCCATCACCACAAAGGGCGCGGCAATGCCGCGCAGCACGGTCACTTCGGCGTTGGTGCGCCGCGACAGGGCCAGCAGGAACAGGCCGCCGATGATCAGCAGACCCAGGGGGTACAGCGCCGTGCGCACCCGCAGCAGGTGGTGGCGCGCGGTCAGCGGAACCTTGTCCTCGATCTCTTGCTGCGCGCCGTAGCGGATCAGCCCGCGCGGCTTCTTGATCTTGTCCATCACCGCATCGCAGGCGTCGATGCACTGGGTGCACGAGATGCACTCGAGCTGCAGGCCCTGGCGGATGTCGATGCCCGTGGGGCAAGTCCGCACGCAGGCGCCACAATCCACGCAGTCGCCCACCGCCGGTGCACCGATCGACAGGTCGGCCGTGGCTTTCTTCTGCAGCTTGCCGCGGGGTTCGCCGCGGTTGACGTCGTACAAGACCACCAGCGAGCGCTTGTCGAGCAGCACGGATTGCAGGCGGGCGTACGGGCAGGCCACCACGCACATCTGGTCGCGGAACCAGGCAAAATCGATGAACATCATCACGCTGGTGATACCAACCACCGCAAAGCCTTCCGGGTGCTCGGCCGGCGGGCTCAGCACCCAGTGCCACAACTGCCCCACCGGCACAAAATAGGCCAGGAACACGTTGGCCAGCAGGACCGACAGCACGGCGTAGATCGCGTACTTCAGCAGGCGGCGCGGCGCAAACTTCTGCTTATCGAGCTTTTCTTGCTCCTTGATGCTGCCCTCGATCAAACGCTCGATCGGCCGGAACAGGAATTCCATGTACACGGTCTGCGGGCAGCCCCAGCCGCACCATGCGCGACCGAACAGCGCGGTGATGAGGAAGATCGATAGGAAGATGCCCAGCAGACCCAGCATCAGCAGCACGGTGTCCGTGGCCAGCAAGGTCGCGCCAAAGAAGGTGAATTCCCGGCGCGGCAGGTCCAGCAGGATCGAAGGCTTGCCGCCGACTTGGATGAGCGGCAGCGCAACGAACAGCGCAATCAGCAGCCATCCCGTGATGAGCCGGCGCTTCCAGAAGTCGCCAGCTGCCACCACCGGCCGCATCCAACGGCGCGATCCGTCTACGTTCAGGGTCGATAGGACACGTTCTTCGGGGGTCTGGAAGTCGCTCATCGTGGCACGCTCGCCTTGGGACGCGGTCTAGGTTGCCGGCCAGGTGTCGTCCACACCGTCGAATTCGGTGCGGGATGCCGCCAACGGCCAGGGCAGGCGCCCCATTTCGCAACCAACCTTCTGGTCAGAACCATTTGATACTGAACAAAGTTTCAGCACTGACGCGGAAGGCTGGTCCTCCGTGACTTGGGAGCCACGGCAGGCCCTGTGGGTTCGCAGGGCGGTGATCCGCCCCCGGCGCTGGCGTCGGCAACCGGGGGCAGACCACGGGAACGCTACAGCTTGGCGGGCTCGGGCGCGGCAGGCGTGGGCGCGGGCGCGGGAACAGCCGCCGGATCGGCGGCCGGGGTGGCCGCTGCCGGGGCCGGCGCCGCAGCGGGAGCCGGGACTGCAGCCGGGGTGGGAGCCGGTACGGGCGCGGCGTCGTCCGCCTCGACCGTGCCCTGCGGGGCCTTGCCGGCTACGTTGGTGTTGCGGAGCGACAGGACAAAGGCCGCGGCGGCCTTGATCTCGTCGGTCTTCAAGGTCAGGCGCCACGCGGGCATGCCCTTGCTCTGCACACCGTTGCCGATGGTCTTGAAGACCTGGCCCGGCTTGCCACCGTGGATCCACGCGTTATCGGTCAGGTTCGGACCGATCTTGCCTTCGGCCTTGTCGCCGTGGCAGACGGCGCAGCGCTCTTTGAAGATCGCGGCACCCTTGTCGATCAACGCCTTGTCGCCGGCAAAAGCCTTGACGTCGCCGTCGCTCAGGTCCGGCAGCTTGAACTGCGCGTACTTGATATCGGCTTCTTTGATTTCGTTCTCGTACTCCTGGTAGCGGTTTTGGCCCATGCCCAGCAGCTGGTAGTAGCCCCAGTAGCCGGCGGCGAACACGATGGTCAGCCAAACAAGGCCGTCCACCAGCCTTGGCAGGGGGTTGTCGTACTCCTGGATGCCATCGTAGTTATGTTCCAGCAAGCGGTCGTCGCGGTCAGCCATGGCCCACCTCCGTAGTGGTGCGTTCGCCCTGTGGGGCGGCTTGGTTCTTTGCGTCGGCGGGCACCAGACGGTCTTGGTCCAGAGGCATGGTGCCCCCACGCTCCATCGTCTGGCGATTGCGCGCCGAGAAGGTCCAGATGACTTGGGCGATGTAGACTGCGATGAACAGCACCATTGCTGCCACCGTCCAGCCCCACAGCCCCGTGTGGCTCATGATGTCACTGAGCCTCACAGCGCACCTCCGCGCGCCGCCGGAGTGGGCTCCGCTTGCGTGACCGGCCCGCCCTCGGCGCCCTTGGCGGCCTTGGTGTCGGGCTTTTGCTGGATGTCGGTACCCAGGCGCTGCAGGTAGGCGATGAGCGCAGTGATCTTCTTGCCTTCCAAGCCCTTGGGGCCGCCGTCCTTCTCGATGGCGTCGGCGATTTCCTTGGCCTGGGTGCGGGCGGCCGCTTCGGCCTTGCCTTGCAGGACGTTTTCGCCGTAGGGCACGCCCAGCATCGCCATGGCGTCCACGCTCTTTTGCACCAGCGGCCAGTCCAACTCGTCGCTGAGCAGCCACGGGAAGGGCGGCATCACCGAATCCTTGGTCACGGTGGCGGGCGCTTCCATGTGGCGGACGTGCCACAGGTGCGGGTACTTGCCGCCCACGCGGTGCAGATCCGGACCGATGCGGCGCGAGCCCCACTGGAACGGGTGGTCGTAGACGAACTCGCCCGGCTTGCTGTACTCGCCGTAACGCTCGGTCTCAGCGCGGAACGGACGGACCATCTGCGAGTGGCAGTTGTAGCAGCCTTCCGAGATGTAGATCTCGCGACCGGCCAGCTCCAGCGGCGTGTACGGCTTGACGGTGGCGATGGTCGGGATGTTCGACTGGATGAGGAACGTGGGGATGATCTCGAACAGCGAGGCAGAGATGACGGCCAGGGCGGTCAAGACGATGAACAGCAGCGCCTTGCGCTCCCACACGCGGTGCCAGCCGTAGCTGAAGAAGCCGCCTTCGCTGGCGTGATCGTCGGTCCAGGCCGGATCGAGCGCAGGGGCTTCGCCCACCACGTCGGCGTAGGTGGCCGGGCGGGCCATCCAGGTCTTGAGCAGGTTGTAGGCGCCCAGGCAGACGCCGGCAAAGAACAGCGTGCCGCCGACGATACGCAGGTAGTACATCGGCATCAGCTTCATCACGGTCTCGACGAAGTCGGGGTACTGCAGACGGCCCGTCTCGTCAAAGGCGCGCCACATCAGGCCCTGGGTCACGCCCGCGGTGTACATGGGGATGATGTAAAGCAGGATGCCCACGGTGCCCAGCCAGAAGTGCAGTTCCGCCAGCTTCTTGCTGTGCAGCTTGGTCTGGAACAGGCGGGGAGCCAGCCAGTACAGCATGCCGAACGAGATGAAGCCGTTCCAACCCAGCGCGCCGCTGTGGACGTGGGCGATGGTCCAGTCGGTGTAGTGCGATAGCGAGTTGACGGCCTTGACCGACAGCATCGGGCCTTCGAACGTGGACATGCCGTAGAACGTCACGCCGGCGACAAAGAACTTGAGGACCGGGTCCTCGGTCACTTTGTTCCAGGCGCCGCGCAGGGTCAGCAGGCCGTTGATCATGCCGCCCCAGCTGGGCATCCACAGCATGACCGAGAAGACCATGCCCAGGGTCGAGGCCCACTCGGGCAGCGCGGTGTAGTGGAGGTTGTGCGGACCGGCCCACATGTAGATGAAGACCAGCGACCAGAAGTGCAGGATCGACAGCTTGTACGAGAACACCGGGCGCTCGGCCGCCTTGGGCATGAAGTAGTACATCAAGCCCAGGAACGGCGTGGTCAAGAAGAACGCCACGGCGTTGTGGCCGTACCACCACTGCATGAAGGCGTCTTGCAGGCCCGCGTACAGCGAGTAGCTTTTCATCGGGCCGGCCGGGACTTCCAGCGAGTTGAAGATGTGCAGCACGGCGACAGCGACGATGCACGAGATGTAGAACCAGATCGCCACGTACAGGTGCCGCTCGCGGCGCTTGTAGATGGTGCCGAACAGGTTGATCGCAAAGGCCACCCACACCACCGCGATCGCGATGTCGATCGGCCACTCCAACTCGGCGTATTCCTTGCCGGTGGTGATGCCGAAGGGCAGCGTCAGGGCCGCCGAGACAATGATGGCCTGCCAGCCCCAGAAGTGGAACCAGCTGATGCCGTCGCTGAACATGCGGGTCTTGAGCAGCCGCTGCGACGAATAGTAGACGCCCGTAAAAATCGCGTTGCCCGCAAAGGCGAAAATCACCGCGTTGGTGTGCAACGGGCGCAGGCGGCCAAAGTGCAGCCACCCCACATTCAGGGCCGGAAACGCCAACTGCGAGGCGATGATCAGGCCGACCAACATGCCGACGATCGCCCACACGACCGTGGCGGCGGCAAAAGCCCGCACTACGGCGTCGTCGTAGACGAAACGCTCCAGGCGGCTTCCGGGCGGCGAACTGGAGGCGGCCGAAGCGGACGCATCCGTGATTACAGCGGAATTGCTCATCTTTCTACCCTTGGTTGCTGTTCGAGGCGGTTTGAACTGGGCCCACGCCCGCATCGAGCAGTTCTTTGCAATCACCGGCAGTGCGGCGCACCCCTTGCGCCCTGCCCTTTGGCCACCCGGCGCGCACAGGGCCGCGCCAGGATTCCTTGCCGTCGGCCCCCCTTAGGGGTGGACCACAGCGCTATCGTGCGGCGCGCGAAGCGAGGCCTCGCGCACCAAAAGTCCCGCAATCAGCTGTCCCACCTCGGCATCAAGGAGGGCCAGTGTCCGCGGAATGAATACGGTCAGCGACGGCCGGCGCGGAGCGACGGTGCGACCCGCCGCTTCTTCCAGCTCGCTCGCCGAGGGAAACAGAAAGAATCCCGCGCGCGTATCGATGGTATCGGTGCAGCCGCACGGCGCAGTCAGCGCCAGTTCGCCGTCCAGGACCAGGAACAAACCGCGCGACAGGTGATCGGTCTGCAGCAGCACTTGATTCCGTTCGCAGCGCAGCACCATCACGCCCGGCTGCTGGAGCAGAGCGGCCAGGCCGGGCAATTGCGCGTGGTATTGCGCGGTGATGGCAGCGTATGGATTGCCGTCTGGGGCGAACTGCGCCACGGTTTCGGCGTGCGTCTGTGGGAGATGGACCTCGACCGGCGCTGGCCCCGTTGCCTCGGCAGCGCCGACGTGTTCGGAAGTGCGATGACGCGACGACTCGGCCGACGGCACCACTTGCCGCGAGCCCACGGCCCCCGCGCGCTGCACGCCAGCGTCGCCCACCGGCTTGGGTGCGGGACTGGGCCCCGCAGCCGTATCGGAGAGAACATGCGGCGGTGGCACGGGGCGCGAAGGCAAGGGCAACTCCTACGGGTTCGGGTTCCGGTCCCCACTTGGCCGAGTCCACTGGACTCGCTCATCCCTGCGGATACGTGGGGGCGCCTAGTTCAAGCGTCGGTTCGGGTTTCTGGTCCAGCTCAGCCGAGTTGCTGCGCCGGGGGTCTTACCGGAGCGACATATACGCCGCTTGGCCGCGGCGCGCCTTGGCGTGCGTCAAGGCCGAACGTGATCTGGATCAATTTCACGCGTAACGCCAGATTGGGCGTGACAAAACTCCGACATGCATCCGCAGCCATACGGCGTAAGTCGTTGAAAGATGGTGGAGCAACCCGTCGATGTGACAATCCGGCGACACCGACTGGCGCGAAACTTCGGGTTTACCGGCTACACTGACGATCACGGGGCGGGCGCACAGCCCGCGGTGGAGCACCCTATGCAGCAATCTGGTACGCGCAGTGCCGCAGCGCTGTCGGCAACGACCGCCAGCCTGAATGATCCGAGTTCTCTTGAAGTTTTGAAGCGTTATGCTGGGCGCGGTCCGCGCTACACGTCGTACCCGCCCGCGACCGCTTGGCACGATCGGGTCGGCGAGACCGATTTCATTCAAGGGCTTGAGATGGTGCGGTCCCGGACGGTGCAGTCACCGCTGTCCGTGTACGTGCATCTGCCGTTCTGCCCGAGTCAGTGCTGGTTTTGCGCCTGCAACGTGCTCATTACGCCGCGTACCGACCTGCAAGACGCCTACTTGGACGCGGTCGAGAAAGAAATCGAGATGCTGCGCCCGCACTTGCCCACGGGCGAGGTCGTGCAATTGCACTGGGGCGGCGGCTCGCCCAGCTTCTTGACGCCCGTGCAGATGCAGCGGCTGATGGGCCTGCTGCGCGGGGCGTTCCGCCTTGCCAAAGATGCTGAGATCGCGCTGGAAGTTGACCCGCGCATCACCTCGGACGACCATCTGTCGACCCTGCGCAGCCTGGGCTTCAACCGCCTGTCCATGGGCGTGCAAGACGTGGACGACGAGGTGCAGGTCGCGATCCATCGCCAGCAATCGCTCGAGACGACGGCTAATTTCGTCAAGCGTTGCCGCGACATCGGCTTTGGCAGCTTGAACGTGGACCTGATCTACGGCTTGCCGGCTCAGACCGAGGAAAGCTTTGACAAAACGCTCAGTTCGGTCATGGACATTGGACCCGATCGGGTCGCGCTGTACAGCTATGCGCACGTGCCGTGGCTCAAGCCCAGCCAACGGCGCATCGACGAGGCGCGCATCCCTGGGCCCGAACTGCGGTTTTCGCTGTTTCGTCAAGCGTTGCGCCGTTTTGGCGAGGGTGGCTACGCGGACATCGGCCTGGACCACTTTGCCAAGCCGACCGACGAACTGGCGATCGCCCGGCAAGACGGCACGCTGCAGCGCAATTTCATGGGCTACACCACCCGCTCCGGTGCCGAGCTCGTCGGCATCGGCCTCTCGTCGATCGGCCAAGTGGCGGGCCGCTTCATCCAAAACGAGAAGAAGCTCAAGAGCTACTACGAGCTCATCGAGTCCGGGCATCTGCCGGTCGAACGCGGCTACGTGATGACGGCCGACGACCTGGTGCGCCAAGAGGTGATCCAGCAGCTGATGTGCCAGGGTCGCATCGACAAGCGCGCGATCGAGAAGCGGTTTACCGTAGACTTCGACGCCTACTTTGCCGAGTCGCTCAAGAAGCTGGCGCCGCACGCGGCCGACGGCCTGCTCGAGCTGGGCAGCGACTACGTCACGCCCACGGCCCTGGGCCGGGTGCTGGTGCGGGTGCTGGCGATGGCGTTTGACGCCCACTTGCCCAAGCCGGGCGAGGCCGGACCGCGCTTTTCGGCGACCGTGTAGGCCGCTGCGCACGGGCATCTTCAATCATTTCAACAGGTAGAAAATGGCTGCCCCCCGTAGCCGCGCTGCTTTGCTTTCGCTAGACTGGCACCAGGGAAGCAGGCCACCCGACTTGGCCTGTCCGGCGAGGCGAGCATGGCCCTGTTGCGCGGCATCGAGACGACGGCGATCGGCAAAACCAAGACGCTAGAGATCGAGTACGAAAAGGGCGGCTACGTCGACAAGAGCGGTCGCAAGGTCGCCGTGCTCGACATGAACTGCTACAGCTGCCTCAACGCCTACTTCATCTTGGAAGACGACCCGATCGACTACTGCCCGCACTGCGGTCGCCGCGAGGGTGCGCCGTGGGCCAGCTACGACGAAGCGCTGAGCTGGGCGCGGCCGCACGAGTGGAAGTACATGAAGAAGCTTGGCCTCTTGCCCTACGGCCTGCGCCGCTTTGACGGGGTGTGGGTGCTGGGCTTTGCCAAGTCGTCCAAGGCCCTCTTTGACACCGGCAAGTTCGCAGAAGTTCGCTGCTTGCTGCCAGGCGAGGGCTAGCCATGGCGGTGCCGGTCACCTCTGCGACCCCGCGGCAGCCTGCCGCCGGCATCGTCGTGATCGGCAACGAGGTCCTCAGCGTCAAGGTCGAAGATCGCAACACGCCCGCGCTGTTGCACGGCCTGAACGAGGCCGGTATCCGCGTCGGCGAGGTGGCCATCATCGCGGACGACGAAGAGCGCATTGCCGAGGTGGTAGCCGGGTTTGCGCGCCGCTTCGACTTGGTCATTACGACCGGCGGCGTGGGGCCCACCCACGACGATTGCACCTGGAAATCCGTGGCGCGCGCCTTTGGCGTGCCGATGGTGGAAAACCCGATCGTGCTGGCCAAGATGGAGCGGCGCCTTGGCCATGCGCCGACCCCCGAGCAGCGCCGGCTGGCCTGGTTACCCCAGGGCACAGAACTGGATGAAGTTCAAGGGAAATGGCCGCTGCTGCGGCTGCGCAACGTCTACGTCCTGCCCGGCGTGCCGTCGCTGGTGCTGAGCCGACTGCCGCAGATCTGCGCGCGATGGGGTGGCCAACGCCCCGACCTGGCCACCGCCTATTGGCGGTGCGACGAATTCGAAGTGGTGCCGGCGATCGACGCGGTGGTGGCCGAGTTCGGCGATCTGGAAATCGGCAGCTACCCGATCCTAGAGCCCGATGATCACAAATTGCGCCTGACCTTCGAAGGTTGGGATCGAACCCGCGTGGCACAGGCCGTAACCCGGGCCACCGAGCGGATCGGCAAAGAGCAGTTGGTGCGGGTGGAGTGGCGAGTGACGGTTCCGGCCAAGGCTGAATACACCGCCGCGGCCACATTGGGGGACCCATGAACGCGGAGGCGCAATGGCGACCCTGACGTCGGCCAACCTGCGCCATCGCCTGGTACTGCAACCCCGCGGCTACCAGTTCAGCATCGCGGACAACCTGTACGATCTCAACTGGGTAACGGTGTTGGCCCGTCTGGTGTCGCCGGGGCAGCCGGGGCGGATCGTCAAGACCCGCCTGGCCACGTGGGAGCTATCGAGCATGGCGGCCCACCTGGAGCAACTAGCCGACGGCACGCGCACGTTGTGGCAGCCGCGTTTTTTTGATTCGGGCCTGCATTTGTGGCTGATGCGATCCACCGAGCGGCCCGATCTGATCCTGGTTACGGTGGTGCTGGCCCAAGTCACCGGGCCGCCGCCCATGGATGTCCTTGAGCACTGGCGTGGCGATCGCATGACGCACGAGGACGGATTGCAGGGGTTGCGCTTTGTTTGCACCCGCGGCGCGTTGGCGCTTTTTGCCGAAGAACTGCGTATCATCATGCAGGCTTACCCTACTCGGGCGCTCCGCCCTACTGGTTGAGTAGGACCGCGCTGAAACCCTGGACCGCCGCCAGAAAATTCCTTTGCGGTTGATCGGCCGTTTCCACTCCGCTATCCTCCTGCACCCCCCGGCTCCCAAACGAGCGGTGGGTGTGACCTGTTGTGACCCACCGTTCTTGAAATTCGTACTCGATTCGTCAAGTTAGAAACCCAACCTGCCGCGATGCCGGCAACGGAGCGGGCGGGCGCTCAATCTGCCCCCACAGCCCGCAGCAAATCCCCGAGGAGTTCACCATGAAGCGCATTTTCGCGGTCGGCATCGTCTTGGCCTTGGCGGCCGGTTGTGGCAGCACCACCAGCGGCAACAACGGCGGCGGCGGCACCACTCAAGACACCACGACGACCCAGGACACCACCACCACGACCGACACCAACACCGTCGGCGACACGACCACGGGCGGCGGCGATACCAAGGCGGACGCCAAAGACACCAGCACCGCCGACGCCAAGAAAGACACTGGCACGGCGCCGGCCAAGTGCGATCCCAAGAACACGGCCTGCATGAACACTTGCGTGGCCAGCGCGTGCAGCAAGGAGTCGACCGCTTGCATGGGCGACGCCAAGTGCTCGGCCGCCCTCAAGTGCCTGAACGGCTGCCAGACCGCGCCGCTGCCCACCGACCCCACCGCCACCACTTGCTCGCAGAAGTGCGTGGACGCGGCCGGCCAGACGGCGATGGACCTGTTCTATGCCGGCCAGGTCTGCATGGGCGAGAACTGCATCGCCTGCAAGGCTGGCGACCAGAACTGCCAGGCCACCTGCGCCAGCCAGCTCTGCATCGACTCGCTGGTCGCGTGCGAGGCCAGCTTCAACTGCATGAGCATCATGAACTGCCTCGACACCGAAAAGTGCCAAGATCAGGCCTGCTTCACCGCTTGCATGAACAAGTTCCCCGACGGCCAGAGCGATTTTGCCAACCTGGGGCAGTGCTACCAGAGCAACGCCAACGCCTGCAACTAGTCGCGCACGCTGACACTTTGGGTCCGTTTGGGCGGCTCGGTGGCCTTGCTACCGGGCCGCTCGGCGTTTTTGGGCCTAGAACACCAATCACCGGTCTCCAAGGTTCAGAGCAACGAAACCCCTCGCTGACGAAAACTCGTTGAAGCTCAGTGGGTCGCAAGCTCGCCCCTCTGGGGACTCGCCGCTCCAACTGCGACGGGTTCGGCGCTGCGAAGAATTCGAATTGATCTAGTCTCTGGGCCCCTTGGCGAAGGGCGGTTCGCAACCTAGCTTGAGCACTCGCATACAACGAGGTGCTTGTGCTCCATCCTTTGCCCCTAGCTATTGCCGCCGTGATCGCCGTGACCGTGCTGGTGCTGATGCGCCGCGGTCGCATCGACGTGCTCCGTCTGCGCGAATTGTTGGGTGCCGGCGCCGTGCTCGTCGACGTGCGGACGCCCGGCGAGTTCGACCGCGGACACATTCCCGGCGCGCGCAACGTACCGTTGGCCGACCTGGGAAAATCGCTTGAGTTGCCTACGGATCCGCTACAGCCCGTGGTCGTGTACTGCCACAGCGGCGCGCGCAGTGCCCTGGCCGCGCGGCAGTTGCGGCGGCGCGGCAGGACCAAGGTATATGACTTTGGCCCCGTGGAGCGCTGGCCCGAGCCGCTGGAGCGCACGCCGCCGGTCGTGCCGGTTGCAGATCCGCAAGCAGAGCAACCAGAGGTGGCCACAAGCGAGTAGAACTCACCGCCGGCCGGGCGCGCTTCAGTTCAGGCAGCTCGGATCAAAGAGCGCGAACTCGGGAATCTCCACGTCGATCTCGCGTCCGTCCTGCGTGCGCATGTGGTACTTGCCACTCATCGTGCCCACAGCGGTGTCCAGTGGGCAGCCCGAGGTGTAGCGAAACGCCTGCCCTGGCGCCAGCCGCGGTTGTACACCCACGACGCCGGGACCGCTCACGTGCTCGACGCGGCCGTGGCCGTTGGTGATGACCCACTCGCGGCTGATGAGCTGCACTTCCTCCTCGCCCAGATTCGAGATGGTGATGTGGTAGGCAAAGAACCACTGCCCGTCTTCTGCGGAGCTATGCTCAGCCAGAAACTGGGGTTCGACTTCAACAGCGATCTTGTCGGTCACGGCTTGCGTGCGATTCATGCTCGTCCTCGCCACCGCCGTCCCGCCCATCCACGCGTTGCGGGTGCCGGCGGCGTAGACTAGCGGTGTGCCACTGGGGCTGGCTTGGCAGCTGCGCGGCCAGCCACCGGGACGGCCGCGGGCTTGCCCGCCGCCGCAGGGTGCCGGGCTGGAGCGACCGGCGCAACCGGTTTGCCCGAAACTCCCTTGTTTGGCAAAGGCTTTGCGGCGCTCGGACGCACCGGAGCGGCAGGCGCCGCGGGCTTGCCGGCCACCGGCCGAACGCCGGCCTTGGGCAGCGGCGCCTTCACCACGCCCGGCTTGCCCGGCGCTGGCTTCGCTGCACCCGGCTTGGCGGCCACCGCGGGACGTGCAGCAACGGCCGGAGGCTTGCCGGCGACCTGACCCGGCTTGCCTGCAGCCTGAAGTGGCTTCGCGGGAGCCTGGACCGGCTTGCCCGCGGCCTGAATCGGCTTTGCGGCACCCTGAATCGGCTTGCCTGCGGCCTGAACCGCCTTGCCCGCAACCTGAATCGGTTTCGCGGGAGCCTGAATCGGCTTTGCGGCACCCTGAATCGGCTTGCCTGCGGCCTGAATCGGCTTGGCTGCAACCTGAACCGGCTTGCCCGAAGCCTGAAGGGGCTTCGCGGCGGGCTGGACGGGCTTGGCGGCCACCACGGGCTTGGCCACCACCGGCGCAGCGACCGGCTTGGCCGCGACCACGGGCACCGCGGGGCGTGCGGCGGGGATAGCCGCTGCAGGGGCGGCCGGCGCGACTTTGACCGCGGGCGCCACGGCGACTGGAGCAGCGGCAGCCGCGGGGAGCTTGGCCGCGCCCGCAAGCGCCGGCTTGGCGGCTTTGGCGGCCTTGGGCTGGGCGGGCCGGTCGGGATCTGGAGCGTCCGCGGCGATGACGCGATCGATCGGCCGCGCGTCCCAAAGATCGCGCTCCACGCCGCGCTCGACCAGCTTGCGCATGCGCCGCTCGGCGGCGGCCTTGAGCTCGACCTCGTCGACCAACGCGACCGTGGGGGTGGCGGCAGCCGACGGCGGTACCGCAGGAGCAGCGCGCGGCGCCTCGAACACGGGCGGTAACGCGCGACCAACAGGCGCACTCCCGTCGCCACGGGCCACAGCGCCGGGCTCGGACTCGCGGTCCGCCGGCTCCACCACCGTGCCGGGCTCGCTGCCATCGAACAGCGCCGCAACGGACCGCTCGTCAACCGTCGGCAGATCTGGAGTCCAACCCACCACTTCCAGCAGCACGGCGAACAAGATGAAGGCGCCACACAGCCACGCCACGGCGGTGGCCATGGCCATCCCGCGCCGCTGGTCGACCTCGCCGCGCGACACCTTGACCTTGGTCGAAGTCCGCACCGCCGCGGGCTTGGCCTCGGGCTCGCCCGCGAGCGTAGGCTCCTGACTTTCGCTGCCAAACTTGTGGGGCAACAGCGGCGCTGCTTCGGGCGCTGGCGTGATCGCCGGCAATTCGCGCGAGGGCGCGACTTGGTACGACTTGCCCACCGCCTTTTCGGCCGGCAGCATTTCAACTGCGCGCTGACGCTGCCGGGGCGTGATCGCGCTCATGGGCTGCGACGCCCTGACATCGGGCACTTGGCGCACGTCCGTCACCGGACGGAGCTCAGGCTCGGGCGCGTCCCACACCACCGGCTTGTTCAACAGGCGCGCGGCGCGCTCTTCGGCGGCCAACTCGTTTTGCGGGCGGCCCGTGACCATCGACACTCGCGAGTCCGACGCCGGGCCATGGGTGCCTGGATGCGTGCCCGTTGTGACCGCGCCGGCGAGACGGCCCAGGTTGGCGGCTTCGTCGCCGACGAACAGGGCGCGCTGGGCCTGGCGCTGCACCGTGCGCGAGGCCTCGGGCAGTTCGAGCAAGCGCAACAGCGCCTCTGGCCGATACAGGGTCCGCGCCGCCCGACCCAGTTGCTCCATGGCAGCCAACATCGCATCAGCACTCTGGAACCGATCTTCGGGATTGCGAGCCATGGCCTTGCATAGCCACGCGCGCACGTCCTCGGGCTGCTGGCGGAACTTGGCGTTGAACTCGACGTCGCCCTCGATGACCCGGCGGTGGGCCAACTCGGTGCTGCTGGGGCCAAAGGCCGCTTGGCCCGTGAGCATTTCAAACGCCACAGCGCCCAGCGAATACAGGTCGGCGCGGGCGTCCACCCGCTCGCCCAGCGCCTGCTCGGGCGCCATGTAGTGCATCTTGCCCTTGATGGTGCCCGTGCGAGTGCGGTCGCTACGGTGACTGCCGCGGGCGATACCAAAATCGGTCAGCTTGACCAGCGGATGCCTGGAAATCAGCAGGTTCTGCGGACTGATGTCGCGGTGAACCACCCCAGCGCTCTTGCCGTTCTTGGCCTTGAACGCGTGGACGTAGCTCAGCGCCGTCAGCGCCTGCCGCAGAATTTCAAAGGCGATGCCCGCGGCCATGACCTGCTTGTGCAGCCGCAGCGCCTGGATCAGCTGCGCCAGGTCGCGCCCTTCCACGAACTCCATGAGCAAAAAGTGCGAGCCCTGCCACTCGCCCACCTCGAACACGCGGACGACGTTGGCGTGATCGAATAGCGCCGCGATCCGGCCCTCGTCACGGAACATGCGAACAAAATCATCGTCTTCTGCAAGGTGATCGTGGAGCACCTTGACCGCCAGCCGCCGGCCGTGCAGCGGGTCGCCCGGACGAGCCTCGGCCAGGTACACCGTGGCCATACCGCCTGCGGCGATCTTGGCGGTGAGCAGAAAGCGACTGAACTCAAGCGGTTGGTCGAGCTTGCCGGTGATGATCACGGCGCCTCCGCGTCGGCCTGCAAGGGGCCGAACACATACGGAGTTGACCGTAACTCAAAGTGCCAATCTGTCCAGTTTTTCGCCGGGCTGCGGCTCGTGCACGGGCGGCCGGCAGAGCCTACTTGGCCGGTGTGCCAAACGCTGGATCCACCGCCGCGATCCACCGCCCGCCGGTCCCCACCGTGGCCTCGATCGCGTCGAGCTCCTTGATGCAATCGGCAGTGAGTACCTCGGGTTTGCCGGTGGTGATCAGGATGTCGTCCTCGATGCGGACGCCGATGCCACGGTAGCGCTCGGGCGCTTCGGCGTCGTCGGCGGCGATGTACAGCCCAGGTTCCACGGTCAGAACCATGCCCGGGGCCAATTGACGACTGCAATTCCCGGTCGGCAATTGGTCGTGGTAGCGGCCGCAGTCGTGCACATCCATGCCCAGCCAGTGACTGGTGCGGTGCATGTAAAAGCGCTTGTATTTCTCGTCTTGTATCAGCTGATCCACGTCGCCCTGGAGCAGGCCCAGCTCGACCAACCCTTCGGTCAGCACGCGGACAGCCCGATCGTGCACCTCGATGAAGCGATGCTCAGGAGTGCACAGCGCGATCGCCTCCAACTCGGCGCGCAAAACGATCTGATACACGGCGCGCTGCTCGGGCGAAAACTTGCCCGATGCCGGAAAAGTCCTTGTGATATCGGCCGTTTGGTAGGCTACCTCGCCGCCGGCATCGATCAGCACCAGATCGCTTGGACCTACGGTTTGGTCGTTCTCGGTGTAGTGGAGGATGGTGGCGTTGTCGCCGCGGGCGACGATGGTGCCGTAGCCGACCCGCGCCGCGCCGCCCGCGCGAAACACGAACTCGACCACCGCCTGCAATTGCCTTTCGTTCATACCGGGTTGGCACACACGCATCGCCTCGTTGTGCGCCTCGGCCGCCACCGCTCCGGCGCGACGCAGGGCCGCGATTTCGGCAGGGCCCTTGAGCAAGCGCAGCTCGCCCATCACCGCGGCCAAGTCCGCAAAGAAGTCAGGGCCATCCAGGTGCAGACGCGGCATGGCGCGGTGCCGCCGCGTCACACGAATCAGGCGCTGATCCAGCTGCGGATCGCGACCCACGTGCCAGCACAGCTGCTTGGCCCCTTCGACCAGTTTCGGCAGTTGCTCATCAAAGTCCTTGAGATCGAAGGCTTGGTCCACGCCCAAGCGCTGCACCGCTCCCTCGACACCCACGCGGCGGCCATGCCAAACCTCTTGCGCCGGATCGCGCGGGCGCACGAATACCACCGCCTCGCCGTCGGCGCGGCCAGGGGCCAGGACCAGAATGCTCTCGGGCTCGTCGAATCCTGTCAGGTACCAAAAGTCGCTGTTCTGACGCCACTCGTGGTCCACATCGCCATTGCGCAACGTGTGGCCCGCCGCCGCCACCACAACCACCGAACCAGGGCCATAGGCGTCCATGACGGTACGCCGCCGGTCGGCAAACACGGTGCGATCGTGAACGACTTGATGGAAGGCAAATGGGTCGTGGCTCATGGGCGATCTCTGCGGGTCAAGCGCCCGCCGGAGAGGCAACCTAGCGGCAAGTTGGCCAAAGCTCAAGCGGCCGCGCCAGACGCTTGGCAGGCGATGGCTTTGTGTTCGCTGGTCACCCAGCCCGTTGCCGTCTGGGGCCGGGCAGCGACAGCGGCGACGTTCGCGCGGCGCACTGCGATTTCGCGCAGATGGCGGCGGTTGACTTGCCTTGCCCCAACCCCGAAACTTGATCGGTTGGCGACCGTCAGCGGGCTTGCGCGCGGTCTGCCCCGGAGGATGCTGATGGCCAGGACTGGAGTGGCGAGCGCGATGCAGTGCACCCACCAAAAGTGCACCCACCAAAAGTGCACCCACCAAAAGTGTACGCACAGAAATTGCATGGGCAGAAAGGTCCAAAGCGCAAAGGCAACGCGCTGGTTTTGGGCGCGCGCCGTGCCCGTGGCGCTGGCCGCCATGCTGGCCTCCGTGCTGGCCGCCTGTGGTGCGACCAACTTCGAGCGCGCTTCTGGAGCACGCAAGTACCATGCCCTGCCCTTTGGCTCGCCCGTCAAGATCGTCGAGTCGACGGAATCGCTCGCGCAACCGACCGAGGTGCTTGGCGTTCTGCGCACGACCACCCGCGGCGATCCCGCCAACCGCGGCGAGGCCGAGCGGACCTTCAAGGACCACGCCGCGCGCTATGGCTGCGATGCGGTCAGCGACGTGCAATCGGTTCGCAAAGAGATCGTGGTCAAGCGGACCAACCGCGTGCTGACCGGCGACGGCCAGCCCAAGAACGTGGAAGAGACCACCACGGTTGCCGAACACATGTGGTCTGCGCAGTGCGTGCGAACGGCCGACGCCCCGGCCGAGAAGGCGACCGCCGTAGCCAAGGCCGAACCAGCCGCCGAGCCGGCCCCCGAGCCCGAGAAGAAGCCCACCAAGAAGAAGCCTGAACCCAAAGGCAAGGCCAAGCCCAAGCCCGAACCCGAGGTCGTGGCCAAGACCG
>JBBISH010000002.1:0-172396 GCA_037441385.1 Myxococcales bacterium
GGGCGGCCCGGGGCGAGGCGGTCGAATTCGTCAGCTTCCCGCTGTACAGCTTCGCCTGCGCGTCGGTGGCGGTTCCGGTCGGCCCTGTCCTCAATGAAAATGCGGAGTAGAAAATGCCCCCCTTTGCTTTTCCACGGCCGCGCGGCAGCGGCGCTGGTCGTCAACCCCGCCCCCTTGGCATCGCCAGCAGTGCCCCTGCCCGTGGCGGCCCAGCTGCGACTCGGCGTAGGCCCGCAGCGTGGCCGGGGAAATCTGGGCGCGCACGCCATAGTGCAGGCGCTCTGCCACTTCGCGCAGCCGGTCCAGGCAGTCGCTCAGGTCCGCGCTCTCGATCTCGAGATCCGGTGCAAGATCTTCGTCGCGGTCGGGCTCGCTCCCGGCATCGGCATCGCCGCCCAGCCAGAGCCGCCGAAAGAACGCCAGCACGCGCGGATGGTTCCACTGGATCTCCCCGCGCGGGCCAAGGGGCTGCAGCGTCACCGGCGCGGGCTGGTCCTCGTCGCCCGCAAACCCGTCCAGAGCGACCGTCTCGACACGCTCCGCCACGCCGTCGCCATCCAGGTCCACCACCCCGAGCAGGGTGTGAGCGCCCACGAGACAGCCCTCGCCACCGCCCGGTCCCGCGCGCCAACGACCGGACTGTAGCTGAAACACCGAAAACCCCTTGCAGAAATCCTGGTCGAACGCCACGTGGACAACGACGCTCCCATCGGCCGCCACCGCAAACGGCACGTCGCGCCACCACTCCGCCGCGGCGACCGGCGACTCGTCCAACGACCAAGGCGGCAGATCGCCCACCGGCAGCGCCGACCACGGCGTCGCCAGCCAATGGTGCACCGGCACCTCGGGGTTCGCCGGGCCGGGCCGCGCCACCACCGTGCCGTGACCGTCGCTATCGAACAACACCACCTGCGCCACCCGGTTGCCGCCCTGCGCTACCGCCACCAGCCCGGCCGGCGTGGAACGCGCCCAGCAGCGCAGGTTCTGCGGGTCGCCCAGCGCCGCCAGACTCAGCATAATCGCCGACAGTTGCTGGGGATTCGCGCCCTGCCGACGCAGCATCTGCTCGCACCCGCCCAGCTCCGCGGCAGGTGTGGCAGTCCCCGGCAGCGGCGCCGCAGGTTCGGAATCCGCCGGGGTGGCGGGCACAGGGACAGGGACCGGGACCGCGACGGGAACCGGGGCCAGAGCCGGAACCGGGGCCAAAACCGGCTCGGGAGCGGCGACAGGCGCCCTCCGACAGCCCGCCGACAGCCCCAACACCCCACAAATCAACCAGATGCCAACCGTCCCAACGCGCATACCTGCCTTTGTCGCACTGCGCCGCTCCAAGCGCAACTGCCCGGCGCTCCAAAGGCTACTCGGACGCAGCAAAGCTCCCCGTCCAGGCCGGGGGCGGCGGCGCCTTGCCGTCTTTGAGCATCTGCTTCCAATCCTCGTCGCTCAACCGCTCGATCTTCTTCCAGTCCACCTCGTGATACCGGTACACGGGCCCCACAAAGGCCTCGCCGCCCTCGCACGTATCCACCGTGAGCACCATCAAATCCGCGTTGCTCGTCGCCACATGCAACACATCCGGCCCCGGCAGCGGCCCCTGGTTCGGGTTCGTGTGCACGTCGGCGATCGTCGGCTTGAAGGCATCCAAGCTGTCGGCCTGGAAGAACAGCTTCGTATACCAGCCCGTGTAGACGATCCCGCAGATATTCGCCGACGAAATCACCCCCTTGAGGAAGGTGATGTCCTGCTCCGTGGCCCCCTCTGGGCTCAGCTCGTGCGTCGCCGCCAGCTCCAACTTACCCATGATGTCCTGCCAATCCGTAAAGAACGTGCCTAGTTGCGCCTTCACGGTCGCCGGCACGGCCGGGGCGTTCAGCAACGCCTGGCCCGCCACCGCACCCAGCAGCTTCAGCTTGGCGAACAGCGCCGGATTCGGCTCGACGTACGCTCCCGGATGCGAACACGACGCCGCGCCCGTGTAGCTCTGCTTCGCATACAGCAGCGTGTCGTGCCGCAGCTGCGCCCACGAGGCCAGCTGGGTGTGCACCGTCTTGTCGCGCCACGCCGGCGTCCGCAGCGCAAACGGGAACTTGGCCGCCGTCGTCGGCGCATTCAGCTGGCGCAGGCTGTCTAGCCACAGGTTGTAGACGTTGCCCTGCCAGAAGTCAGCGCCGTGCTGATCCACCAGCCACCGCAAGTCGTGCAGCGCTCCCCAATACGGGAACTTGCTGAAGTCGCTAGAAAGCAGCGGCAGCACCTGATCGTTGCCCAGCACGAACAACGCGTCGAGCGGGCTCGGCAACACCCGCTGCACCTTGCCGCCCTGCCACAGCACGCGGTCGTACACCACGTTGCTGAACACGTACGAGTCGATCACGAAGCGCTGACCCAGCAAGGCGAACGACGGCGGCAGCGGGGTCGCCTCGGCGCTGAACGGGTCCGTCTCCAGATAGTGGCTGGCGATCTGCTGCGAGCCGTAGGCGCCGCCCGCCAGTTTGTCCACCACGGCCGCGATCTGCGCCTCGCTCAGGTTCGCCACCGCCGACGGATCGCCCCAGCCCTGATCAGCCACCAGCTTCTTCAGGCCCGCCAAGTTGATGTAGTCGATCGGCCCGACCATCAGCGTCACCAGGTCGTCCACCGACTGCACCCCCGCCAGGGCCCCGCCCTGCTCCACCGCCTGCTGCAGCAGGATCGCCGCCATCACCTGCCGCGGCCGCCACAGCCACTTGCCGGCCAGCGAGTCGAACTCGGCAAAGCGCAAATCGGTCCGCCCCAGCCACATCATCGCCTTGAAATAGCGCTGCAATTCCGGGGTCGCGGTGTAGTGGCCGCGCGGTTTGAACTGGCTGTAGTCCTCGGTCCGCGCCACGCCGAACAGCTCCACGTCGGTCATCTGCTCCGCCGCGATGTAGCCAAGGAACTTGGTCACCAGGGCGTCCACCGCCGCGCCACCTTGGGCCTTCTCGGTCTTGCCGCTCAGCAGCGAGCGCGCCACCGTCAAGTAGAAGTCCACGTCGTCCTTGGCCTTCTTGGCGTCCGCCGCCGCCCCCGGCTGCAGCGCCGGTACGGCCGCGTGGGCCTTGGCCAGACTCTCTTGCAGGATGCCCAGCAACGCATACTGCTCAAGAGTACTCAGGATGTCGTCGTACGAGCTGTGCAGCGCCTGGAGCACCGCGTCCGACGTCACCACAACCGGCAGGTCCTTCTGGAACGTGGTCAGCAGCGCGTTCGCCATCGTGGGGTACGTCAGGCGGCGGGCCACCACAAAGCCGTTTTCCTTCAGCTTTTGCTGCTCTGCCGCCGTCAGCGCCAGCTTCTCCTGGACCACGTCCATGTGCAGGGCCTTCAGGGGATCGTACGTTGGCGTGATCGGCTTCGCCGCGTCCGCGGGCGTGTGAAGCGCCAAGAACTCTTCAAGTTTCATATCCTTGGCCTTAGCCAGCACGGGCGCATAGGCCGCTTTGAACTGGGGATCGGTGGTGACCGGCGGCGGCTTCGCGTCGCCCTGGACGTCGGCAGAAACGCCAGCATCGGCGGGGCTTTGCGAGCTAGGGGTCGACGAACACGCGCCCGTCAGCGCCAAGAGCGCGACCAGGGACCACGAACGGGACAGGCGAGACAACATGGCAACCTCCACTTGGCACGCGGACGCAGAAACCGCCCGAGCGCCTCCTGCCGGTTGTGAATGCAAGTTGCGCGCCAGCTCGGATCGCCCAGAATCAGGCACAATCCTTGACGTTTTGGCCCACGCCGGCTGGGCCAGTGTAGAAATTTTCCACTTTTGCCGAGGAATTCGACACAGCGGCCCGCGAGAAAGCGACGCTTGCGCCGCCCGCGCGCTTCCGGCACGCTCATCCCACCCCCTCTCCCGCCGCTGCGGGCCGCGAGTCGACATCATGGCGTGCACTCCCCGATTTGGCCGACTCGGCGCCTGGTTGGCCGCCATTCTGCTGGTCAGCCTGGCCGGCTGCGCCGCCGACGACGCCCCCGAGGCCATCACCAACGCCACCTTCTGGCTCTGGCGCAACTACGACACCGGCACCGACGAGCGCCTGGCCGACGCGATCGTGGCGCTCAACGGCAGCGTGACCGCCGTCACCGCCGACGAGCCCATGAAAGTGCTGATGGGCAACCTGAACAGCGCCGACGTCAAGCTGGTCGGGCGCACCGGCGTGGACGCGAGCAAAGCGGTGGGCATGCTGGTCGTGACCGAATTTGCCTGCAAAATGGCCCAGATCGAGAAGATCCACACCGCTTCGGAGCAAGCCGCCTTGCACCCCGACGCGTACAAGTCGTACGTGCGCACCTTTGTCAGCAGCCGCGACGAGTTCCTGGCCGGCAAGCGCAACTTCTTGGACTGGACCACCGAGCTGACCAGCAAGTACGCCACCGAATCGCTCGCCGGCAGCGCCCGCCACGTGCCCGACCTGGGCAAGGCCAAGAGCCCGTTTGGCGCCGCACTGGTCTCGCGCACCTACTTGACCAAAGCGGCCACCGGGACCGAATGGCCGCAGGACTACCAAATCGAGGCCTACTACGAGCGCACTCCCGGTCGCATGGTCCACATGTTCGCCGTGTGGCGCGAGGCGACCTTCAGCGGCTTCTCGACCGACTCGTCGTTCTTGCAAAAGATCCAGATGAAGGGCTTTGTGGACTGGGACGCTGAGGTCGAGACGGCATGCAAGTCTGGAAAATACTAGCACTTTCTTGCTGCATGCTTGGCTGCGCCACCACCGCGCCCCTGCAGCTGGGGGTGTCGCCGCCCGAGCTGGACCGCCACGCGCGCGCGCCGGATTGGCAGGTGGCCGGCCCCGAGGCGGTCGCCTGGCTCCAGGACTACCTGCGGGTCGACACCAGTAACCCGCCGGGCCACGAGGCGCGCGCCGCCGATTTCTTGAGCGCGATCCTGGCCAAAGAGGGCATCGCCAGCGAACGGATCGAGCACGCCCCCGGCCGCCAGAGCTTGATCGCGCGCCTGCCGGCGACCGCGACCGCCACCATCGCCGGCGAAGCGGAAAAACCGCTGTGCTTGCTGGCCCATACCGATGTGGTGACGGCGGAGCCGGCGCAGTGGCCGGCGGGCAAGGGGCCGCTGTCGGGCGCGAACGATGGCACCTACGTATGGGGCCGCGGCGCGCTGGACATGAAAGGCATGGGCATCCTGGAGCTGGCCACCTTGATCGAGCTCAAGCGTCAGGCCGTGCCGCTGCGCCGGCCCGTGGTGCTGCTGGCGGTCGCAGACGAAGAAGTGGACAACCGCGGCATGCGCGAGTTGGTCGAAAAGCACTGGGCCAAGATCGGCTGCTCGCACCTGATCAACGAGGGCGGGCTGGGGGTCCGCGGCGTGCTGGCGCCGGGCCAGACCGTGTTCGGTATCTCGGTCGCGGAAAAGGGCTTGCTTTGGCTGCGGTTGACCGCGCACGGCAAGTCGGGCCACGGCTCCACGCCGCTGCCGGGGCGGGCGCCCGATCGCCTGCTGGACGCGCTGGAAAAGCTGCGCAAGCGCGAGTTGGTGGCGCACGTGCACCCCAGCGTGTACGGGGCGCTTGCCGCTGCCGGCAAACAGGTAGGCGGCGTCAAGGGTTGGGTGCTGCAGCGGCCGTTCTGGGTGGATCACCTGGCGCTGGGAACGCTGATGGACGAGCCCGGTTCGCGGGCCATGCTCACCAATACCTGCAGCGTCACGGGCTTTTCGGGCATGTTCGAGCCCAACGTGGTGCCCAGCGAGGTCAGCGCCCAGCTGGACTGCCGGGTGTTGCCGGGCACACAACCCGCGGATTTGCTCAAGGAGCTCCAGGCGGTGGTCGGCGACGACCAGGTGAGCTGGCAGGTGCTGCACCAGGCGCCGGCCACGGAATCGCCCAGCGACGACCCGCTGTTCCGGGCCCTGGCGCGGCGCGCCATCGAGAACCGGAGCGATGCGGCCGTGGGGCCGCTGCTGTCGGTGGGCTTTACCGACTCGATGTACGCTCGGCAAATCGGCGTGCGCGCCTACGGTTTTGTCCCCATCGCCATCGACCGCGAGCTCGCCGAGACGATGCACGGCGTGGCCGAGCGCATCCCGATTGCCGAGTTTGTGCGCGGCCTTGGCGTGCTGTACCGGGCGGTGGTCGACGTGGCGGCCGCACCGTGACGCGATGGCTGGCCCTGCTGTGGGCGGCAGCGCTGCTGTCGGCCGTTCCGGTGTGGGCGGAGGACCTGCCGCAAGCCGCGACCGCGACGACGGAAATCGCCCTGCCCGCCCGCATCGATGCCCTGGAAGTGCGCGGCCTGTGGCGGACCGAGCGCGGCGTGGTCGAGCGCGAATTGCCCTGGCGGGTCGGCGAAGTGGTCGGCGGCGAGGCTTGGCGCGAGGGCCTGGCCAAGCTGTGGAACATGGGGCTGTTTTCGCGCGTGGCGGCGGAAGTACAGCAGCAGGCGGGTCGAACCGTCGCCGTCGTAACAGTCGAAGAGCGCTGGACGCTGAACCCGCTGTTCTTGTTCGCCGTGTTGGTGCAGCGCGAGGCCAAGCCCGGCGAGTCGTCCAGCTGGTGGTCGCTGGGCGCCGAGGACACCAATGTTTTTGGCGAGTTTCTAGACGTAGCGGCCGCCTACGAACAGTTCAACAAGTACTCGGGCGGGCGGGTGTGGCTGCACGATCCGCGCTGGTTGGGGCGCCGCCTGGACGCCTTGATTCAGTGGGACTATCTGGTGCGGCCGCGCGTGGGCTTTGCCGACCGCCGCATGCTCGTACGCGCCGAGTTGAACCGCCTGCTGGACGGCGATCGCGTCAAGATCGGCGCGCGCCTGGACTTGCAGCGCGACACGTTCTTTGACGCGGGTGACACGCCGCCCGCGCTGCCGCCCGACGCCAAAAGCGCCCTCTTGGACTTGGGATTGCGCCTGGGCCGGGTAGACGTGGTGCGGCTGCGGCAAGTCGGGCAGTCGCTGGAAGTCCGCGCGGGGGTGGGTGCGAGCGCGCTGGTCGACGCCCCGGGGCAGGTCCACACGCAAGCGTGGCTGCAGGGGCTTGGGTTCTGGACCCTGGGCGAGCGCTGGAACCTGGCCTTGCGGGTCCAAGCCGGGCACCAAAGCGCCAATACGCCCGCCCACTTGCAATACTTCTTGGGCGGATTGTACGAGGTCCGTGGCGTACGCGACAGCTTCTTGCGCACCGATCGCTTCGCGCTAGCCAACGCGGAAGTCCGCTACATCGCTGCGGATTGGACGTGGCTGGCGATCGTGCCGGCGGTCTTTGCCGACGCGGTGGTTGGGCGCGACGCGGAACGCAGCTGGACCACGCTGGTCAGCGCGGGTGGCGGGGTGCGCTTGCTGGTGCCGCGGTTTGTCCGCACAGGCGTGCGCATCGACGTGGCCGCGCCGCTGGTGGGCATGCCGTGCACATCGGGCGGCCTCTTCGGTACCTGCGCGGGGATGTCGCTCGGCGTCTATCAGTTCTTCTAACTTCAGAGACGGTAAGGCGAACTGCGGCTTCAGCCCGCAGCCCGGTTTTCCACCCCCAAGTTGGGCGCAAGCGAGCGCCTGCAGCGACTCGCCGCGCCGAATTTCAAGGTCCAAGAGGGCGAAAAAACGCTAGAACACCAATCACAAATCTCCGAGGTTCAGAGCAACGAAACCTCTCGCGGACGAAAACTCGTTGATGCTCAGTGGGTCGCAAGCGGGCGCTAGCGCGACCCGCCGCGACGTTGGCCCGCGGGTTCGGGTTTCTGATTGGTGCTCTAGAGGGCGCGCTTTTCCAGGATCTCCACGGCCGGGAGAACTTTGCCTTCCAGGTACTCCAGGAACGCGCCGCCCGCGGTCGAGATGTACGAGACTTTGTCGTAGATGTCGTACTTCTGGATCGCCGCGATCGTGTCGCCGCCGCCCGCCAGCGTGAATGCCTTGGTCTGAGCGATGGCCATCGCCACGGTCTTGGTGCCCTCGCCAAACTGGTCGAACTCGAACACGCCGACCGGGCCGTTCCACACCACCGTCCCCGCATTGCGGATGATTTCGGCCAGCTGCGCCGCCGATTGCGGGCCGATGTCGAGAATCATGTCGTCGTCCGCAACCTGATCCGCGCTCTTGACGACCGCCGGCTCGTTCGCGTCGAACTGCTTGCCGCACACTACGTCTGTGGCGATCGGGATGGTGGCGCCGCGGGCGGTCATCTTGGCGATGAGCGCCTGGGCAGTGGGGATCAACTCGTGCTCGCACAGCGACTTGCCCACGTTCTTGCCGCTCGCCGCCAAGAAGGTGTTGGCAATACCACCGCCGACCACCAACTGCTCGCACTTGTCGGCCAGCGCCTCTAGCACCGTCAGCTTGGTCGAGACCTTGGACCCGCCCACGATCGCCACCATCGGCCGCGCCGGGTTCGCCAGGGCCTTGTCCAGCGCTTCCAGCTCCTCGGTCACCAGCATGCCCGCGCAAGCGGTGGCCGCGAACTGAGCGACGCCGTAGGTCGACGCCTCGGCCCGGTGGGCGGTGCCGAAGGCGTCCATGACGAAGATATCGCACAGCGCCGCGTACTTGCGTGCCGTGGCTTCGCTGTTCTTCTTCTCGCCCTTGTTGACCCGGCAATTTTCGAGCAGCACGACCTCGCCTTCGCCCACCTCGAAGCCGCCGTCGACCCAATCCTTGATCAGGCGCACCGGCTTGCCGAGCTGAGCGGTCATCACCGCCGCCACCGGCGCCAGCGAGACTTCTTCGCTCCACTCCCCTTCGTTCGGCCGGCCCAGGTGCGACGTCACCATCACCTTGGCACCAGCTTGCAGGGCGTGGATCACCGTGGGCATCGACGCGGTGATGCGCGCGTCCGACGTGACTTTGCCGTCTTTGACCGGCACGTTCAGGTCGGCGCGAATCAAGACGCGCTTGCCCTTGAGCGCCAGTTCAGTCATGCGAAGGAACTTAGCCATAGGATCCTCCTGATGGACAGGGTGCGCGCAGCGGCGGCCCCGGGGCGATCGCCGCCCACAGGGCCCACCGCCGCCGCGAAGCGACTACTTGGCGACGTGCTCGACCAGACGCAGCATGTTGCAGGTGTAGCCGTACTCGTTGTCGTACCAGGCTACGACCTTGACGAAGGTGCTGTCCAGAGCGATGCCGGCCTCGGCGTCAAAGGTCGACGGGCAGGGGTTGCCCACAAAGTCGGTCGAGACGACCTTCTCGTTGGTGTAGCCCAGCACGCCCTTCAGCTCGCCGTCGGACGCCGCCTTCATCGCCGCGCAGATCTCGTCGTAGCTTGCGGGGTTGGTCAGCTCGACGGTCAGATCGACCACCGAGACGTCCGAGGTCGGCACGCGGAAGGCCATGCCGGTCAGCTTCTTGTTCAGCTCGGGCAGGACCTTGCCCACCGCCTTGGCGGCGCCGGTCGACGAGGGGATGATGTTCTCCAAGATGCCGCGGCCGCCGCGCCAGTCCTTGTTGCTGGGGCCGTCGACGGTCTTCTGGGTGGCGGTGGCGGCGTGAACGGTGGTCATCAGGCCGCGCTTGATGCCCCATTTCTCGTGCAGCACCTTGGCCACAGGCGCCAGGCAGTTGGTGGTGCACGACGCGGCCGAGACGATCGCCTGGCCGGCGTACTTGGCGTGGTTGACGCCGTACACGAACATCGGCGTGTCGTCTTTGGCGGGCGCCGACTGCACGACCTTCTTGGCGCCGGCCTTGAGGTGGGCCTGGCAAGACTCGGTGGTCAGGAAGAAACCGGTGCAGTCGATGACCAGGTCCGCGCCGATCTCGCTCCACTTCAAGTTGGCCGGATCCTTCTCGGCCGTGAGGCGGATGGTCTTGCCGTTGACGACCAGATTGCCGCCCGAGGTGGAGACGTCGCCTGGGAAGCGGCCGTGCACCGAGTCGTACTTCAGCATGTAGGCCAGGTACTCGGGCTCGAGCAGATCGTTGATGCCCACCACTTCGATGCCGGTAAAATCCTTGGCGATCGCGCGGAAAGTCATGCGACCGATGCGACCGAAACCATTGATGCCAACCTTGATAGCCATGACGCCCTCTCCTTGAAAATCCTGCTGCGGTCCGGGGATCCAGGACCTTGGGGACTGTGTCGACCACGGATGCCGTGGCGCGGCGCGCATGCTACTCCCAATTGCCTGGGTTCGTCACTGGGACCGTCTAGAGGTACGAGGCCAAATAGCCGTCCCACACGTCGGCGCGGGCGTGGATGCCCCAATACAGGTCCTGGTGGGCATAGCCTGCAATCTCGCGGAGATCGAGCAGATTCGCGCCCGTCTGCCGCAAAAACTCACCCGTGTCCTGCAGCCCGCGCGGCAGCCACAGCTGATTGTGCTCGCCGGTAAACAGTACCAGCTCCACGTCGCTCGGCGGGGTCATCTGCAAGTAGCTGGGCGGCGTGACCTGGCCGTAGCGCTTCCCATTTTCGTCAGGACCGTAGTCAAAGGCTTGCGAATGGCCGGCGCGCACCTGCTGCGAGATGTGGACGAAGGTATGGGCCGACAGGTAGCCGAATTCTTCGGCCAGCCGCTCGTGGGTCTCGTGGGCCAGATTCTCGTGGCGGAAGGGCGAGCCGTACATGAAATTCATGCGATGGCACGCGGTGTTGGTGCACTCGGGGTGGACCAGGCCCAGCCCGGCCGACCACAGCGTGTGCAGCACGCGGTGGCCCGGATGATCGGCGCGCGCGGTCAAGTAGCCCAAGCCCGTGTCTTCCATGAGTTCGGCCACGCGCGCGTCCACCTTGAGCCGCGTCACCGTGGGCACCTCGAAGTGCAGGCCGATCGACGACAGCACGGCGCGCTCGATATTGTGGGCGTCGTGCGAAATCGCCCCGGTCATCAGGGCTTGCAGGATCGAGTTGGCGCCCATGCAGTGGCCGATGAGGCTCACCGGGGGCATGCCAACCTTGTGATAGGCTTGCTGGAGCACGTCCAGCGCGGCGGCGTAGTCGACCACGCTGGCCACGTCCAAGTCGAACTGGCTCATCTGCACTTTGCAGCTGGCGCGCCAATCCAGCAGCCACACGTCGTAGCCGCGCTCGCACAGCCACGTGGCAAAATTGTCATGGTCGGGCAACGTGTCGAGCACGAAATTCGAGCTGGACACGCCAGCGCCATGGGCAACCAGGGCGATTTTCTTGTTGCGTCGTGGCTGGTTGGCCGGTGCATAGCGCGACACGAACAGGGTAAGGCGCTCGGCACCATCCGCGACCTTGCGCAGCCTGCCGTCCGCATAGCCCAACGTGGGGTACAGCGGCACATCGACGGGCAGGCGCTCGGCCAGTTGCACGGGCACGTGTTGGTGCGGCGGCGGGGCACAGGGCAGCGCCAGTTTCTGCTTGGCCCACTTGATCATGTCTTGGCGCGCCTGCTCGACCCGCGGCGGCAGCTGGGCGTGATCCATCGCTTCTTGCGCGATGAAACCCGTGGCGAGCGCCACCAAGCCGCCTGGCTCGGCCGCGCGGGCAAAGAAGCGGGCCACGTAAGCCTGCCAAAGCTCGCCAAAAAACAGCGCGCCAAAACGTGCCGCCAACAGCTTTTGTTCGCCGCTGGACTGGCCGCCGCTCAATTGGGTCGAGGCCAATTGCCGGGCGAAATCTACGGCCGTGAGCCGGGCAATGCCGCGCCAGACCACGTCTTTCTTGTTCCCGGCCGCAAAGACCTCGACCTTGAGGGTGGTCGTGTCGCGCCACGGATTGGGGACGATGTTCTCTGGATCGGGGATGGTCTTGATGCCCTCGAGTCGATACAGCTTGCCCTCATGACCCACGAAGTCGATCTCGTAGCGCATGCGCCGCGAATAGAAGCCCTCGTCGGCGGTCAACAGCTCCAGCGTGCCGGACTGCACGGCCACGCCCTGGGGCTCGGTCAGTCCGTGGACTGCCACCAGGCCCGACAGCTGCACGATGTGGCGGGGCTCGGCCAAGAACGACGCAATGCTCGCCAGATTCAAGGTGAGCCACAGCTGCACCCGCTGTCCGCGCACCCGGCCCGCGCGGCAGTCGGTGTCAAAGGCGGTGGGCACCAGACTGGGCACCATCCCGCGTAGGCAGCGCGTCAAAATACCGCTGGCGGGCACACCGCCAAAGCCGTGCATGTACTCGTCCATCACCAGCGACACGGGCTGGGTCTTGGGCGGGATTCCCTGCAGAACGATCGGGAGTTCCGTGGGTGGAGTGGGCACACTCGCCTTGGGTGGCAGTAGGCCCCCCTCTAGGATGCCGTCCAAGTGGTGCTCGGCCACGGCGCAGATGGTGTGGGCCGGGTTCACGCCCACGCTGTCGGGAAAGATCGACGCGTCTAGGACATACAGGCCGTCCATGCCGATGACTTTGCCCAAGCGGTCGACCACGCCGCCCATGGCGCAGCCGCCCTGGCTGTGGACGGTGACGGCGGTGTGCGCATAGCTCTGGGTTGGCGTCAGGACAAACGAGCCGCCCATGGCCGCGGCCAGATCGCTGGCCACCGCGCATTGCTCTTCGGTCACAGGCCAATTGGCGGCGTTGTCCCAGCGGATCTCCATGCGCGCCAGGTCGTCGGGCTGCTGTTCCAGCCGCATCGTCCCCTGCGCCAGGTCGCGGCCCATCATCAGCAACACGGCCACCGAGTCCAGGGTCGCGGGCGCGGCCGCTTGCGGGGTGGTCCGGTGGCCGGGGTGGGTCGACGCAGCTTTGCGGAAGGCTTGCTTGACCTTGCCCAGGTGCGGCCGGGCGTGCTGCAGCGCGCGCTTGGTCGCCGTATCGCTGCCGCCCAGCGTGTCGAGTAAGCTCACCAAACGCTTGGAGATTCCACCGTCTTCGACCAGGAAGTAGGCGGTGTTGCCGCCGGGCAGCGTGCGCTGGTGGACCAGCACCGAGGTGATGACGGGGCCGATGCCGACCTCGGCCGTAGAGCTGCTGCCCGTCACGAGACCGAAGGTATCGGCGTTGGCGCTGTATTTCTTGCCGATTTGCGCCACAACCGTGGGGGCAAGCTGCAGCCCGGCGTCCACGGAGCGCAGCAGCAGGGCCGGGCTGTGGATGGCGCCGCCGCAGACAAAGACGTTTTCAGCAGTGACGACCTGCTCCTGCCAGGTGGCGCGGCCATTGACCTCGACGTAGCGGCGCATCCGCACGGCAAAGGACCCCGGCTGGCCCGTGATGGCGATGGCCTCGCTGCCGGTCAAGAGGCAACTGGGCTGCGCGGGACTCACGTCGGCCAGACGGCGGACGGCGCTTTGCAGGAACGACTGCAAGTAGTTTTTGTCCAAGGTGTTCTTGGCGCCTACATTGCAGCCCATGTCGCACTGGCCGCAGTAAGTGCAGGCCGCGAGCGGACTTGCGGGATCAGCCCACAGGTTGATGGCCAAAGGTGCGTCCACGCAATGGTCGGCACGCCCCAGCTGGTCGGCCGCGGCGCGGAAGTGCTCGGTCTTGGGCGGCAACGGCTGGCCAGCCTCGGCCGCCTGCGACACGAGCTTGAGGGCAATCTTCTGCTCGACGCGGTCGTAGTAGGGCGCAAGATCGAGCTGCGACAGCCCGGCCGATTTCCAAGGAGGCGAGTCGAGCGTGAGCGCCGGGGCGCGCAAGTGCACACTCGCGTAGATGAGCGAGCCGCCGCCCACCCCGGCCGCCGTGACCACGTCCACGTCCTGCCCAGGCTGCACATCGAACATGCCGCCGCGACCAGCCTGCCACAGCCACGAGTCGGGATCGGGTTCGCGCGAAAAATCCTGGTGATACTCCCAGCCGCGCTCCAAGACGCAGATCGGCCAGCCGGCTTGATGCAGGCGCTGAATGGTCACGGATCCGCCAAAGCCCGTGCCGACGACGACGGCCTTGAATGAATTCACCTTGAGCATGTTCTCCATGCTGGCACTCTATGCGAGGCACTTGCCTTGGGCCCCATCGTCACACCGCGTGCCCGGCGATGCAAGTTGCAGCCAGCGCCCCTGTGGCCTGTGTGGACTGCGGCGCCCCCGATCCGCCACCGAAATTCGCCCCGGCCGCCGATTTGGGATGCAAATCAAGGCGCAAGGAGCGGAGCAACGGAGGCGACCTAGAGGTCGCCGCACGGAGAGTAGTGACGCTGCAACGCCGGGTTGCGCCCAACGCGGCGGATCGGTGGCGCAGTGTGGGCTGGATCGCATTGGGCTGCGGCATTAGGATAGCCACGATGCTGGAAGGAAGTGCGAGCTTCGTGCCCCGTCGGCTCATTGGCGTGCTCGACCCGCGCCAACGAGGCCCGCACGCGGTGCGCCTGAACGTTGCGCTACTTTCTGTAGACATTACCGGGTTTACCGCACTGTCCAGCTTGTGGGCTCGGCGTGGCGCCGATGGCACGGAGCACATCACCGCGTTGCTCGAAGGCTATTTCGCGCAGGTGGTCGGGGTCATCGCGAGCCACGGCGGCGAGGCCGTCTACTTTGCCGGCGACGGGATCCTGGCGTGGTGGCCGATGGAGGCCGATGGCCGGGCCGAGGAACGCGCGGTGGCGTGCGCCCTGGACCTGCAGGCCACGGTAGCCGGCTTCTTGGTGGGTACAACCGCTCTGCACATCAAGATTGGCGTGGCCTCTGGCCCGGCGTGGCTGGCGCGGCTGGGCGGCGTGGCCGGGCGCTGGATCTTGGGTCTGACCGGTCCGGCGCTGGCGCGCGTCAGTGCCGCCGAGACCGCTTGCCGGCCGGACGAGGCCCGGATCGCCACCGGTAACGAAGGCGAGAGCACCCGCTTGTTCCGCAATGGGCGGTCGCTGGCGCGCGTGCCGCCGCCCGAAATCCCGCCGCTACCGGAACTGCCGCCACCCCAAGCGGAAGACGGCGATCCCTTGGCTAGTCCGGCCGACTATCTGCCCCGCGTCGTGCGCGAGCGCTGGCGCGGCGACGAGTCGGAGTGGCTGGCCGAACTGCGCATTTTGACTGTAGTCTTTGTCCGCCTGGACGGCTTGGCCGGCGACGCCATGGCACAACTGCAGACCGCGATTTGCCATATCCAGCGGGTGGTAGACCGGCTGGACGGCGTGGTCGACAAGTTCCTGGTCGATGCCAAAGGTCCAACGGTCATCCTGGTTTTTGGCCTACCGCCCACGCCCAGCGACGACGTGTCCGGCCGAGGCATCCGCGCGGCGTCGACGATCGTCACGGGGCTGCAGCACCACGGGGTCAGCTGCGGCGTGGGTGTGGCGACCGGCAGGGCCTACTGCGGCCCGCTGGGTCCCAAAGAGCGCCGTGAATACGCGGTGATCGGGCCAACTGTGAACCTGGCGGCGCGGCTGATGGAGGCCTGCGACCAGGGCGTACTGGTTTGCGACACCACCCGCACCGCGGCGACGCACCGAGTGCGCTGTGTCGACCCGGTGGAGCTGGAGCTCAAGGGATTCCCAGGCAAGATCAGGGCATGGCGGCCTCTGGCGCCCGCGGGCGAAGTGGCCACCGAGCAACTGCTGGTGGGGCGCGAGCGGGAGCGCGAACGCATCTCGGCGTCGCTGAGGCAGATCCTGGCGGATCAGGTGATTTGCCTTGGGTTGCTGGGCGATCCGGGCTGCGGCAAGACGGCGATGGGCCGGCAGGCGCGCGCCGAGGCGGTGGCCCTTGGCATCGAAGTATGGGATGTCATTGGGGATCCGTTGGAGCAGTTCTCGCCCCTGCACGCTTGGCGGCGCGTGGTGCTGCGGGCCCTGGGGGTCGCCGATCTGAACTCGGCCAAACAGGCCCACTCGGTGATCGCGGCCTGCGACGCACTGGCCGACGCCGAGGAAGTGACCCCCTTGCTGATCGATCTGCTGGGGATGGCCGGGCGCGACACGCCAGCGACGCGCCATTTGGTGGGGACGGCGCGTGCGGACCATACCTTGCGCGTGGTGTCGGATTGGCTGGCGGGCCGAGTGGGTGTGGCGCCGTCCCTGCTGTTGTTGGACGACTGGCAGTGGGTCGATGCGGAGTCGCGCAAGCTGGCGGCGGCGTTGTTTGCGAAGTTGCCGGCTACGTTGATGATTGTCATGGCACGCCGCATGGCGGCCGACGACCCGCTGTACCCCCATGCCGAGCCCGTGCCGCTGCCACCCTTTGACGAGCAGTCGGCCGCCGCCCTGTTGTGCGCCCGGACGGGTGCGTCGCAAGTCTCGCCCGAACTGGTCGCAACGATCCAGGAGCGCACCGGCGGAAATCCGCAGTACATCGAACAGCTTGCCGAGATGCTGGTCGCAAGCCACAGCGTGGAATTGGCGGCGGGGCAGCTGACTTTGGCGCCGGGTGGGGCGGCACAACTCAGCGCGATCCCTACCACCATCGAGGGGATCGTGGCCGCACGCGTCGACGCGCTCGACAGCGACGCCCAGCTAACCCTAAAGGTCGCGAGCGCGATCGGCTGCGTGTTCAGCCTGCCGGTGCTGCGCGAAGCCCTACCCAATGAGTCGGCTCGGGCCCGCCTGGAAGTGTCGCTGAGTACGCTGCATCGGCGCGGGCTCGTGGCCCCCGCCGACGAGTTGAACCCCGACATCTGGATGTTCCAGCAGGCGATCGTGCAGGAAGTGGTTCACGCCCAGTTGGTGGTGGGGCAGCGCAAGGCGCTGCATCTGCGGATCTCGAGCTGCTACCTGCGCAATGGCTCGCGGCCTGCCTCGCCCGGGGTGCTGTCGCGGCACCTGGCGCTGGCGGGCGACCTGGCGCAGGCACAGGACTATGGTGAGCGAGCCTGCCGCGAGGCCATGGACCAGGGGGCGTACGTAGAGGCGCGCGCCCACGGGATCGCCAGCCTGGAGCTGTGCGACCTACTGGATGCCGAGGGGGCGACGGATGTGCGCGGGCGGCGCGTGCGCTCGCTGCGGCTGCTGGCCGAGATTGCCGCCAGCTTGGGCGATTTGCGCCAGAGCGGCGATTTTGCAGTGTCCAGCTTGACGTACGCGGGGCAGGAGCCGACGGGCGGGGCGCTGCGGTGGGTCGACGTGGCGGTGCAATTCGCGCTGGTGCTGTCTGGCTTTTGGGCGGTTGGGCCGGGCCACGCGCCGGGCGATCGCGCCCAGGGCCTGGACTTGGCGCGCAATTGGCAGGTGCTGGCCAAGGTGCACTTCTTTGAGAACGATGTACCTGGAATGGTTCAGGCCTGCCTGCGATTTTGCGGCGCAGCAGAGCGCGGTGGTGCCTCGCCCGAACTGGCGTCGGCGTGGATTGCGATGTCGACGCTGCTGGCCGTGCTGCCGCTGCCGTGGCTGGCGCGTCGCTACCAGCGCCGGGCGCTGGATCTAGCCAATTCGCTTGATGATCCAAATGCTTCGACTTGGGTCAGTCTGGTGGCGGCGCTCAATGCGGTGGGGCGCGGCGATTGGACCCAAGTGGCCGAACACACTGCGGCGGTGCAGCGCCACTCGCCGGCCACGCGCGACTTGGAGTCCTGGGGCAGCGCGCAAGCCCTGGCGACTTGGGCCTGTTTCTACCAGGGCGACGACGCGGGCGTGCGCGAACGGGCGGCCTTGCTCCGCGACCGCGCCCAAACCCAGAACCACGGGCAGCAGGCCCTGTGGGCCGACCGATTCCTGGGAGAGCAGGCTTTGTTGCAAGGTCAGCCGCAAGAGGCCGTGGCGCTGCTGGTGCCGGCGGTGGCCAAGCTCCGCAACGACAGCGATACGGCGGAACTGCTGGTCGCGATGGGCGGCTTGGCACAAGCCTTTGCCTCGTTGGGGAGTTGGCGCGAGCTGGAGGCGCTGGTCCACGAAGCCCTGGGCCTGCTGCAGCGGATGGGGCGGCCGACAAGTCATGTGGTTGCCCACGCTTGCGTGTGTCTGGCCCTGGCCGTCGAAGTGGCGAACCAGTCCAAGCCGGCGCAGACCTGGGCCAAGGAGGCCGCGGCCGGCTTGCTGACCATCCTGGACCGGTGCGCGGCAGGTTATGCGACAGCCGCGCCGTGGCGAGCGTGGGCGCGGGCGGCAAGTGCGCTGCGTTCCGGCCACGGGCGGCGAGGTCAGCGCTGGATGGCTCGCGGCTTGCGTACGGCGGAACAGCTAGGGATGCTGCGGGCGCGCCAGCTGTTACTTGGCCTGCGCTGCGATCCGACCCGGGGCCAAGAGGCCGCGCCGACCGAGCGCCAGGAGCTGCGCACGCTGACCAGCAGGTTGGGTCCTTGGCTGGACCCGCAGCGGCTGCTGCCGCATGCCGAGCCGCAGCGCAAGGTGGCCTAGATCCGACCCAGCGAGCGTCTGCCGCGGGATGATTTCTGTTTCATGTTGCCGGTTTACAAGCAACACAAAGGCCGACCCGTGCCCGCGCAACCAACCGGCCTGGCTTGCAGTCGCCATGAGTTCGCGTAGGCTTGCCGCTACCGCGGTGGTCGCGCTGCACGTTGGGGGAATCGATGACCAGATCGAGCCAGATGACGCCGGGCGCGAGTGCCAGAAATCGCCATAACCGATGCACCTACTTGGCCGTATTGTTCGCCTTGGCCGTACTGGGCCCGGGTTGCCGCGGCGTAGCGGGCAGCGGAACAGCCAAGTCCGAGGTGCGAACGGTGACGGGGTTTGCCCGCATCGACGTGACCGGCGCGCTGGCACTGCAGGTCGACATCGCGGACGGCGCGACCGAGGTGAGCGTCCAAGGCGACGACAACTTGGTGCCCAACGTGACCACCAAGGTCGAGGGCGATACCCTGAAAGTGGGCACCTTGCTCGAGATGTCGCCCTCGCTGCCGTTGCAAGTCCGCGTCAAGGTGCCCGCACTGGCTTCGGTGCAGTTCAGCGGCGCGGGCAAGGCCGACGTCCAGGGGCTGCGGGGCGAGCGGTTCCAGGCCGAAGTGTCGGGGGCGGCGGCGGCGCACTTGGTGGGCGCGGTGGATCGCGTGGAGTTGCGCCTGAGCGGGGCTGGGTCGCTGGATGCTGGCGAGTTGCGCACCCACGACGCCAAGGTGGTGGTCAGCGGTGCGGGCGGTGTCGACGTCTACGCCGATCGCAGCTTGGACGCGGACATCAGCGGGGCGAGCAGCATCCACTATGGCGGCCATCCGGCGACGGTCACCAAACATATCAGCGGCGTAGGCGTGCTGCGCGCCAAGTAGGCCACTATGGGCGACCTGCCAACCCGGTATGTGCCGGACCGCGACGTAGAATTCGGCTTGGGGCCCTGTCGCTTGCGGCGTTGGCGCGACGGCGACCAGCCCAGCCTGGTGCAGCACGCCAACGACGAGGGGGTGGCCCGCTGGCTGCGCGACGGCTTCCCGCACCCCTACACCGCGGCCGATGCCGATGGCTGGGTGGACCACGCAGGAACCGCGCTGGCCGGCTTGGTCTTTGCGATCGATGTGGACGGCAAGGCTGTGGGCAGTGTGGGCCTGATGCCGGGCGCGGATGTGTTCGCGTGGTCCGCCGAGGTGGGCTATTGGCTTGGGCGAGCGTTTTGGGGCCGCGGTCTGGCCCCGCTCGCGCTGGCCGCGCTGAGTGCGCACGCGCTGGGGCCGATGGGCTACTTGCGCCTGTACGCGGGTGTGTTTGCCGGCAACGAACGCTCGGCGCGCGTGCTGGCCAAGTGCGGCTACGAGCTCGAGGGCGTGCGGCGCGCAGCGGTAGTCAAGCGCGGGACGATGTATGATGAGGCGGTGTGGGTGCGCTTGGCGGCGGATCATCCCACCGTGCAAGGCCGCAGGGTTTGGGCGGCGCAGGGGAGTACCCATGAAGGTTGACCGTCTCGCGCGCTGGGTCGCGCTGACTTGCCTGGCGTGGGCAGTGGCGGGGTGCGGAGCCTCGGCGGGCAGCGGCCAAACCAACGGCGGCTCCACGAGTGGCACCGGCGACAGCACAGCCGATGTCGCGGCAGATGGTGCTGGCGACGATGCGGCTGACGTGGGGAGCCCCGACCTGGGGCCACCGCCCAGCGACGCCCCAGACAGCGGAGACGGCGGCACCACGGCGGATAGTGACGCGGCCAGCGACATGGCCGACAGTGGCGGGGAGTTGCCCGGCGAGGACGCCAACGCGACTCCCGAGATCGCTGAAATGGATACGGTTCTGGCAGACAGCGCCGACGCAGGGGAGCCCGACGGCCAAGATGCAGACGTAGCGGCCGGCGAGGACGCGACGGCGACGGATGCGGCGGTCGAAGAGGTCGACGCGGGCTGCCCCGCGAGCGGCTGCCCCTGCGCCACAGCGAGCGAGTGCGCGAGCGGCGCCTGCCTTCTGCGCAAGAATGGCAGCCACACCTGCGGCGTTGTCTGTGGCAGCGGCTGCCCCAAGGGCCAAGTCTGCGACAGCAAGGGCGAGTTCTGCGTGGAGCCCGACCTGCAGTTGTGCGACCCCTGCGGCAGCAACGCGGACTGCAACGCCGCGGGCAGCGGCGACGTGTGCATCAAGCTGGGCGCCGGCGGCAGCTTTTGCGGCATTGCCTGTGGCACGGTGAGCAACTGCCCGTCGGGCTACGAGTGCATGCAAGTCAAGGACGCCCAAGGCGCTCTGGTGGCCCAGTGCCGCCCGGCCGGGGGCGCCCCGTGTGGCTGCTCGCCGCGCGCCGTAGAGCTGGCGTTGGCGACCACCTGCACGAGCGCCGCCACGCCGTGCGCCGGCCAGCGCAAGTGCAGCCCTGCCGGCCTTGGTAGCTGCCAAGCACCCGAACCAACTAGCGAAGTGTGCGATGGCTTGGACAACGACTGCGACGGTCAAACCGACGCCGCCGGCCTGTGCGATGATCAGCTCCCCTGCACCACCGACGTCTGCGGCGCGGGCGGCTGCCAGTTCGTGCCCCTGGCCACGGGCGCTACGTGCGACGACCTGGAGCCGTGCACCCAAAACGACGGCTGCGACGGCAAAGGCAGTTGTGCCCCCGGCGCGGCGGCGGATTGCGATGACCAGAACGCGTGCACCGGTGATTCGTGCGAGGCCGGCAAGGGTTGCGTGCACTTGGCGCTCGACGCCACCTGCGACGACGGCGACGCGTGCAGCGCTGGCGAAGCCTGCAAGGGTGGCGTGTGCCAGGGGGGCAAGGCCGTGGACTGCGGCGACGGCAATGCCTGCACGGACGACAGCTGCAACAGCGCGACGGGCTGCAAGGTCGTGTTCAACTCGGCGCCCTGCAGCGACGGCGACGTGTGTACCCTGGGCGACGTGTGCGACGGCGGCTTCTGCACCATCGCCGGACCGCTGGACTGCGACGACAAGAACCCGTGTACGGCCGATTCGTGCGACGGCGTCAAGGGTTGCCAGCACGGTGCCACGGCGGGGGCGTGCAGCGACGGCAGCGCCTGCACCAGCGGCGACACATGCTTCTCTGGACTTTGCCAGGCCGGCACGGCGGTGAACTGCGACGACGGCAAGGTGTGCACGACCGACAGTTGCGAACCGGCGAGCGGGTGCACCCATGCGACCAACACGGCGCCGTGCAGCGACGGCAACGCTTGCAGCAATGGCGACACGTGCGCAGACGGCGCGTGCAAGTCGGGCCCGGCCCTAGAGTGCGACGACGGCAAGGTTTGCACCACCGACAGCTGCGACCCGGCCAAGGGCTGTGTCAACGCAGCCAACAGCGAACCGTGCAGCGACGGCAACGCCTGCACCCTGGACGACCTCTGTGGCGGCGCGATCTGCCAGCCCGGCAAGGCGCTGAGCTGCGACGACAAGAACCCGTGCACTGCAGATTCGTGCGACGCCAAGGCGGGTTGCGTGAACATTCCGGACACGATCACCTGCAGCGACGGCAACGCCTGCACCCAGAGCGACACGTGCGGCGGTGGCGCGTGCTTGCCGGGTAGCGCGGTCGCCTGCGACGACCAGAATCCTTGCACCAACGACAGTTGCGACCCATCCAAGGGCTGCGTCGCCCTGCCCAACGCCGCCACCTGCAGCGACGGGAGCGCCTGCACCACGGACGACGCCTGCAGCGGCGGAAAATGCGGCGGCACGGCGCTCGACTGCGACGACAAGAACCCCTGCACGGCGGACTCGTGTGACAAACTGAGTGGGTGCACGAGCTTGCCCAACAGCGCCACCTGTACGGACGGGAACTCGTGCACCGCCGGCGACACCTGCAGCGGCGGGGCGTGCCAGCCCGGCGGCGCCTCGGCCTGCAACGACAACCAGGTCTGCACCGACGATACGTGTGACGCGAGCGTGGGTTGCGTGTACCTGCCCAACACCGCGACCTGCTCGGATGGCAGCATCTGCACGGGTGGCGACGTGTGCAGCGGCGGCAAGTGCGCCGGCAGCGCGCTGAACTGCGATGACGGCAACGGCTGCACGGCCGATAGCTGTGACCTTGTCAAGGGTTGCGTGCACACCGCCCTGACGTGCGCCGTGGGCACCGCGTGCCAAAAGAGCACCGGCACGTGCAGCGCCAAGGTGCTCATCAGCGAGTTCGCCGTCACAGGGAACGCTGCCGACGACGAGTTCATCGAGCTCTACAACCCGGGCGACGCCGCAGCCAGCCTGAAGGGGATGCAGGTCGCGTACCGCTCGGCCACGGGCTCGACTTGGGGCAACAAGCTGCCCACGGGCGGCGTGACCGACTTGACCATCCCGGCCAAGGGGTTCTTCCTCATCACGAGCGGCGGCAGCAACTACACGGGCACGACGAGCCCGGACTTCACGGCGACGGCGGGCCTAGCGATGGCCGGCGCGGGCGGCTCGATCGAGCTGCTGGTCGGGACAACGGTGTTGGACATGGTCGGATACGGCACCGCCGGCACGTATCAGGGCTCGGGCCCGGCCACCGTCCACACCGGCACGGGCAGCATGGAGCGCAAGGCCAAGGCCACCAGCACTGCTGCGACGATGGGCATCGGCGGCGCGGACGAGTTCGCCGGCAACGGCTGGGACACCAAGGACAACGCCGGGGACTTCGTGGTGCGGACCGCGCGCCAGCCGCAAAACAGCTCAAGCCCCCCGGAACCCTAGCCGTCGCGTTGGGGGGCATTTTCTACTGCCTGTTATTCAAGGGTTTTTTGAGCGTCCCGGCCCGGCGATCGGAAGGTGCCGGGCAATTTCTGCGCGACCGGCGCCGGGCCGTCGCGCTGCGGCCGCCGGTCGTACGGGCTTCGCGCGGAGCCGGTCGCCCCTGCTCCCGGCGGTGGCGACGCCTGGTTGGCGCCGCCACCCTGCGGGCCAGCATCGCTGACGCGGAATACCGTTTCTCCAGCGATTTCACCAAGTAGAAACTGCCCAGGGCGCACTACTCGGTGGGCGCAGGACGTGGCAGTCAGCTGGCCCGTGCCCCCAAACGTGCACCGCCGCCGCCCGTCGCTTGAACAGTCCGAGCAGGACTTGACGCGCCCAACCAAGTGCTGCATTTTCAGCCACCTGACCACCACCCGACGCATTGGGCCGGAACCCAACCGTCAAGGACATACCATGAAACTCAAAGGACTATTCGTTGTTGCCCTGGCATTGACGCCGGCTTGCGGCTCCGCCAACTCCGGCACCACCAGCACGTCGGGCAGCAGTTCGGTGCCCACCGCGGATGCTTTTTTTGCCGCCTTTGCGGACCAAGCCTGTACCGCCATGCCCAGTTGTACGCTGGTAGACAGCACGCTCAAGCTGCGCACCAAAGAGGGTTGCCTGGCGCTCTTTGGCTCCCAGCTCTTCACCAAAGCGAAAGAGTACATCGCCGACGGGACCATCAAGTACGACCCGGCCGCGGGTGCAGCCTGCTTGGCCGCGACCAAGACCGACTGTGCCGGGTTGATGAAGATGGGCGACGTCCCCGTATGCCGCAAAGCGCTGGCGGGCACGCTGGCAGATGGCAAGACTTGCTCGGAAAGTGCCCAATGCCAGTCGGACTTCTGCGCGACCAAGGACTACACGTGCAGCACCGGTGTGTGCAAGGCCAGGGTCGCGGCGGGCGCCGCCTGTGCCCCACAGGACCAATGCCTCGAAGGGCTCCGCTGCGTCGCCGGCAAGTGCGCGTCCGACGCGCCGGCCAAGCTGGGCGAGAGCTGCACCGACCTTTCGTGCGCCGACGGCGCCTACTGCGACTTTGCCGCATCCGGCAAGTGCGTCGCGCAAAAGCCCGCGGGCGCCGACTGCAGCGGCAGCGATGAATGCGCCGCACCCAACTTCTGCAATGGCGACAAGGCGGGCAAGTGTGCGCCGCTCCCGCCAGAGGGTCAGCCCTGCAAGTGGACCGACGGTCCCAAGGCGTGTGCCAACGGTCTTGTCTGCGTGGCCACTAGCGCGCTGGCCAGCGGCACCTGCAAGAAGCCCACGGCGATGGGCGCCGCCTGCACGTCGTCGACCGAGTGCGGCGGCATCGACGTTGGCTGCATCGGTGATTCGGCCAAGAAATGTGCCGTGTTGCCAGGCAAGGGTCAGCCGTGCAAGGCGCCCGACGCCGTGACCCTGGAAGTGTTCACGTGCTTGCTACCGTACACGTGCAGCAAGGGTGTCTGCAGCGATCCGCCGGGTGCCGACCAAGACTGCGCGGCAATTACCAAGAGCTGCGCCGAAGGGCTGCTCTGCGACAGCGCCACCACAAAGTGCAAGGCCCGGCCCGGCAACGGCGAGCCGTGCCCCGGCTACGAGTGCGCGCCCAACTTCACCTGCGACAGTAGCGGCGGCAGCCCCGGCACTTGCAAGCCGTCAGTGTGCCAGTAGGCCCGCGGGGCCCCAGCGCGCGACCACGTTCATCGTGGCGCCGCGCGTACAGGCGGCAAGGGCGCCTGTCGGCCCAATCCTACGGAATCCGTCTGAATTGGCTCAGAAACTTCAGCCATTCTTGCGGCCCGAACTGGAGCCCGCGACTGATTCTGGCCGGTTGCAGGCCGAGCCAAAGAAACCGTGCCGGTATGAATCCGCTGGGCGTCGTTGGACTTGCGCCGAATCTTGCCCAGAAACTCAACCATGGCCTGCGATTGACGTCGGTCGACCAGCGGCGTAGCCTCGGACCACTGAGCCAGGACGATCGGTGTCCGTCGCGCCCAGCGAATCGACTGGCCGCAACCCTGCAACCGCGCAGGCGCTCTGGCTCGGCTGCAGATACGCCGACGCTCCAGTTCCATGAGGTAGGCGCCATGGCAAGCTCCCCGGCGATTCGGACCGTAATTCAAGGTCTGCAGCGCCCGAGCTGGGCGTACCCGGCGGCGTGCGTTGCGCTCGTGACGGCAATCCTTGGCGTGGCGCCGGAGACCAAGCATGCCCTGGCCAAGCCACCGGTCGGGAACCGGCTGACCGTCGCTGACTTCGCTCGGACGCGGCCCGGCATGACCGCATACGTGGTAGAGACTTCCTCGTGGAACGACCGCCCGCGCGAGACCCACCGCGGTCAATACAAAGTCTTGGGGCCTGTGCCGCTTGCCGGCCGACAAGTGTGGCGGTACGACGTCGAGTGGGATGGGGGCCGGTCCGGCAAGCGCTACTGGCGCGAATTTCAAGAAGTAACCGCGGATATCTCCCGCACGGTCGCCTCCCAGTCGGTGGAGTGGACGCCGACCCCGCTGCCCAAGCCTTGGGTCGACCTGCACGGCCCCATTGCCAAAGGTACGACCTGGCGCTTCAGCAACTCCAGCGGCGACCCCCAGACCGGCGACTTCCGAGTAGAAAGCAGAATCGTTGCCACGGACATCGCCATCGATGGTTGGCACCAGTGCATCCAGGTCCGCTCGACGGACCGCAGCGCCGGACCGGCGGACTTCGCGTGCGACGGCGAGGTGCGCCGCTACACGAGCATGACCAATACGACCGACATCTGGTACTGCCCGACCGTTGGCCAGGTGCGCGGCCACTACGCCAACGTGTACAAGCTCCAGGGCGGCGGCGTTTGTACGAGAATCGCAGACATCTGGCTCGACCACGTGGAGAATGGCCCCGATACCCAAGCGCCGCGGAAGTGACGTGGGCGCCGCCGTTCGCGTGGTCGCCCCTTGCCCAGACTAGCCTGCCTTGCCGGTTAGCTACAGTGATCGTGACCGCGTTTTAGGCCGGAAGGCCACGGAAACCCATGCGCATCTTGGCCATTCTTGCCACCCTGACCGCCAACTGCTGGCCACTTGGGCCGGCGTTCGCTGAGCCGCGGCACGGGGCCTCGATCATCTTGGACGCCTGGGTGGTCTCGACCGGCAAACACCAGGGCAATCCGCTGATCGTGCGCAGGAACCGGCCGTTCAAGTCGGCGCAAACCCGCAAGGTCTATCCGACCCGCGCCGGCATCGCCTTCAAGCTGCTGGCACCGCGGGCGGATGGCTGGCCGACCGACAAGGAGCTGGCGGTCCTGGCGCAAATCGAGACGTTCGTGGTGGAGCGCTTCCAAATCGAGGACCGCTCGGTCGTCGTGGTGATCCTCACCACCTCGGGTTTCCGCGAATTCATGCTCTACACCAAGGACAAGGCCTCGGTCACCCAGCATCTTGCCGAGCTGCGCGCACGTTTCCCGGCCTACTCGTTCACGACCTACTTCCGGGACGACAAAGAGTGGCGTGGCTACCACGAGTTCGAGTAGCAGCGCAGAGCCCCCTTGGAGGTCACCCTGCTTTGCACCGGAGGAGGCGGCACGCGCTTGGCCTTCCGCCAGGCTGGTCAACGTCGCAAAGGGACGTACATGCCAAAGCTTTCGCCAGTCGGGTTTGATTCGGTAGCCAACCGCTACCTGTTCGTGCAGGACGTGGGCAGCCTGGACCAACTGAATGCCGACCTGGACCTGGGTTCTCGCTATTTCGTCTGCTTGGTTGCCGCGGACACGACGCAGGTGCCGGCTGCGGAGCGCCTTGCGCTGGCGCGGCGCCTGTGCGCGGCGGGCTGCGTCTATCTGCTCGCCTGGGGGCCGGGTTGCGAGGCCCTGCACGACGCGGCGGACGAGGTGTTGGCCCGTGAGTTCGAGGACGGCGGCAAAGTCCACCGAATCACCACCTGGCACGCCGGCGAACCGCTGTCCGAGGCCCTGTGGTCGGCGCTGTGGGCCGCCTGGCCGGCGGATGCCTTCTTCGACGAATGCAACGCCCTGCTGGTGCTGTGTGTCGGGGCGCCGCATTGGGCCGACCCTTGCCGCAAGGCGCTGCAGGACGTGCGTCGCTTCTCCCAATCCGTGCTGGGGTATCCCGAAGACAGGCAGTGGCCGGCGCCGTTGGCGGACGCACAGGAGGCAACTGCGGAGTCACGAAGCGCATTTGGCGCTCACGTTGGGCTGGTTCCGTTGGAAGAGGACGTGCTCCACCTGCTGCTGGCGGGCGACGACGCCGTGCTGGTCGTGCTCCGGCAGCAGCTTGCGCAGGCGTCCGTCTGGTTTCGCAGCTGTTCCGGAGTCGGGATCTTCTGCGACTTCGACGTTCCGGCGAGCGCGCCGCGCGTCGAGCACCCCCGCGACTTCGTGTTTGGCGATGTCCATGCTGACGTCCCCGGGTTGGAGCTTGGGCTCGACTTCGTGCTGTTGGTCCGCGACGGCGCGCTTGCCATGCTGGAAGGCTTTGCGTTCGATGAGCCATGGCCGGAGAGCTTGGAGGGTCTGTCTTTGCGGTACCACGATGCTGGCGGGCGACGGGGGCTGCCTTGGCGCGGGGCGTGAGGGGCTGGCCTGGGCTCAGGCACAAAGGTCCGGCAGTGGCACAGCACCCGGCGGATGCCTGCTGGTAGAGTCTGGGGGCCCAGCACCCAAGTGCGCAGCGGCTGTTTCGCCGCGGGGTCGGGACATTCGGCCGCGCAGGAGTCGGTCGCAGGCCAGAGGCCGGCTGTATCCGAAGAGGGACCGCGCAGGTAAGCTACCTGTCGGTTTCGGCGCGAACTGCAACCGCACCCAACCGGGCGGGCGTGGAAGCCCGCCCCTACTCCGGCGCGAGCCGTTCGGAGGGCCCCCTTGCCCAAACCACCCCCAAAGCGCACCATCGGCACCACCGGCACCCTTCGATCGCCGGCCCCACCTGCAAGCTTTCGAACTGTGATGACGTCATCAGAGCTCCAAAGCTCGCACCCACGACCCGAGGCACGATGATCACCGACCTGCAACCCATTGCTGCGACTACCGATTATTCGCCCATCCTCGATCAGCTGGCAGCGCTGTCGCGCAACCTCCTGCTCGCGTTTCGCCTGGAGGTCGGCAAGCTGATGCTGAGCGAGTACTTTGGTGGCAGCGCCCACGCCTACCGCGACCACGACCCGGCCAAACCAAGCAGCTTCAACGACTTCGCCCGCACCTGCCAGGCAGAGCTGGAAGGTTTTGGCCTCAGCGCCACCGTGCTGCGCCAGTGTATCTTGGCGCGCGTCGCCTGGGACGGGCTGCCGCCGGGCGTGCGCGACCAGCTGAAATTCAGTCAGGTCGTTCAGTTGGCGCGGGTGGACGAGCCGAACATGCGCGCGCGCCTGGCCTTTGACGCCACGCAGCAGCAGTGGAACGTCGCCCAGCTGCGCGACGCGATTGCCCGCGCCGGCGACCACCGCTACTACGACACCGACCCGACCACGCCCGGCACCCAGCCGCCGCCCGCGGAACTGGACGAGGCGAGCTACCAGCCCGGGCGCCTGGTCACGCAATTGGTCAAGGCGGGCAAGGAGCTGCAGGACTGGGAGGCGGCGTGGTCCACGGTGGCGGGCAAGAAGCTGCGCGGCGCCCAGCGGCAGCGGCTGCACGATGCGCTGGCAACCCTGAAGGCCCAGGTGGCGCGGTTGGAGGCGCAGTTGGGGGCGGCGGAGTAGGACATGGCTGGGCTCAGAACGGAACGGAGACACTCTTGCAGACGGGCTCCGCTTCGATAGGCTATGAATTCATTCGCCGAGATCCTTCTGCGGCTGCCCGAAGAGAGTTCGAAATGGAGCTTTTTGCCCGCCGGTTCGGCGTTGACGCCCTTCAGCGATCTCCCACCGCGTGGATGCGCGACCTTTTGCGCCATTGGCGCCCCAGCGGCGAGCAATCCGGCGAAAACGGCCTGCGCCTGGCCGTGCGCAATGGCTACCTCAACTTCTATCGCCTTGGGCAGTCCATCGCCAAGGTGGGGCTCGACCGCGATGGCAGACCCGTGGGCCACGTGCACTGGAAGTACGTCTGGCCAAACGCACACGAGACGCCATCCTCGCAGTACGCAGCCATCCGTGGCGATTGCGCGCTGCTTGCCGGCCTACCGCCCGCAATTTATCAAGGCGAGGCAACCCTGCGGGCGTGGATCGAGCAGGCAGAGCAACACGCCGGCATCGAGAAGCCCCACGTCGAACGCTTGGTCGCGACAACGCCCGGCGTGCTGGACCTGGAGATGGGGCAGCCAGGCACGGGGTATCGCGTCGACTTGGTCGAGCTCGAAGAGGACTCGGGCGGATTGTGGTTGCGCTGTGTCGAGGTCAAGTGTTCGAAAGACAAGCGGGTGCGCACCAAGGGCCCTCGACCAGAGGTGCTGGACCAACTCGATGCCTATGCAAAGTTCATCGGCCAGCCGACGAACGCAGGTGCGGTCCAGCGCGCGTATGCCGAAACGGCCCGCGTGCTCGTTGCCTTGGCGGACCTGGCGCGCGGCGCCGGCAATCCGGTGCAGCTCGACCCGCTGATACTGCGCGCACGCACAGAAACGTTGCGAATCCGGCCGCAAATCCGGCTGGCTGTGGTCTGCGAGGGGACGGACGCCAACTGGTGGGCGGTGCACCGGCCAAAGCTTGTCGACGCCGGAGCCGACCTCCGCGACGTCTAGCGGTGGCCGCTGGCCACGGTGGAGGGCAAGAAGCTGCGCGGCGCCCAGCGGCAGCGGCTGCACGGCGGGTTGGCGCTATCTCGGCCGAATGATACGAACCCCGTCTGATTCACGCCTGTACGGCTTCTCTGACCCGGTCTGCAACCGGCGAGAATCAGGCGGGGACCCCGGTTCGGGCCCGAAGAATTGCCCGAGTTTTCGATCCGATTCGGACGGGACTGGTATGAACTGCGTTTACGGCACCACCGTGCGGATCAGCGGCGCGGTGGCCGCGCAACTCCCCAGCGCAACCGATCGAAAAATTTGCCCAACTGAGCATATTCGACGACAAGCATAGTGCCGGCACGCCGAGCTCTCATTCGGCCACTTCCGGACCAAGAGTCGTCATGATCGCACGCCTTCTCTGCTGCGGTGTCGCCCTGGTGGTCAGCGCCGTGGCGTTTGCCGCCGACCCGCCCACCACCGCGCCGCGGCCGAACCTGGCTCCGGTGCCGGCCGCGCAAGCGGTCTCGACCCACAGCCCCTACCTGACCGGCGAGTGCGCGATTTGCCACCAAAGCGCAGACCACAGCCGACCCGGTCCCGTCAGCGGCGGCGCCAACGCCAGCTGCCTGGGCTGCCATGGCGAATTTCGGACCCCAAAGGCCGTCCCCGGCCACACCGCCTCGGCCGCCTGCACCGCATGCCACAACCCGCACAATGCGCGGGCCAGGGCGTTGCTGCACCGCTAGGCAGCAGACAAAGAGGGGGCGCGCCGTGGTAGAACAACGGCCGCGCGGGCCCGCGCCAAACCAACGGCCAACATGGTGCGTCCAAGTGGCGCCCACTCCCTGGGCATCCACGCAAGGACTGGGCCATGAGTGAAGGTTGGTCTGGGCCACTACCGCCCCGATTGGTGCTCTTTGACGGCGTCTGCGGTTTGTGCGATGCGACCGTGCAGTTCCTGCTGGACCACGACCCGCAGGCCACCCTGCACTTTGCCACGCTGCAGGGCGAGCTGGGCCAGGCGATCCTGAGCCGCCACCGCGACTTGACCGGCGTGGACAGCGTCGTCTTGGTCGAGAGCGGCGTCGACGCCAGGGGCGTCCCTTTCGAGCACGTGTTTTGCCGCAGCCGCGCCGTGTTCCGCATTCTGGGCGGTCTGGATCGGCGAGTACGCTGGCTGGGTGGGGCCCAGCACCTGCCCGCGCCGCTGGCCAACGTCGCCTACGACCTGGTGGCGAGCGTGCGCTATCGCATTTGGGGCAAGCTAGAGGCCTGCCGCATCCCCACCCCGGAAGTCCGCGCACGCTTTCACGGTTGAAGCTGCCCCGGCGCGGCGCCCGGCGGGCAAAGGCTTGGCCCGGCGACGCTTGCACGGCTCTGACTTGACGGCGCCCGCGGGCGAAACCCAGACTGCGCGCGAACGGACTGCGGAGGCCCAAATGCGGCAGAATCTGGAACAGACCCTCTGGTCGGTGTTGGCGGCGGTCGCCCTGGCGTGCGGATCGGAGCCGGCGACCTCGGGCTCGACTACGGCAAGCCAGGATGCCGGCGCCACGAGTGACGCGATCGCGCCCGACAGTAGCTCCGCCGACGGCACGGGAGACTCCGCAACTGTGGATGCGGGCGCGTGTTCGGTGGCGTCGTCCAGCGAGCCGGGTGTGATCGCCACCACGCGCGGCCTGGTCCGCGGCCAGCAAAACGGCAACAGCATGGCCTGGCTGGGGATCCCCTTTGCCGCCCCGCCGTTGGCCGAACTGCGCTTCCGCGACCCGCAGCCCCACGCTTGCTGGAACAGCACGCGCGACGCGCTGGCTTTTGCGGCCAAATGCCCGCAGGTCGACGCCAAGACGGGTCAGCCCCAAGGCGACGAAGACTGCCTCACCCTGAATGTGTTCGCACCCATTGGCACCTTCAAGAAGCCCCTGCCGGTGCTGGTCTTTCTCCACGGCGGCGGCAACGTCCAGGGCGGCGCGGCCGAGGAAGTGCTGGGGGGTAAACCGCTGTACAGCGGGCAACACCTGGCCGAGGCGGGGCCGGCGGTGGTCGTCACCGTGCAGTACCGGCTGGGACCGTTTGGCTGGCTGGCGCTGCCCGAGCTCACCGCCGAAGCCGGAGGCAAATCGGGCAACTACGGGCTCAAGGATCAACTGGCGGCGCTGCAATGGGTGCAGGCCAATGTCGGCGCCTTTGGCGGGGATGCCAAAGAGGTTCTGGTGTTCGGTGAGTCGGCGGGCGCGGTGGACACCTGCGCGCTGGTCGCCTCGCCAGCCGCCAAGGGGCTGTTCCGTGCGGCGCTGATGGAGTCGGGCAACTGCTCGCAGCCCAAGCAAGAGTCCGCCGAGACCGCCCACGCCGCCCGAGTTGCCCAGGGTAGCTGCGGCAAGGCCGCCGACCGCCTGCAATGCCTGCGCGAGTTGCCGGTGGCGCAGCTGCTGGCCGAGCTGGGCGGCTCGATCGGCATCGGCGAGGCGTCTTTTGACCCGGACCCGGCCAAATACGGCCCGCTGGTCGATGGTTCGCTGCTGCCGCTGTCGCCCCTGGACGCGCTGAAGGCCGGCAAGGCCAACCCGGTGGCGTTTGCCGTGGGCTGCAACAGCGAAGAGCTGGCCAAGCTGCTGGTCGTGACCGTGTCGACCGAAGCCGAGCTCAAGACGGCGCTCGCCAACGGTTTTTCCATGCTCGGCGGCGACGCGGTGGCCAAGATTCAGGCCATGTACGCGGCGGCCAAGTACCCGACCCCGCAGGCTGCGCTGGTGGCCGCGTATTCGGACGTGCGCTTTGTCTGCCCCACTCGCAGCATCGCCCGCGCGGCGGTGCAAGGCGGCAACCCATCGGTCTGGCGCTATTTCTTCACCCGCCAGGCGCCGTCGGCCAAGGGCCCGGTCGCTGCGGCGCACGGCATCGAGCTACTCTACGTCTTTGGTACCATCGCGGACATCCTTGGCTACAAGCCCGCGAACGTCGACTTGTCGCTTTCCGCAGCCATGATCGGCTACTGGACGCGGCTGGCGGGCCTGGGCACGCCGAACGGGGGCGACGCTCCGCAGTGGCCCTCCTACACCCAAGCCGGCGACCCGTATCTGCACTTGGGCGACACGGTCGCGGCGGAAACCGGCGTGCGCTCGGCCGAGTGCGACCTGTGGGCGACCTTGATTCCGGGCTACTGATTGACCATAACTAGTATGCGATCCAGTAACTTGGAACTCACGGCCGCGGTGGACCGTGCCCACCGAGGTGAGCCATGACGGCTTGCGAAAAGCTGCTCCAGCACAACAAGACCTGGGCAGCCGAGCAAGTCGCCGCCGATCCTGACTACTTCGCCCGCTTGGCCAGCATCCAGCGCCCAGAGTTCTTGTGGATTGGCTGCAGCGACAGCCGGGTGCCGGCCAACGTCATCACAGGCACCCAACCGGGCGAAGTGTTCGTGCACCGCAACGTCGCGAACTTGGTCGTCAATACCGACCTGAACCTGCTGACCGTGCTGGAGTTTGCCGTGGTCAATCTGCAGGTGGAGCACGTCATCGTCTGCGGACACTACGGCTGCGGCGGCGTGCAGGCGGCGATGTCGCGTCAGAGTTTTGGCCTGATCGACCCGTGGTTGCGCAACATCAAGGACGTCTACCGCTTGCACCAGGGCGAGCTGGAGCAGATCGCCGATCCCGACGCGCGGGCCCGCCGGCTCGTCGAGCGGTCGGTGATGGAACAGGTCGTCAACCTGACCAAGACCACGGTGATCCAGCGCAGTTGGGCGCTGCACCAGCGACCGCACCTGCACGGCTGGGTCTACGGCCTGGACAACGGCGTCCTCAAGCCGCTGGTCGATATGCCGCCGGGCGCGGCGGTGGCAGAGCTCTACCGCTACGACGATCTGTAGCGGACGCTGGGAATTCCGACGGGTTGCGCTTCAAAAGCCAGTGACGCGCCGGACCAAGTGCTCCCACAGCCGCTCGGGGACGGCGCTGCGGACCAGCCCCTGCATCTTGGCGTCGCGGCCGACCACGGTGCGCGCGGGCGGATTGGCGTGGTCGATCAGGTCGCAGATGAGGTCCGAGACCTCTTTGGGATCCTGGCCCTTTTGGGCGACCAGGCGGTCGACTTTGGCCGAAAACCGCACGCTGGCGCGCTCGAACGGGCTGGCGCCGCCGCGGCCCTGGCTGGCTTCCTTGCGCTTGGCGAACACCTCGGTCTTGTACATGCCCGGCAGAACCGTGCACACGCGAATGCCGTGGCCGGCCAGCTCGTAGCGCATCGCCTCGGACAGGCCTTCCAGCGCCCACTTGCTGGCGTTGTAGGCGCCCATCCCCGGCGTGGCGTGCAGCGCCGCCACCGAGGTCACGTTGATGATTCGGCCCGATCTCTGCTCCAGCATCGCCGGCAGGACAGCCTTGCTCAGGGCGACGGCGCCAAAGAAATTGGTCTCCATCTGGGCGCGCAGCTCGTCCATGGTCAGGTCAAAGACGGTGCCGCCCATGCCAAAGCCGGCGTTGTTCACCAGCGCGTCGATGCGGCCGTGGCGGCGCAAGACCTCGGCGACGCAGCGCTGGATGCTGGCGGCGTCGTTCACGTCCAAAGCCAGCACGTCCAACTCGACCCCCGCGGCGCTGGCGGCCTGATCCAGGGCCGCGCGGCGGCCGACGTCGCGGAGCGTGGCGACGACCTTGTGACCACGCCGGGCGGCCTCTACGGCCGCGAGCAAGCCAAACCCAGACGAACACCCAGAAATCAGTATCACCTTGGCCATCTTCACCCCTGTTGGACCGCCGGATCCGGGCGCAGTGTCGGCCAGCAGGGCGGGCGGTGCAAGGGGGCCGCGAGCGTACCGCCCACCGCCGAGCCCAGGACACCGCCCACCGCCAGCAGCGAGATCCGCGCGCCTGCGGTACCCACATCGACCCCCGCCGGACCGGTGAGGTACAAGGCCAGGTAGACATGGGCAAACCCGCCCAATCGGTCGATCAGGGTGGCCGCGAGCAACAGCCAGAACGCCGCGGGCAGACCGCGAACATCCGGCATGAACAGGCAGGCAAGGCGCAGAGAACGGGCGAACACGGGACTCCAACGGTACGGGACGGCGACTCGCCATTGTAGCCGAAGGCCGGCCGCCGCGAGAGGACGGCGCTGCCGTACCCGACTGGGCACGTCATACGAACCCCGTCTGATTCACGCCTGTACGGCTTCTCTGACCCGGTCTGCAACCGGCGAGAATCAGGCGGGGACCCCGGTTCGAGCCCGAAGAATTGCCCGAGTTTTCGATCCAATTCGGACGGAACTCGTATCAGACGGGCAGGAGCCGTCCAGGTACTTGCGCGGATCGGTACGCAGATGGACACTGCAGGCCAGGCGACGCGGTTCGCCGTGCGAGTTGAGCCATGTTGCGTCGTATCGGGTTGGTCGCCTTGAGTTTCGCAGTGGGTGCGGGTTGCGGCAGTTCGGCCGCGCCGACGGCTGCGCCAGATGCGGCCAAGGATACCGCCGCCGACGCCGCGGTTGACGCGGCCACCGACACCGCCGTGGCGAGCGACGCAGGCTGCTCCACCAAGCCGACGGTGTGCTGCTGCCAGGGCGACACCGTGGCAGCGGCCGTGTGCAAGGCCGGCACGTGGGGCTGCGCCAACGGCTACGTCAGCTACCAGGCCAGCAACTGCGGCGTGATCCCGGCTGGCATTGGCTGCGGGCTGCCCGATGTGGTGAACACCGATTCGCAGCAGGCGGACACAACCCAAAGCGACACAACGCAAGCCGACACACTCAAGGGCGATTCGGCGGCCGCAGACAGCGGACCGGTGGATGCGGCGCCCAAGGACGCGGCTCCGGCCGACGACGTCGCAAGTACCGATTCGGACCAGGCCGAGGTCGCGCCGGGCAACCCCTGCACCGCCTCGGGCGGCACCGTGGGCGAGGGACTTTGCTGCGACAGCGCCGGCAATTTCCCCAACTCGTGCGCTGTCGGCGCCTGCGGCTGCGCGCCCAACTACAGCCACACGGTGCTTATCTGCAACTGCCCGGCCGGCAAGTGCTTTGACCCGGAAATGGGCTGCAAGGCTATGTAGTCCCAGCGGGCGAGCGCTCTAGCCAAGATGGGCTATCGTGTAGAGAGAGCTCCCGTTTTGGGGGCGCGCGAGGCCGTCATGAGGGGCATTGGCAACGTGTTTGCAACTGCCGCGCTGGTCCTTTTGTCCCTTAGCTGCGAGGCCAACAACGCAGGCGTCCCGGCGGGCGCGGGCCAGACCGATACGGACATCGGCACGCTGAGTGACGCCAAAACCGATGACGTCCAAGGCGATTCGACGCAAGCGGACAGTCCCGCACAGACCGACGGCCCAACGCAGACCGACGGCATCGCCGCGGACGCCGGCTGCAAGGGCGGAAACCCTTGTGGCATGGGCGAATTCTGCAACGACAAGGGCGTGTGCTGCCCGGCCTTTGGCTGCAACCCGCAATGTCCAGGCGGCGTGGCCTTGGACGCCAAGGGCTGCGACACTTGCCAGTGCGCGCCGACCCTGGGCAAGAGCTGCAACCCGATGAGCATGAGCCCAATGGCGCAGTGCAATCAAACGGAATTTTGCGGCACGCCCACCGGCCAATGCGGTACCAGCCAAGGCGTCTGCACCACCAAACCACAGGCCTGCGACACGATCTACCAGCCGGTGTGTGGTTGCGACGGCAAGACCTACAGCAGCGACTGCGTGGCGGCGGCCGCCAGCATGAGCCTGGCCGAGATCGGGGCGTGCAAGTAGCGGCGGCTCTTGGCTGGCGCGGCTACTGCAAACCCGTGCCGCAGGCCGCCGTAAAGATGCCGAGCAGGTCGAGGCCGCCCTGGGGCACGCCGCAGCCAACGTCGGCAAACTCCTCGGAACTCAGCTGCTTGTCGCCACGCATCCAAGTGACGGTCACGCGCAGGTGGTTCGAGCAGACTTCGCCCTCGCCGGCGCGCCAGGCGTGTAACAGGGCGTCGATGCGTGGCAAGTCCGCAGCCGCCAAGCTAGAAGCCGCGCATTGCCGCGGGGGCAAGCGGTCGAGCGGGCTGATCTGGCTGATCACCGCATTGTGGCCGGCGTCCAAAACCTGCCAGGCAGCGGACGCAACGTCGTAGCGCAGCTCGCCAGAGAGATGCGAAAAGCAGCTGACCGACTCAAAGGCGATCACCAAACGGTCGCCAGCGCGCAGCTCATGGGTTTGCAGCTGGCGGTCGCGCACGGTCGCGTCGGTTTCGGCGTCGGCAGGCACGCTCAGGCCCTGCTCGCCGGTCCACTGCACCGGTCCGCGCTTGGTGCGCAGCCAGCGGGCCAGCACATCGAACCACGCGCGCGCCTCGGTCCCCAGGTCCACAGCGGCGCCGCTGGGCAGGGCCACCTCCATGCCGGCTTTGACGGCACCGCGCTGCGGTTCATGAATGCGATGCAGGGGTTCCACGGCCAGAGCGGGCGCGGCAAAAGAAGCGAGCGCGGCCAGGGCGAGCAGGCGGCGGGCAAAGGGCAGGTGGGCGGTCATCGGAGCCTCGGCGCACAGCGGGCGCGTAGGCAATCCGACGCACGAAGGACGGCCAGGATCTACCTGGTCCTACTTCAGGACGCCGATCAGGTCGTGGCGGTCGTCGCGCCAGGCCAGCAGCCCGGCCTGCGCGGCGGGCTCGGCGCCGATCTCATCCTCGCGCAAGTCGGCCAAAAGCTTGGCGTTGTCGGTGACGAGCACCCAGTCGGACCGCGACAGGTGCGTGTCCTTGTTGGGGTCGTCGCGTACCTGCCAGGCCTTCAGCCCGGCGCCGTCGGCCAGCCCGCGCACCACCGGCGGCAAGTCCAGGTAACGATTGCTGACATGGAAGGCGATCACCCCGCCTGGGCGCAGGTGGCGGCGGTAGACGCTCACGGCCTCGGCCGTCAGCAGGTGCACGGGGATCGAGTCGCTGGAAAACGCGTCCACCGCCAAGACATCGAATTGCTGCGGCGCCTCGTGCTCCAGCGACAGCCGTGCGTCGCCCAGCACCACCTGCGGGTCGGCCGGGCACTGCTTCAAGTAGCTGAATTGCCTCTGTGCCAGATCCAGCACCGCCGGGTTCAGCTCGTATAGCCGATAGTGATCGCCCTTGCGGCCGTAGGCGCTCAGCGTGCCCACACCCAGGCCGATGAGGCCAATCCGCTGCGGTTGACCGGGGTTCTGGTCGCGCAGCCGCAGGATCGCCAGGCCCACACCCGAGCTCTCGCCATAATAGGTGGTCGGCTTGAACTTGTCGTCGCCGTCGTTGCGCTGCTCGCCGTGCAGGATGTTGCCGTGGACCAGGCGCACCACGCCGCGCTCGTTGCCCAGCGGCCCGGCGTACTTCACACGCAGCTGCCCATAGAAATTGCGCGTCATCTCGGCCACATCACTGTGCACGTAGCTGGCATAGTCGATGCCCAGCCCCAGGCAGGCGATCGCGGCCACCGCGCCCAGCACCCGCTGCCACGGCCGCGGCGACAGGGCCGCCACCAGTGCGGCCACGCCCAGCAGACCCAGCGGAACCTCCCAATACGCATCAAAGATCAGCGGCGCCACCAGGCCCACCGCCACGCCGCCCACCGCGCCGCCCAGCGACACGGACAGGTAGAAGCGCGTCAGGTGCGCCGGGGCTGGCTTGCGCTCGACCAGCTCGCCGTGCAGAAACATGCACGCCACCAGCAGCCCAAGGGCGTACAGCGGTCCGGCGGTGTGCAGGTGCAACACCCCGTGCTCCAAGCCAAAGTGCCCGGTCTTGGGCTTGTACGACAGCGCCAGGATCATGGCCACGGACAGCACGGCCGCCGCCACAGGGTAGAATCCGCGCCAATACCAGCCCTTGCCGTCAAAACACAGCACAAAACTAAGGAGGTACAGAGCCAACGGCAGCACCCACAAGAACGGCACGCTGGCGATGTTCTGGGTCAAGTGGGTCGACAAGGCCAACAACAGCGCTGACCCCAGCGCCGCCAAGGTGAGCCAGGTGCCCTGCTGCAGCCAGGTGGGCGGTGGGCTTTCGTCTTGGCCCATCTGGGGTTCTGTGGCATCGGCGGCGGTCGCCACCTCGCGCAGCCGGGCATTGCTCCAGGCCACCCCGACCACCACCGCGGCGAACACGACAAAAAGTCCAGACCACAGCCAGGCTTGCTCGCGATTGGCCAACAGCGGCTCAAAGAGCAGCGGGTACGCCAGCAGCGCCGACAGCGAGAACAAATTCGACAGCGCATACAGGCGGTACACGCGGGTGCCGCCAAAGCGCCGCGCGAACCAGGCTTGCACCAGCGGTCCGGTGGTCGACAGTGCCAGGTAAGGCAGCCCCACCGACAGGGCCAGCACGGCCAAGATACGCGTGGTCGGCGCGTCGGCGCCCGTCGGCTTGAGCCACTCGGGAGGGGTCAGCGGCAGCACGGCCAACGCAGCCAGCAGAAGCCCTGTATGAATCGCGGCTTGCGTGGTGGGCTTGGCGCGCCGCACCAGCACGTCGGCGTAGAAGTAGCCGGCCAGCAGCGTCAACTGAAAGAAGACCAGGCAGGTCGACCAGACCGCCGCCGAACCGCCAAACCAGGGCAGGATCTGGCGCGCCATCAGCGGCTGCACCAAGAACAGCAAGAACGCCGACAGGGCGATCGCCAAACCGTTCCAAAGCATGCGCAATCCCCTGAGAATGAGCGATCTTCAGCTCTGCGCGAGCACCGCCGCCGGGTCCAACCCCATCGCCCGCCGCGCCGGCCCCAGCGCGCCCAGCACCGTGCAGGCCACCGCCACCAGCACCGCCACCGGCAGCGCCCACACCGGGAAGCTGAAGAAACCGTGCGGAACCAGTGGCACATCCACCAAGAAACGCGCCGCCAAGCGGTCGACCAACTCGGCCGCGGCAAACGCCAGCCCCGAGCCGCACAGACCGCCCAGCACACCGATCGCCGCCGCCTCGCCCAGCACCAGCACCGCCACATCGGCCCGCGCCGCGCCGATGGCACGCAACACCGCGATCTCTCTACGTCGTTCGTGGACCAGCATCGCAAAGGTCTGGGCGATCTGGATCGCCGCCACCGCCAGCACCAGCGCGGCCAGCAGGATCAGCGCCAGCGACGTGACCATCACCACCGTGCCAAAAGTACGCGCGGCCCGCGACTTGCGCGACAGCTGCAGCCCCAGACGCTCGGCGGCGACGATCACCGTGGGCACGGCCTCGTTGCTCGCCGTGTCCAGCAGGATGGCGTCGTAAACCTGCGCGGTCTGGGCGTCTTTGAAGTGGGCGTTGAAGTGGCGCACCACCGACAGCGGCAGCGCCACTCCCAGCTCGGGCGCCTTGCGCGAAAACCCGATGATCTGCGCCTGCTTGATCTGCTGCCGGCTGCGGGCCGCGTCTTTGCTGAAGTACGAATCGCCCAAAATGACGTGGATGCGCACGCCGAACAGCACCGCCAGCGAGCCAATCGGCGCCGCGCCCAAGCTGCGGGCCATGTCCGAGTTGAACACCTCGAGCAAAAGCGGATTGATCACGGCCGGTAGCGGCACTTCGCAATGGCCCGAGCGGCTGTCTGGATCGTCGCTGGCGCAGTAGGTGCCGCTGGGGCAGGTCGTGCCCTCGACCGGGCAAAGACCGCTGGGACACGGCTTGGCCAACACGCCGACTTCGCCGTCGAATTGCAGATCGCGGCCGTTACCGGGTGGATTGGGCAACAGGCAGCGCGGCAGCGCCTCGGCACCTTGGCAGAAGCCATCGACACAGGTAAGTCCATTTGGACACAGCGAAACCTGGCTGCACGGCAGGGCAATGTCGGGCATCTCGACAAAGCGGTCCGCCCAGATGATCGGCTCGCAGGCGCCGTCGCGGCAGCCCTGCCCCGAGCGGCAGTCCAGATCGACCTCGCAGCGCGCCGGCTTGGCGCGGGCCGAGTGGCGTTTCTTACTGGCGACGTCTTCGAACGTCTCGAGCTCGCTGCGGACCGTGGCCGCGGGGATCCCGTCAAAGAACGCTTCCGTGAACAGGTTGTAGCCCAGCAGCTCCTTGCCGCCCCACAGCCGCGCCGGAAACGCCGATTTCTGCTTGCCAAACGCCGCCACGACCCCCGGCAGCTTGGCGACCTGCGCGACTCGGGCGTCGTCCAGCGGCTCCTGGCCCACCACCTGCTCCACGCCAAAGAGCTGCACGGTGCGGGCCTCGATCTCCAACTGATTGACCGGAAAGATCTTCTCCAGCACCTTCTCGCGCAGTCCCTGGCCCAGACCGACAAAAAACGTCAGCAGGCCGGTGCCGACCACGATGCCGACCATCGCCAACGCGGTGCGCACCCACGACGCGCGCAGGTTGTGGCCAATCAGGCCCAGCAAGCGGCGCAACCTCACGCGGCACCTCCTGCGGTGGCGGTGACGACTGGGGCGCCCGTTTCTTCGCGAAGAATGCGCCCGCGATCGAGCACCACCGTGCGATCCGCCGTGGCCGCCACCGCCGGATCGTGCGTGACAATGACCAGCGCGGTGCCGTGCCGCTCGCGGCTGTCGTTCAAAATCCCCAGGATTTGCTTGGTGGTCTGGCCATCCAGGCTGCCGGTCGGCTCGTCGCACACCAGCAGCGGCGGCTCGAGCAGCAGCGCCCGGGCGATCGCCACCCGCTGCCGCTCACCGCCCGACATCTGGCTGGGCAGCTGGCGGAAGCGGTCGCCAAGCCCCAGCTCCTGCAGCAGGTTTTCGGCACGGCGCTGCACCTCGGCGGGGCTGAGCTTGGCGCCAAAACTCGCCGGCAGCATCACGTTGTCGCCCACGCTCAGGCCGGGCAACAGGTTGAAAGCCTGAAACACAAAGCCAATCTGCTGGTTGCGGAACTGCGACAGCGCCCGATCGGGCAGCTCGCGCAGCGACTGGCCCAGCACCTGCAAGTGCCCGGTGTAGCCGCGGTCTAGCGCGCCGATCAGGTTCAGCAGCGTCGACTTGCCGGCGCCCGAGCGCCCGACCACCGCGACGAATTCACCCCGCTGCACCTGCAGATCCACGCCGTCCAAGGCACGAATCTGCCGGCCCTCGACCGCAAAAGTGCGGACCAACTGGCGGGCATCGATGGCCAGGGGCCGACCGCTCATGGGGCCTCCCCGGCGCCGTGGACGTCGGGGCTGGCCTCGGCGTCGGCGTCGCTGGGGCGCAGGATCGCCTGCACCACCAGAGCATCGTTCAGCAATTCGATAGTGACCGCCACGCTCGCGATCGCGCCGATGAGGCCCGTCGCATACTCGGGAACGCCGCGCCGCCGCAGCGACCGAACCAGACGCGGGGTGGCCACCAGCAGCCCATCGCCGCGCTGCGAGCCCGCCACCAGCTGTTTTTCGCCATCGAGCGCCGCCGCCTTGTCCAAGGTTGGGAATTTGCCCTCGGCCAGCCGGCGCAGATCGTCGCCGGTGCCCTGACCGGCCAGCCAGGCCAGCGCCCGGCCGCGCTGCAGCAGCCACCACGGCGCCCCGGGACCACTTGCGGAAAAGCCACCCCAGCTGCCTTGCGTGTGCGGCAGCACTTGCTCACCGCCGCCCTGCTGGGCGCTGGCCTGCACTGCCGACCGCAGCCGATCCAGCCAACCCTTGGCCGCCGTGTCACTCTTGAACGAAGCGACTACAAACGGCCGCAGCGCCGTGTGCCAGTCCAAGCGCGGCCAAATTGCCGGGTCCAGGGGCACACTGTCGGCCACCGCCAACAGCCCAAGCGCCAACTGACCATCAAAATCGCTCAGCATTTGGCGGGCATCCACGCCGGTCAGCGCGGGGTGCAGCGCCTGCAGCGCCGTGCTGGGCAGCACCGCATTCTGCACGGGACCGGGCAGCATCGACCAAAGCGCCGGGTTGACGCGCAGGCGCAGCAGCAGCGGGGTCTCGTCGGGGAGCAGATCGCCCACCGCCAGCTCGGCGCCAGCGGGGACAAAACCGACATGATAGTCCGCCATGTCCTTGAGTTTGTCGGTGCCCGCCTCCATTCGCAAAGTCGCGCGCACGCCAGCGCTGTCGGCGCTCACGTCCAAGGTCGCCGCCTGGGTGCGCTCGATGACGCCGCCGAACACCAAGTCCGCCGGGCCCAAGGCGGCGTGACCGGCGGCCTTGGCCTGGGCCGCGAAGCCAGTGGAACCAGCCAACATCCAGCGGACATGCACACTTCCGGGCCGTTCGCCCAGGTCGCCCGGCGTCAGCTTGGCGGCCGCCAGATAGGCGTCCAGCGCGGCATCGGCCGTCTGCGCGGGCGTTGGGTCCAGCGGCAGCCGCACCAGCGCCGCGCCGTCGACATGCCAGACCCGCAAAAAATCGCTATGTTGGCCAAGCCGGTCGGCAACGGCCCAGTGGCGGCCGTGGGCATCCCCTTTGGCCGGACTGACGCCATAGCCGCGCCGGCGCAGCTGCTCCAGCAGGTGGTCTACCCCCGCCTGCCCGGTCACCGGCACCGCCGTCCACACCGCGCCCTGCCAAAGAGTCAGCGCCAGCCCGGCGTCGGCGCGCAGGCCGGCCCGCTCCACGGCGTCCGCGTCCGAAAAATCAACCCCACTGGCGAGTTTCACGGCGTCGACCACACCGCCCAGACCCTGCACGCGGGCGGCCAGCGCGTGCGCGCCGGTGGCCACCTCGCCCAAAGGCGCTGTCCACACCTGGACTTCCGCGTCCTTGGGCAACCAGGCAGCCGCCTGCCACGGCGAGCGACGCACGGCATCGCCGAGCCACCACCAGGCCAGCAGCGCCAGCAGGGCCAGTCCCGCGCCGCCCAGCAGCCAGCGGACCCTGGGGGTCATTGCGCAGAGGCCTCGAGGAGCGTGCCAAAGCCGGCCTGCACCACGTCAGCAATGCGCTCGGCGGCCTTGCCGTCCCATTTGTCGGGCACGCGCCCGGCCTTGCCGCCGGTCGCAAGGATGTCTGCCACGGCGGGGCCCAGCTTGGCCGGGTCCACGCCCAGCAGCGTGTTGGTGCCCTCGCTGATGGTAATGGGCCGCTCCGTGTTCGCCCGCAGCGTCAGGCACGGCACGCCCAGCGCGGTGGTTTCCTCTTGAATGCCGCCCGAGTCCGTGACCACCAGCTTGGCCTGCGCCATGGTGCCCAAGAACTGCAGGTAGCCCATCGGCTCCACCAGCTTGACGCCGCGGGGAACAGCCAAACCGGCATCTTCCATACGCTTTTGCGTGCGCGGATGGATCGGAAACAGCACCGGCAGCTGCGCCGACATCTCGCCCAATCCGGCCACCAGCTTGGCCAGTTGCGCCGGGTCGTCCACGTTCGACGGCCGGTGCAGCGTCGCCACCGCGTAGCCCTTGGCCGCCAGCCCCAGCTCCAGCCACGGTTGCAGCGCCAAAGCCCGCTCCAAGTGCGTGCGCAGGCTGTCGATCATGCAGTTGCCCACAAAGCGGATCCGCCAGTCGGCAATGCCCTCGGCCTTCAGGTTGGCGTCGCCGTCCGGGCTGGGGGTCAGCAGCAGGTCCGAGGCGTGATCGGTCAGCACCCGGTTGATCTCTTCGGGCATCGCCCAATCGCGCGATCGCAGGCCGGCTTCGATGTGGCCCACCGCGGCGCCCAGCTTGCTCGCCACCAGCGCGCAGGCGATCGTCGAATTGACGTCGCCCGCCACCAGCACCAGCTCGGGCTGAAACGCCAGGCAGTCTTGCTCAAAAAGCGTCAGAATTTTCGCCGTTTGCTCGGCGTGGCTGCCCGAACCGACGCCCAAGAACGCGTCGGGCCGGGGCATCCCCAGATCGTCAAAGAAGATCTGCGACATCTTGGCGTCGTAGTGCTGGCCGGTATGGACCAGGCGGACGTCCAGGCCGCGCGCGCGCAGCGCCAAGTACACTGGCGCCACCTTCATGAAGTTGGGGCGTGCGCCCACGACACACGTGATCTTGGTCGGTTTCAAAGTACTCTCCCGCTAGCGTTTGCGTCCGCGGCGGCTGGGTGGCGGCAAACCAGGCGAGCGCTCGCTCCTACCGGTCGGTGCCGCGGGTCGTCGGCCGCGTGAAGGCTTCTTGGGTGGTGGCAAACTATCGATCGGCAAGGATTTCTTGGCCAGCTGCCCGCGCCCTGCCCCGCGCCGCTGCGGCGTATCGCTGGGTCCCGGCCCGGTCGACAATCCGGGCGCCTTGGCCGCCTTGCGCCGCGGGTCGGGCGGCAGCTCAAAGGCGCCGATGTGGCCGCGCGTACGCAGCTGCTCGATCTCGTTGTCTTCCAGGGTCTTCCACTGCCCCAGCGCCAGCCCTGCCGCAGTCACGCCGGCAAACGACACGCGCCGCAGCCGCACCACCGGGTGGCCCACGCGCTCGAGCAGGCGGCGCACTTCGCGATTGCGGCCCTCGGTCAACGTCAAGCGCAGCCAAGCGTTGCTCTCGGTCTGCTTGACCAGGTCGACCTGCTCGGCGCGCGCCGGCCCGTCTTCCAGGCGCACCCCTTGCCGCAGCCGCGCCAAGGTCTCTTCCGTCGGAATGCCGCGCACACGGGCTTCGTACACGCGCTGCACCGCGTAGCGGGCGTGGCCCAGGCGCTCGGCCAGGTCGCCGTCGTTGGTGAACAGCAGCACGCCTTCTGTATTGAAGTCCAAGCGACCGATCGAACGCAGCGCCTGATCCTTGGGCACCAGGTGATAGACCAGCGGTCGGCCTTCGGGATCGCTGGCCGCGCACAAGAAGCCGACCGGCTTGTTCAGCACGAGCAGCAGGCGCTTGGCGGGCATCTTGAGGCGCTCGCCGTCCAGCCGAACCTCGTCGCCAAACGGGTCCACGCGCACGCCCAGTTGGTCGGCCACGTTGCCGTTGATTTCCACCCGCCCTTGGACGATCAGCTCCTCGGCCGCGCGGCGCGAGGCAATTCCGCAGCGCGACAGGAACTTCTGCAGGCGTTCGCCGCTCTTGGGTGGTTTGGCAGGGGTCGATCGGGTCATGGCCAGCTCCGGAGCAAAGCGCGGTAGTATCGCCGGCCTGCGCGGGCCTGTCCACTGTTGCATCGGCCGTAGGCTCGCCTTCCCACCTGGACTGCCGCGGCCCAAGTCCGCGTCCGGCCCCAGCTATCCGCCTCGGCGGTTGGCGGCGCGCGGTTGCCTGCTATGCTTGGGGGCCGCCCATGCGGTCTGTGAGTCGCCCATGTCCGTCCGCGAGGCCGCTTCGGCGGACCCAGCTGTTCAGCTAGTCCAGCAATTCTACAGCGCCTTTGCCCGCCGCGATGGGGCAGCAATGGCCGCGCTCTATGCGCCCGACGCGGTGTTCAGCGACGGCGCTTTCGGCACCCTCAGCGGTGTCGACGCCGGCCGCATGTGGCAGATGTTGTGCCAACAAGGCAAGGACTTGCGGGTGGTGCTCGACCGCGCCGAGCGGGCCACCGATCGCGACGGTCGAGCGCAGGTCAGCGCGCAATGGACGGCGCACTATACGTTTTCGGCGACAGGTCGGCCGGTCGTCAACGTCATCCAGGCCACCTTGTTCGTTGATCTGGCGCGCGGCCTGATCGTCGAGCATCGCGACGTGTTCCCCTTCTGGCGCTGGTCGCGGCAGGCGCTGGGTCCGATCGGGCTGCTGATGGGCTGGTCGGGGTGGCTGCAGGGCCAGGTGCGGGGGCGCGCGCTCAAGTCGCTGGCGCAGTGGAAGCCCGCATAAGCGAAAGCTATTTTGGTGCGACCGTGCGCCGCTTGCGCCGCTGCCAGCCCAGCCACGCCACGCAACTCAGCGTCGCCAGCCACAGCGGCAGGTCGCCCCACAGCCGATAGGGGCTACTGAGATCCGCCAGCTTGACCTCTGCCCGCACCGCTGTGGCCTCGCCCACGCGCGTCTCGCCCAAGAAGCGCCCGGCCGCATCGGTCCAGGCGGTGATACCCGACACGGTGCTGCGCAAGAGCGGCCGCCGCAGCTCCACCGCGCGCGCCTGTTGCACCATCAGGTGCAGTTCGCCAGCGGGCGGCGGACCGAACCACAGGTCGTTGGTCAGGTTGACCAGCACTTGCGCGTCGCCCAGCTCGCTGCGCAAGAACTCAGAAAACAGCGCCTCGTAGCAGATGTTCACCAGCACCTGGGCGCGGCCGAGCTGCACCAGGCCCGATGTCGCTCCCGGCGCAAACTCCGAGATGCCTTCGATGGCGCCTTTGAGCTGCGGAAACAGCCCCGTGCCCGGCAGGTACTCGCCAAAGGCCAGCAGAATCCGCTTGTCGTACGTCCAGCGTTCGCCGTCCGAACCCAGGACCAGCGCGGAGTTGTGCCCCGGATCGCGCCACAAGGGGTCGCGATGCCGCAGCGATCCCGTGAGCAGCGGCACCGGCAGGCTCTGGGCAAACGCAAGCAGCCGCGCCTTGCCCTGGAGCGCCGCCTTGCTCGCCTTGGTGGGCTGTTTGGCCGCGGTCGGCCGCACATCGTCGGCCACCCAAAACAGCGGATAGGCACCTTCGGGCCAGATCACCGCGTCGGCATTGCGCAATTGACCCGCCGCCTCGGCTTGTTTGGTCAGTTGCTCCAGGCGATCCAGCATCGGCCAGCGCTGCGCGGCTTGTTTGGCGCGTTTCTCTTCCAACGTGGCATTGTGCTGCACCATGACCGCCGCAAACTGCCCCGTCGCGGGCGCGGCGTCCACCTGCGCCAAGCGCATCGCCCCGTAGCCCGCCCACGACGCCAGCAGCCCCAAGGCCAAGCCCAGCGGCCGCCAATTGCGATCCAGCCACGCCCGCACCAGCAGGCTGGTCACCGCCACCGCCGCCGCCGACACGCCGATCACGCCGACCACGTCGGCCAACTGCATCCACAGCGGCTGACGGAACAGCACGTTGCCCAGGTACCAGCGGAACAGCCACGGCAAGGCGAACTCGCACACCGCCAGCAGCAGCGCCGTCTGCCCAGCCCGAGGCAGCGCCCGCCGTCCCGGAACTGCGGTCGCCGCCACCAGTGCCGCAAAGAGCGCTTGATGCAGCCCCATCGCCGCCGCGTGCAGAACCACCACAACCCAACCCACTAGATAGGGCAACCCGCTCATCTCGCGCAGGGTGTAGGCCAAGAACGCAAATACGCCGCCATGCAGCACGGTGCCCGCCAGCCAACCCGCGCCAAAGGCTCGCCGCCAGCTTGGGCGATCGGCCTCGATCCACCCCAGCAGCGGGCCGTAGCCCAGCCACACCAGCGGCCACCAGCCCAGCGAGGGATAGGCCGCCCACAGCAGCACGCCGCTGGCCAGCCCAAACGCCCACCCGCGCCAGGCTGCTGGTCTCGGTCGGGCGGCTGGCATGGTCGCACTCTCAGACATCGACTAGACTCTCGGCTACCGACCTGCCGGTGCCGCCGCGAGTCTGGCCGAGGCGGCGCTGGCCGGCAAGTCCAAGCCGAGGCGCGGTGCGACGCGTATTCCTGTTTACCGAGCTCGGCGAGCAGTCCCCGGCCAAGCGCAGCCTTGCGGCCCTGCCGGTGGCGCTGACCACGCGGGTGCTGCGCGGCACTTACCTGGACTGCCCGATCGCCCTGCCGCCCGATATGGTCGTCTTGGAGCCGGCGCCCCTGCGCCCCGTCGAGCCGCTGGGCGCGCTGCTGGCCAACCACCCGGTGCTGGCGCGCGTGCCCTGGTTGGTGGTCCTGGACCCCGACAACGTGCACGTGGCCTCGGGTCTGACCTGCACTGATTTCGTGTTGCGCGGTTTCGCCACCCAAGAGCTGTCGGTCCGGGTCGAGCGGCTGGTGGCGCAGCGGCGAGTGCGCGAAAGTGCGCTGCGCTCGGGTGCCTTGTCGCTGGACCTCCAGGCGCGCGTGGCCTACCTGGATGGCAGCAATCTCAGCCTCACGCCCCAGGAATTCGCGCTCCTTCGCTACCTGGTGCAAAACGCCGAACGGGCGCTGTCGCGCGAGCAGTTGCTGCAACGCGTCTGGGGCGATGCCTACAACGGCACGGCGCGCACCATCGACATCCACGTGCGGCGTCTGCGGGCCGCCTTGGGCAACGAAGCCGGTCGCCTGCAGACTGTCCGCCACGTTGGCTACCGCTGGCTCGGCACGTGACCGCCGCAGCCTTGCCGCACGGGTGAAATCGCACCAATCCCTGGGAAAAACACCCGCACCATCCCGGCCCCAACCCGGATTCCTCCCTGCAACTCCAGTCGTTGTCGGCGTTCCACCACGTGGCTCCTGTGGCCCGCTGGCGCTTGGCACGACCTATGCAGCGCGTAGTAACCGAGTGGCGTCCGCGAGTTGCGAAGCAAGCCGCACACGCCCCAGGAGGTAGGCTATGAGATACATCCCTTGGAGGCTCCTGGCAGTGGTCTTCTTCCTCTGCCCCGCGTGTGACTCCACGACGCCTGCCGCGGAGACACCCACGCATACAACCGAAGGCACCATCCGCTTTGCCACGCCCTACGCGGGCACCGTGGCCCTGTCTCCGGACTTCAAGCTGCCGCCGCTGTCCCCCGGCGGGCCAGTCCCCGAGCAATGCAAGGCCGATGGGCAATGCGCGCTGTGGTCCGGACTCTGCATGGAAGCGCACTGCGTCCGCGGAGCGTGCGTGCGCAGCATCGTTGCCGACGGCGCCGCTTGCGAAGACTTCGACAAATGCACCGTCGCCACCACCTGCCACCAGGGCCAGTGCCAAGGCGTCGACACATGCGTCGAAGTGCCCGACTACTGGCCGTTCTACCCAGTGCCGCCGTATCCGCTCGACCCCGAGCAGCCGCGGTAGCACGAAGACGCGGGCCCGCAGGGGCAGCCGTTCGGCGCAGGGCAATCGTCCGTTCGCAGCTGCTCTTGCGGGCCGCAGGATTCCAAAGAACCCCGGCGCGGACGCCAAGCCATCTCGGAGTTTCCCAGCCGATTCCAGCGGATTTCAAACTTGGCCCACAAACGACAAAAGCCCAGACCTTGCGGTCCAGGCTTTTGCCCGATTGCAGCGACTCGTTCTACCGCACCGATCCCGCAACGCATCCGCGCGGCGACACCGCCGTGGCGGAACTAGACGAACTCGATGATCGCCATTTCGGCGGCATCGCCCGAGCGCGCACCGGTCTTGAGCACGCGGGTGTAGCCACCCGGCCGACCGGCAAACCTCGGCGCCAGCTCGTTGAACAGCTTGGTCACCAAGCCGTTGTCGCGCAGCTCGGCGAACACCAAGCGGCGGTGGTGGATCGAATCGTCCTTGGCCATGGTGACCATCGGCTCGATCACCGTGCGCAGCTCTTTGGCCTTGGCGATGGTGGTGGCGATGCGACCATGGTTGATGAGCGACTTGCACAGGTTCCGCAACATCGACCGGCGGTGCGAGGTCTCCCGGCCCAGCCGGCGACCACTGACTTTGTGACGCATGATATCCTCAACTCAGCGGCGCGGCCTACACGGCCAACGCCTTATTCTCGTGTACGTATCAGTACTTCGACCAACTCCGGCGACTACGCGGCGGCCGGCGGCGGCGGACGGTCGGGGTCAAAGCCCTCGACGCGCATGCCCAGCGACAGGCCCATCGTCTCCAAGATGTCCTTGATTTCCTTGAGCGACTTCCGACCAAAGTTCTTGGTCTTCAGCATCTCGCTCTCGGTCTTCTGCACCAGCTCGCCCACGCAGCGAATGTTGGCGTTCTGCAGGCAATTGGCCGAGCGCACGGACAGCTCCAGCGACTCGATCGACTTCCACAGGTTCTCGTTCAGCGGGGCGATGTCGAGCACGCCGCCGTTGCCCTCTTCGAGCTCGGCGTCCTCTTCATCGTCAAAGCTGACGAAGACCTTGAGCTGGTCGCGCATGATCTTGGCCGCCACGCTGACCGCCGTCTCGGGGTCGATGGCGCCGTTGGTCCACACTTCCAGGGTCAGCTTGTCGTAGTCCGTGCGGTTTTCCACGCGGGCGTTGGTCACGCGGAAATTGACGCGGCGCACCGGCGTGAAGATCGCATCGATCGGCAGCAGGTCGACCGGCGCATCCTCGGCCTCGTCGCGACTGGCGGGGATGTAGCCCACGCCTTCCTTGACGTTGAGCTCCATTTCCACCCGGCCACCCGGCTCCAGCGTCATCAGGTGCAGGTCAGGGTTGAGCACGGTCAGGTGCGCGGGCACCTGCAGGGCACCGGCGGTGACCTTCAGGGGCAGCGAACCGGCCGGCGCTTCCGCGACCAGCTGAATCAGCTCGGGGCCTTCGCCGTCCAGGCGCAGGTTGACTTCCTTCAGGTTCAGCACGATCTCGGTCACGTCCTCGACCACGTCGGGGAGCGCCTGGAATTCGTGCAGCGCCGACTGCATCTGCTCGACCATCCGGCGCTGGACCTTGCCCTTGCCGTTGTCGTCCTCGCGCACCACCTTGCCCAGCGCCGCCATGCGCACGCCCGTGATCGCCGCACCGCGAATGCTCGACAACAGGACGCGCCGCAGGCTGTTGCCCAGGGTCTGGCCATAGCCGCGCTCCAGGGGCTCGACCTGGAACTTGCCGTAGGTGTCGGTCAACTCGACGACTTCGAGCGCCTTGGGGCGAATCAGGTTCTTCCAATTCCGCTGCATGGAATCTCCTCGCGTTCATCGACCGACCGGGTCACCCGGCCAGCCAGTCAGCCAGCCCAAACGCCACATCGCGGGCGCCGGGCTGTGTTCGTCCCGAGTGGACTACTTCGAGTACAACTCGACGATGAGCCGCTCTTCGATGGGCATGGTGATGTCGCCGCGGGTGGGCAGCGTCAGCAACTTGCCGGAGAGACCCTTGCGATCCAGCGTCAACCACGCCGGCACGCCGCGGCGGTCCACGGCCTCAACCGACTCGACGATGCGAGCGATCTCCTTGGACTTGTCCCGGATCTTGACCTCGTCGCCAGCACGGGCGACCAGCGACGGGATGTCGCAGGCCTTGCCGTTCAGCAGGACGTGGCCGTGGCGAACCAGCAGACGGGCCTCGGCGCGGCTGGTGGCAAAGCCCAGGCGGTACACCACGTTGTCCAGACGACGCTCCAGGAACGCCAGCAGCAATTCGCCGGTCACGCCCTTGGCCGAACTGGCCTTCTCGTAGTAGCCGCGGAATTGCTTCTCTTGGATACCGTAGATGCGCTTGACCTTCTGCTTCTCGCGAAGCTGGCGGCCGTACTCCGAGATCTTGCCGTGGCGGGCCTGGCCGTGCTGGCCGGGGATGTAGTTGCGGCGCTCAACAGCGCACTTCTCGGTGTAGCAGCGCTCGCCCTTGAGGAACAGCTTCAAGCCTTCCCGGCGGCACAGACGACATGCGGGACCAACGTAACGTGCCATGTTCGCTCCAAATACTCGGTCGCCACGCCCCAGTGAACTTGCACTGTCCGGTGGCCTTGGCCGAGGGCTGGGTTCGGGCACCTGCGCCGGATCTGGCGGCAGGCTTGGTCTTGTCCGGGTTTGCCCTGGGCGGCCGCTTCAGGCGCGCGTAGGCAAGGGACTGCGGACCAATTCAAGCCCTGGGTAAAGCACTGCTTGCCCCGCCTTCGCCCATGGAAGGCGCGGTGCGAGCTGCGCAGGGACTAGACGCGGCGGCGCTTGGGCGGCCGGCAGCCGTTGTGGGGCACCGGCGTAACGTCGCGAATGGTGGTGACGCGCAGGCCGGCGTTGGTCAGCGCGCGCAGAGCGGCTTCGCGACCGGTGCCCGGGCCCTTGACCAACACCGAAACCGTCTTGACGCCGTGCTCCTGAGCGCGCTTGACCGCGTCTTCGGCCGACATCTGCGCGGCGAACGGGGTCGACTTGCGCGAACCCTTGAAGCCACGGCGTCCGCACGACGACCAGGACAGCGTATTGCCGGCCACGTCGGTGACGGTGACGATGGTGTTGTTGAAGGTCGAGGCGATGTGCACCACGCCGGTCTGCACGTTCTTCTTGACGCGCTTCTTGGCGCGCGCGGCCGCCGCCTTGCTCTGCTGGTTTCCACTAGCCATTCTGATCCTACCCTGGCCCAGTTACGCACTGGGCCCCGAAAAGCGCCTACTTCTTCTTGATGGCGGTGCGACGCGGGCCCTTGCGGGTGCGCGCGTTGGTGTGGGTGCGCTGGCCGCGGACCGGCAGGCCCTTGCGGTGACGCAGGCCACGGTAGCAGCCCAGGTCCATCAGCCGCTTGATGTCCAGCGCCACTTGGCGGCGCAGATCACCTTCGACCTTGTACTGATTTTCGAGCACGTCACGGATGCGGACGATGTCGACTTCAGTCAACTCGTCGGCCTTGCGCCCCAGGGGAACGCCAGCCTTGTTGCACACATCCACGGCAACCTTGGGACCCACGCCGTAGATCGACCGAAGGGCGATCTCGATGCGCTTGTTGCGGGGCAGGTCCACACCTGCGATACGGGCCATGAGAACTCTCCACGTGCGCCACCAGTTGGGCGGCAGTTACGCGACATCGAGCGACAGAAACCGGTTCGTCCGGCGATCGCCCTCGCGATCGATTCAGCCCTGGCGCTGCTTGTGCTTGGGCGTGGTGCAAATGACGCGGATCACGCCACGGCGCTTGACGACACGGCACTGATCGCAGATCGGTTTGACGGATGCTCGCACTTTCATCGACTTACCTGTTCGTTGACGGCCCCAATCCGGTCTCGACCGACAAGGCCGGCCAGCGGGGCGCACTAGTATACACTTGGCGGCTGCGATTGGAAAGGCCCTTTTTGCCTCGCGTCGCCCATGACCGGCCGGGTTGCCCCGTTGGGTCGCCTGCCGCCGGCCCTACCGCTACTACTTGGCGCGGTACGTAATGCGCCCGCGGGTCAGGTCGTAGGGGCTCAGCGCCACCTTGACCTTGTCGCCGGGCAGAATCCGGATGAAATGCATACGCATTTTGCCGGACACGTGGGCCAGCACTTTGTGGCCGTTCTCGAGCTGCACGCGGAACATCGCGTTCGGCAGGGGCTCGAGCACCGTCCCTTCTACTTCAATGGCGTCGTCCTTCGACATTGCCGCTCCTGGGACGGACCCGCTCCCACTCCGTTCGCCCGCGCCGCACGGTCCTGCCGCAGCGCGATTACCTAGTCGTTTCGCTCTCTTCGAAACTCACCCCGGCGAACCTCCGCCGCGGCGATCGACGCCTACCTACCTGTCCTAGCCGGCGTAGCCGTGGCGTTGCATCACCATCACCACGGACCGCATCACCTCGTCGGGCTTCTGCGTGCCGTCCACCCTTTCGATCATCGCGCCGTAGCGTTGCACCAGCGGCGAGGTCTGCAGCTCGAACGCGTCGAGCCGCTTGCGAATCGTCGCTTCGTGGTCGTCGCTACGGTGCACCAACGCGCCCCCGCAACGATCGCAGATGCCCTCTACCTTGGGCGGCGCAAATTCCACGTGGTGGACGTTGCCGCAAGCCGGGCAGGTGCGCCGACCCGACAGGCGCCGGACGATCGCGTCGCCCGGCACGTCGATGAACACCACCAAATCTGGCGCCAGACCGCGCTCTTGCAGCGCATCTGCCTGCGGAAGAGTGCGCGGGAAGCCATCCAGCATGAAGGCCGGCGTGCCGTCGGCGCTGCGGCAGTCGGGCTGCTGCACGCGCTCTTCGATCAGGCTGACCATCACGCTGTCGGGCACCAACGCGCCCTTGTCCATGAAGGACTTGGCCAGCAGCCCCACCTCGGTGCCGGCCGCCGCCGCCGCGCGCAGCATGTCGCCGGTCGACAGGTGGCACAATCCAAAGCGGTCCACCAAACCCTTGGCTACCGTACCCTTGCCTGCGCCAGGGGGACCCACCAAGATGATCTTCTGACTGCGCTTGCCTGCGGTGCCGCTCATGGTCCGCCTCTACATGATGTCGTCGGTGCGACGGCCGCGCACTCGCGGACCGCGCTCACCGCCGAAGCCTTCGTACGAGCGGGTGATCAAGTGGCTCTCGATCTGGCGGGCCGTGTCCATGGCGACGCCCACCACGATGAGGAGCGACGTGCCGCCAAAGTAGAACGGCACGTTGAAGTTCTGGGTCAAGAACGCGGGCAGCACGCACACCGCGCTGATGTAGATCGCGCCGCCAAACGTGATGCGCGAAAGAACCCGATCGATGTACTCGGCGGTCTTCTTGCCGGCGCGCACGCCCGGAACAAAGCCGCCACCTTTCTTGAGGTTGTCGGCCACGTCCACCGGGTTGAAGGTGACGGCGGTGTAGAAGTAGCAGAAGAACACGATCAGGGCCACGTACATGGCGTTGTAGAGCAGGTGACCCGGCGACAGGCTGTTGACCGCCGCCACCAGGACGCTGGCATTGGGGAAGAAGTTCGCCAGCGTCGCCGGGAACATCAAGATCGACGAGGCGAAGATCGGCGGAATCACGCCGGCCGAGTTGACCTTCAGCGGCAGGTACGAGTTGGCGCCCTGGATGACCTGACGGCCGACCACGCGCTTGGCATACTGAACCAGGATGCGGCGTTGCGCACTCTCGAAGTACACGATGATGGCGGTGACGGCGATGATGACCGCACCGATCATCAACAGGATCGGGATCGGAATTTGGCCGTTCTTGACGAGCTCGAAGGTCTGCTGCACGGCGCGCGGCAGGCCCGCCACGATACCGGCAAAGATGACCAGCGAGATGCCGTTGCCGATGCCGCGCTCGGTGATCTGCTCACCCAGCCACATGATGAAGGTCGTACCGGTGGTCAGCGAGAGCACGCAGAGGAAGCGGAAGCCCCAACCGCCGGTCGAAACCGCGCCGCCAAGCGCTTGCGAATTCACGCCTTCCAGCCAGATCGCCAAGGCGCCGCCCTGGATGATCGACAGCAGCACCGTGCCGTAGCGCGTCCACTGGTTGATCTTGCGGCGGCCGGCCTCGCCCTCTTTGTTCAGGCGCTCGACCGCCGGGACCACCACCGTCAGCAGCTGCAAAATGATGCTGGACGAGATGTAAGGCATGATGCCCAAGGCAAAGATCGAGATGTTCTGCAAGGCGCCGCCCGAGAACAGATCGAACATGCCCAGCAGACCGCTGCCGCCCCGAGTGTTCATGTAATCGGCCATGACCTGACGGTCAACGCCCGGCACGGTGACAAACACACCAATGCGGTACACCGCCAGCATGAGCAGCGAAAACAGAATACGTGCCTTGAGTTCTGGCACGCGGGCGATGTTGGCGACGACGTTCGCCACGGGGTACCTCCTGCGTTCAGGTCCGGCGTCGCGACGGGTGGTTGTACCCGCTCTGCCCTGACGAATCAGCTAGCCGCTGTTCAGGGCCACTTCGCCGCACCGCGTACTGGCTCATCCGCGTACCGGCTGGGCCGTGTGACGCTCCCCGGAGTCGTGCCTGTGGCCGGCCGGGGTGGCGCCGCTGCGCCCGTGGGTGAGCCGGTCGACCTTGGGCCAGGCTGAGCCCGCCCTGGCCGCCCGCCCACCGTTAGCCGATGGCTTCGGCCTTGCCGCCGGCGGCCGCGATCTTGTCCGACGCCGACTGGCTGAACTTGCTCGCGACCACGGTCAGCGCACGGTCCAGCTCGCCGTCGCCCAGGATCTTGACGCCGTCCCAGCGGCCGCGGACCAGGCCCACGGTGCGCAGAGCGGCTTCGTCGACGCGCGCGCCGGCTTCGAAGATCACCAGATCGCCCACGTTGACCGAGGCCAAGTGAGTGCGGAAGATGTTGGTGAAGCCGATCTTGGGCAGACGGCGCTGGATCGGCATCTGGCCGCCCTCGAAGCCGTTGCCGACGTCGGGCGACTTGCGGGCCAGCTGACCCTTGTGACCGCGACCGGCCGTCTTACCCAGGCCCGACCCTGGGCCGCGACCCAGGCGCTTGGGGGCGCGATTGGCACCGCGGGGGGCTTTGAGTTGGCTGAGCTCGTTCATCGTATCCTCTCAAACTAACGTACGATCGTGCGTACTTTGACTTGTCGCCCACTCCAGCAGCCTGCCGGTCGCCGGTGCGAGCACCCCCAGGGCCTTTCGGCGAGCCGACTTGACGACTCGACCGTCTGGGTGCGGGGCCGGAGCTGGACGCCGAGCCAGGCTTTGCGCCGGGCCGGGCAGTGTGCCGCGGTGCGCGGTGGGCCCAGAGTTGCCTCGCACGACCGCGGCCATGAACCGCGGGGTGCGAGAGTATAGGGACAGCAGCCCTGCGAGGCAAGGCGGCGTGGTCGGCAATCCAACGTGGCGTACGGCGGCCGGTGCCGGGCACCGACTTTCGCTCGCCACGCCGACTAGCCGCGGATCTCTTCGACCGACTTGCCGCGGCGGCTGGCCACGACTTCGACCGTGCGCAGCTGCTTCAGAGCATCCAGCGTCGCCCGCACCACGTTGTGCGGGTTGTTGCTGCCGATGCACTTGGTCACCACGTCGCGCACGCCGGCCTGCTCCAGCACTGCACGGACGGGACCACCGGCGATGACGCCAGTACCTTTGCCGGCGGGCTTGAGCAGCACTTCGCCCGCGCCGTAGTGGCCGATGGCATCGTGCGGAATGGTGCCCTTGACCAGCGGCACCAGGAACATGCTCTTCTTGGCCTGATCGGTGCCCTTGCGCACGGCCTCGGGAACTTCCGACGCCTTGCCCATGCCGATACCGATGCTGCCCTTGCCGTCGCCGACGACGATCAGCGCGGAGAACGAGAACCGACGACCACCCTTGACCACCTTGGCGGTGCGGTTGACGGCGATCGTGGCGCTGCCGAATTCGTCCCGCTCGGCCTCGCGCGGCTCGCGGCGCGGCTGACGGTTCTCACGCTGACCGCGACCCTGATCGCGACCCGTATTGGTATTCTCAGCAGCCATGCCTTACTCCTGCGTCTCGCCGGCGCTCGCGCCGCTCTGGTAGCCTTCCTTGCTCAACAAGCCCATTTCGTGGGCGATCTTCGACACCGCAGCGACGCGGCCGGTGTAGCGGAAGCCGTTGCGGTCGAACACCAGCTTGGTCAAGCCCTTGGCCAACGCGCGCTCGGCGGCCAACTTGCCCACGGCGATAGCCGCGGCGGTCTTGTCGCCTTCCAGGTTGCGCAGCGCCGGCTCGACGGTCGACGCCGAAGCCAGCGTGGTGCCGCTCTCGTCGTCGATGATCTGCACGTAGATGTGCTTGGCCGAACGGAAAACCGACATGCGCGGCCGCTCGGCGGTGCCTTTGAGGGTGTAGCGCTGGCGGACCTTGCGGTGCTCGCGCGCCTCTGTGTACTTCTTGATCAGCATTGTATTTCCTCAGCTGCGGCTCCCCTTGCAGGCGGCGCAGTGGGCGGGACCACGCCGGAGACCTGGCGAACCAGGACTCGATGCCGCGATGCGACGAGTCGGGCTGCAACCGCTGCAGCCGCCGACTACTTCTTCTTGCCGCCCTTACCACCGGACTTGCCGGCCTTCTGACGAACCTTCTCGTCGCTGTAGCGGATGCCCTTGCCCTTGTAGGGCTCAGGGGTGCGCAGCGCGCGAATGTTGGCCGCCGTCTGACCCAGTAGCTCCTTGTCGATCGAGGTCAGCTCGATGTGCGTGCCCTTGTCGAGCTTGCACTGGACCGCGGCCGGCAGGACGTAGTTGACCTGGTGCGAGTAGCCGATCGAGAACTTGAGGGCCTGGCCCACCAGTTCAACCTTGAAGCCGACGCCCAGCACATCCAGCTCGCGCTTGTAGCCAGCCGTCACGCCCTGGACCATGTTGCGGAACAGGTTGCGGCCCAGCCCGTGCAGCGCCTTGCCCGTGCGGGTCTGCTCGGTGGGGTGCACCACCACTTGGCCCTGCTGCTGCTCAAAAGTCACACCCTTGAAGGTGCGCTCGAGCTTGCCGAGCGGGCCCTGAACTGCGACCACGTCGCCCTTGACGGTCACGGTCACTTTGGCGGGAATCTGCACCGGGGCCTTGCCCACGCGCGACAAAACGATCTTCTCTTCTGCCATCACACCCTCGGGCCCCTATGATCCGCTGCACCGCCCTGGGTGCGGGATTCGGCTGGCCAAAACGACCTCGCGCGGCTTCGCGTCTGGTCCAGTCTCACTACAACTCGACCTTAGGGCCCACCCAGCGAGCGGATCGCCAGGGCCGCGGCCGACTAACCGTGCACGGGTCGCCGTCGACTTACCAAACGGTGCACAGCAACTCGCCGCCCAGCTTGGACTGGCGAGCCTTGGCGCCCGTCATCACGCCGCCCGAAGTCGACAGGATGGCGATGCCCATGCCGTTCTTGACGCGCGGGATCTCGGTGACGCCCACGTACTTGCGCTGACCAGGCCGCGACACGCGCTTGAGGCCCGAGATGGCGCTCGAGCGGTCGGCGCAGTAGCGCAGCGTGATGTTCAGCTTGCCCTGCAGATCGTCGCTGCTCTCGGCGACTTCCGTCACATAGCCTTCGTCCTTCAGGATGTTGGCCAGCGAACGAATCATGTTCGAAGCGGGCACGCTCACTTCGCTGTGGCGAGCCATCAGAGCGTTGCGAACGCGGGACAGGAAGTCGGCAATCGGGTCGGTGGTCGACATGGTCGGTTCTCTCGCGGCACCCTTTGCGCTGGGGGCCATTGGGCACCCCGTGCTGTGGGGGCCATTAGGTTTCTCTTGCAAGTTCGCCCACAAAGGGGCTGTTCACGCGATGCGGGCGACGGCAGTTGCCGACTACCACGAAGCCTTGGTCACACCCGGCAGCTCGCCGCGCACGGCCAGCTGGCGGAAGCAGATACGGCACAGCGCGAACTTGCGCATGAACGCCTTGGGGCGGCCGCAGCGGTGGCAACGATTGTGCACGCGCACCGTGAACTTGGGAGCGCGCTGCGAGGCAATGATTTTCGAGGTCTTGGCCATGATCTTCTACCTGTTCCGGTCCGCGAGGACCGCGTCGTTTCCGCTCGCCCGCTTGGGCGCAGCCTTGAGTCGCCCGCCAGGGCGCAACCGTGTGCTGCCAGCCCGCCTACTTGCGGAAGGGCATGCCCATCGCGGTGAGCAGCGCCCGGCTCTCGCCGTCGGTCCTCGCCGTGGTCACCATGGTGATGTTCATGCCGCGGATCTTGTCCACCGCGTCGTAGCTGATCTCGGGGAAGATGATCTGCTCTTTCAGGCCCATGGTGAAGTTGCCGCGGCCGTCGAAGCCTTTGGCGCTCACACCGCGGAAGTCGCGCACGCGCGGCAGCGCGGCCGAGATCAAGCGGTCCAGGAATTCCCACATGCGATCACGGCGCAGGGTGACCTTGACGCCGATCTGCTGGCCTTCGCGCAGCTTGAAGTTGGCGATCGACTTGCGAGCGCGGGTGACCACGGGCTTCTGACCCGACAGAGCCGCCAGCTGCTCCACGGCGCGGTCGACGATCTTCGGGTTCTGCGCGGCCTCGCCCAGGCCGAAGTTGATGACCACCTTCTGCAGGCGGGGCACCATCATGGCGTTGCTGTAGGCGAACTCTTTGGTCAGAGCCGCCACGATTTCGTTCTTGTACTTCTCCGCCAGGCGAGGCGCGTTGGGACGAGAGGCCATGCTGTGTTCCGTACCAAGCTGGTACGGCTCCTTGTGCGGCCGCGCGATCGGCAAGATCGGCAGGCCATTTGGGCGCCCAGGGCAGCGAGTCCTGTTGAAGACTCGGGGCGCGCATCGCTCCAGCCCGCACCGGCGCACTTGGCCGGCGTCTTACGCACTGGTCGATGGCCAATTCGTGGCCGGCCTTACGCCGGGTCGAGCTGCTCGCCGGTCTTGTGAACCACGCGGACCTTCTTGGGACCGTCGGCCGTCTCGATGGTCTTGAAGCCGACGCGCACCGGCTTGCCGGTGGTGGGGCTGACCAGGGCGACGTTGCTGATGTGCAGCGGCGCTTCCTTCTCGATGATGCCGCTCGGCTCGTTCTGGCGACGCGCCTTTTGGTGGCGCTTGATCATGTTGATCTTCTCGACCACGACCTTCTCGCCGTCCTTGGCCATGCGCAGGACCTTGCCGGACTTGCCGACGTCCTTGCCCGCCAAAACCTGAACCGTGTCGCCCTTGCGAATCTTACTCATCAAAGCACCCTTCTCAGCACCGCTTGCGAATCAACGTCTTGCCGGCCTCTGGCCCGCGCGCCGCACCGCATTCACGGCAAAAAACCTTAGCGTTCCCGCCACCTGGCGATTACAGGACCTCGGGAGCCAGCGAAACGATCTTCGAGAACCGCTTGGCGCGGAGCTCGCGGGCCACGGGCCCAAAGATACGCGTGCCGACTGGCTCTTTCTGGTTGTTGATGACCACGGCGGCGTTGCCATCGAACTTGATGTACGAGCCGTCCTCGCGGCCAATTTCCTTGGCGGTACGGACGATCACGGCCTTGACCACGTCGCCCTTCTTCACCTTGGACTTGGGCAGCGCTTCGCGAACGGAGCAGACGATGATGTCGCCGATCGACGCGTACTTGCGCTTGCTGCCACCGAGCACCTTGATGCAACGCAGCTGCTTGGCGCCCGAGTTGTCTGCCACCGTCAGGTAGCTTTCTTGCTGAATCATCGCAATCTCCTTGCCGTTCTTGACGGGCTGGCCTCTGCGGGCCACCGGTCACGGCCTTTCGCGCCGCGCCCCGGCAGGCCGACTAGCGGACCCCGGGGCGCAGTAGTGTACACTCGTTTTGGCAAAAAGGGAAGGTCGATCCGCAGATCAGCCCGCGCCTTTGCTCAGTCGGCCTTCTTGCGCAGCGTGGTCTTGTAGACCCAGCGCTTGTGCTTGCTCATCGGCCGGCACTCTTCGATCACCACCTGGTCGCCCAGGCTGCAGTGGCCGTGCTCGTCGTGGGCCATGTACTTGGCGCGGCGACGCACGTACTTGCGGTACTTGGGGTGCAGGAAGATACGGGTGACCGAGATCACCGCCGTCTTCTCCATCTTGGTCGAAACCACCACGCCGGTCAGGCGACGACGGTGACGGGCCTCGCCCGCCTCCTCGCCCTGCACGCCCGCGTCGATCGTCTCGGCACTTGTGTTGTCCGTCATGACTTGCTCCTAGCTCCGTATCGGCTTGCCGCTGTCTTGGCGGCTGTGCCCGACCTGGCGACGATTGCGCCTACGTTATTCCTGGACCGGCGCCTGGTTGATGCCCAGCTCCAGCTCGCGGATGCGGGTCAGGACCCGCGCCAGCTCGCGGCGGGTGGTGCGCAGCTTGATGGGGCTGGCCAACTGCCCGGTGTGGTGCTGAAAGCGCAACCGGAACAACTCGTCGCGCAAGTCAGTCTCGCGCTTCTTGAGCTCGACTTCGGTCAGCTCGGCAATGACGTGGTTCTTCATTGGATCTCTCCGCGCGAAATGATCTTGCACTTGATCGGCAGCTTGTGGGCCGCGACCCGCAGCGCCTCGATGACCAGGGCCCGGTCATCCGACTGAATCTCGTACAGCATCGTGCCGGGAAGCACCGACGCAACCCAGTGATCCGGTGGCCCCTTGCCCTTACCCATGCGGGTTTCGGCGGGCTTCTTCGAGATGGGCTTGTGCGGGAAGATGCGGATCCACACCTTCGCGTCGCGCTTCATCTTGCGGGTCATCGAGATACGAGCCGACTCGATCTGACGGCTGGTGAGCCAACCGCACTCGGCGGCCATGAGCCCGATGTCGCCGTACGACACTTCGTTGCCGGTGTGCGCCACACCGTGCATCGTGCCCTTTTGCACTTTGCGCCATTGTACGCGCTTGGGAGCCAACATGGCTGTCTCCTGACTGCGCCTGCCCTACGGCAAGCGCTTTGAGTTTAGGCCGCTGGGGCCGCGGGCCGGCTAGTTAGGCGCGGGCCTGTTGAGTGGTGCGCTCCGGCAGGATGTCGCCGTGGTAGACCCAGGTCTTCACGCCGATGATGCCGTAGGTGGTCTTGGCCGTGGCCTCGCCGTACTGGATGTCGGCGCGCAGCGTGTGCAGCGGCACGCGGCCCTCGCGGTACCACTCGTAGCGACCCATTTCGGCGCCGCCGAGGCGGCCCGAGCAGGCGACGCGGATGCCCTTGATGCCGAACTTCTGCGCGGCCTGCATGGCCTTGCGCATGGCGCGGCGGAAGGCGACGCGGCGCTCGAGCTGGGTGGCGATGTTCTCGGCCACCAGCTGGGCATCGGTCTCGGCGCGGCGGACTTCGTGAATCGTCAGGACCACTTCGCCCTTGGCCAGCTTCTGCAGCATCGCCTTCAGCTTCTCGTGCTCCTTGCCCTTGGGCCCGATCAGGATGCCCGGGCGAGCGGTGTGCACGCCGATGCGGATCTGGCGGGCGCGGCGCTCGATGTCGATCTTGGCGATCCCCGCGTGGTTCATCTTCTCTTTGATGAGCTTGCGGATCGACAGATCCTCATGCAGCCAGGCGGCGTAGTTCTTCTCTTCGAACCACTTCGAATTCCAGCTGCGGATGACGCCCAGGCGCAGTCCGTTCGGATGGCTTTTCTGTCCCACGATGACCTCTCGCTTTGATGGTTGCCGACAGGCGGCGCCTTACTTCACACCCAGTTCGAGCGTGACATGGCTGTTCTTCTTGAGGATCTTGGTCGCGCGGCCCTGAGCCCGCGGCGTCCACCGCTTGAGCATGTCCGCCTGATCGACGAACACCGTCTTGACGTAGAGCGAATCCACGTCGAGGCCCTGGTTGTTGCGCGCGTTGGCGATGGCGCTGTCGAGCAGCTTGCGCACCGGGGTCGCGCCCAGCTTGGTAATGAATTGCAAGAGGTTCAGCGCCTCTTCGACCCGCTTGCCGCGGATGCGATCGACGACCACCCGCACCTTACGGGGGGCGATCGGCAGGTTGCGCAGGTAGACCTTCGTCGTGGTCGTGTCGTTCATGGCTTGCTCCAACGCGTCGCGATGTTCACTGTTTGGCCGCAGGCGGCACCGCCGCACTCCGACGCAATCGCGAAGATTCGCCTACTTCTTCTTGACCTTCTTGTCGGCCGAGTGACCGTGGAAGGTACGGGTGGGGGCGAACTCGCCCATCTTGTGGCCGACCATGTTCTCGGTGACGAACACCGGCACGAACTTCTTGCCGTTGTGGACCATGAAGTTCAGGCCGACGAAGTCGGGGTAGATGGTCGAGCGGCGCGACCAGGTCTTGATCGGGCGCTTGTTGTTGGTCCGATTCGACTCTTCGACCTTCCCCTTCAGGTGGCCGTCGACGAAAGGTCCTTTCTTAATTGAACGCGGCATGGCGAGTTCCTTGTGCGAGTTCCGCTTCGGGCGCCCTAGCTAGCAGCTGGGGCCGTGGTCCTGGTTAACGCTTGCCCTTGGGCCGGCGCGAGACGATCAGGTGATCGGTGCGCTTGTTGCTGCGGGTCTTGGGACCCTTGGTCTTCCAACCCCAAGGCGAGGTCGGGTGCCGACCGCCCGAGGTACGGCCTTCGCCACCGCCCATCGGGTGGTCGACCGGGTTCATGGCCACGCCACGCACGTGCGGGCGGATACCCAGCCAGCGCGAACGGCCGGCCTTGCCCAGGTTCAGCTTGTCGTGCTCGGGGTTGCCGGTCTGGCCGATGGTGGCGCGGCAGTCCTTGCCGACCTTGCGCAATTCGCCCGAGGGGAGGCGCAGCAACGCGTGCTTGCCTTCCTTGGCCATCAGCTGAGCCGAGGTGCCGGCGGCGCGGCAGAGCTGGCCGCCCTTGCCGGGCTGGAGCTCCACGTTGTGGACCATGGTACCGACCGGGATCGAGGCGAGCGGCAAGGTGTTGCCGGCCTGAATGTCGGCGTTCTTGCTCGAGATCACCGTGTCGCCAACCTTCAGGTTCAGCGGCGCGAGGATGTAGCGCTTCTCGCCGTCAGCGTAGTGCAGCAGCGCAATGCGGCTCGAGCGGTTCGGATCGTATTCGATCGTCGCCACCTTGGCCGGCACTGCCACCTTGTCGCGCTTGAAGTCGACGATGCGGTAGTGGCGCTTGTGACCGCCGCCGCGCTGGAAGGCGGTGATGCGGCCCACATTGTTGCGGCCGTCCGGGCCGCTCAGCGGCGCGAGCAGCGGCTTGTGCGGCGTGCTGGTGGACAGGTCCTTGAAGTCGTCGAGCGACAACTGGCGCGTGCCGTCGGACGTGGGGCGGTAGTGCTTGATGCCCATGATGGAACCCCTATGGCTAGAACCGCTTGGATGCTGACTGCTTTTCGCTTTGCTGGGCGTCAGCCTTGTCGGTCAGGTCACTGGTGCAGCGATGGTTCGCCGCGCCGTCAAATCAGCCCAGTAGCGATTACGCGCCCTGGAAGAAGTCGATGTTCTGGCCTTCGACCAACTTGACAAAGGCCTTCTTGCTGGCGGCCCGGGCGCCGGCGTACTTGCCAACGCGACGGGTCTTGCCGTACTTCTGCTGGGTGCGGACATCAAAGACCTGCACGCCGAACAACTGTTCGACCGCCGCCTTGATCATTGGCTTGTTGGCGTCGCGGTGAACCTCGAACACCACCTCGTTGTTGTCCTCGCGAGCGAGGTTGTTCTTCTCGGTGATGAGAGGCCGCACCAGGATTTGCGTCAGGTGGAGCGCCATGGTCTTTTCTCCGTGCTCGACTGCCCTAGTAGGGCGCTGCTCGAACTGAATGCTGCGTCGTACAAAATCGAAGTGGGTCGAACGGCTTAGTCGCCCAAACGCTCGACCAGGGCCTTGGCCGCATCCACGGTCAGGACCAAGCGGTCGTACTTCAGCACGTCGTACACGTTCACGCCTTCGGCGCGGATGTACTTGGCGTGCTGCAGGTTGCGAATCGACAGGTGCAGATTGCCGTTCTCACTCGCGGTGACGACCAGGGCCTTGTTGGCACCCAGACGGCTCAGCGTGCCGACCACTTCTTTGGTCTTGGGGGCGCTCAGCGAGAAGTCGTCGAGCACCACCAACTCACCCTGCTGCAGACGCAACGAGAGCGCCGAGCACAGCGCCGCACGGCGGACCTTCTTGGGCACCGTGTAGCTGTAGTCGCGCGGGTGCGGACCGTGGGCCACGCCACCGCCCACGTAGATCGGCGACTTGCGCGAGCCGTGACGAGCACCGCCCGAGCCCTTCTGACGAACGGCCTTCTTGGTGGTGCCGTGCACGTTCATGCGCGTCTTGGTCGAGTGCGTGCCAGCGCGGCGGTTGGCCAGCTGGTTCTTGACCACTTCCCAGTGCAGGTGCGGCTTGACCTCGGCGGCAAACACCTCGTCCGCGAGATCGAACTCGCCCACGGTTTGCGCCTGGGTATTCAGTACATTGACCTTAGGCATAACTGCCTCCCATTGCTCGGGCCGCGACTGCCGCGCGACCTCCAGATTTCTCTGCCGTACCCGCTGTAAGGGCCAGCACTTCCGTACCGATCGTGTACAGCGTTCGCGATCAGGTGCGGATTTCCACCGCGACGCCGGCCGCCAGGTCCAGGCTCATCAGCGCGTTCAGCGTTGCCTGGGTCGGATCCAGGATGTCGACCAGGCGCTTGTGCGTCCGCACTTCGAACTGCTCGCGGCTCTTCTTGTCGACGTGGGGCGAACGCAACACCGTGTAGGTGTTGATGCGCGTCGGCAGCGGGATCGGCCCGGCAATCCGCGCGCCGGTATTGCGCACGGTGTTGATGATCTCGCTGACCGACTGGTCGAGCAGCTTGTGATCGTAGGCCTTGAGACGGATGCGAATGCGCTGGCCAGCCATGGAGTTCTCCGTAGTAGAAACCGGTATGGTTCCGTGCGCGCCGTAGCGTTGGCGCCGATTAGTTCTTGCTCTTCAGCACTTCCTGCAGGGTCGACGCCGGGGCCGGCGCGTAGTGCGAGAACTGCATCGTGTAGGTGCCACGACCCTGAGTGCGCGAACGCAGGTCGGTGGCGTAGCCGAACGTTTCGCCCAGCGGCACTTCGCCGGCGATCACGCGCACACCGGCGCGCTCGTCCAGGTTCAGGATGCGACCACGGCGGCTGTTCAGGTCGCCGATGATGTCGCCCATATAGTCTTCGGGCACTTCGATCTCGATGCCGAAGATGGGTTCGAGCAGCTGGGGCTTGGCCTTGGCCGCGGCCTCTTTGAAGGCCATCGAGCCGCAGATGCGGAACGCCATTTCGTTCGAGTCGACGTCGTGGTACGAGCCGTAGAACAGCGTGCACTTCAGGTCGACCATCGGGTAGCCGGCCAGAACGCCATTGCTCATGGCATCTTGCACGCCCTTGTCGACCGCGGGGATGTACTCCTTAGGAACCACACCGCCCTTGATCTCGTCGACGTACAGGTACCCGGCGCCCGGCTCCTGCGGCTCCAGGCGGATGCACGCGTGAGCGTACTGGCCGCGACCGCCGGTCTGCTTGGCGTACTTGTGATCGACTTCGGCGGTCTGGGTGATCGTCTCGCGGTAGGCCACCTGCGGGCGGCCGACCTTGGCGTTCACCTTGAACTCGCGCCGCAGACGGTCGACGATGATTTCCAGGTGCAGCTCGCCCATGCCGGCGATGATCGACTGCCCCGTCTCTTCGTTGGTGAAGAAGCGGAAGCTGGGATCTTCGCGGGCCAGCTTGCCCAGACCGATCGAGAGCTTCTCTTCTTCGGCCTTGTTTTCGGGCTCGATCGAAACCGAGATCACCGGGTCAGGGAATTTCATCGACTCGAGCGAGATCGGCGCCTTGCTGTCGCAGAGCGTGTGACCCGTGATCGTGTCGCGGAGGCCGGCCACGGCGACGATGTCGCCCGCATAGGCTTCCTTGATGTCTTCGCGCTTGTTGGCGTGCATCTTCATGATGCGGCCGATGCGCTCGGGCTTGCCGGTCACCGCGTTCATCACGGAGTCGCCGACGACCATGGTGCCCGAGTAGATGCGCACGTAGGTCAGGTGGCCGATGAAGGGGTCGGTCCAGAGCTTGTAGGCCAGGCCGCAGAAGGGCGCGTCGTCCAGAGCGGCGCGCTCGATCTCCTGGCCAGCGTTCTTGTCGCTATCGGGGGCGGTGCCGACCACGGGCGGGATGTCCGCTGGGCTGGGCAGGAAGTCGACCACGGAGTCGAGCAGGTGCTGCACGCCCTTGTTCTTGAACGCCGAGCCGCAGATGACCGGGATGAACGAGATCGAGATGGTGCCCTTGCGAATCAGCGCCTTGATCTCGTCGAGCGAGATTTCTTCGCCGCCCAGGTAGCGCTCCATCGCGTCGTTGTCCATCTCGACCGCGGCTTCCATCATGAACTCGCGGGCCTTCTCGGCCTCGGCGACCATGTTGGCCGGAATGTCGACCACGTCCCAACGGGCGCCCTGACTGGCGTCGTCGAACATGATGGCCTTCATCTGCATCAAATCGATGACGCCGACAAAGTTCTCTTCCGCGCCGATCGGCAGGACCAGCGGCACCGCGCGAGCGCCCAAACGCTCACGCAGGTCGTTGATCACGCGATCGAAGTTGGCGCCGGTGCGGTCCATCTTGTTGATGAACGCGATGCGCGGCACCTTGTAGCGGTTGGCCTGACGCCACACCGTCTCGGACTGGGGCTGCACGCCGCCGACGGCGCAGAACACCGCGACCGCACCGTCGAGCACGCGCAGCGAACGCTCGACTTCGATGGTGAAGTCGACGTGTCCGGGTGTGTCGATGATGTTGATGGTCTTGCCCTTCCACTGGCACTGGGTCGCGGCCGACGTGATGGTGATGCCGCGCTCCTGCTCCTGCTCCATGAAGTCCATGGTCGCGGCGCCGTCGTGAACCTCGCCGATTTTGTGCAGCCTGCCGGTGTAGTACAGGATGCGCTCCGTCGTCGTGGTCTTACCGGCATCGATGTGAGCCATGATGCCGATATTGCGGAACTGGTTCAGGGGTACAGAACGGGGCACAGTAAACCTCTATCGATCGTCGAAGCGGGGAACTGCCACGTTGGGCGGCGACGGCCACACGATGCGGCGGTCAGAATCCGCCCGGATCGGGCGGCGGCAGTCAGGCCAGGCGCTGGATTACCAGCGGTAGTGGGCGAAGGCCTTGTTGGCTTCGGCCATGCGGTGCACGTCTTCGCGCTTCTTGACCGCGGTACCGCGGCCCTGAGCGGCGTCGAGGATCTCGTTGGCAAGCTTCTCGACCATGCCCTTCTCGCCGCGGGCGCGGGCCGCGTTGATCAGCCAGCGCATCGACAGCGCCGCGCGACGCTCGGGACGAATCTCGACCGGCACCTGGTAGTTCGAGCCACCGACGCGGCGCGACTTGACTTCCACGGCCGGGCGGACGTTGTCCAGCGCGGTCTTGAAGACCTTGACCGGATCATCCTTGGCGCGAGCCTGGATCTTGTCGAAGGCGTCGTAGATCAGGCGCTCGGCCGTCGACTTCTTGCCAGCCAACATCAGGTTGTTGACGAACTTGCCGACGAACTGGTCGCCGTACTTGGGGTCGCGGGGCGCAATGCGCTTGGGTACTTCGCGGCGGCGGGGCATGAGCTTCTCCTTACCGTGGGACGAACTGTGTCAGCTCGCCTGGGCGGGTCCTAGTCCTTACTTCTTCTTCGTGGTCGCAACGGCGCCGGCCTTGGGCTGCTTGGCGCCGTACTTGCTGCGGCTCTGCTTGCGGTTGGCCACGCCGGTGGTGTCCAGCGTGCCGCGCACGATGTGGTAGCGCACACCCGGCAGGTCCTTCACACGGCCGCCACGAATGAGGACGATCGAGTGTTCCTGCAGGTTGTGGCCGACGCCGGGGATGTACGACGTCACTTCCATGCCATTCGAGAGACGAACGCGGGCGACCTTGCGCAGCGCGGAGTTCGGCTTCTTGGGCGTGGTGGTGTAGACGCGGGTGCAGACGCCGCGCTTCTGCGGGCAGGCGTCCAGGGCCGGCGACTTGGTCTTGCGGTGCTTCAGGTCGCGGCGCTCGCGGACCAGCTGGTTGATCGTAGGCATAGTGCTATTCGCTCCACAGGCGATTACCGAATGGCGGCACGGTCGAACGGCCGAACTGCCGTTTAGCAAGCTCGGGATTCGCCACCACTTTCGCGGGAGGCCCGTCGCAAGACACAGGCGATGCTGCCCCTTGGTCGCCTGACCAGGGTTGCGATCGCTGCGCGCCATGCGGCGGCTGGACAGCGCCCATCGTGCCTTCGCGGAGGGTGGAGCGCGTCCAGCGCCCGACCTCTTGCAGCGTCCACCATCAACTCCGCGGCTCTGAGACCGTTTCATTGATGATCACCTGTCTCCAGGTGCTTGCGGGGTGCTGCGAAGGCTCCTTTCCCGATGGGGGGACGGCCCGGGGGTCACCCGGGAGCGGCTGGACCGTTGGGGTCCGTCCGCGGGGGCATAAGTGTACGCCCCCCTGTTTGGCCTGTCAACGGGATTTTTCGTGCGACCCGATCGAATTCGGGCGGGTTTTCGTCTGGGCCGGATGGTGTCAGGTATTGACACTTGACATCTTTTGGGGGGAACTCGTGCTCGCGCACCGGTCCGGTCTGCGTTTCCGATAGGTGGACCGGGTTCACGCTCCGGTTCAGTTTCAGGTTCCCACTTGCTGCCGGCTCCGGTCTCGGTTGGCCGAGTCCACTGGACTCTCTCATCATGTCATGCAGTTCGGAGCCATTGGTTCCGCTTCCGGCTGGCAGTTCTGGTAAAAGGTGTCAAGTGTCAATACCTGACCCTCCCGAGCGAAGGAGCCCCTCGCCCCGGCGCGTCGGGGAAGGGGACCCCACGGTCGCAGAGCGATGCCGACAGTCCTGCGGACTGCTGGCAAGTGGGGAGGCGGCGGCAGCGGGGTGAGGGGTCGGCGTGGTCGAGTGGAAGTTCATCGCAGGCGCTACTCGCGCCAGATGAACTTCCACGGATGCCGCTTCAGGTCCTTGAGCAACAACTTCAGGTCCATGAACAGCTCGTTGTCCATGAGGAGACCGCCCACGGTGCCGCGGCCCTTGCGGGCGTTCTCGGTCACGGCCTGCACGTCGTCCACGGCCTTGTCGGCCTTCGCGACGGCGCCGTCGACGCGGTCGATCATGCCCATGACCTTGCCGTGGCCCTTGTCGCCCAGCAGGACTTCGGTGGTGGGGCGGTCGCGCAACTTCTCGGTCAGGCCGCGAATGTTCTTGGTGGCGGCGCGGGCGTCGCTCAGGATGGGGTCGATGGCGTTGTCGGCTTTGGCGGTGATACGCTCGACGTTGGTGAGCGATTTCTTGATCTTGCTGCCGTCGCCGATCGAGCTTTCGAGCACCGCCACCAGCTTGTCGATCTTGTCGCCGGTCTTGTCCAGGCGGTCGATGACGCGCTTGACGGTCTCTTGGTTGTCGACGATCAGCTTGTCCGCGTCGTTGATGGCCTTCTTGGCGTCCAGCACGGTCTGATCGCTGTGGACCAGCAAGTCGTTGACCACCCCTTCGTTCTTTTCGAGCAGGCGGGTCAGGGCGCCCGACACCTTGGTCAGCTGTTGGCCAAGCACTTCCATCCGCAGCGGCGGCACACCCACCACCGGCGTGCCGGCGACGAGCAGCGGCTTGTCGTAGCTGCCCGGATCGACCTCGATGTATTTTTCGCCCAGCAGGCCTTGGGTCGAGATGAAGAACTGCGCATCTTGCCGCAGCGTCTTGCCTTTTTCGGGATCGATGTCGACGAGCACGCGCACGGTCACGCGCCGGCCGGCCTTGGGGTCCAACTTGCCGCCCCAGTACTCCACTCCGGTCACCTTGCCCGAGCTGACGCCGGCAATTTTGACAGGCGCGCCGGGCTTTACGTCGCTGGCGGTGTTGTAGTCGATCGGCAGTTGGAAGCCCGACGAGCCGCCGATGTCGCCCAGGACAAAGATGAAGCCGACCAGCAGCACGGCGCAAACCAGCACCAGTGCGCCGACCTTGACCTCGATGGACTTCTCTTTCACGGGCGATCCTTGGTCTGCGGCCGCACGGGGCGATCCGTAGGGGGTTTACAGTACCATCGGGCCTTCTGCAAGGCCCCGGATGAACTGGTGGACAATGGGATCCGAGGTCGTGCGGAATTCCTCGGGCGTGCCGTCCAGGCGGATTTCCCCCTGGTAGATCATGGCGATGCGGTCGGCGACCGTGAAGATCGAGCGCAGGTCGTGCGACACCACGATCGAGGTCACACCCTGCTCGTCCGACAGCGCGCGGATCAGCTGATCGACATTGGCGGCGGCCAGCGGATCCAGGCCGGTGGTCGGCTCGTCAAAGATCACGAAATCGGGATCCAGGGTCAGTGCCCGGGCGATCGCCACGCGTTTGCGCAAGCCGTCGCCGATGTCGCTAGGGAAGCGGTCGGCCATATGGTCCATCTGAACGCGACTCAGAAATTCCACTGCCGTGCTGCGGGCTTGCTCGTGGGTCAGGCCCTTGTGCTTTCTCAGGGGCAGCATCACGTTTTCGCACAGCGACATCGAGTCGAACAGCGTCGAGTGCTGGAACACCATCGCGCAGCGCTTGCGCACCGGGTAATACGCCTTCTCGTCCAGGTCGGTGATGTCGACGCCGTCGAGCAGCACCTGCCCGCCGTCGGGCTTCATCAGACCGACCAAGTGCTTGACGAGCACGGACTTGCCCGCACCGGACAGGCCGACTACGAAGAGGATCTGACCCTTTTCGACGGTCAGCGACACGTCGCGCAAGACATGTTTGCTGCCAAAGGACTTGAAGATGTTACGGAACTCGATCATCGGGTGCGCGCCGCCGGCCAGGGCTGTCGGCCCGGCACAATTTCGCTAGCATAGCGCCGGGCGCCCGCTGCGCAAATCGAAGGCATCATGGAACGCGATTCCAAGGCAACTCCGCGCAAGATCAACCATATCGGCATCGCGGTGCGCGATCTGGAGGCGGCGATCGCCCTGTGGCAGACCGGGCTGGGCCTCGACGTGCAGCGGGTGGTCGAAATGCCGGAGCGCGGCCTGAAGATCGCCTTCGTGCCCTGCGGCGAAGCGACGATCGAGCTGGTGGCGCCCCTGGGCGAAGGAAGCGAGATCAGCAAGTTTCTGGACGAGCGCGGCCCGGGCCTGCACCACCTGTGCTTGGAAGTCGAGGACTTGGCCTTGGCCAGTCAGGCGGCGGAGCAGCAGGGGCTGCGGCTGATTGGCGCCGGGGCCAAGCTGGGGGCCGAGGGCTACCCAGTGCGGTTCGTCCACCCCAAGTCCACCGGCGGGCCGCTCGTCGAATTGCTTGGCAAGTCAGAGTGATCAGTGCGCATCCGCCCAGCTGTGGGCATGGCGCACGTCCACCTGCAGCGGCACCTTCATGACCGTGCCGTCGAGCAGCTGACCGGCGCCTTGCATGGCGGTGCGTACCAAGTCGCTCACCTGGGCCACCTCGGCCTCGGGCGCCTCCAGTAGCAGTTCGTCGTGAACCTGCAGCAAAATCTTGGACTTCAGACCCGCGAGCTGCAAAGCGTCTTGCACGGCGAGCATGGCCCGCTTGATCAGATCCGCGGCGGTCCCCTGCACCGGTGTGTTGATGGCGATGCGCTCGGCGCCGGCCTTCTCGGCCGGGTTTGGGCTGCTCAGGCCGGCGATCGCGCGGCGGCGGCCAAAAAGTGTCCGCACTTCGCCGTGTTGACGCGCACCCTCTAGCACCTGGTCCATCCAGCCCTGCACCGCGGGGAATCGCTCGAAGTAGCGGTCGATGAAGGCCTTGGCCTCCTTTTGCGACACGGCGATCTCGCGGGCCAGGCGCTGCGGGCCCATGCCGTACAACACGCCAAAATTGATGGTCTTGGCCGCCGAACGCTGCGACGGTTCGACGAAATCGGGCATCACACCAAAGATGCGCGCCGCCGTCTCGCGGTGGATGTCGAGCCCGCGGGCAAAGGCCTGCTGCAGGCCCTGATCGTCGGCCAAGTGGGCCATCACCCGCAACTCGATTTGGCTGTAGTCCGCCGAGATCAACACGCAACCTGGCGCGGCCACAAAAGCTTGTCGGATCCGCCGCCCTTCCGCGCTGCGCACCGGAATGTTCTGCAGGTTGGGGTCGGTAGACGACAGGCGGCCCGTCGCCGCCACCGCCTGATGGAACCAGGTGTGCACCCGGCCCGTGTCGGGGTGGATCTGCTGCGGCAACTGGTCGGTATAGGTGGACTTCAGCTTGCTAAGCTGGCGCCAGCGCAGCACTTTTGCGGCAATCGGGTGCTTCTCTTCCAAGCCCTCTAGCACGCTCTGGTCGGTGGAATAGCCCGACTGGGTCTTCTTCTTGGCTGGCAGCTTCAGGTCAACGAACAGGACTTCGCCCAACTGTGACGGCGATCCGATGTTGAACGGCCGCCCGGCCAGGGCGTGGATCTCGGCTTCTAGACTGGTGATTTGCTCGGCGAGCCACTGCGACTGCCGACTCAGCTCGGCCGCATCCACCGTCACGCCGGCCCACTCCAGCTCGGCCAGCGCACCCAGCAGGGGCAGCTCTAGGTCGCGGTACAGGTCCGCCACGCCGGCATCGACCAGCCTGGGTCCCAGAGCATCCACGCACTTCAGGGCCATGGCCGCGCGGGTGGCGATCGCCTCGGCCGCGCGATCGACCGGCAAGTCAGGCCACTGCAAGCGATTCTTGCCCTTGCCCAGCACATCGTCGTCGGTCGGCAACTGCTGGCCGAGTTGCGAAAATGCAATGTTGCGCAGGGTGTGGGCGTGTGCCTCTGCATCTGCGCAATAGCTGGCCAACATGGCGTCGCCGGCGATCCCCGCCAACGTCAGCCCGGCGCGGCGCAGCGCCAACAGCTCGAATTTCAGGCCGCAGCCCAGCTTGGCAATCGCCGGATCCGCAAACACGTCGCCAAGTTGCGCAGCAAGGTCGGCCAGAGCGGCGTTCGGCCGCCCACTCAGATCGCCCGCATGGCGCAGCGGCACGTAGAAGGCCTGGCCAGGCACCGCGCACAGGCCCAGGCCCACCAGGCGGCCGTAGAGCGGTCGCGTACGGTCGGGGTCGTCCAAGTCGGTCACGGCACTCAGAGCCAACCGGCCCGATTGCCGAGCCGCTGCCGCAACTTGCGCCAGTTCGGCTTGGGTAGCCGCCACGGCGATCGCGGTGCTCTCGGCCGGCGCGGCGGCGTCCAGGTACTCGGCAGTCAGGCGCTTGAAACCCAGCTCGGCAAAGCGCGCCGACAGGGCTGGCCGATCCGCCGGCTTGGGCTGCAAGTCCGCAAATGCCATGTCGACTTGCGCCTGCCGCTCCAGCTCCACCAACTGCCGGGCCAGCGCCGCTTGCTCCTGGCCGGCCCGCAGCAATTCGCGGGTGCGCAGCGGCTCCACCTGCTCCAGATTGGCGTAGATCTGCTTGAGATCCCCCCACTTTTCGACCAGCTTTTGCGCGCCTTTTTCGCCAATGCCGCGCACGCCTGGGATGTTGTCGGCTGAATCGCCCATGATCGCCAAGAGATCGCCGATCTGTTCGGGCCAGACGCCCCACTTTTCGTGCACGCCCTTGCGGTCGTAGAGCAGGCCCTTGCCGTCGTCCAGCTGGCGAATACAGGGCCGCAGGGCGTCGCCGTCGTCGACCAGCTGCATCAGGTCCTTGTCGCCCGACACCACCAGCACGTCGTAGCCGGCCGCCTGGCCCTGCAGCGCAAACGTCGCAATCAGGTCGTCGGCTTCCAGCCCCGGCACCCGCAGCAGCGGCAGGCCCAATTGCTCGGTCAGCTCCAAGCACTGCGGCCACTGCACCTGCAGATCCTCAGGCATGTCGGGGCGATTGGCCTTGTAGTCCGCCGAAAGAACATGGCGCGGCGTCGGCTCCGAGGTGTCGAAACAAACGCCGACCTTGGCCGGGCGGTGGTCGCGCATGAGCTTGAGCAGCATCGACACAAAGCCGAACACGGCGCCGGTGGGCTGCCCGGCCGGGCTCGACAGGTGGCGAATCGCAAAGAAGGCGCGAAAGACCGCGTGGGATCCGTCGACCAACAACAGCAAAGGGCGAGGATTTGCCATTACTTGCAGGGCATCTTGCCGGTCGCCTTGCACTCGGACACGCAGGTGCCGTCCCACTTGTTGCTGCAGCAGTACTTGTCTTGCGCACAGACCTCGGCCTCGCAGGCGCAGCCGCTGCAGCCGGGGGTGCTGGCCGACGAGCAGCCGAGCGGGCAGTCCTCGGGGCAGGTGCTGGCCGATTCACTGCTGCTGCAGACGCCGTCGCCGCAGGCGCACGGGCCGCAGTCCTGCTGGCAGCTGGTGCACGTCTCGGTCGCGGAGCAGAACCCGTCGCCGCAGGTGTTGGCCGGGCACTTGGCGCTGGCCGACGACTTGCACTGGCTCACGCACAAACTGTCCCAAGCGCTCTTGCAGCAATAGGGATCGGCCGCGCAAACCTCGGCCTCGCAGGCGCAGCCGCCGCAGCCTGGGGCGGACGACGTCTTGCTCAGGCTCGCGCAGTTGCTCGCGCACACGCCGCAGTCTTGCGGGCAAACCGCGCAGTGCTCGCTGCCGTTGCACTTGCCGTCGCCGCAGACCGCCGCGACGGTGGTGGGCTGGCAGGGTCCGCAGTCGCCGGGGCACGAACTGCACTTCTCGAACTTGCCGCACTCACCGTCGCCGCACGAGCTGCTGGTCGCGGCGCAGTCCTGCGGGCAGGTAGCGGTGCTCTCTTTGCCGTTGCAGGCGCCGTCGCCGCACCAGGTCACGACGGCGTCGCAGGTGGGGCCCTTGCACGAATCGGTGCACTCGCCAACGCAGGTGTTGTCCCACGCAGTGTCGCAGCAGTACGAATCCATGTCGCACACGCACTTCTCGCAGCCGCAGCCGCCGCAGCCGGTGGGGTTGGGGTCGCCTTCGGACTTGGGAATGCACTCGGGCGCAACAGTGGCGCAGGCGCCGCAGTCGGCCGGGCACGAGCCGCAATTCTCGGTGGTTGCGTCGCAATTCTTGTCGCCGCAGGCCGGGCAGGTGCCGCAGTCCTTGGGGCAGCCGCTGCAGGTCTCGCCGTCGCCGCATTGTCCGTCGCCGCACGAGGGCTTGACGGCGCAGACGACGGTCAACGTCAGCAAGGCGGTGCTGCTGGCCTTGGTCTCGACCGCGAGAATCTGGGTAGCCGTGGGCGAAACACCCAAGACTTGCTTCCACTTGCTGGCCACGCAGGCCTTGGGTGCGCACGAGCCAGGGGTGTAGGTGCCCAGGAGCATCAACGCCGCTGCGCTGGTTGTGTCGCCCGAAAGCTCAACGGTGGCGGTGGTGGTGGCGTCGCTGGCCAGGGCAAAGAACTTTTCGCCGCCGTCCCAGGCCTTGCCGCCTGCGCAGCCCCAAATGGCGGTGCCGCTGGGGCCCAGCTTGGTCGGATCCAGCACGACTTTGGCGCCGCAAGCCAGCGGTGCTGGCGTGCAGTCGACGGGCTCGCACGCGCCCTTGAAGGCGCAGGCGCCTTGCTTGCAGATGCCCGTGCCGCCGCAAGTGCCGCCCGACTTGCAGGCGGTGCCGTCGGTCGCGATCACGTCTTGGCACGCGCCGGTGGCAACGTCGCACTTGCTGGCGATGCAATCCGAGAACGCCTTGGGGCAGTCGGCGTCGCTGGTGCATTTGGCCGGAGCGACGTCCGGTTGGCTGTCGGGCTTGACGTCGCCGGTGATGTCGGTGGGGACGACTTCGCTGGTGTCGAAGCCGGTCCCATCGGACTCCGTGTCCAACACGGCATCTTCTTTGACATCTTGCACGACGCCGTCTGGCTTCGGGGCGGTGTCGCCGCCGCTCGCATCGCCGGCCACGGTGTCAACCACCGAAGCATCGCCCGCGCCAGAACTGTCTTTGGCAATCGAAGTGTCGTTGCCGCTCGACGTGGACGTGGTCGACGTGGCGGGGTTGGCCTCGCAACCCATCAGGGCTAGGGCCGCGGCGAGGACGAGAGAGGAGGTCGGCAGACTTAGCTTGGACATGGCGATCCTGCACACGGTGATCCCAATGAGGGCGTCGGGTTGAAGCGTCGGGTTGAAGCGTCGGGTTGAAGCATCGGGTTGAAATTACTTCGCGCGGGCGCGGGGAACGTGGGTGGTCGGACACAGCCTAGCCGAGCGGGGGCCCGCGAGCAAGCGCGGTCCCAGCCTTGTAAGCATAACTCTATGGATAATCAAGAAGGATTGCAGATGGTTGATCGAGTTCGCGCCACAGCGAATCGTCCAGAACTGCGGCCCTACGGCTCGGCCCGTCCCACACGGACAGGAAGGCCGCCACTGGCTGCAGAGGCAGCGCAACCCGCGGATCCGCCATGTGCATCGGCACCACCGCCCGCACCCCCACCTGCCGCGCCAGCTCGGCGGCCTGCGCCGGGTCCAACGTATAGGTGCCGCCGGCTGCCAGCAGCAGCACGTCGCACCCACGCAACCACTCGACATCGTTGGAGGTCCATGCGCCCAAGTCGCCGCTGTGGACGATGCGCCGCCCCTCGCCGCGCAGTTCCACCATGCGCACGAGCCCCGCTTTCAGGCCCAGGTGGGCGTCGTGGAACGCCGAGCGCGCGGCCAGCTGGACATTCCCTATGCAACAAGGCGGGTCGACCACACAGGTGGTGCCCAGCGCGGGCGTCCAGGCGGCGTGGTCCTCGTGGCGGTGGCTGTGGACGATGGCGTCAAACGGACCTTGAATCTCGGGCAGTTGAAAACGACCACCCAGCGCCCCCGGCTTGTGGGGGTCCAAGCACAGGCGCGTACCCGCCAGTTCGATGGCAAAGGCCGCGTGGCCGAAAAAGCGAATCTGCACCGCGGGCTAGACCGGCTCGCGGCTGGCAAAGCGCATCGCGCCGATGTACGGCAGGTTGCGATACCGCTCGTCGTAGTCCAGGCCGTAGCCCACCACGAACACGTCGTCGATGACGAAGCCGACCAAGTCCAGGTTGACCTCGACCCGCTTGCGCGCCGGCTTGTGCAGCATCGTGCAAACCCGCAGCGACTTGGGGTTGCGCGCCCGCAAAATGCTGAGCAGATACGACATGGTCAGGCCCGTGTCGACGATGTCTTCCACCACCAGCACGTCGCGATCGGCAATGTCGAGGGTCAGATCGTGGGTCAACCGCACCGCGCCCGAGCTCTCCGTGGTACCGCCATAGCTCGACACGCCCAGGAACACGCAGTTCAGCGGCAGATCGATGCGGCGCACCAGGTCCGAGAAAAACATGAACGAGCCCTTGAGCACGCACACCACCACCAGCGGCTTCTCGAAGGGGCCCAGAGCCATGACCTCTTTGGCCAATTCACCCGTGCGCGCCAGAACTTGCTCGCCGGTCAGGTAGTTGTCCACGATTTCGAGGGTCGCAGTGCCAGTCATCGGGGCCTTCCTGCCGCGCTAGCTCAGCGCATTGTTCATGATCTCGCCCATGCCGCCAGCGCCGGGTACGATGTATTGATGGTCGGTGAGGCCGCACTCCTGCGCCCACTTTTCGCCGGGCACCGTCTGCAGCACCTCGGCCGGCGACAGGCCGCGATCCAGGCGGTAGGCGTAGATCGACACCTTGTCGCCAAAGGCCTCGGTCAGGCGCGCCACGAACTCGGGCGTGACGATCAAGTTGAGCGACACCACTTTGCGCGGCGCGCCGTCCAACTCCTTCAAGTAGAAGTGGATGGCTTCGGTCAGCGAGCCGCCGGTGGCGCCCATCGGGTCGGGGAAGAGCACGATGCGGTCCTTGACCGGCCCGGCGATCTTCTTGCCGTACATGCCGGCGCCGGTCACCTGCTGCTGGTCGTTGGTGGTGCGATTCATCAGGATGTGATCCTGGCGAACCCGAGCTGGATCCAGCACTTCGCACAGCGCCTCGAAGCAGACCATCGACGGCAGGATGCCGGCGCGGGCGATGTCCACGGTGGTCACGTCCAGATCGGGGTCGATGATCTGGCCGGTGTAGAAGCCCTGATCGGTGAATTGGCTCATCCGCGTCTCGGACTTGACCACTTTACGCGGAAACTCGCGGTTGATCAGCGCCCGCACCAGCCCGCGGTACAACAGAGTCACAAGTCGGTTGACTTCCGGCTGCACGCACGTGGGGTGCGACAAGCGCGCCAGCCAGGTCAGGGCCAGCGTGTCGCTGAGCAAATGCACTTGCGAACCATAGTGGTGGGCGATCTCGCCGCTGCCGGGTTGCAGGTTCAGGTAGCAGGTCTCGGCCATGATGCCCTCCGCCGCGGCTGGTTGCGACGGCGGAAGGGTCGCGCCGGCAGGGGGCGGCCGTCAAGCAACAAGGAGGTGACAGGGTGGGGGCGGCTAGAGGCGGGTCCGCCGCAACGCATGCCAGCGAACAGCCGGGGCCCGCCCAGCCGCACCCCGCCGCAACAGCACGTCCAGCAACAGCAAAAGCACCGCCAGGCTGACCAACTCGGGCCACAGCGGCGTGTGCGCTTGATGGGTCAAGCCGCGGGTGTCCAGCCAATCGGCGGGCTGGCTATTCGCTTTGCCGCCAGTGGCCTTGACCAGCTCCGGCCCCACGCCGATTTCCCCTGTAACCAAGCGCAGTTCATCGGGGTACGGATGCACCACGCTCGCTCGACCCGAGGCCAGGACCCGCTGCTTGCCCGGCGGCCGCAGGCGCGCTTCCACGTCGTAGGCGCCCACGCTGGCCAGGGGCACCACCTCCTCGTAACGGCCGGTAGCCACTTCAGAAAGTGGCAGCTGCGCCACCTTGCCGTCCGGACTGCGCAGGCTGGCCTCGCCCACCATGCCCTGCAGCCAAGTGCCGTCCTCGTCAATGGCGTCGACCGCCACCCGCAGTCGGTCGCGCTCGCGCAGCAGCCGCACCGCCACGTCCAGGCCCAGTTCCTCTTGCAGCACGTCGCGGACGATTTGGCGGCACAGGCGGGCGTGGTCGGGCCAGCGCGTCCAGGCCGTGGCCCAGCGGTTCTTCAGATCGCTCGTCCACACGCTGACTTTGCCCTGCCCCAGCCGCCAGCGCACCAGCAGCGGCTTGCCGTTGTTCAGGCGCAGGATCTCTTCGGCGCCGGCCTTGGTGCGGGTGGGCAAAAAGCCCAGCAAATTGGGCGCTTCGGTGATGTGCACCCCGCGCAGCAGGTCTACGCGGCCCAGGCCCGGAGCCAGGCGCGCCTGCACCGCCTTCTCGACCACCGACTCGCCGTGCAGCATCTTGGTCTCGCGAACGAAGATGCGCGGCAGGTTCTCGGGCCGGTCGGTGAAGTACGAGCGCCCGCCGCCGCGATCGGCGATGCTTTCGAGCAGGTTGCGGTCCACGTCGCCGCCCACGCCCACGGCCGAGACGGTGATGTTGGCCCGCCGCATCTGCCGTACCAGCGCGTCGATGCCCGCCCGCGGCGCCTGGCCGTCCGTCATCAGCAGCACGTGCTTGATCTTGGCCTGGGCACTGGACAATTGCTGGTAGGCCATGTCCAGCGCCGGGTAGATGTGGGTGCCGCCCGAGGCGGTCAGCTTGCCGATGTCCGACTCGATGCGGTAGCTGTTGCCGGCCCGCTGCAGCCGCACCGCCAGCCGCGACTCGGAGTCGAAGGCGACCACGCCAATCAGGTCATCGGGCGCCAGCGCCTTGGCCGTGGCCAGCGCCGCCGCTTTGGCCAACTCGATCTTGGGCCCCGCCATCGAACCCGAGCGATCCACCGCCAGCATCAGCGCAATCGACGGCAGCTCGACCTTGGACTCCACGTCCATGTGCACCGGCAGGACGTGCTTGTCCAGGTACGTGTCTTGGTAACCGCCCGAGCCCAAGCTGTTTTCGCCGCCGATGACCAACAGCCCGCCGCCTTGACGGACATAGGACTCCAGGTTGCGCATGTCGCCATCGGTCAGCAGCGGCACGCCCAGTTGGTCCACGCGTGGCACATCGGAAAGAATGACAGCCTGGTACGGGAGCAGGCCGCCCAAGCTGCGCGGCAGGCCGTCGGCCGGGCGGGTGTCGACCTCGAAATCATCTTGCAGCGCACTGGCCAGCGGCACTGCCTGGCGCTCGCCACCGCCCTCGACATACAGCAGCCGCGGCCGCTGCTCCACCGCCACCCGCGCGCGCAGCTGGTTGTTCGAGGCAAAGCGGTCCTGGCCGGTCACACTGGTGCACTCGACCGCTAGATCGACGAACCCCGGCTTGGTCAAACGCAGTTGCCCCAGGTCGACCCGCTGGCTGCCGGGCTGGAGCTGCTGGACCACCGGCGCGGGCGGATCGGGCGGGCCGCTTACGGCGCAGCGCACGGGCATCGCGGCGTTGGTCTGCAGCGTCGCCGCCAGGGCAAAGCGCACGCCGGTGCGCACCTTGGCTGGCAATTCCAGCTTCTCGACCAGCACTTCGGGCTGGATCGGCAGCGGCGGCAACAGCGGCAGGTGCACCTGGACGCCGGCCGCCTGCAGGGGCGCGAGGGTATGGAGGGCCTCGCCTTGGGTCTGCAACCCGTCGGACCACAACACAAAATGCGCAACGGTGTGCCCGTCCAGCAAGCCAAGGCCCAAGCTCAGGGCCGCCTGCAGATCCGTGGCGGTCGCCGTGTCGGGCGCGCGCACAAAATGAGGCAGGCTGGCCAGCGTCGGCTCAATCGGCAGCCGGACCGCCGTGCCGTCAAAGGCGACCACCGCCAGCGGCGGCGCTGCGCTGTCGCCCTCGCGCGGGTGAGCCTTGTCCCAGGTGCCCAGGGCCAGGGCGCTTTCCAGCACACCCTGCTCGGCCGCGCGCAGCAGCGCATCCGGCACCGACGCCGAGCGATCGACCAGGTGCACCACTTGCGGGCGCCGCGGCCGCAGCCGCTCACTCTCGGGCCCCGCCAGGGCCAGCGCCAGCACCACGAGCAGCACCGCCCGCAGCACGGTCTGCAGGGCCACCTGCCAACGCGGCAGATCCGTAAGCCGCCAGGGCAGTTGCGCAACGAGCAGCCAGCCCAGGCCGGCCAAAGCCAACGCCCACGGCCGCGCCAGCGCCACCCCGTGCACCGCCAGCGCCACCGAGGCCTCGGGCCAATAGCGCTGGGCCGCCACGATCGACACCGCGGCCGCGAGCGCCACCCACGCGAGCCAAAGCCCTTGTCCAAGGCGCGCGCCGGCCTTCATACCGTCCTCCGGCGCAGGTACGCAGTCCATTCCAGCAGCAGCGCCGCGAGCGCCGCCGCCAGATACGGCATGTAGTTTGGCCAGTTGCTGTGTGTTTCCGTGGGCGGTGCCGCTGGCCGGTCCACCACTGCCGGGCCCTGGCGCTGGAGCGCCGCCGGTCGCTCGCTGGCGGGCAGGCAGGTCGGCCGCACCACCGTTTCACCCGACGCGTGGATCCATTGATGCAGACCAAAGGCCTCGCTCAGTCCCACGAATTGCCCTGCCGACAGCCGCGCCGGCCGCGGCGGTTGCCCCGGCTCGCGGTACTGCCAGTCGCCGCTGGGAATGGGCGCGTCCACCGCCCACGGCCGCCCCAGTTCCAGCGGCTGCAGCAGCGGCTGATCCTCGCCCGCCAGCCAGGCCAGTGCGTTGCTCACCAAGATCGGCAGGGCATAGCGACCCACCAAGTCGGTCTCGGCCAGGTCGATGCCCCAAGTCAGCCGCCTCACAGGCGTTTCGCTCGCCACCATCACCGGCGCGCTGCGACCACCGCCTTGGGTCGCCGCCGCCAGCACCACTTGCCCTGTGCCACTGGCATTCCCCAAAGCCGGCAGGAGCCGCACCACGTCAAAGTTGGTGTCCTGGAAGCTGACGCCGCGCATGGTCGGATGGTCCGCAGTCCGCACAAGCACTTCGGGGTTGTGGGCCAGCTGGGTGGCGTCTCGCGCCAGGTCCAGTCCCAGCCGCCAGCTGGGCACCCCGTCGGGTGGCTCGGCCGAAACCCCATCCAGAATCGCCAGATCGACGCCGTGCCGCGCGCGATCGGCCGCCCGCCACGCGGCGGGTTGGTAGTCGCCGGGCGCCAGCCGCTGTAGCTCCACCCGGCCGGTCGCCGCCAACGCCGCCCCCAGGTAGTGGTTTTCCTCGCCGACCCACAGCACCTTCAGCCGCCGCTGCGCCGCCACCACCGCCAGGCCCCAGTCGTCCCAGCGGGCGCGGTCGACCAGGCTGGGCTGGCTCGGCTCGACTCGCACCGCCACCCGCGCATCCACCAAGTCCAAGTCCGCGACTTGCACAGTAGTGGCGCCGGCCGGCAGCTCCACGTCGACCAGCCGGCGCAGGTTGCGGTCGCGGGCCAGCTCGGCCGGGGTCTGACCGCGGTCCGCCGCAAAGATCGCCAGCCGCGCCGGCACGGGCTTCCCAGTATCATTGCGCACTTGCACAGTCAGCGTGCCGCGATCCGGGTCGTCGGCCTGGGCGCGGATCGCCGCCTGCTCCACGGCCAGGTTGTCCAGGTGATACGCCTGCTTGGGATCGAAGGACGGTCCCGCCAGCGGCCCCACCCAGAGCCACTGCACGGGCACGGGCTGCGCTTCTACCTCTTGCAGGGGCAGGCCGCCGTCGCTCACCACCAACACCCGTGGGCCCGGCCGGCCTTGCACCATCTGGGCCGTGCTGTGCAGGGCGCGGTTCAGGTCCAGGCCGCCTTGGCTGGCGTCCACTTGGTCCAGGGCCTGCAAGAGGGCGGCCCGGTCGCTGCCCCAACCGGCGCGCACCTCCAGACTGCCCGAGGCCACCGCCAAAAGCACATCCTCGTCAGTGGGTTGCCGCTCCAGCCACTCACGGGCGCGCTGCTTGGCCTCGTCCAGCCGCGCCGTGGCCACCCCTTGCACCACCACGTCGCGGGTCGCCATCGACGCCGAGCGGTCCAGCAGCAGCACCGTGGAACCGCGCCGCGGCGGCCGCACCGGCAGGGTCGGGTCCAACAGGTCATGGAGCTGCGAGCCCAGCAAGAGCGCCAGAATCACAAGGAAGATCAAGAAGCTCAGCAGTCTCTGCCAGCGCCGGCCCAAGCTGCGCGCCTGCGCCGCGCCCAGGACTTGCCGCCACAGCCCGCCAAACGGCACCTCGACCTGCCGCCGCCGCGGCCGCAGCAGGTACAGCAGGACCAGCGCCGCCAACGCAGCCAGGGCCCGCAGCAGCCAGTCGTAGAGATCGCCCGAAAGGTTCAACCCAGAAAGCCCCCCTGGCGAAAGACCTTCAGCACTGCCTCGTCAAACGGCACGGCCACGTCCAGCTGCAGGCAGCGCGCCGCCACCTGTCGCGCCGCTCGCTCCAGGTCGGCCGAGAACGCCTCGAACGCCTTGCGGTAATCGGCCATCAGCGCCGGTGTCAGAGTAATCTCGCACAGTTCGCCCGTCTCACTGTCGACCAGCGTCACGTCGCCAAAGGCGCCCGCCTGCAGCAGCTGCAGGTCGCACAAGTGCAGGAGCATCGGCTCAAAACCGCGGTAGGCCAGCAGGCGCAGCGCGTCGCCCAGGCCGCTGGGATCGAAGAAATCGCTGATCAGCACCACCAGGCCGGGTCGCGGCTGGTGGCGGACAAAGTCGTCGATCGCCTTGCGGATATCCGTCTTGCCAGCGGGCTTCACCGCCGACAACGCCCGCAGCACGGCAAAGAACTGGCCGCGGCCGCGCACCGCCCGCATCGGCGCCCCGGCGCCCTGGGCAAACGGCACCACGCTGACCCGGTCCAGGTTGGACAGCGAGATGTAGCCCAGCGCCGCCGCGATCTGCAACGCCCTGTCCAGCAAGCTGATCTCGCCCTCGGCACCCACGGCCATCGACTGGCTGTGGTCCACCAAGAAATAGACAGACAGGTCCTCTTCTTCTTCGTACTCGCGGATCTGCACCTGGTCCGACCGCGCCAGCAGCGCCCAGTCCAGCTGGGCCATGTCGTCGCCGGCCGAATAGTCGCGGTGTTCGGCAAACTCCAGGCCCGAGCCGATCTTCTTGCTGCGGCGGTGCGCCTGCGCCCCCGACGTCGCCATGCGCCGCGCCAGCAGGGCCAACTGCTCCACTCGACCCAGGAAACTGGGGTCAAACAGGTCGCTGCGCACCTGGGGGCTGGCGTGGTCGTCGCTGGGCTGGGCGGCCATTCGTCCTCATCACCGGAGTTTTTTATCCAGTTCTTGCTGCATCTGCTCGATGACCGCGTCGGCGCGCACGCCCTCGGCCTCCGCGTCGAACGACAGCAGCAAGCGATGGCGCAGCGCGGGCTTGGCCAGGGCGCGCACGTCCTCGATCGCGGCTTGCGGCCGCCCCTGCAACAGCGCGCGCAATTTCGCCCCCATCACCAAGGCTTGCAAGGCCCGAGGCGACGCGCCAGCGCGGATCCAGTGCTGCACCGACGCCAGCGAGCCGTGCGAGCCGTGGACCAGCTGCACCGCATAGTCGACCACGTGGCGGGCGATCGGGCAGCCGATGGCGAACTCGTGAATGGCCAAAATCTCTTGCCCGGTCAAGACTTTGCTCACCTCGGGCAAGTGGCCGCTCACCGTGCGCTCCACGATGGTGTGCAGTTCCGCGGTAGTGGGGAACGGCACCTCGATCTTGAACACGAAGCGGTCCAACTGCGCCTCGGGCAGCGGGTAAGTCCCCTCCATTTCGAGCGGATTCTGGGTGGCGAGCACGAAGAACGGCGCCTGCAGCGTGTAGGTCTTGGTGCCGATGGTCACCGACCGCTCTTGCATCGCCTCTAGCAGCGCCGACTGCGTCTTGGGCGTGGCGCGGTTGATCTCGTCGGCCAGAAGAACTTGCGTAAAAATCGGCCCTTGCTGGAACACTAGCTGCCGCCCGCCCTGGCCGTCTTCCACCAGCACCTGGGTACCCAGCACGTCCGACGCCTTGAGATCCGGCGTGAATTGCACGCGGGCGAACTGCAGATCCAGCGCCTGCGCCAGCGTTCGCACCAGCAGCGTCTTGCCCAAACCGGGCACGCCCTCCAGCAGCACGTGCCCGCCGGCGAGCATGCCCAAGATCACCGCCTCGATGACCGCGTCTTGCCCCACCACCACCCGCGCCAGCTGCCCGCGCAGGGTCGCCAGCCGTTCGGCCATCCACGCCATCTTTTCGGTGACTTGCTGCTGCGATAGGTTGTCGCTCATGCGCTCCCCTGGCCGCACCGCTCAATCGCGCGGGCGGATTTGCTCAAAGTATCGGCGAACCAGCGCTTTGCGCCCAGCCGGCAGGCCTTCTTTGTCCACCATTTCTTCCGCGACCTTGCTGTAGTCGACGTAGACGTCGCGCCAACCCCGACGCGAGAAGCCCTTTTTCGCCGCCTCCAGGAACGTCTTTTTCACGTCCGGCCCGTCGCCGTGCTGGCCTTTGACCTTTTCGGTCCGCGCCGCCTGGATGCCGGGATCCTTGCCGCTGTCGCGTTGGTCGCCCTTGCCCGTGCCGGCCTGGCTGCCGCCCTTGCTGTCCTTGGAGCCGCCCTGGCGCTGCTCGTAGCCGTCGTTGATCAGGTCGGTACGCGACTTGCCGCCCAGGCCGCGCTGGCCCAGTTGGAAGCCCCGCTTGCCGCCGTTGCCCTGGCCCTGGGCGTCTTGGCCGCTCTGCCCGTTTTGCCCGGGCCGGCTGCCGCTACCCGCTTTGGCCTTGCCGGCCTGCCCAGGCTCACCGCTACCGGCCTTGCCCAGACGCCCTTGACCCTCTTTGGGATCGCCCTCTTCGCCGTCCTCCTCAGCCTCTTCGCCCTGCTCGCCGCGCTGGCCACGGCCGGCTTGCTTGTCGCCGTCGCCGCCGCGCGACAGGCCCTCGCGCACGTCGCGCAGCCGCTCTTTGCCCATCCGCTGGGCTTGCCGCGCCTTTTGCTCTTCGTCTTGCCGCCGCAGTTCGCCGGCCGCCTGGCGCATGGCCTCGCGCATGGACTTCTGCGCTTTCTTGTCGCCGTCCTTTCCTCCCGCCTGCTTGTCGCCTTGGGCGCCGTCTTTGCCGCCCTGCGGTTTGCCCTGCTCGCCATTTTTGCCCAGGCGGCTCTGCCCCTCTTGCTGCCGCCGCAGTTCATCCGCCGCCATCCGCGCTTGCCGCTCGAGCCGCTGCACTTGATGTTGCGCCCCCTCCACGTCGCCCACTTCTTTGCGCAGCTGCTCCAACTCGTGGCGCGCCTCTTGCAGCCGGCGCTGCTGCTCTGGATTCAAACCGCCCTGCTCGGCGCGCTGCTGCTCCAGGCGCGAGACCTTCTTGGCCAATTCCTTCAACTTCTCGGGCACCTTGGTGTTCTTCAACGCGTCGGCGAACTTCTCTAGCGTCTTGCGCCACTTCTCGACGTCTTTGTCCGTCAGCTCCTTTTCAGCAAGCTTCTCCAGCACTTTGGCCATCAGACCCAGGTCACCTTGCTCGGCCGCTTTCTTCAGCTCTTCTTTGACCTCGCCGTCTGGCGCCTGGTCCAAGGCCTTTTGCGCCGCATCCGCAACGGCCTGACGGGCGGCCGCATCGCGCTCGCGCTGCGCTTCGTCAGCCTCTTCGCCATTCTTGTCGCTGCCTTGCCCGGCAGCCGCGTCGTCGTTTTGCGGTCGGGAGGCCTCCAGGGCCGCAAGCTGCTCCAACGCCTGCCGTTTGTCGATGCGCCCCTCTTGCACGGCCTCGACCACCTGGCGCAGATCGGCCAGCCACTTGCGGGTGGCCGGGTCGTCGACTTGGGCTTCCAGCTCGCGGAGCAGTCGCACGTCGGCGGTCAGCAGTTGGGCGGCATCGCGGCCAAGGGCGTCGCGCGCACTGGCAAAGCCTGCGTGCCTGCTGGGCATTTCCGGGCTCACCGCCGCCGCATCCCCGCTCGGCGCCCCCTCGGGCAAGGGGACGCCAACGCTGCTCACCAGCAGCGCTAGGGCCGCCACATTGGCGAGCACGGGAACCCGCGGCCACGGCAACAACTTGGCCACCGCTAGCCCGCCGGCCACCTGGGCCGCGCGCTGCACTTGAACCTCGACCCAGCCGTCGCGCCGCGTCTGCGCCTGCAGCCAGAGCGCCGTGGCCAGCGCGTCGTAAGTACCTGCCAACCTGTCCAAGAGTTGCGCGACCTGCTGGGGCGTGCGCCGCTGCCACACGGCCCAACCCAACTGCGCGGCTGCGCACGTCGCCAGACCTAGAATCGCCGCGTTGTCCCAGGCTTGCGGCCACAGGGCCAGCCGAACGGCCAGCAGCCAGACCGCCACGGTCGTCAGCCAAATCGGCGTGCTGCGGGCCAACCGCTGCACAAAGGTCTGCCACCAAAGCCGGCGCTGGGCCTGACCCACGGCGCGGCGGACAACGGCAAGCGGCTGAGCGATGGCGGGGTGGGCGTGCGTGGCGTCAGGCTCCTTGTCTGGCCAGTGTCCAGTGCGTTGGCTGCGCGATCAAGCCTTCAACGCAGCAGCGCGGCCGGGTGTTCCCGCGGCCTGCGACTTGGACGCACCAGTTGCGGTAGAGATTCAGCGCCGGGCGTGGCGTTTGCCCGACTTGGCCGCCGGGGCCGGCGCATGGACACGGGACTTGGCAACTTTGGCCTGGACGGGTGCGGACTTGGCGGCAGCCGCATGAACCTTGAGAGGCGTGGCCGCCCGCTTGCTGCCCTTGCTCTGGGGCGCAGGGCGCAAAACCGCGCTGACCAAATGCGCTTTTTCGCCGCGCTTGGCCGCCGAGCCTTTCGCGCTCCCTTTGCCGGCCACAGGGGCGCGGTCGGCCAGCACCTTGGCCAACTGCTCGGCCCGGTGCCGCTGCTGGCGACTCTCTGGCTTGCTGGCGGCCACCGCCTCGATGGCTTCGGCCTCGACCGGCGCGGCGCGCTGGGCGGCCTTGGCCACGCCCGAGTTGGCACCGCTCCCGCCACTCTGACCGGACTTGGGCTCGGTGGCGGGCTCGTCGCCAGTGGGCACAGCTTTCTGAGTTAAACCAAGGGCATAGAGTGGTTCGCCGTGGTACAACGCCCGGTAGGTGGCGATGCTGGAGGTGACGCGCTTGGCGTAGTCGCGCGTCTCGCGGAAGGGGATGGTCTCGACGAACAGGTCCATCGGCCAGTCGCCGCGCTGCTTGCGCCATCGGCCCACGGCGCCGCCGCCAGCGTTGTAGCCGGCCGCCATTTGTTGCTCGCGCTCAAAGCGGTCGAGCAGGCGCTTCAAGTACTTGGCCCCCAAGCGAATGTTGACGGCGGGCTGGCGCAAGGTGGCCTCGTTGGCGTCGACACCCAGCCCCTTGGCCATCTCTTTGGCGGTGGGCAGGATCAGCTGCAGCAGGCCAATGGCGTGGGCCGACGACTCGACCTTGGGGTTGAAGCCCGACTCGCTGCGGCAGATCGAGTAGAGGATCGACGGGTGCAGGTCGAATTCCTTGGCGGCCGCCTGCATCAAGTCCGAATAGGCCCGCGGATAGGCCACTTCCCAGGCCTGCCGGTTGCCTTCGCCGGGGTAGGCGGTGGCATAAGCGCGCAGCACGTCGCGGCCGATGGCATGGCTGCTCACCCAGCGACCAGCCTCGGCATCTAGGGCCGCGCGGGTCCAAACCTTGCCCGGATCGCCAGACTGCCACTTCAGGTTGGCCGAGGTATCGCGCCCAAGCCCCGCCGCGTCCAGCTCTTCGCCGGCCTCGTCGTGCCAGCCCAGCTGCCCCAACAGACGGGCGCGCTGCACCCCGGCGTCGGCCAGCACGGCGTCGCTGACTTGCGGCCCGGCAGTGATGGTCCGATCGTCGATCACATCGGCCGGCGCCAGCTTGGCGTGCGCCTGGAGCTGCGCCATCGCCATAGAGGCGTAGTAGCTTAGAGGATGCCTGGTTACGACCCGCTTCCAGCGTTGTTGCGCCGCTTCGGACTTGCCTAGCTCTTGCAGCGCCCGCCCGGCAAAGTAGTCGGCACGGCCGCGGCCCCAATCGCGGTCGTCGTAGCGCACGTTCTCGCCGGCCTCGCCCTTGGGCACGGCATCGCGGTCGCGCACTTCAGCCAGGCGATCGAGCACCGGCAGGGCGTCTTTCCACTTGTTGTCGATCATGCGCTGGAGAGCCACCCGCCACAGCGCCACGTCGACCATGTCGCGTTCGGCGTAATCCTGAGCAGCCACAGGGCCTTGCTTCTCCAAGATCGCCAATGCGTCCGCGCTGCCAAGCACCGCCAGCAGGGACTTGGCCTCTTCGCCGTCCAAGCCCGAAAGCCCTTGATCGATCGCCTGTTGCAGCGGCTTCTTGGCCTCTGCCTTGCCCTGCAGCGCTAGCGCCCGGCCCGTGCGGTACGCGACATCGCCCTTGCCCAGCGGGGCCTCGTCGACGATCAACGCGCCCACCTCGGCGTCGCCGCCGCAGCCGTCCAGTTTCTCTAGCAGAGCCAACGACTTGTCAAACTCAGCCCGCCGATCGCGGCACTTGGCCGCCCAACTGGTGGCGTGGCAGCGAACCGCTTTGCTGACATTGGGTTGGGCCGCCAGGGCCTCTAGCGCCGGCATCGCCCGGGCATAGCGCCGCCGTTGCGCCGAATACACCAAGGCGTCCAGCACCGCCGCGCCGTCCTGGGGCCGATTCTTCAGACGGTTTTGCCAGGTCGTATCGCTACTTCCCAGCAGCAGGTCCACCAGCTCTTCGGCCGCAGCCGACTTGCCGGCCTTGGCCAAACCCTGCCGCAGCAGGTCCATGGCTTTGTCGTCGTCGCCGGCCGCCAGCGCGGCGCGCACCCGCTCGACCAGCAAGCGCTTGCCCAAACCGGTGCCGATCGGCGCGTCGATCGAGGCCAGAAGCCGGGCGGCTCCCTCGCGATCTCCGTTGCGGCGCAGGGCCTTGGCCTTGTACAGCAGCAGGCCCGGCTCGGCGCGATCGCCCACCAGCGTGAGCGCGACCGACGACAGCCCGGCCTCGTCCGCACGGGCGACGATCCACCGCAACACCGCAATCCCCAAGGCTGGGTGCGCCGACGCCTGCCGCGCCATCTGCAGGGCGCCCGCGCGGTCGCCGCTGAGCCAGCGTAGTTGGGTCAAAAGCATCGCCAGCCGCTGCCGCTCTTCGCTGCGCTTGCTGGCGTCCAGCTTTTTCCATGCCTCTTCGGCAAGTTTCAGCGCTTCGGGCAGCTTGCCTTGCTGCCAGGTCTTCCAGGCCGCCAGCGGCTGTGCGGTAGCGAAGGGCTCGGGAAGAGCACCCAGCGGCTGACCCAGCGAAAGTTCGGCCGGTTTTTCGGGCGGCTGCCCCTCCAGCGTCCACTCGCTGGGCAGGTCGGCCTGGACCGCGATACCCAAGGCCCCGGCCCATTGCTTCAGCAACGGCGGCGGTGTGGGCCCGCGACCGCTGCTGAGCCACAACGCGGTGGCGGCGAACACGGCAATCAGAATGGCAAAAACGACCGCGCCCCAACGCCAGCCCCCCGAACGGGGAGCCGCGCCAGGGGCGGGCGAAGTATCCGACGACTTGGACGCCGCGTGCTTTGGCGGGCGGCGTGAGGTCAGCTTGCCAAAGAAAAGTGCTGCAGCAAGCGGATCGGGGGTGCCTGCGTTCCCGGCCGCAAAACCAGCGGCGGGGGGCCAGGCCAGGTCCGAACTAGCGGATGGTGGGCAGGCTGAAGTGCTCGCCCAAAGCCGCGGCCAGCTTCTTTTCGGACTGGATGCGGTGGGCCTTGGCCTGCTCGCGCTTGCGCTGCTGCCCCATGGCAGTCTTCTTGGCCTTGCGGATGCGCTTGACGACTCGGGTCGGGGAAGCCATGGTGAACTCACTAGGTAAGGCGCGATGTCGGTTGCCGTTTCGTGGGCAAAGCTTGCAAAGCGCGTCTGCAGTGGACCGCAAGCCGTTGCCGTGCTGGCGGGCCGTTTGGTCGAATCGATATTCAGGTCGAGGTGCCGGCCAGGGCCAATTCGCTGAGAATTGACCGCGACGGGGGCAGTACGATGCCAGAACGACCACAGGACGTCAAGGTGTTTCTGGATGGAGAGGGGGAGACGTTCGCGCAACAGGGCAGCGAAATCAGGGGCCATCGGAGCTAGCGACAAGCTGTTCGAGGCGTGCACTGGCCCCCCGTCTCGCCCGGCTGCCCGCGACCCCAGGTAGGGCCGGAGGGCAGCCGCGGCTCGTTCAAATCCGCTTCATCCGCGCGATGATCGAAGCGCGCCGGCCATCGTCGACCCGCTGGTTCTGCAGCATCGCCAACGCCCGCTGTTCCATTTCGGCCAACTGCGCCGCCACTTCGGGTTGCTCAGCGCCGCGAAAGGACAACACCGCGTCGTCCGGGGCGGCCACGCCATAGCGCATGCGCAAGACGTTTTCTTCCTCGGCGCTCAGGTTCGCCTGCCGCAGGGCCCGGTCGAACTCCGCGCGGGTACGCACCAGCGTCTCGGTTTTGGTTCTGATCACAATGCACTCCACATGCTGGCCCAGCGCCAGACTGGTGGGCACCGCGCAGCGATCGCCGCCGCTCGGGCCACCACTCCAAGGTACTTCGGCCCAGCGGTTTCGCAAATTTTTTGTGCAATTTGTGCGATCTAGACCGTTGGCCGGTGGTTATTTCCGCCTTCTCTCGGCGCCATGCCCACCTAGCGATCGCGGTTGACCGTGCGCTACCGCGCCTCGCCCGGCTCGCCCAGGGCCCGCAGCAACAATTGTTCCAAGCTGGCCTGCGGCAGACCGGCCAATTTCGCCGCCGCCGCCGCGTTGCCCCCGGCGCGCTGCAGCAAGCTCTGGCAGTAGGCCCGGTCGAACTGGGCCAAGACCCGTGTCCGCGCCTGACTATAAGCAATCTCAGGCACATCCGGGGGCCGCTCGCCGCTCGCTTCGTCCGCGGGCGTGCGCACCGCCAATTCCGCCGGCCGCGCGCTGGCCATTTGCGCCGCGCGTTCCAGGTGCCGCCGCAGCTCGCGCACGTTGCCGGGCCATGGGTGCGCCAGCAACGCCGCCATGGTGTGGTGCGAGATGATCAGGGGGCGCGCGTCGCCTAGAGCTGCCTGGATTTCGTGCAGCAAGACGTCGACCAGCAGCGCAATGTCGTCGGGGCGGTGACGCAGCGGAGGCAGGGTAACCCGGCGCAAGCGCAGCAGAATCTGGGCCTGCTTGTGCAGCCGACCTTCGCGCGCGGACTGGTCCAGGGGCACGGCCAGCGTCACGAGCAGGCGGGGCGGCTGCGGCCCGGAACCCTGCACCAGGTCGAGCAATTGCGGCTGGTGGGGCGCCGGCAGCTCGTCGAACTCCAGCAGCAGCAGACTGCCTCCAACCGCCTCGGCGATGGCCTTGCGGGCGGCAGACGTCAGATTGCTGGGGTCCAGGGTGCTGCAGTCCAGCTGGACCAACGGACCGGCGGCGAAGTCGGATCGTGCGTGGACCGCGCGGGCCGCGGCGCGCTTGCCGGTTCCGGGTTCACCTTCAATCACAACGGGTTCGCGACCCGCACACAGATCGGCCAGCCGGGCAAAGGCCTCGCGCATCTCAACACTTTGGCCCTGCAGCGAGCCAAACTCGCTCTCGCGCGAAAGGCCGATTTCGTGCAAGGCGGCTTGTTGCTCGTACTGCAGTTCGGTCTGGCCCAAACGCAGCGTCGCCGACGCACCCGCCGTGATCTCGCCCAAGCGCGACCCAGCAAACCACGTGCCATTCTTGCTGTTCAGGTCGATGACGCGGTAGCCCGAGCGGTCGCCGACGATGCGCAAGTGGTGGCGCGACACGGACGGATCCGTCAGCACCAGATCGCAGTCAGGGCCGCTGCCAATCACGATCGCGCGCCGCGCAAAAGTGGCCTCTAGCCCGGCATCGGGGCCGCTGACGACCCGCAGCCGGAACGTCGGCAGGGTGTAGCGCTCCGCGTAGGTCGCAGCGCTCAGGCTAAGGCCGCTCAGGGTCAGGGTGTTGAGCTCGGTCATGGTTCGCCGGTCGCCGGGCAACCTTCGCCCAGGCACGCACCCAGCACGGTGCGCTCTTCGCCGTCTTTCAAACCGGTGACGCGGATGACCCGCCGGGCCCCGCTGCCAGGATCGACCACCGTGACCACGTGATCGCCAGGGGTGACGCGGACTTCGTAGCGGTCGCCCCCTGCCAGGGGCCGGCGCAGTTCACCGTCGACATGCACCGTACACGCCACCGGAAGCACCCGCATCCGGATGAGTGCCGTTCGCTCTGCTGGCTTTTCTTTGCCCTTGGGCGCCTTGGCCAAAGGTGCTTCGGGTTCAACCGCGGCCGTGGCCGGCGCCGGGGGCTCCGTGGCATCCGGTGCGATGGCCGCCAGCGCGGCAGTTGGCGTTGGCGCGCGAGCCGGCGCGGCTGCGGGGTCGACTTGCGCACCCGCGGCAACGGCCAAGGCTTGGGCCGGCGGCGCTTCGACGACCGCCACGGGCTGGGAAAGGCCCGTCGCATCAGCAGACGGCACGGTCCGATTGCGCTGACCCATCCAAAATCCAATGGCAATCGCCGCAGAGAGGACCGCGACCCCTAGCGACACCCAGCGCTTGCGCCAACGCCGCTTGGGGCCCGTCCCCTCGTCGCGCGCGCTGGCCGCCGCCACCGCCACCACGTCCAGGCCGGGCAAGCTGAGCGTGCCGGTTCGGTCCGACGGGAGTTCGCCCTCAGCCAGCCCCAAAATTCCGGCCAGGGTGGCGTCAAAGCTGCCCCGCTGCGCCTCGATGTGGTCAAAGGCCGCCGCCAGCTCGCTGGCCAACAGCCGAGCCGGCGAGCCAACTTGTTGAGCCACCAGCAACTGTTCCCCGGCCGAAGCGACATCGCCCGCGTCTTGGAAACGCTGTTCGGGATCCAGCCGGGTCAGGCGTTCGATCAGCGCGCGCACGGGCTCGGATACCCCGCGCGCCGCCAGGCTGGCCATCCGCTCGGGCAGCTTGCGATGGGCGACGTCGATGTCCTTGGGCTCGCTGACGTCCATGGCGCGCTCGCCGGTCAGCAGCTCAAAGGCAAGCAGCCCAAGGGCAAACAGGTCGGCGCGGCCGTCGACGGGGCGCTGGCCGGCGGTCTCGGGGCTCAGATACGGCAGTTTGCCGCGAAGGGCGCCCGGCGACAGCTTGCCCAACACGGCAGCGCGGGCCACACCAAAATCGATGAGCTTGACGTGCCCGTCGCGGCGCACCATCACATTCGATGGCGACACGTCGTGATGCACCACCCGCAGCTCGCGCCCATCGGGGCCCTTGCGGTGCTGGGCGTGCTCCAGGGCGCGGGCCACAGCGACCACCACATGCAACATCGCGCCTTCGCTCAGGTTCAGCCGGCCGTCGCGCGTCGGCAGGGCCCGCAGCAGCGCCCGCAAGTCGGCGCCGTCCACGTGCTCCATCGCCAGCCAAAAGGCCTCGCCGTCCTGGCCGATGTCCAGAATCTGAGCAATGTTGGGGTGATCCAGGGCCTCGAGCAGCCGCCCCTCGGCAATCAGCTGGGCCACCAACTGGGTGTCGCTAGCCAGTTCCGGCCGCAGCACCTTGACCACCACGCGCTTGGCAAAGCCAGCCGCACCGCCGGCCTCGGCCAGGTACACCTCGCCCATGCCGCCGCTGGCCAGCCGTCGCACCAGGCGATAGCGTCCAAGCTCCAACGGCGCTGGCGGAAGAGGGGGCACGGCCACAGCGACACTCGCGGGCCCATTGGCCCAAATTCGCAGCTACTTCGCGGCCAACCGCGTATCAATCCAGGTGACCAGGTCCGCAAGAACCTGGCGGCGGTCGGCCTCGGGCTCGTTGAACAGCTCGTGGTAGTGGCCGGCGTAGGTGCGCAGTTCGACCTGATCGCCGCCAATCTGCCCCACAAAGGTCTGGGTGGTCTGCGGATCGATGATGCGATCGCCTGTGCCGACCAGGACCAACGTCGGCAGGCCGGCAAAAGCCTGCGGTCGGGCGCAGATCTCGGCCTGCATTGCCACGAATTCGGTGTACCACCGCGCCGTGGCCACTTTGCTGTTCAGCGGATCGCGGTCATAGGCCGCCACTTCGGCCGAATCGCGGCTGGTGTGCTCGGGCGGAATGCCAGACGGCACCGCAAGTTGCGGCAGCAACTTGGACGCCCCCCGGGCCAGCGCCTCTTTCCACGCAGGAATGACCACCGCGTTCTTCAGCGCGGGGTTCGACAGGATCCAACCCTGGACGGCGGCTGGCTTCTTGCGCGCCACCGCCAGGGTGACCAAGCCGCCCATCGAGTGGCCGACCACGAACAGGGGCGCCGGCAGCTTCTTGGCGGCCAGTTCGATCGCCAGCAGCGCGTCGTCGACGTACTGGTCGAATTGCTCGATGAACACGCGCCGGCCTCCGCTCTTGCCATGGCCGCGTTGGTCCCAATCCATCACCGAGATGCCCGCCGGCAGCAGCGCGTGCACCAAATGACCATAGCGGGCGCCATGTTCGGCAAAGCCGTGGATCACCAGCACAGAGGCGCGCGGTTGCTGTGCGGCGTGGATGCGGTACTGCAGGACGACGCCGTCACTGGCCGAAAACTGTCCTGTCTCGCTGATGGTCATGAGGTCCTCGCGTCGGCCGGGCCCGTAGCCCGCCGCGTTGGCTGCCGGAAGCGCTGCCGCCCCTGTCCACGAATGCGACAGGACTGCATAGCCAGTGCGCCCAAAGCAGCCGTGGAACTACTTGGCAGCACCCGCGGGGGCGGCCGGCGGTGCGCTCGGCACCTTCTCGCCCTTCCAAGTGCCCTTGAACGCCGTGGTACCAGCGCGCTGCGCGGTCCACGTGCCTTCTAGCCGGTCGCCGCTCAACTTGCCTTCCAGGCGCACCCAATCCATGCCAACCTGGCCAAACAGGGCCACTTTGTCGGTGGCGATGCTGCCGCTGACCGGGATGGCTTGGGTCTCGGCCGCGCCGTCGGCGTAGCGCACGGTGGCGCCAAGCCATTGCACCGCGCCGTTGACCGAACCGGTCGTCCCGCTCAGGTGCAACGAAGCGTTGCGGTCGCCCTTGAGTTCGCCGTTCCATTCGCCCGTGCTGGCCTTGGCTTGTTCGGCGAGGCGCGGATCGGGGCAACTCTTGGCCTTGGCGGCATGCAACTTAGCCTGAATCTTAGGGAATCGCCCAAGAACCATGCCGATGCGCGAGAAATCGGCCGCCGAGAAGCCAGCCTTGGCAAACACCGCCGCCGCCGCCTGAGCGTGCGCCAACGCGTCGATCTGACCGCCCTCGTTGGTCATGGTGCGCTGCAGGCAGGCAATCTCGACAAAGGCCTGCGCGTAGCGATCGACAAAATCGGCCTGAATCAAGCCCAACTCTGGGGCATAGGTGCACTCGCTGACTTCCGCTTGCACGGCCGCCTGGGTAGCGGTGTGGGCGTCGGCCAGCGCGTGGGCCGTGCGGTACTTCTGGCGCGTTGCCAGCTCTTCGGCAGTATCGGGCGTGAGCGGCGCGGCCTTGGCCTCGGGCTTGGCGGCACCTTTGCCGGCCGCCTTGGCGTCGGACTTCGGCGGGTCAAAAACGTGCTCCAAGTGCACGGCAAACGCCTGCCCCAGCAGCAGATGCACGGCGTGCGTCTCAGCTTGGATCGGGTCCTCGTAGTAGGCCAGCGCACATTTTTCGAGCACGCGGGCCTTGACATAGTCGTCGTAGGGCAAGCCGAAATCAGGCTTTGCGGCCGGCGCCGCCACGGGCGAGGCGGCGTCTGCCAGCGGCTCGGCCTTGACGGGTGCGGTGGCTGCAGGTTCGCCTGGCTTGGCAGGGGGATTGGCCTCGCCGGTGGGCGCCTTCTTGCCACAAGCACTGGCAAGCAGCGCTGCGGCAGTCAGCACGGCCAAGAGAGGCCGGATGTGAGGGCTTGGCAAGGGCAAGGCAGCGTTCATGGGCAATGGGTCCTCTGGCCTACGGCCTGGGCTGAACCAGTCTAGGGGAGCCGGGGCGACAAGTCGATCCCTGCAACGCACCCCACCTGATTCGCGCGTGTGCGGCTTTGCTAACCCGTTGTGCAACTGGCGAGAATCAGACCGGGACCTCGGTTCGGGCTCGGAGAATTGCCAGAATTTTCGGTCCAAATCGGACGGAATCGGTATGGGTCGCTACAATAGCAAGTTCGCTCCTGACCTTGGCCTCGCCCTCGCCGCGGAGGCGACAGGTGCGCTATAGTGCGGGGCCGTGGCGCCCGCTGGGGCTGGCTTGGACGCGCCGATGTGGTGGATATGCAAGGCGATGGCCAGCTGCGGGCTGGCGGTGGCGCTGTTGGCGGCGGCCCCGGGTCACGCGGCCGAGCTGCCGACCGCCTCTGTGCGGATTGCCTGGCTCAAGACGAGCACGATCGACCCCAGTTCGGCGATCGAGTCGTGGGTGCAAGAAGTTCGGCTGCGCACCAGCATCCAGGCCGAGCCGCGCGCGGCCACGGTTCGCCCAGAAGACTCAACGCTTTTTCACTTTCCGCTTTTGTACTGGGCGGGGGACCGCGCCCCACCGCGCCTGAGCGACGCCGCCGTGGTGAACCTGCGTCAGCACCTATCCACGGGCGGCACCTTGATCATCGACAATGCGGGGCGCGCCGAGGCATCGGCCGCCTTTGACACGGCGGTTCGCCGGGAGCTGCAGCGCATCTTTCCGCAGCCCTTGCAGAAAGTTCCGCCGGGTCACGTCATCTTCCGGAGCTTCTACCGCTTGGAGCAGGCGCTGGGGCGCCGCGCCGACAGCCGCGACTTGGAGGGGCTGCGTGTGGGTGGCCACTTTGCGGTGCTGTACACGCGCAACGATCTGCAAGGCGCGCTGGCCCGCCAGAGCATCGGCGGGTTTGCCATGGCGGTGGTGCCGGGCGGCGAGACCCAGCGCGAGTCCGCGATCCGGCTGGCGGTCAACCTGCTGATGTACGCGCTGTGCATCGACTACAAAGACGACCATACGCACGTGCTCTACTTGCTAAGGCACCGGCGCGGCGAGGAAAGCCCGTGACCGAGGTCTGGCGCGATCACATCGAATGGGCGCTGTCGTGGCCCTGGAGCGCGCGGATCGCCGTGCTGCTGCTGGCGCTGGCCATTGTGGGCTTGACCTGGTTGAACATCCGCCAGATTGCGTCGCTGCGGCGCCGTGCGGTGCTGCTGGGCCTGCGTGCCACCACGATTGGACTGCTGTTGCTGGTCTTGGCGCAGCCGAGTTGGGTCAGCGTGTCGCAGCACCTGGCGTCGGCCCGCACCGCGGTGGTGATCGATCGATCGGCGTCGATGGCCCTGGGCAAGGGCGACGCGCGCCGCTGGGATCGAGCCCTGCAGGCGGCCAAGGCCTTGGCCGGCGACGGCGCCGCGGACTGGTACAGCTTTGGCGAAGTGTTGGAACCGGCTGGCAGCTGGCAGGAATTGGCCGAGCGGCGCCCCGATGGCGAGCGGTCGAACCTGGGCGCGGTGCTGCGTGGGCTGGCGGCGCAGCGGCGGACAGCGCCGTGGAAGGCCGTGGCGCTGATCAGCGACGGCCTGGACAACGCGACGGTGCGCGCGCGCAATCCAGTGGGCACCGCCAGCTTGGACTCAGAAACCCTGTCCGAATTGAGGCAGTTGCAGGCTCCGCTGCACGCCATCTACATCGACGATCCAGTGCCGGTGCGCGACGTCGCCGTGGCCGGGGTACGCGTAAGTTCGTTTGGATATACAAGAACGTATGTACCCGTGTCGGTCGACATCGAAGTATCGGGCCTGGGCGACGCCAGCGGGAGCCTGACGCTGCAACTGTCCGACAACGGCAAGGCGATGGTCACGCAACAGGTGCCGATTGCTGGACCGGCGCGGCGGACGGTGGAGCTCGAGTTCCAGCCCCTGCACGTGGGCACGCACATTTTGGAGGCGGCGGTCGTGCCCCTGCCCGACGAAGTGACGGTGGCCAACAACCGCGCCCACGTGGGCATGCGTGTGGTTCGGGATCGCACCCGCGTGCTGCATCTGGCGGGCCATCCCAGTTGGGACACGCGCTTCTTGCGCAGTCACCTCAAGGGCAACACCGCGGTGGACCTGGTGTCGTTCTACGTCATGGTTGGCCAGGGCGCCGGCGGCATGGTCTCGGCCGAAGACACCACGCTGATGCCCTTCCCGGCCAAAGAGATCTTCGAGGACTCGCTCTCTGGCTTTGACCTAGTTATTTTGCAGGATTTTCCCTTTGGCCCCTTCAACCTGGAGCAGTACCTGCCGCAGCTCGCGCAGTACCTGCAGGCCGGCGGCGCGATGCTGGTGCTGGGCGGGCCGCAGAGCCTGGGCGCGGGTGGCTATGCCGGCACAGCGCTTGCAGATTTGCTGCCCGTGGAAGTGGCGCGATCGCCCAGTGACGGCGGTTGGGTCAGCGGGCCGCAAAAACTGACAGTGACCCCCGTGGGCGCCGCCCATCCGGCGAGCTTGTTGGGGCGCGACGCACAAGAGAGCACGGCGATTTGGCAAATGCACCGCCTGGTTGGGCGCAACAGTGCCCTGAGGCCACGCCAGGGTAGCCACCTGCTGGTCACGGACCCGGCCGGCGAGCCCGTGCTGGCGGTGGGCGAGGTGGGCGAGGGGCGCACGGCCCTGCTGGCCAGCGACTCGCTGTGGATGTGGGCCTTTGGCGCCGATGTCGAGGCCGATGGCGACAGCAACCGCGAAGTGCAGCGCGGCCACTACCATCGTCTTTTCGATCAGTTGTCGGCCTGGCTGCTGCGCGACCCGGACCTGGAGCTGCTGCGCATCGAGGCGCCGGGCGAGCCCGTGCCCGAAGGCAAGCCGCTGGCCATCGAAGTGCAACTCCGCGACGGCGCAGGGCAACCCAAGGTTGCCGTCCCGCTGCGCTATGCCTTGGTGCCGCTGGCCGAGCTCAAGGGCGACCCGGCCGCCGACCGCAGCGGGCCCACGACCAACGCCAGCGGCCAAGCCACCTTGCGCGCCGATGGGCTGGCGGCCGGTGCCTATCTCGCGGTGGTCGAGGCCGAAGTCGATGGCCGCAAACAGCGCGCATCCGCGGCGGTAATCGTCGCAAGCAGCCACATCGAGGCGTCGCAGGTGCAGCCATCGGACCGCTTGCTGCAACTGCTGGCGCGCGCCAGTCTTGGCACGGTGTATGCAGGCAGAGCGCCCGCAGGAGGCCTGCCGCTGCCGCCCGTCGACCGCCGCGATGCTGCCGCGCTGGCCGACAAACAACACACGGATCTTTGGAGCCGGCCTGAAGTTCTGGCCTTGCTGGTTGCGCTGTTGTGCGGGGAGTGGTTCCTGCGCCGGCGCTGGGGCCTTGCCTAGTCGGCAGCCGGCCCGTAGCCTTTGGCCGCCGCACATTCCGTGAGCCGCCCACCCAGGAGTACCGCACGATGTCGACACGAGAGCACGGGTTTTGGGGCATTTCCGCCGTGGAGCAAGCGGGCCTGTATGGGCTGCGCGCCCCCAAGGAGTTTTCGCGCGCCGATACGCCTGAACAGTTCTGCCCCGATATCCCCGTGGACTGGGAGGAATTGACGCTGGCGGTGGAAGTCGACGTCCTGGGCAAGCGAGTTCGGGGCACGGCCACGTGGAGCGGCACGGTGCGGCGCGCCGCCTTGAGCCGCGTCCGCTTCGACGCCGATGGCTTTGCCGTGCTGCGCGCGTTTGGCGGCGATGGCCACAAGCTGGCGTTGGAGCACGATGGCCGCGCGTTGTGGCTGGACCTGGGCGGCGGCTGCCACCGCGGCGATTCCGTGCGCGTCGCGATCGACTTCGAAACGGTCGATCCTCGGGCGGGTTTTTACTTCATCGTGCCCGACGCCGATCACCCGGACCGGCCGGCCCATGCCTGGACCCAGGGCCAAGACGAAGACAGCAAGTACTGGTTCCCGTGCCACGATAGCCCCAATCACAAAGTGCGCTTGAACCTCATCGCCACAGTGCCAGAGGGGATGGCCGCCCTGTCCAACGGCGTGTTGCGCAACATCTACCGCGCGGCAGATGCCCACCAGCGCATCTACGACTGGCAGATGGCCCGGCCTCTGCCGATCTATCTGCTGACGCTGGTGGTCGGCCCGTTCGTCGAAGTCAAACAACAGCAAGAGCCTGTGCCTGTCAGCTACTTTGTGCTGCCGGGTCGCGAGGCCGACGGCGAGCGCAGCTTTGGCCGCACGCCCGAGATGATCGCCGACTTTGAGCGGCGGACCGGTGTGCGCTATCCGTTCGAGAAGTATGCGCAAGTGGCGGTCAGCGAGTTCGTGTTCGGCGGCATGGAAAATGCGTCGATGACCACGCAGACCGACCTGACCCTGCACGACGAGCGCGCGCACTTGGACTTTTCGTCCGAGCCGCTGGTCAGCCACGAGCTGGCGCACCAATGGTTTGGCGATCTGGTGACCTGCCGGCAGTGGGCCCACGGATGGCTCAACGAGGGCTTTGCGACCTACTTTGAGCAGCTGTGGGAAGAAACCGCGCGCGGCAACGACGAATTCGACTACTACCGCCAGCTGGCCATGCGGCGCTACATGGCCGAAGACGGCGGGCGCTACCGCCGCACCATCGTCACGCATCGCTACGACGAGCCGATCGACGTTTTTGACGCCCACCTGTACGAAAAGGGCGGCGCGGTCCTGCACATGCTGCGCCGCGAACTGGGCGACACGACTTTCTTTGGCGCAGTGGGGGCTTACCTGCAGGCCTTTGCCGACCAAGTGGTCGAGACCCCCGACCTGCGCCGCGCCATCGAGAACTACGCGGGCCGCGATCTGGGCCAGTTCTTCTCGCAGTGGGTCGAAAACGGCAAGGGCCACCCCGAGTTCAAGCTGAGCGGCAGCTGGGACGGCGACGAAAGGCAGTTCAAGCTGACCGTGGAGCAGACCCAAGACCTTGACCATGCGCCGGTTTTCTCGGTGCAGTTGCCCGTGCGCTTCGAGTTCGACGGCGGCGATCCGTTGGAGCTGACGCTCAAAGTAAGCAAGAAGCAACAGAGTTTCCACCTGAGTCTGCCCGCGGCGCCCAAGCTGGCGCTGGTCGATCCGCGCGGCGACGTGCTGGGCACCTGGGAGCTGAGCCTGAGCGAACCGCTGCTGCGGGCGGCCCTGGCCAGCGCGCCCTTCGCGATGGCCCGCGTGCAAGCCGCCGTGGCGCTGGGCAAGAAGCCGAACCGGCAGAATGTAGAGGCGCTGTCGGCAGTTCTGGGCAGCGACGCGCCATGGATGGTGCAAGACGAAGCGGCGCGCGCCCTGGCCAAGATCGGCTCGCAGGCCGCGTTCGACAGCCTGGCCGCAGCCGCGAACATCGCCCACCCCAAAGCCAGGCGGGCGGTTCGCGAAGGTCTGGGCCGGTTTGCTACCCATGCGTCGGCCGAGCTGTTGGCCAGGCTGCTGGCGGCCGGCGACGCTTCCGTGCTGGTCGAAGCCGAGACCGCGCGTTCGTTGGGAGCGACCCGCGACCCGCTGGCCTTCGACGCGCTGGTAGCGGCGCTGAGCCGCGACAGTTGGAATGAGACCGTGCGCATCGGCGTGCTCGATGGGCTGGCAGCGCTGGCCGACGTGCGCGGCATCGCCGTGGCCGCGAGCTACTTGCCCAAACATTTCCCAACCTTGCTTCGCTGTGGCGCCATCCGTTGCCTGAGCAGCTTTGTGTCCGAGCCCGGCAAGGCCACCGACGCACTGCGCCCCTGGACCAGCGACACGTCCTTCCGTTTTGCCTTCAATCTGGCCGCTTCGCTGGGCGGTTTGGGCGACGGCCGCGCCCTGGCTCTGCTGCAGGCGGTGGCGGATCGCGCCATCGACGGCCGGGTCAAGAAGCGCGCCAACGAGTCGATCGCCAGTATTCGCGCAGGGTTGGGCGCAGGTCGGCAAGTCGATGCCCTGCGTGGGGACGTGGAAGGACTGCGCAACCAGCTGCGCGATCTGAGCGAAAACGTCGACCGCGAGACGCAGCTGCGCAAGGTTGCTCGCTCTTGACCGGCTTTGATCAGGCCAGCCGCGCTGTTCGCGACGCCGTGGCAGCGGGCATGGGTTCGGCCGCGGCCCTGGCCGCAGTGGGCAGCGACGGGCCGTGGTCCGCCATGGCCGTGGGGCGAACCAGCCGCGTCGCAACCGAGCCAAATGCGCGCGGCGGCGCGGCGATCCCCTGGCCAGGGACGCCGGTGGACCTGGACACGCCGTTCGATTTGGCGTCGCTCACCAAGCCGATGGCCACCAGCACGCTGCTCGCCCTGGCCGTGGCGCGCGGCCACTTGAGTTTGGACGATCCACTCAGTCGCTGGCTGGCCGACGCCAGGGGCACGGCCTTGGCGGGTTTGCCTCTGCGGCAGTTCCTGGGCCACGCCTCTGGACTACCGGCATGGCATGACTTTTTTGCGGACACCGTCGACGCGGCAACCCCCAAAGCCCGGGGCGAGCGCGTCCGCCGCGCCGTGCTCGCAACCCCGTTGGACGCGCCGCCCGGCAGTCGCGCGGTGTACAGCGATTTGGGGTTTCTGCTGTTGGGGTGGGTGCTCGAGGCCCAAGCTGGAGCGCCGCTGGACCAGCTGTTCGCCAACCAGGTGGCGCGGCCGCTGGGTCTGAGCGCGCACTTTGTCCGGCCCGGCCAGCGCTGGTCGACGCCAGTGGTACGCACTGAGGTCTGGGCGCCGCGATGCCGCGACGGGCGCCCCCTGGCGGGCGTGGTCCACGACGACAACTGCGCGGCGCTGTCTGGAGTTGCGGGCCACGCCGGCCTGTTTGGCTCGCTGCGCGATGTGGCTACTTGGGCCCGGGTGTGGCTGCGCGCGGCGCGCGGCCAAGCGAACGACCTGGATCTGCCGCCGGAACAGGTGCGCGAGTGGGTGACCACCGCGGTGGCGCCCGACACGACTTGGCGTCTCGGCTTCGACACGCCCAGTCGTCCCGCGTCCAGTGCCGGGCAGTGCGCGCCCGACGACGCTTTTGGCCACCTTGGCTTTACCGGCACCAGCGTGTGGATGTCGGCGCAGGCGAATCTGGCCATCGTCCTGCTGAGCAACCGCGTGCACCCCAGCCGCGACGCAGTGGCGGCTATCCGTGCGCTGCGCCCCACCGTTGGCGACGCGCTGTGGCCCAGGCTCGACGCGGCCGGCTTGCCCGTCCACGCAGGCACTGCCCACGGACCGGCCTGACGGCGGCAGGTCGCTGCAACAAGTGGCTCTGACGCGTCAGGGTCGTTGACCGGACCCCACTTGCGCTGCTATCTTGGCAGTCGCCTTGTTGGCGGTGTGCCTTGGTGCACCAAGACCGAGGCGAATGCGAACCGCGCGACACGCTTGGTGAGTCGCAGGCAAGGTTGGCCGAAGCAGACATGCACGAAGAATGCGTGCGCTGTTTGGCGACGACGCGAGCGGGAGGCAGGGCGACGACGCGGGTGTGTCGCGCCGACGCAAGGGCCGCTGCAGAGCGGGGCTAGCGCGCAAGCGCCGGTGAGACGAACTCGACGACAAGTCGGCTCCGCACCGACCGGATGCGGCAGCCCGACCCACGTTGGGAGGATGCAAGGGTGTCCGACGCACGTCCGATTACCAACGTTACCGACTTCGTTTGCGGCACCTGCTGGAATTCCTTCAGCCGCAAAGATCCTGGCGTCGAGCAAGCCGGCCGGCTGATTTGCCCGCACTGTGGCCACGCCCTGGCCGCCGAATTGGCGGCGGACCCCTTGGCCGCCGTGCGCAACGCACCGACGGCGAGCGACAGCGACCTGTTTGGCCATGCCCACGCCAGCGACGACGAGGATCTGCCGATTGGCGCCAACAAGCCGCTGGGCTGGGCCTCGCACGAAAACGTCGCGCGCTCGGCCGAACCCGCGGGCTTCGTAGTTGGCGCTCCAGACAACGATTTCGAGGATTTCGATTTCAACGAAGCGACTTTGCGCCCCGATGTGAGCCACGACAGCTTGCTCGCCGCTGTCCGCGCCACGGCGGAAATGCGCGACCCAGGTCACCCGGCGGCACCCAAGCTCAACATGGCCGCAGCGGCCATCAGCGCCGGCCACGTGGTCGGAATCGAAGAAGAAGAATTCAGCGGCGACACGTCCGAGCCGACTCCGTCGGATTTTGCCGAGGCGGAAGCCACAGTCGCCGAGGATGCCGAAGCCCGCGATTGGAAGCTCAAAGCCATCGGCCTGACGTACAACTTCCATGGCCTGGATGCGCTGATCGGCTGGGCCAGCAACAAGGCCGGCCAGTCGATGCAAATCTCGATGGACGGCCAAAATTGGAAGGATTTTGACTCCTTCTTTACTGCCTACCGGGCCGGAGTGCCTGCCGCCAAAGCGTTTGGGGATGCTCTCGAGCCAGGAGCGACCAAGGCTGCGGGTACGCCAGCGGCCGCGGTCGGTGCGGCGCGCGGAACCACGGCCAAGTCCTTGGACGCGGCCGTTCCCAACAAGACCAGCGTCAAGCCCGAGCCCGGACGCGCCCAGCGCAACAGCGCCCAGCTCGCCAAACCCGACGCCGGGGCCTTGGGGGCCAAAGGCAACGTCAGCGCGGCCAAGAATCTGGCGCCGAATCGCGGCGGTTCGCGGCGCGTGCCGGTCGCGGCCGCCCAGAACGCGAGCCAGGGCAACTCCAAGACCACGCGCGTCATCGCAATTGCGGTCGCGGCGGTGGTGGTGGTCGGCGTGGTGGCCTGGAAGCTGCTCGCCAAGTAGCCAAATCGCCCCAACATCAGCAACGACTTTGGATTGCGCCTGCTTCAGGGCCGTCGCGCATTTGCGAGCGCCAGCACCCAGTGGTCCAGCTGCGCAAAGCCGTGCGGCAACAAGCGCACGTGATTTTGGGTCAATTCTAGCGGCGCACGCCCCGCGAGCGCCAAGGCGCGCTGGCGAAAACGCTCGGTCGCCGGCGCCCCCACATCGCGGGCCAGACGCTCCAGGTCCACCCCTTGCGCCAAGCGCAGCTCCGTCAAGATGCGCTCGGTCAGCATCGTGTCCAGGTCCAGATCTTCGCGAAGAACCTCGGGCAGTTGCCCGTGCTCGACGGCGCTGAACCAGGCGCGGTGATCGCGGTGATTGCCGTAGCGAAGGTCGCCCTTCGGCCCCGGCAGGTGCCCGTGCGCGCCCACCCCCGCCGCCAGCCAGTGATCGCCGTGCCAGTAGGCCAAGTTGTGACGGCTCTGGTGGTCCGGGCGCGCATAATTCGACACTTCGTAGCGTTCCAGGCCCCGCTCCGCCAGCCACAACGGGACCTGCTCCAGCATGTCGGCCTGCAGGTCCTCGTCCGGCGGGCTCTGCAGTCCGCGCGCGACACGCTTGGCCAACGGCGTGTCGGGCTCCACCGTCAGCGAGTACAGCGATAGGTGGGGAAGATCATAGGCGAGCACGCCGTCCAAGTCGGCGCGCAGCTCGGCCATCCCTTGGCCCGGGGCGCCAAACAGCAGATCGGCACTGGCACTGTGCAGCCGGCCGGTGGCCAGCAAGCGCTGCAGCTCGGCCAAGCTGGCGCGGGCAGTGGCGGCGTCGTGCAGGCGGTCCAGCCGCTGCAGGCGGCGGTCGTCCAGGGCCTGAATGCCCACCGAGATGCGGTTGACGCCGACGGCGGCGTAGTCGGCCAGCGGGGCGTGCTCCAGGGCGCCGGGATTGGCTTCAATCGTGAATTCGCCGCCTTTCTGCAGACCTCCCCACTGGTCTAGCCACTGCAGCACCTGACCGATGGGCTGGGCACCCCACAGCGACGGAGTGCCGCCGCCAAAAAAGACCGTGGCGATCGGCCGCGGCGCCAGTTCGGCTGTGCGCAGGACGAGCTCGGCCAGCACCGCCCTCAAGTAGAGTTCACGTGGGATCTCGGCCGCCACGGTTGTGGCAAAATCGCAGTAGGCGCAGCGCTTCAGGCACCACGGAAAGTGGATGTAGACGCTCCAGGTGCCTTGCTTGGGTGCGCGGCTCACCGGCGAACCTTGCCCACTTCCGGCGGCAAGTCGGCAGCGCTGGCGGCGCGGTCGAAATCCGGCCCCAGCAGGTGCAAGGCCCGCACGCGCCGATGTTCGCCCAGTTCGACCAGGGTGATGCTGGCCGGCTGGCAGGCATCATGGCCGAGCAAGCGCGGGCAACCGCTCACCTCGGCGCGGCCCACTCCCACCACGGCCAGGCCGCCGAACCGCCCGTCGTAGAAGACTTCAGAAGCCAATGAAACAACGGCGTTCGTCGCCTGGCGGAGCGCGTATTCGTACAGGCGATAGGCGCGGTCGGCGATCAGCTCGCCGTCGCGCAACAGGGTCAAAGGCCGCACGGAGACGAGCAGAACCGCCGAATAGGCCGACGCCGCTTGCAGTGCCGCCCGCACGCGCTTGAGTTCCCCTTCGTCGATGGTCTGACCGCGCGTGTCCACCGCCACCAGGGCCACGTCGCGGACCGCCAGCACGCCAGCCGGTCGTTCGCCAACCAAAACGTCGATCACAGAGCCGCCAGGATCGCGCAAGACGTGCAGCACCGGCGCGGGGCCGGCATCGCTCGACCAGGCCAGCACGGCAGCCTGTGGTGCCTCGTTGGCCAACTGCGCGTCCAGGCTGGCGGTATCGCTGACGTCGCCGGCGATCACCACCGCGTCAGCCTCGAGTTGCGAAGCGGCTTGCGCCACCGCGGCCTGCACCGCCGCGTCGCTGGCGCCGGCCACCCACAAAATCCGCGTACCCGAGCGGGCGGGAATCCCACCTTGGGCCGCCTCGCCGCCATCCAGCGGGGCCAACGCCAAACGCTCGACTGCAAGCCGGTGGGTGGCCATCAGCGGCGCCAGCCCTGGGCGCATTGCCTCTACGGTCACGTGGCGGTCGCGCACCGACTCGGCAAACACGTGTTCCACTTCGGTGCCCGCCACGGGGTCCGAGCCATCTTCGAAGTGCCATACGAACTTGCTGAAGGCGGCATCGCCGACCACCTCCACGCGCAGCCGCACGGGCGTATTCGACCACACACGTAGCTGATCGGGCTCGGCGACGATGCGCAGCGGACCGCTGTCGCTGGCGGGCGCTGCCTCGGCCTGAGCGGGCGACGGGTCTTCGGCCACGGCGGCGGTGGGCTCCTGGGCAGGCGCCTGCGCCGGTGTGGGCTCGGCGGGGGCCGCGGCAGCTGAATCGGCCGGCTCGCTCGTGCGTCGATCCTTGGGAACATCAGGTGGCGTCGCCGTGCGCGAAGCCAGCAAGGCCGCAACGCAAATCGCTACCAGCGCCAGTGCCAGCGCCACAAAGCGGCGGTCGTGCGGCCCTTGCGGGCTCGGCGGCGGCGGACTGGGCGGTGGGTTAGCTTGCGTCATGCGGTCAAGGACTTGGCGAGGCGCGGCGCACGACCTCGAACAGGTTTGCGCCGGATTCGTCTTGGGATTGTGTCTGAGTTTCCAATCGTTGCTGGGCCGATTTGACCCCCGGCCTTTGCCAACCGTAGTATCGACGACTCGCCGGTGCGCCGCAACACACGAGCGCGGCCCACCGCGGCAGGAGAAGCCCATGTTCGATTTTGCAAGTACTTGCCTGCGCGCGAGCTGGATGGCCGGCTCGCTGGCTGCCGCCGTCGTCCTGGCCAGTCCGGTCTTGGCTGCCCCGTCGGCGTGGAAAGTGACCGAGGCGGCATGCCTCACGTCGTTTGGCGCACCCGAAAAGGCCGAGGAATCCAAGCTATTGGGCTGTGCCGACGACTTTGCTGGCGACGCGGTCATCGAGCAACTGACCGCCAAAGATCGCGCCACCATCGAAAAGGGCTTGCGGTATCTGTACGAACATGGTTCGGACAAGGGCGCCAAAGTCGCCCGCGTCGCACTGCAGCGCTTGGGCGTCAACTTGCCGGTGCGCGCGCCCAAAGCTGCCGCGGGTCCGGCCGAACCGGCCCGTATCAAGTACGATCCACCCGAGGCCAAGGCCGACGACAAGAAAGCCGCTGAAAAGTTTTACAAAGACGGCGTCGCGCTGCTCAAGAAGAAGAAGTGGAAAGACGGCGTCGGCGTGTTGAACAAGGGGCTGGAGAAAGATCCTCGGAGCGAGAAGATCCTGTACAACATGGCCTGCGGCGAAGCGAATTTCGACGACAAGAAGCCGTGTTTCGTCCACCTGCAAAACCTGGCCGATCTAGGCACCGACTACTCGGCCGAGTTGCTGATCAAGGCCCGCGGCGACGCCGACATGGAAGCCGTGCGCGAAGACTCCGATTTCAAGCGCATCACCGGCTACATGCGTGCCCAGGTGATCAACACGGTGGGCGATCCGGGCGACCCAGGTGTCGAGAATATCATGAAGTTGTTCGACAAGCTCAGCCTGAAGAAGCCGGACAAGAAGGAAGACGAGTCGACGCCGCAGCCCCACCCCACCGTGATGTTCAAGGCGCACAGCAAGGCGCAAGTGGCCGTCATTGCAGAGCTGCTTGGTGATCCCGAGACCAAGTTGGAGCCCATGGCCGGCGACTCGAAGTACGACGTGGTGATTCGCTGGGGCACGACGCTGGACGAAAAGGGCAAGCCAACCAACTTGGGTCCCGAGACCGCAGACGAAGCCATCGCCAATGCCCGCAAGAAGCAAAACAAGGCGTTGGCCCAACCTGAGCAAGCCATCGGCAAGGTGAACAAGGTGCTCGACTCGCCGAACCGCGCCATCAGCGAAGCCGGCAAGATGAAGGACCGCGTACTGGGCGTGGGCGACAAGGCCAAGGGCGCGGTCGACAAGGCCAAGGATCTGGAGAAGATTGGCGACAAGGCCAAAGATGCGATGAAGATCAAGGGGCTATAGGTCCAATCGCGGGGGTGGCAGCACATGTCGGTTTGGGAAGCCATCGCGAATCTCTCTGCCCTCGACTGGTTCGTGGTGGCGCTGACCGTGGTGGTGTCGCTGCTGGGTATGTTGCTCCCCAAGCTGGGCAATTTGCTCGGCCGGTTGTTCCTGGGCGAAGACCCGCTGATCGAGCGCTGGAAGCACGCCCGCGCCGATCGAAAGGCGGCTGCCATTGCCCGCAAGCAGGCGCTCCGCAACGAGAAAGCCGCCAAGGCTGCCGCGCGTGTCGCCGCGAAGGCGGCCAGCGACCCTCCCGCCCCGTAACCAGCGCGAGGCGAGGCGTCCAAGCCAGCGTTCCCACTAGACAAAGCGACCGTTCCGACCAAGAAGCGCGAGAAGGAAGCGATGCCCACACCGATTGCCCTGGCCTCCAGCTCGCCGCGCCGCAAAGAACTGTTGGAGCGGCTGGGCTTCCAAGTCCGCGTGCTACAAAGCAACATCGACGAATCACAGGTCGGCGGCGAGTTGCCCGAGGACTATGCCAAGCGCGTGGCGCGCGCCAAAGTCCTGGCCGCCGTGCGGCGGATCCAAGCGACGCTTTACACCAGCGAAGTCGAGGCGCGGCGCCAATTTGCCGCGGGTGCGACCCCGGCCGCGGTGCGGGGCGACGAAGGCCTGCGGTGGGTGCTGGGCGCCGATACGGTGGTGGTCGTCGACGACGTGATCTTTGGCAAGCCGGCCGACGTCCAAGAAGCGCGCGAGATGCTGTCGCGCCTGTCCGGCCGTGAACATCTTGTTATCACCGCATTTTGCCTATACGACCTGCGCCGCAGTCGCGAGGGCATCGAAGCCGTGCGGACAGTGGTGCGCTTCAAAGAGCTAACTCGCAGCGAGATTGATGCCTATGTGTCGGCGGGCGAAAGCATGGACAAAGCGGGCGCTTACGCGGTGCAAGGGGTCGGATCCTACCTAGTCGAGCACCTGCAGGGCAGCTACACCAACGTGGTGGGACTGCCGCTTTGCCAAGTGGTTGAAATGATGGAAGCCATGGGGGCGCGCGACGTCCTCCCCTGGGGGGCCAAGGAGTAGCGGCCATGACGCAAGCCACCATTGCGCAGAATCTGCACGACGTTCGCCAGCGCATCGCCCAGGCCGCCCGGCAAAGGGGCCGCGATCCCAACGCGATCACGCTGGTGGCGGTCAGCAAGGGGCAGCCCGCAGAGGCGATCCGCGCCGCCTATGCCGCTGGTCAGCGCGATTTTGGCGAGAACTACGTGCAGGAATGGCAAGAAAAGGCCCAGCAGCTAACCGACTTGACCGACTTGCGCTGGCACTTCTTGGGGCACTTGCAGCGCAACAAGTGCAAGTTCGTGCTGGGCAAAGTGCACCTGTTGCACAGCCTGGACGACATGCAGGGCTTGGACGAGATGGCGCGCCAGGCCTGGCAGAACAAGCTGAAGCAAGACGTGCTGTTGCAAGTCAACCTGGCCGACGAACAGAGCAAGCGCGGCTGCGGCGTGGCCGATGCCGAACTCTTTGTGGAAGTGCTGCAGCGGTCGCCGGGATTGCGGCTGCGCGGGCTGATGCTGCTGCCGCCCTACGACGCCGATGCCGAGCAGGTGCGGCCGTGGTTCCAGCAACTGGCGCAGTTGGCGGGCGACCTGGGCCGCAGTTTTGGCCAGCACCCCAGCCTGCCGGCGCCGGGTCAGTGGGTACTGTCGATGGGCATGAGCGGCGACTTTGAGGTGGCCATCGCCGAGGGCGCCACCCATGTGCGCGTTGGCACTGCGATTTTTGGCGCGCGCAGCTAGCTTTTTTGCCGCACCAGGCGGCCGTTGTGCAGCACAAAGCGGTCGATGCTGGGTCCCGCCCCGCTCAGATCGGCCACGCCGGTCATGGCCCGCAGGGCATCGCCGTGCTGGGCAACGAATTCCTGGGCATCTTGGACCAGTGGGTCCCACGGCAAGGCGATCGTCCATTGCGGCGTCGCGGCATGGAAGTGGCTGGGCATGAGGCGCGGCCCCACGCCCTCCGCGCGCAGCTGAGCCAGCACGTGGTCTGGCCGCTGGTCGTGCAGTTCCGCAAGGATCGCCAGCCTTTCGATGGTGTGAATGGTCGGCGGCGGCAGCAACGTGGCGCCCCCGGCGGTGTGCTCACGGAGGGCCTGCCGCGCCTCGATGAAGAACAGCTCGGTGGTTTCGTGATGGTCCAACGCGGGTTGCTGGCCCGCGGGCAGCTCGGCGGCAAAGAAGTAGGTGTCGAAGCGCTTGGGTTCGTAGAGCGGCGTGAGCCAGTGGGCAAAAGCCGCCAGCGGGCGCAAGTCCAAACGCCAACTGCGCGCCCTCAGCGCGGCATGCCAGGCCGCCGCGGCCAAGTGGCGACCGTTGCGCAACGCTTCGATCTCGCAGTCAAACTCGGCCACTGCGGCGGGCGTCAGGGCTTCGCCACGCACGTCCACGGCCAGCAAGACGTGCGCCTCTTCGTGCAGTTCGCGCAAGGCCGCCACGGCAAAGGCGCGGGCCGTCTCGCGATCGCGGCCGGGCAGGTCCGGAATCTTGCCCAGGACCGGCACATCGCCGTCGGCCGCATCGACCTTGCCACCGGGAAAGACCGTGGCGCCGGGCATGAAACCGCTTTGGCCGTGGCGGCGGATCAGCAGCACCTCCAGGCCGTCGGACCCGGACCGCAGCAGCACGACCGTGGCTGCCTGCAACGGCACAGCAGGCACAGGCGCCGCCATCAGTGGCACTTGGGCGCGCCGGTCGTGTCGAGCATGCGCGCCAAATAGCCGCCCAGGACCTGGGTGAACAGCGCATCCGGCGTGATCTGCACCAACTTGGTGCCGGCAAAGGGCGCGGGGGCCATGCCGTTGCCGTAGGCGCCGTGCAGCCAGCAGCCGTCGTCGGGCACGGTCTTGCAGTCGGCGTCGCTGAAGGGCGCGCTGCAAGGCGGCATGTTGTTCAGTTGGAAGTACGGCGACTTGCTGCTCACCACCGCTTCGATGGCCTTGCGGCTAGACCAGTAGCTGGGCTGGCTGTGATCGTGCTGGAACTGGATGCGCTGATAGCGATAGAAGGCGTCCTTCAGGTAGGTGTAGGGCTCGCGCTCAATCCACCAGGCGTTGTCGGTGCAGTCTTTGGCGGTCTTGCTGATTGGCCAGGCACCGAGCGAGCAGACGATGCTGGCGGGCAAGCCGTCGTGCGCGGGCGGGTACATGGCCGAGTGCGGTGACGAATCTGTGATGTGGCAAGTCGAGGGAGTGGCGCCCGGACCGTCGTCGGGGCCGATCTGTAGGTCGGGGTCGGCCGGGGCTTGACTATAGGCGCAGCGGTCGATCGGGCCCTCTACGTCCACCAAGAACAGAATCGACTTGAGTGCATCGTAGGTCTTGATGGCCTTGACAGTGGGCGACAAGCCGTTGCCGATGGTGACAAAACCAAGCTTGGCCGGATCAACCCAATCGGCTTTTGACTTCAAATTCAATACGTTCTTGACCGCCGCCTGGTGCAGCGGGCCGCCGATGTCGTTGTGGCTCTTCTCGCCCGCGATGTACTGGGCCTCGCCGGTGCCGGGCAGGTTGAAGATGACGATACCGGCGCCGAGTGCGCCAGCCAACTGACTGGCACCATTGACGTATTTGGGATAGAGCGGCGTATTGACGTCGCCGACCACGACCACTAGCGGGCACTTCTTGGCCGCGGTGCAAGCGTCGGGATGCAGAACCACGCCAAGTGCAAACGAGTTTACGCCCAGCGCACTGACTTGCACGTTGAGCGGCTCCGACGTCACGTTGGCGGCCGGGGTGGTGGTGGTGTCCTGGCCGCCGCCACTGGTGCTGGCGTCGCTGCCCGAGCTGGTCGCCGTCGTGCCACCGGCGTCGCTCGAACCGCACGCAACGCACGTGGCGATAACTGCAAACGAAATTCCAGCACTGAACAGCAGACGACGGGCGGCAGTGGCGAGCATGGTGACGGGATTTCCTGGGGCCGGCGCGGAGTGTGCGCCGCTGGCCAGTGTACCCGCGGCGGGCGGCGGCGTACAGACACCCGTTCGCGACCACTTTGATCGCGTTTGTCGAAAAAATTGCTGGAATAACGGCGTGGTGTACGCTCGGCCATTGCGGCTCGGCTCAGGTCGATCGCTGGGGTGAAGAGCGGCTTGGGCGCCGGAAAAACGATCGGCGCCGCGACCCGCCCTGGTGGATCGCACCACTGCTCGCGATCCTGTGTGACTTGGGCGGCTTGGCGCGCGCGGGGCGGTCGCAGGCGGCGCGGATTCAAGCCGTTGGCACAGCCGAACGCAGGCTCACGATTGACAGTTTGCCGGTTTCGTCCTTATCCTCGCCACGTGGGAGGAAGTGGATCGCAGCGGATCAAAGTGGCCTGCAGCGGACTATCCACCCCTTCCCAAAGGCATTCCTGACCAGCAGCGCGCAGCGCCCGGCGGCGGACGACGGCTTTGGCCACGACCGCGGCGGGCGGGGTCTTGTCGCAAGATCCCGAGTCGCCTGCACAAGCACGGCCCAACGGGCCACGGTTGGGGATCAGCGGTGCGGTAGGCGAGGCTGGCAATGGCCATCCGATTTCGCGGCGAATACGAACTGCGCGTCGACGACAAGGCGCGGTTGGCGATTCCGGCGAGCTATCGGCAAGCCCTTGATCAGGCTGGCGATCGCCGGTTGATCCTGGTCAAGTCAACCTCGGCCAAGTGCCTGCAGGCCTGGCCGCAGAGCGACTGGGAAGCCTACGAAGACAGGATTCTTGCCCTGGCAGCCAGCGAGCCGACTGCGCTCAAGCTGCTGCGATTCCAGGTGGCCGGCAACGCGCAAGTTGAGCCGGATTCGCATGGACGGGTGGTGCTGCCGCCAACGCTGCGCGCGTATGCCGGCATCGACCCGAGTGGCGAGGTGGTAGTGGCGAGCCTTATCAACCGCTTTGAGATTTGGGCCCGCTCGCGCTGGCAAGCCGAGCAGAACCAGATCGAGGGCGACCTGCCGAATTGGAGCGCCGACTTGGCGCGCCTGGGCTTGTAAGGTGGGCAAGAAGCGCCCCTTCCGCCCCGCCAATTCCGGTCGCCGCGAGCGCGGACCGGCCTTGACAATTCAGCTTGACGGGTCAACTGAGCCCGCCGGAACCGCCCAAGCTGGCCCAGAGGGTGCGAGCCCAGGTCCGAGCAACGAAGGCACGTCGTTTCAGCATATTACCGTGCTAAGGAACGAGGTGGTCGCGGCGGTCCAGCGCGCCGCCAGCCTGAGCACCGACGAGCCCCAGTGGGTGGTGGACTGCACGTTGGGCGGCGGTGGCCACAGCGAGGCGATCTTGCAGGCCTTGCCGCAGGTTCGCCTGCTGGGCCTGGACCGGGATCCGGCGGCGCTGCAGGCTGCGACCGCGCGCCTGGTCAACTTCGGCGATCGATTCGTGTGCGAGCACGCCGAGTTCGCCGAGCTGCAGCAGGTCTGGGCACGCCGACAACTGCCGCCGCTCTTGGCGGTGGTGGCGGACCTGGGGGTGTCGTCGCACCAGTTCGACCGGCCCGAGCGCGGCTTCTCGCTGCGGCTCGACGGTCCGCTGGACATGCGCATGGACCCCAGCCGCGGCCCTACCGCCCTGGAACTGCTTGCGGACGTGCGCCTGGAAGATCTGGCCGACGTGCTCTACGAGTACGGCGATATCCAGCGCTCGATCGGCACTGCGCGGATCCTGCTGGAGGAAGTCCAGGCCGGCGCGACCACCACGGCCCGGCTGGCCGATCGATTGGCGGCGCGACTTGGGCGTTCGCGCTCGATTCACCCGGCGACGCAGGTCTTTCAGGCCCTGCGAGTATGGGTGAACGGCGAGTATCGCCAGGTGCGAGCGCTGTTGGCGCAGGCACCTGGGCTGCTTGCTCCCGGCGGGGCGCTGGCGGTCATCAGCTTCCACTCGGGCGAGGATCGCCCCGTCAAGCAGACCATGGCCGAATTGGGTAAGCGCGGTGGGGAGTTCTGGCTCCCGCAGCGCAAGCCGGTCCTGCCCAGCGAGCAGGAGCAACAGCAGAACTCAAGGTCGCGCAGCGCCAAGCTACGAGTTCTGCACAAGAAGTCGCACCAGGATCCCGAACCGGATTTGCCGGACGACGACCCCGACGACGCGTAAGAAAGACGATTACTGTCAACCATTTGGAGCAAACTCGCGATTTTCTTGACCGGATCCTGCAACGACCGATAAAGATTGGTGCGGTGACCTGGCCGCAGACAAGTGCGCAGCGACACGAACGATCTGCTGCATAAACTGGGTGCACACAGCGAGTGCGCCAGCCTGGACCGAACCCTGGGGAGCCCGCCGTGACCAGTCCCGACAACGACCGCCTCAGCCCCTTGGACGACGACGCGCAAGACGACGCGGCCGGCGAGTCCGGGTACGACGACGGTGTGGCGATGGCCGAAAACAGCGGGGATACGCCAGCTAAGGTCTCGACTTTGCAGCGTGTCTGGCAGTTCCTGCACCGCCCGTCGCCGACCCAGACCGAGCGTGCGCGCCGCTCGGAGCAGCACTTCTGGCTGCGCGTGGTCGTGCTGCTGACGTTCTTTGGCGGGGTAGCGGCCCTGGGCATTCTGCGCGTCAAGCAGACCACCAAGGGAGTGCGCACGGCCTACGAATTGGTCAAGACGACCGATGAGTTGCGCGTGCAGATCGAGGAGAACCGCCGGCTAGAGGCCCAACTGACCGGCCTGAAGAACCCGAACGAGCTGCGCAAAGAGGCGGCGGAACGCTTCGACATGCGCGCCCCGGCCGCGACCGACCAAGAGGAGATCGATTGATGCCTGACCACAACCCCATATTCCGCCTGCGTTTTGCTGGCGTCGTCTTGGCCGCACTGGCCATGGCGTCGGGGTTGCTTGGTGGGTGCTCGTCGGCCGAGGTCGAGAAGCAGCAGCGCCTGGAGCAGGCTGACTTCCATTATCGCTTGGCAAACGGCTACTTCCATGCCGGCAGCGTCGATCTGGCCATCCGCGAGCTGATCTCGGCGCTGGAAATCGAGCAGAGCCACGCGGACAGCCGCTACCTCTACGGTTTCATCCTGTTTGGCCGCAAGCGCTACGAGGAAGCCGCGGAGCATTTCCGCAAGGCCCTGCAAAGCAAGCCGGACTTCTACGCCGCCCGCAACATCTTGGGCGCGACCTACATCGAGCTGGAGCGCTACTACGACGCCGTCGCGACTCTGGAGCCGCTGACGCGCGAGCCGCGCTACACCACGCCGTTCCATGCCTACAACAACTTGGGTTTGGCCTACTTCCGTCAGGGCGACCTGCGTCAGGCCGAAAAGAACTTCCGCATGGCGGTGTTCCACAACCCCAAATTCTGTCAGGGATACCGTAACTTGGGCCTGGTCCACGTGGCCCAGCGCGACTACGCCGCGGCGGTGGAGCAACTAACCGAGGCCGTGACACGTTGCCCGCGTTATGCCGAGCTCCACCTGCAGCGCGGCGAAGCCCTGGAGGCCGACCGCCGTTTTGACGAGGCCGACAAAAGTTTCCAGAAGTGCGCCGATCTGGCCGGGGACACCCCCATTGGTCGGCGCTGCAAGGCCAGGCTGCGCGGGGCGGCCGGTGGGGGCGGCTAGACCATGCAACGCTCGATCCGAAATCTGGTACGCGGGGTCTTCCACCTGATCGACCGGGCCGGCAACAGCCCGTCGGCGCGGGCCGATCGCGCCAACCGCCGGCTCAAGTCGGTGGCGATCCTGATGGGCGCCTACATCATCGCGGCCTACTGCGCGGCGGTGGTGATGGTCATCAACGTAGACGGGGTGCGCAAGTACGCGGAAGGCAATGTGATGCTCCGCACGCGCGTCGAGACCCGCCGCGGGGATCTGGTCGACCGCAATGGCGTGACACTGGCGACCTCGCTGCGGGCCGACTCCGTGTCCGTCAACCCGCGCTGGCTGTTGCCGGGCGGCAAAAAGCCCAAGGACGACTGGGCCTTCAACTCCGCCAACGCCAAGGCCTACCGCGAGAAGGTGGCCGCGACGCTGGGCGAGTTGCTCAATCGGCCTGTCGAAGACCTGCTCGAGCGCGTCAACCGCGACACCGGCTTTGTCTATCTGGCCAAGAACATCAGCTACGTCCAGGCCGAGGCGGTGCGCATCGCCCTGAACGAGGGGCGGCTGCCCAAGGGCGTGACGCTCGAGCGCGAGTTTCAGCGCTTCTACCCCAACAATATGCTGGCGGGACCGCTGGTTGGGCGCCCGAGCCAGACCGGCAGCATCGAGGCCAGTTTCGACGGCTTGTTGCAGGGTCAGCAGGTCGAAATGCGGACGTACAAGGACTCAGCGGCCACGCCGATGTACCTGGACGGCGCGCCCGAGCCCAGCATCTACGGCGGCAAGTCGCTGGTGCTGACCATCGACGAGAAAATCCAAGCAGTGGCCGAGCATCACTTGGACGGGTCGGTGCAAGAATTCGGCGCAGCTTTTGGCATCGCTGCGGTGCTGGATGTCGAGACGAGTGAAATCCTGGCCCTGGCCACCTCGCCGTCGCTGAACCCCAACGACAGCAAGAACCCGCCCAAATACGGTTGGCACAATCCGGCGCTCGAGAATCAATACGAGCCGGGCTCTACCTTCAAGATCTTCAATCTGGCGATCGGCCTGGAAGAGAAGAAGGTCACGTTGGACGAGATCATCCCGGCCGGTGCCGGTTTTGCCCTGCCCGGCAAGATCATCAAAGACGACCACCCGCACGGCCAAGTGACCGGCAAGCAGTCGCTGCAGGTGTCCAGCAACATCGCCAACTGCAAGATCGCCATGCGCGTCAACCGCGAGCACTACTACAACTACTTGACAGGCCTTGGCTTTGGCCGGCGCGTCGATCTGGGCATCATCGGCGAGAGCAATGGCCAACTGGCCAAGCCCGAAAAGTGGTCGCTCGTGCAGTTCTGCAACATCGGCTTTGGTCAGGGCGTGGCGACTACGCCGATGCAAATGGTGTCCGCGGTGGCAACGGTGGCCAACGGTGGCGTGTACCGGCGGCCGCGGTTGATCAAGCAAGAAGTGCGCGCCGACGGCAAGATCGACCGCGAGATCGGCCAGGATCCGGGGCGGCGGGTGTTTTCAGAGAACACGGCCAAGCAGGTCCTTGAGGCCATGGCCGCGGTGACCCAGCCGCGCGACCCCAAGGACCCGCACAGCCTGTCGGGCACGGCCACCAAGGCGCGCCTGCCCAACTACTCGATCGGTGGCAAGACCGGCACGGCTCAACAGGCTGAGAATGGTCACTATTCGGACACGCACTGGGTGGGCTCGTTCATCGGGGTTGCGCCGATCGAGAAGCCGCGCCTGGTCATCTTCGTCGCCATCGACACGCCGACCAAGTACGACGAGCGCCTGGGCAAGATCGCCCGCTATGGCGGCATCGTGGCGGCGCCGGTCGCCCGCGAAATCGCCCGCTTTGCCTTGCCTTACCTGGGTGTGCCGGCCAGCCCCGGGGCCCCGTACCTGGACCGCGACGACCCTGAGAAGGCCCGCGCGCTCGACGCGGCCCACGCCGGCCAGGCCAAGAAGGCGGCCGAAAAGTTGGTGGCGGTGGCCGGGGGACCGGCGGTGCCGCCGGCGTTGGCGATGGATCTGCAGATGGCGCCTTCCGCAACGGCCGCCGCCGATCTGCCCGAGGACCAGGCGCGGGTGCCCGACGTGCGGACCCTGCCGATGCGCGTGGCGCGTCTGCGGATGGCGGCGGCGGGGCTGCACTTGGTGCCCCACGGCAGTGGTCTGGCGGTCAAGCAGGATCCGGCGCCTGGCCAGCAGGTCGCGAAGGGCAGCGCCGTCAAGGCCGATTTTGCCCGCCTGAGCGACGCTATCGAGGCCGAAGCGGCGCCCGCCAGCGCGGAGCCCGGTGGGCCTTCGGCAGGGGCGGCACCGCCCAAGGCGCCCGAGCCGGCCAAACCGGCGGCTCCCAGCGGCGATGCGGCCAAGCCCGCAGCCGCCAAGCCTGCGGCAGCAAAGCCCGGACCCGCTCAGCCCAATCCGGCCAAACCGGCCAAACCGGCTGCGGTCAAACCCGCAGCCCCAGCCAAGCCTGCAGCGCCTGTCAAACCCGCCGCCCAGCCGGCCGCCAACAAGAAGCTCTAGGATCATCATGGACCTGCGCACGCTCATCGCCGCCGCCGAACTGCTGCCCGAAATGGCCGCCGGGGCCGATCTATCGGTCGCGGTGACGGGTGTGACGGCGGACTCGCGGCGCGTGCAGCCGGGCTCGGTATTCGTGGCCGTGTCGGGCGCGCGCCATCGCGGCATCGACTTCGTGCCGGCGGCGCTCCAGGCGGGCGCGGTGGCCGTGGTGGTGGATTCGGCACCGACTGCCGAGCAGCGCCGCATCTGGAACATCCCCATCCTGTTGGTAAACGACGCGCGCGCCGCCGTTGGGCCGCTGTGCAGTGCCTGGCATGGTCATCCCAGCCGGAGTATGCAAGTTATTGGAATTACGGGAACCAACGGCAAGACCACCACGACCGTGCTGATTGCCCAACTTCTGACGGCGGCTGGGCACAAGGCGGCGGCCCTGGGCACCATCGGCCTGTGGACGCCAGACGGCGAGCGCCCCAGCAAGCTGACCACGCCCGATGCCGAGGACCTGCAAAAGACCTTGGCCGGCTTGCGCGACGAGGGCTTCAGCCACGTCGCCATCGAGGTCAGCAGCCACGCCCTGGACCAGCACCGGGTGGCCGGGGTGGCGTTTGCCGCCGCTGCGTGGACCAACCTGTCGCGCGATCACCTGGACTACCACGGCACCGAGGATCACTACGCGGCCGCCAAGGCAAAGCTCTTCAGCGACTACCGAATCTTGCCCGAGCGCGCCTTTGTCAATGGCGACGATCCGCGCGCCATGCAGCCCAGCGAGCGCGCCCAGGCCCAGGCTTGGAGCTTGGGTGGCAACCCGGCGGCGGAGCACCAGGTCGAAGGGCTGCGCTGCGACGCGACGGGCCTACAACTGGTCCTGCGCAGCTACGGCCACCGCGATCTGCCGCTCCAAGCCCCGCTGATCGGCCGGCACAATGCCGAAAACCTGGCGGCGGCAGTGTTGGTGGTGCGCGCGCTGGGTGTGGCCGACGCCGACATTCAAGCCGCGGCGCGGGCACTAGCGGCCCCTCGCGGCCGGCTGCAGCCGGTGGCCAATCAGCGCGACGCGCTGATCGTGGTCGACTACGCCCACACGCCCGACGCCTTGGTCCAGGTCCTGAAGGCGCTGCGGCCACTGGTGGGTCCTGGGCGGCGGCTGCTGGTGACCTTTGGTTGCGGCGGCGATCGCGACGCTGGCAAGCGCCCGCAGATGGGGCAAGTGGCCGCTGAGCTTGCCGATTTCACAATCGCCTCCTCAGACAATCCGCGCTCAGAGGCGCCGGAAGCGATCTTGGACGCCATCGTCGCGGGTCTGCGGCAGGCCGGTGCGGTGGCCGTGGGTGAACCGAACCTCACGATGGTCGACCAGTTGGGCAGCCACCACGGCTACTGGCCCTGCGTCGACCGCGCCGAAGCGATCCGCCGGGCGGTGGCACTGACCCGAGCCGGCGATGTGCTGTGCATCGCGGGCAAAGGTCACGAAACGACTCAAACGATCGGTGCAGTCGTGCGGCACTTCGACGACGTGCAAGAAGCGGCGCGCTGGCTGCAGCCGACCCACCGCGTACCCGCCAAGGTCCCCTTGGGTTTCGCCTTTGACAGCAGCACCGCCCGCGCCGTAGCGGACGGCACAGTGATCTGCGGCAGCGAGCGCTGGACCAACGCGCTGTGCACCGACAGCCGCACCGTCGCCGCCGGCAACCTGTTCGTCGCCCTGCCCGGCGAGTCGTTCGACGGCGGCCTGTACGTCGGCGATGCCCTGTCCAAGGGCGCGGTGGGCGTCGTCTGTGCGCGTGGACGCGGCGAGCCGCACGCGACGCTGGCTGCAGAGCGCGGCGCCTGGCTGCTGGAAGTGGACGACCCGCTGCGCGCCTTGGCGGATCTGGCCGCGGCCTATCGCAATCGCTTTGAACTCCCGGTGGTTGGCATCACCGGCAGCAATGGCAAGACGACCACCAAAGAGCTGACGTCGTTGGCCCTTTCGCCCCTGGCGGGCGAGGGGCAGGCCGTGCTGGCGACCCAGGGCAACCACAACAACCGCATCGGCGTCCCGCTGACGCTGGCACGCCTGACGCCGCAGCACGCGGCCGCCGTCGTCGAGATGGGGATGAGCATTCCCGGCGAGATCGCCGAGTTGGCCCGGGCGGCGCGGCCGCAGTTGGCCCTCATCACCTCTGTGGCCGAAGCGCACCTGCTGGGCATGGGTACGGTGCAGGCGATCGCCGACGAGAAGTTCGACGCCGTTCGCGCGTTGCCGCCGTCGGGTGTGGCGATTCTGCCGAGCGAAGAGCCCCTGCTGCGGGCGCTGGCGGGCGAACTGCGCTGCAAGATCGTGTACTTCGGTCGGCGCAGCGGCGACGTTCACCTGGCCAGCGAGGTGGCGGTGGGCGGACTGGACAGCGATGCGCCCTGGCAGCGCTTTGACGTGCGGGTCGGCCAGCAGATCATGAGCGTGAAGCTGCCGGGGCTGGGCGTGCATCTGGCGGACCTGACGCTGGCGGCACTGGCGGCGGCGTGGCAGCTGGGCGTGGATTTGCCCAGTGCGGCCAAGGCGTTGTCGGCCTACCGCCCGGTGGGTCAGCGGATGCTGCCCGAGCGAATCGGTGGCTGGCTCGTCCTGCAGGATTGCTACAACGCCAACCCGCGCTCGACCGAAACGGCCATCGACACGCTGACTTGTCTGCCCGGTCCCCGAGCGGCGGTGTTGGGCTCTATGCTCGAGCTGGGTCCGCGCGAGGCCGAGTTGCACGCGCAGGTGGGACGCCATGCGGCGCGCCGCGGCGTGGATCTGCTCATCGCCGTGGGACCGATGGCGCCGGCCTACCAGCAGGGCGCGCAAGGCCAAGGGACCACACGCGTCTTGACCTGCGCCAGCCACGCGGAGGCGGCCGAGCTGCTCGCACGCCACCACAGCGGCGGAACGGTGCTGATCAAGGGTTCGCGCGGGGCGCGGATGGAGAACGTGGTCAACGCGCTGCGCCAGCACGCGGGCCAGGCCAGCCACGCCGCCCAAGGGGGGTGCTAGATGTTCCTTTGGCTGTCGAACACCTTCCGCGGCGAATTCGGGGCGCTCAATGTGTTCCGCTACGTCACCTTCCGCAGCATCGGCGCGGCGGTGACGGCGCTGGTGATTGCGCTGGTCCTGTACCCGCGCTTCATCAAGCTGCTGCAGGTCAAGCAGATCGGTCAGGTGGTCCGCGATGACGGGCCCGAGGCGCATCTGAGCAAGCGCGGCACCCCCACCATGGGCGGTGTGCTGTTGCTGTTGGCGATGCTGCTGGCGGTCGGCTTGTGGACGGACTTGAGCAACATCTTCGTCTGGCTGACCTGCGCCATCACGGCGCTGTACGGCGTGGTGGGCTTCATCGACGACTGGCTGAAGATCCGCGACAAGAACAGCAAGGGTGTGACCGAGCGCCAGAAGCTGGCGACCCAGTTCGGCGGCGCGCTGCTGGTGTTTGGCGCGATGTACTTCGGTGTATTCGGCAAGGAGTTGGCCGATACGCACCTGTACCTGCCGTTTGCCAGTACCCACCACTTCTCGATTGATATCGGGCCGTTCCTCTACGTGCCGTTCGCCGCGCTGGTGGTGTTCGCCACCTCGACGACCGTGAATTTCACAGACGGTCAAGACGGCCTGGTCAGCGTGCCCGCGGCGGTGTCGGCGACGACCTTCGGCGTCCTTTGCTACCTGACCGGCGCCAAGTTCGGCAACTTCGAAGTGGCCAAATACCTCCTGATTCCCGAGGTCAAGGGCGTGCAAGAGCTAGCGGTGGTCTGCTCGGCGCTGGTCGGCGCGACCCTGGCCTTCCTGTGGTACAACGCCTACCCGGCGCTGGTTTTCATGGGCGATGTCGGGGCCTTGGCCCTGGGCGGCGCGCTGGGCATGGTGGCCGTGCTCTCCAAGAACGAGCTGCTGAGCTTGGTGGTCAACGGCGTCTTCGTCGCCGAAGGCGCTTCCGTCGTGCTGCAGCGCTACTACTACCGCCGCACCAAGAAGCGGCTGTTCCGCATGGCGCCGCTGCACCACCACTACCAGAAGGCCAACATGCCAGAAAGTAGAATCACGGTGCGGTTTTGGCTGGTCTCCGTCATGTTGTCGCTGGTCGCGCTGGCCAGCTTGAAGTTGAGGTGAGCCGTGGCCGATGCAAGCACGCTCGACTCCATGCAAGATCCCGCGATGGCTGACGATCTCAGCGATCTGCAGGCCGCCCACGGCCCCACCCTGGTGACCCAGGGCATCCGGGCGCCGCGCTCGGAGAAGGCGCTGATTCCCGTGCCCGTCGGCATGGATTGGCCGCTGTTTGCGGTCATCCTGGCGCTGCTGACCACGGGCGTGATCATGGCGTACTCGGCCAGCGTGTACGCGGCCCTGCGCTTGACGCACACGGACGACCAGCTGTTCTTGAACAAGCACCTGGTGCACGCCAGCATCGCCCTGCTGATGGTGCTGGTCGGCGCACACATTCCCTACCAGGCGTGGCGGAAGGTCGCGTATTTTGGTCTCTTTACCTCGGTAGCGCTGCTGGTCGCCACACTGGCCTTTGGCGTGGTGGTCAACAAGGCCCGCCGTTGGCTGGCGTTGCCGGGGTTCATGTTCCAGCCGTCCGAGCTGGCCAAGCTGTGCTTTGCGATCTACCTGGCCCACTCGCTGACCAAGAAGATCTCCAGCGAGCGCGTGCACAAGTTCTCGGTGGGCTTCTTGCCGCACGCGCTGGCGTGGCTGGTCGTCTTCGGCTTGTGCATGAAGCAGCCCGACTTGGGCACCGGCATCGTGCTCGCGGTGCTGCTGTTCAGCATGACCTACATCGCCGGCACCAACATGGCCTACGTGGTGTTTGCGGGCGGCTTTGGCGTGCTGGCCCTGGTGTCGTTCATCCTAAAGAACCCCATGCGTTTCAAGCGGGTGTTGGCCTTCTTGGATCCGTTCAAGTACTTCGACACCACCGGCTTCCAGCTGGGCAACAGCAAGATCGCCGTGGCCACCGGCGGCATCTTTGGCAACGGCCTGGGGCTGTCGCGGCAGAAGCTGGGCTTCGTGCCCGAGTGCCACACCGACTTCATCCTGTCGATCATCGCCGAAGAGCTGGGCCTGCTGGGCGTGGCGCTGGTCGGTTTGGCCTTTGTGTTTCTGATTTTGCGCGGTCTCCGTATCGCCCTGCGGGCGCGCGACGAGTTCGGCCGCCTGCTGGCCGCGGGTGTGACGGTGCTGCTGGGCACCCAAGCTGCGGTTAATTTTGGCGTGGTGATGGGCACTTTGCCCACCAAGGGCCTGACCCTGCCCTTCGTCAGCCACGGCGGCTCGTCGATGATCGTGCTGGGCCTGGCGGCGGGCATCCTGCTCAACGTGGGCCGTGGCGGCAACCCGGACTTCGCCTGGCCCGAGCTCCCCGCCTTCCTCCAGCGTCGCCGCCAGGCCGGTGCGCCGCGCAACCAGCGTTCGGACAGCCACCGCGCCGTGGTCGCCGAGCGGACCGTGCGGGGTGAGTCATGACTGGGGCGGCGCCGATGGTCGTGCTGGCCGGCGGCGGCACGGGCGGGCATGTCGTGCCGGCACTGGCCTTGGCCGACGCCTTCAAAGCCGCGGGCTCGCCTGTGGTTTTTGTGGGCACGGCCCATGGCTACGAAACCCGCATGGTGCCCAAGCGCGGCTACACACTGCACACGGTGCAAGGCTCGCGGCTAGTGGGCGGCGGCATCCTGGCCAAGCTGCGCGGTATGCGGGCCCTGTGGCGGGGCGTGCGCGAGGCGCGCAAGCTGTTCCGCGAGCTGCAGCCCAAGCTGGTGGTCGGCGTCGGCGGCTACGCCTCGGGCGCGGCGCTGTTGGCCGCCCGCAGCATGGGGATCGCCTGCGCGATTCACGAGAGCAATGCGGTGCCCGGACTGACCAACAAGGTGCTGGGCCGCATCGTCCATCGGGTGTACTTGGGCTTTGCCGCGGCGCGCAGCGCATTTTCGGCGAGCAAGTCGGTGCTGTCGGGCAATCCGGTGCGCGCCGAGATCGCCGCCGTGGGCGCCTCGCGGACCTATCGCGGCGATCGCCCGGCCCGCGTGCTGGTGGTGGGCGGATCGCAAGGCTCCGAGTTCTTGAACCAACACGTGCCCAAGATGCTGAACAAGGTACGGCAGGCCGGTATGGCGCTGGAAGTGCGGCATCAAGTCGGCAAGCTCGCGCCGGCTCCCGTTCAAGCGGCCTACGCCGAATCCGGACTGCAAGCGAGCGTGGAAGGTTTCATCGACGACATGGCGGGCGCCTACGCCTGGGCCGACTTCGCCGTGACGCGCGCGGGTTCCGGGACTGTGGCCGAACTGGCGGCGGCGGCTTTGCCAGCCCTGCTCGTGCCCTTCCCCTATGCCGCCGGTGACCACCAAGCCGCCAACGCTCAGGCCTACTGCAAGCCGGGCAGCGGGGCGTGGGTGCGCCAAACGGTGTGGCGTTCGGACGAAGTGGCGCACATGGCCACCACGCTGTTTGGCACCGAACTGGCATGGAACAAGTGCGTGGCCGCCGCCAAGTCGATGGCTCTGGCCGATGCAGCCGGCACGGTGGTGCGCGACTGCGGCAACTGGGTCGACGTTGCGGCCTGGCGCGAGGTGAAGGCATGATCGGCTCCCGCAAGAAGCAACCGGTCAACCAGCGCCGCGCCCAGCGCGTGCCCCTGCGCGATCGCCTGGGCGCGCTCCGCGAGCGGGGCCGCACGTGGTGGCAGGGCTTGGGCAAAGAGCGCCCGGCCGAGGCCGACAGCGATGAAATCGAGATCGAGGTCGAGGCCGACGAAACCGTAGACGGCGGCTGGTGGTCTTGGCTGATCTGGGGCACGGCCGCGCTCTGCTTGGGCATCGTGGGCCTAGCCATGCTCAACCTGCGCGACTTCCAGACCCGCATCGAGACGGGCGTGGCGAGCAAGTTCGAGGTGAAAGGTTGGAAACGGGTCACGCAGCAGCAAGTGCTGGGGGCATCCGGAGTTCGTTGGGGTACCCCGCTCACGGCTATCGACCGCGACACGGTCAGCCGCGCCATCGAGACGCTACCGTGGGTGCGTCAGGCCGAGGTCGAAGCTGAGCTGCCCAACAAAGTCAGCTTCCGTGTCACCGAGTACGTGCCGTATGCGTTGCTGCTGGGCCGCGACCGCTTGATGATCGTTGACAAAGACGGCTTCGTGTTCAAAGAGGCAGAGTTGGGCGAGGCCGGCGATCTTCCCGTGATTACAGGATTTTCCCCCACGGTCAGCCGCGACGCCCACGCCCGCGGTCCGCAAGTCGAGCCGACCACGGACCAAACGGCCGAGCGCCGCCGCTTGCGCACCGTGCTGCGGCTGATCGAGGCCCACGGCCAAAGCAACCTGGTCGAGCGGTTCCCACTGTCCGAAGTGCACTGGGATCCGGTCCTGGGCATCACGCTGGTTTCGGCCCGCGATGGCGCCGAACTGCGGCTGGGCCTGACGCTCGGCAACGACCCCAACCGCGCGCTGGCCGTGGCGGGCCGGGTTCTAGCCCAGGCCGACAAGTCGGGCGAGTGGCTGCGCTATGCGCTGCTCGACGACGAACTGCGGCCCGACCGCGTAGTTGTCCGCACCCAGGCGCCGAGTTCGCTGGCGGGCGGTGCGGCCGCGGCCGCCGTGCCCAAAGCACCCGCAGCCGACAAGAAAGACGGCGATCCGGCCGCCGAGGACGGCGACGCGCAACCCGACTAGTCGCTCAGGCGACCGAACTTCGCAGAACCAGTACGAGCACCACCAGTACGAGCACAGAGGGGGAGGAATCCATGCCACGCAACGACAAAATCATCGCCGGACTCGACGTCGGAACCCACAAGGTCGTCGCCGTCGTCGGCGAGGTCAAGGGCGACGGCTCGCTCGACATCATCGGGGTCGGCACCGCGGCGTCGAACGGCATCAAGAAGGGCGTGGTCGTCAACGTCACCGAGACCATGGAGGCGATCCAGCGCGCCATTCACGAGGCCGAGACGATGGCCGGTTGCACGGTGGCGGCGGTCTACGTGACCGTATCGGGCGCGCACCTGCGCTCGTTCAACAACCGCGGCGTGGTGGCGGTGCAGAGCCGCGAGGTGACCGAGGCGGACGTGGACCGCGTGCTCGACAACGCCAAGGCCGTGCAGATCCCGGCCGACCGCCAGATCATCCACACTGTCCCGCAGGAATTCGTGGTCGACGACAACGACGGCATCGTCCACCCCATCGGCATCAGCGGCCAGCGCCTGCAGGTCAACGTGCACATCCTGACCGCGCTCAACGCGAGCGTGCAGAACGTGGTGCAGTGCGCGGAGCGGGCGGGCCTGCACGTGCTCAAGACGTCTGCGGAACCCTTGGCTTCGGCGCGCGCGGTGCTGGAAGACGACGACAAGGAACTGGGCGTGGTGCTCGCCGACATTGGCGCAGGAACGACTGATATCGCGATTTATCACAATGGGTTTATCGTCCACTCGGCCGTGCTGCCGGTGGGCGGCGACCACATCACCAACGACATCGCCGTGGGCCTGCGCACGCCCAAGGCCGAGGCCGAGCGCATCAAGCTGCTGCACGGTTGCGCGCAGTCGACCATGGTCGGCGACGACGAAACCATCGAAGTGGCCTGCGTGGGCGCCCGCGAAGGCGTGGTGCGCAAGCGCCAGTTGCTGTGCGACATCATCGAACCCCGCATGGAAGAAGTGTTCCGCCTGATCGAGCGCGAAATCCAGGCCAGCAACTTCCAAGACGTCATCGGCTCGGGCTTGGTCCTGAGCGGCGGTAGCGCGCTGATGCCCGGCGTGGCCGAGCTGGGCGAAGAGCTGCTGGGCATGCCGGTGCGCATCGGCTACCCCAAGAAAGTGGGCGGCTTGCGCGAGATGGTGCACTCGCCCGTGTTCTCGGCCGCGCTGGGCCTGGTCATGCAGGGTGCGGCCGAAGAGGCCGAGCTCGCGCGCAAGGCCGACGGCAAGCTGCTGCGGCGCGGCCAAGGCGGCAAGGGCGGCTGGTTCGACCGCCTGGTCGGCTGGGTGCGCGACGTGGTGTGAGCCACAGAATCTTTGCAACGGAACCGGGGTTTCAGCCCCAGAACATAGACTTGAACTCGATTGACCCAATCCCAGTACCCTCGTAGGAGCTCCCCATGTTCGAATCGATCAGCTTTGACCGGCCGCAGGCTGCCGGTGCTCGTATCAAGGTGGTCGGCGTCGGTGGCTGTGGCGGCAACGCCGTCAACAACCTCATCGGCTCGGATCTGCCGCATATCCACTTCCTGGCCGCGAACACCGACCAGCAGGCGCTCGACGCCAACCTGGCCGGCGTCAAGCTGCAAATCGGCGCAGGCCTGACCAACGGTCTGGGCGCGGGCGGCGATCCGGAAGTCGGCCATCGCGCCGCGTTGGAGGATATCGACGCCCTTCGCCAGCACTTCTTGGACGCCGACATGGTGTTCATCACCGCCGGCATGGGCGGCGGCACGGGTACTGGCGCGGCGCCCGTGGTGGCCCAGACCGCCCGCGACGCGGGCGCTTTGACGGTGGCGGTGGTGACCAAGCCGTTCTCGTTCGAAGGCCGCCAGCGCATCCGCCAGGCCGAAGAGGGCCTTCGCGAGCTGGCCCAGGCCGTCGACACGCTGATCGTCATTCCCAACGACCGCATCTTCCAGATCGCCAACCCGCGCATGCCGATCAAAGAGGCCTTCCGCATGGTCGATTCGGTAGTGGTCGAGGCGGTGCGCGGCATCAGCGACATGATCGCCATCCCCGGCCTCATCAACGTCGACTTCGCCGACGTCAAGGCCATCATGAAGGGCAAGGGCATGGCGCTGATGGGTACGGGCCGCGGCGCCGGCGAAGAGCGCGCGATCCTTGCCGCCAAGCAGGCCATCTCCAGCCCGCTGCTGGAAGACGCCCGCATCGAGGGCGCGACCGGCCTGCTGGTGACCATCTCGGGCAGCTCGGACATGTCGATCGCCGACCTGAACGACGCCATGATGCTGATCCAAGACGCCACCGGCGCCGACACCAACACCATTTTTGGCACCACAGTGGACGAGAGCCTGGGCGAAGAGATCAAGGTGACGGTCGTGGCCACGGGCTTCGATCGCGCCGCCGTGGTGCGGGCCCAGGATCACCAGCAGACGCGGATCTACGGTTCGCAGCGCGCCGCCACCGAGCGGCCGGCCCTGCAGGTGGTGCCGCCGCCGCCGCCGCTGCAGCGCGCCCACAGCGACGAAGCCCCCGTCTATGCAGTGGCTTTGGCCGCTCACGAGCGCGCGGCGATGGCCCAGCACGCGCAGAGCGCCGCCACCTTGGCGGTCCACACCGCCACCACCCGCCCGCTGCCCACGCAGATTGCGCAACCGGCTATGGAAGCTCCGCCGCTGCCGCGCCACGAGCACGAACTGGATGAGCCGGCCTTTATGCGCAAGAACACGCCGGGTTACGGCCTACCGGCCGTGGGCTCGCTGCTGGGAGCCAAGCGCGAACCGGTGGTGCACAACCCCTTCACCAACAACATCGAAGAGGTCGATCGCCCGGCGTTCCGCCGCAAGTAGTCCCCAAACCCAACGTTGGCCAAAAAACGCACCGGGCGGCGCCACTGGCAGGTGGGCCGCCCGGTTTCGTTTTGGGCGGTGGATGCGAGGTAGGCTACGGCATCGCGTCGATAAAGGCAGTGCGCGTCACCTGGCGGACCAGGTCGGTCAGGCCGCCCGGCGCCATCAAGGCCTGCAGATCCATGGCCTTGATGAACTCAAAGCCGGCCACATAGGCGCGCTTGGCTTTGGCGGTGGTCATTTCGGCGCCGTAGCTGGTCAGATCGGGCAACGTCAGCGGCTTGCCGGCCTGGTCCTGGGGCACCACCACCAACCACTTCAGGCCGTTTTCACCCTGCAGGTTCAGGCGATAGGCCTGCGCCGCCGCCACGGCGTTGATCGTCAGCGTGCCAGTCGCGGGGTTGAAGGTCGAGCCAATCGGCATGTCCAAGAAGTCCACGGGCTTGAAGGCGGCCGGCACCGGACCGGGCGCGCTGATCGAGATCGAGCCGCCCTCTTTCTTGCCCTTGCCGCCGAGCACGATCGCCGCTGTCACCATCACGTGGTTGTCGGCGCCGTAGCGCAGACCGCTGTGCAGCGGGCCCACGGCGAGCGGCAGCGGCTGCTGCCCTGGGGTCTTTTGGTCCGCGTCCACGATGCCGTCGGCCGGATCTTCGGCCAGCGTCGAGTCCGAGCCCGCGGTCAGGCCCAGCGGCACGATCTCGCCCAGCGGCAGCAGGGCGCCGCCGATGACGAACGCCACGTCTGCCCAGCCATTGGCGGTCTTGGGCATTGGCGGAACGGTCACCTGCGTCTTGTGCAGCAGCGGGAAGTCCGGCTCGATCTTGGGCAAATCCTTGATCGGGCTGGCCATCGTCTCGCCCAGCGCCACGTCGAACTGAACGTGCGAGCGGAAGCCGGCCAGGTACGGCAGCAGCACCGACACCACGCGCCCGATATTCACTCCGTCTTCCACCGCCGACAGCAACTTGCCCATTTCGGCAATCACGGTGGTCAGTTGCAGCCGCCCAGCCAGCGTCCACTGGGTGTGCATGCCGGGGGGCCCGGCCATGATGTACTGGGTCACCACGGGCTTGCCCAGCACGAACGTCACGCCGCCAGGAATCTCTTGCGGCTTACCCGGTTGCGGATTGACGTACGACGGGGCCTGCGGATCGAAGGGGCGCCGCACGTTGGGGCCCAGGATCGAATCGACCGAGAAGTTGAGCAGCTGCGAGTCAAAGGCGAGCGCCGTCAAGCCCAGCGCCGCTTCGCCGGTACCGGGGTAGTTCACCGTGCCGCGCACCGCGTCGCCGTGAATCACCTTGGTCTCGGCGGGTACGACCTTGCCATCGGCGTCAAAGGTCAGCTCGGCGTAGTGGTGCAGCGGCGTGGGCAGCAGCAGGTCGGCGGCCTTACCCGCTGGGTCATAGCGCAGCACCGACACGGCGGCGTGGTCCGTGGCCACCACGTGGACATCGGCGGGGAACTTCACGTTGGCAAACGCGGCCTGGCCGTCAGTCAGATCGACCACTTGCGCAGCCTCTGGGGTCGCAGCGTCGGCCAGCCCGATGACCACCACCTTGCCCTTGACCGGCTGCCACGAGTACTCGTCGATCGCCGTCACGCGCAGGTTCTTGCCGTCGGGCACCGCGCCCAGGTTCCACAGCGTCGCCGGCTTGGAGGGGCCCGTGCTCGACCCTTTGACCTTGGCGGTGATGGTGGTGGTGCCGCCCTTGCTACCCGCGGTGAGGGTCTGGTCCTTCAAGCTGAACGACTCCGAGGCCGCGAGCGTCCACTCAAACGCCGCGTCCACCTTGACGTTGCCAACGGAGTCGACCGCCTGGGCGCCCAAGCCGCTCGGCGCGTCCAAAGTGGCGCCGGGGGCGGTGATCCAAACCGGGCGGAGCAAGCGGGCGCTGAGGCTCGCGTCGGCCAGCGCGGCGATGCAGCCACCTTGCGAACAAACTTGACCCTTTTCGCACTGGCTGTCAGCCGCGCACATGGTCTGGATGCACTGGCCCGAGTCCTGGTCGCAGCCGCAGGTAAAGGCCTTGTCGGGGCAGCCGGCGGCGATGCCGTTCTTGGCGGCGCAGTCCTTGTCGGTGTCGCAGACGAACTTGACCGCGCAGCAGCCGGCGACGCACTCGTAGTTGCTGACGGGCTTGGGGCACAGGCTCAGGTCGTCTTGGCCCTGGGCGTTCAGGCAAGAGGGCAACGCGCCGCAGGCGTTGGCCGTTTCACCGCCGGCGGTGTCCGCGGGCGCCGCGTCGCTGGTGGCGGCGTCGGCCAGCGGCACATCGCTGCTGATGTCTTTGGCGGTGGCCGTGTCGGCAGTGGTCTTGGTCCCGCTGTCGCTGCCGCACGCCGAAAGCGTGAGCAGGGCAGCCAACAGCGCGGCGACCGTCGCCTTGGCACCCCTGAACTGGACAACTGTGCGCATCCTTTTCTCCTGCGGGCGGGCCTGGGCGCCCGCACCATGAAACCTATGGGCCTGCAGCATAGCGGCGTGCGGCGATCGCCACAAGAACAAGCCCGGCACGGAATCAACTGAATTTGGTGCGGCCAGCCTTGCGCAGCAGCTCCAGGTCCAGCCGGTCGGCGTCGCCCTCAGGCTGCTTCACCGTCGCCACGGAAGTCGGCGAATTTTGCTGAGTTCGCTGCTCGAACCAACCCAGGCGCTCGTCGGTCAGGGCCATTCGGGCGCGGAAGTGCCGCTGCACACTTTGCGCCAGCTTGTCGGTCTGCCGCGACGAGGGCGGCACCATCACCCGATCGGGCAACGGCTCGGCGATGCGGAAGTCGCCAATGCGTCGCGCCCCCTTGCCGCGGTCGTCGCCGACCTGGCGGAGCAGCGCTCCGGTTTGCGCCAGCAGCGCGGTGATCTGTGCGGGATCCGGTCCGGCCGCGGCAGGCGCCGTTTCCTCAGCCGTCGGCGGGGCTTCTGGGGCCGCCGGTTCATCGCTCTCTGGCGGAAAGAGCGCCGTGTGCACCTGCCACAGAACCGTGCGAATTTCCTGGCGCACAGCCTTGTCCACGCCGGGATTGCGGGCGTACTCCGCCAACTTGGCGGCGTCGGCGTGCAAGGCCGCCACACGATCATCGGACGGTGGCGCCGTCACGGGTGCCCCACTGCGTCCGCCAGCTCGCGAAATTCCAACACCGAGCCGCGATCGATGTGAAGCGCCTCTGCCTGACCCGCGGCCAACTCCAGCACGTAGCGCGACGGAGCCGCTACGCCGCGGCTGGTCTCGGTCAGCGGTGCCGCTCGCGCGACCACCCCAGCCACGCGCCAGTCTTCGTCGATGAAGATCATATCCAGCGCAATCAGGGTGTTCCGCATCCAAAACTGCCACGGCCGCCGATCCGGCATGAAGAACAGCATCCCGCTGTCGTCGGCCAAACTGCGCCGATACATCAGCCCTTGCTCGCGTTCCAAGGGCGATCGCGCCAGCTCGACCTTGAGCACGGGCCCGGCAGACCGACCGGCGATCCGCACCTCGCCGCGGCCGACAAAGAGCGCCGGATCGGCCCTGGGCTCCTGCGCAGGGGCCGCGCCCACGCGTTCTGGGGCGGGCGTGGCGTCCTCGGCCTGGGCAGGCGGTCGCGTGCACGCTGACGTGGCGACGGCAAGGGCGGCGAGGGAGAGCGCCCCAAGCCGTGCCCCAACCGCGGCGAAGCCCAGCCTGGTCCCGCGCCCCTGACCTTTGCTGCTGATTTCGGGCCGTTGCACACCGCCTCCGCCTGGATGTCCCGCAGAACCACCGCTCGATTGTCGGCGTCGCAACGGCCCGCCGCAACCGCCAACTGCCCTCAACCTTCGCTGTCCGGGCGTTTTCGACCCAGCGAGAGGCTGCCCAGCGGCCGGCGAGCAGCGACGGGCACGGGCAGCGGCGCAGGCTCCTCGTCGGCGCCTTCCTCCGCCTCGCGGGCGTCCAGCCAGCTCTCTAGCGCCTGCTCAAAGCGGGGATCGTCAACGAAGTAGCTCTGCGACAGGCAGAATTCCACCAGACGCTCGGCACTCTGCTGGTTCTGCAGATCGTTCCAGCGCCTCTGCAGGCCGGGGTGAACCGCCAGCACCGTGCGGAACGACCGAAACGGCTTGCTCCCCTGCAGCGCCGCGGTCAGCTGCGTCTTGGCCTTGCCGGCGCGCAGGTCGTCCACGAATTGCTGTGCCGCGGCAAAGGCTTCGTCGCTCTCTTGGTAAGGGATCTCGATCCAATTCGCGTCGCGCCACAGGCGTTCTTCAAATCGCTGCACCGTGGCGGCCCGCTGCTTGCCGCGCGGCGCCTCGAACAGCTCGCCGGTCGCCGGGTTCCAGTGGCTCATGCTGACCGGGCTGGCGCGGGCGAACAGGCGCACCAAATCGGGCCACTGACCGCGCACGGGGCGCAGCTCGTTGCCTGGATCTTCGGCCAAATGGTTGCCTTTGCCCGTCATCTTCCCCGCATCCGCTCCGTGCACCACAAGCTGGCGCGCCGGCCGCGGCGACCTCGCCCGTACCCGACGCGGTGACAGTCTTGCCGGCCCGCGCCCGGGGCGCAAGCATCTGTGCGGCATCTGGCGTTCAGCGCGCATCTGCGCCATCCTGGTCGGCGGGAGGACACGACCTTGCTGTCGCAGTACCAACTCGGTCAACTCTACGCCGGCCTCCGCCGGGCCGTGCGATCGCGGCGGTGGCCCGAGGCCAGCCACCTGCTCGCCCAGGCGCTGGGGATGGAGTTGCCTGGCCAGCCCACCGAGGCCGAGATCGCCGCCGCTGCGGGCAGCCACCTGGTCCGCCAGCTCAGCTACCGCGGCTTCAAGCCCGCCGAATTGACCATGGTGGTCGCCGACTTGAAGCCGGTCGTCAAGCTCGAAGACATCCCGATCGAACAGGCGCGGCGGTTTGCCGCTCGCACGTCGGCTGGCCGCAAGGTGTTGATTGGCGAGGCCTATCGCAAAGACTACCTGCTCTTGCGCTCGGACCCGTGCTCGCCCGACGACCCGAACGCGCTGGTGTGTGTTTTCGTGAGCGCTGGCGACCAGGCCGCCGAATTGGCCAAGCTCGAAAACACCGCGCGCGAGGATGCGCAGGCCGCTGGCCAGCTTTTGGGTTTCCCCAAGTGTTGCGTAGACGCATTTTGCGCCGATTTCGAGCGGTCGCGCGTCGATCAAGACACGATCAACGACGACGCCGTGCGCCGCATGCTCGCCGAGGCCGCCCCGCCAACGTTTGCACCGTGGAAGTTAAATCCGTTGGCCGACGGCGAACTTCTGGGCTTCTTCCCCTGCCGCGCCAACTGCCCAGAGGCGCTACAGCGCGCCGACCGCGTGATCGCCGCCATGGAGGGACTGCGCCCCGACGAGCTCGAGCGCATTCATCGCCGCCTGAATCGTCCGGCCCTGTTTTGGCGCCTGCCCTTCTTTGCGGTAGCGCGCGGGGTGTGGCGCGGGCCGGTGTTGTACCTGCGGGAGTTGCGGGTAAATGCCTTTGCTGATCGCGAGGTTCGCGCGGCACAGGCGCTACTGGCGGCCCACCTGACCTCTTGGCTGCAGCCCGGCTGCGGCATCTCGGTCGAAGATGGCCAACTGGTTCGCTGGCGCGGCGATCGGCGCGACGGGCGGTTGGCGGCCAACCCCGGTTCGGCCCCCCTGCTCTGCGGCTGGCGCGACGAGTAGACCCCAATCATCTGGCAGGTCTTGCGCCGACGGCCTGGGCGGCAAAGGCCGCCGAATGGTCTGGCAATGGGTACCGTCCGCCCCGGCAGGCTCGCCTGTACGCGGTTGGAAATGCGCGGTTGTGTGCGTGCGCTTTTCGGCGATGACGAAATGAACCTTGCCAGCACCGCCGGCAACCAACGGGTGAACTGCACAACTGGGTGCAGCGATGGATCGGATCGGGTCATGGCCGTCGCCCCAATCAGACCAGAACGCGGCTTGGCGGGTTCTGCACGCTATTTCGACGCATTGGGCGCAAAGTGGCGGCTGGCTGCCGGCGAGCAGAGGGCTGGTTAGGTTGACACTGAGGGCCGAGCCTTCTAAAGTAGGGTCGCTTAGGCGTATGTCGCGATGCATGCGCGTGCGGCCGAATTAGGGTTGGCGGTGGCGCCGGACAGAATGACCGGTGCAAGAAAGCGACGAAGGCAGATTCGATTCGGCACCTGAAATTGCACGCGATCATGAAATTGCACGCGATCAATGCTGTGCGCGACGACGACGAGGGATGGAAATGCAGAGGACCAATACCCACCGCGCCGATCAACGCTTCGAAATGCCGTCGGTCGGCGCTGCGCTGTCGACGGGCATGGTACGGGCGTCGGATCTGGGCAGGGCGTCGGATCTGGACTCGGACGTGGGCGGCGCCTGGTTCGGCGATGTGGCCGGTAAGCTGAATGTGATCGGCAAGCTGAAGGGAATCATGCGATTGGATATGTCTTTGCGCATTCTCGCCGCGGCGGTGATCGGTACGTTGTGCCTGGGCGCGGCGCTCTGGGTGGGCGCAGAAGAGGCCAGCAAGTCCGATCCCAGCCAGATCGAGCGGCAGGTCGAGCAGGCCCACAACTACGTCGAACGCATCCGCGCCATGGTGCAGACCGGCTTCAACGAGCGCGAAGAAGCCCGCAATTCTCAGAATGTGTCGCGCGTCAACTGCGTCAGCGAAGCCTTGGCGACCTTGAAGGGCATGCTCAAGATCGCAGAGAGCATGTACGTGGCGATGCAGGAGTGTGCCTCGCGCAAAGACGCTGGTTGCACGGAAAGCGAATACGTCAAGATCTCCATTACTTTCAACAAGTGCGAAGAACTCGAAGGTCAGCTGAAAGGCTGCGGCGGACCGTCCATCGACGGCGCCATCGACGGCCGGCCGGTCATCGAGAAAGTGGTGGAAGATCTTCCCGATATCAAACCGACCCAGGGGCTGACCGACATCTCGCCTCTGTTGGAGAACCCGCCGTCGGCGAGCGTCTTCTTCAAGATGGGCGGCTAACGTACGCAGTTCGCTCTGCAGCAAAGTCGCACTCGATCGAGGCGGCTGCGGCGGAGTGAGCGCCTGGACGAATCGAACTCGGTCCGATCGCGATCGGCCCGGGAACTCGGTCAGCGAGGACTGATGGACGCAACATCCCTGCACGACGAACGACTGCGACCGCAGCGTCCGAACCGGACGGGCCACGCCGCGAGCGTGCTGGTCGGGCGGAGCTTCCGAGTGGCGCGGAGTTTGGGCACGGCCCTGGCGGCGTTGGTGGCGGTGGCCAGCGGTAGCGTAGTGCTGTTGAGCAGCCAAGATGCGCTGGCGCAAAGCGCGGAAATGAGCCTGCCGCCGATCGCGCAAGATCGCGGTCTGCGAACGGGCGAATTCACGTTGTATCCGTCGATGGGCCTGATGACCCACTACGACACGAACTTGTTCAACGGCAGCGACAAAGAGAACAACGCGCCGATCGGCGCCACTTCGCTGCGCTTCATGCCGCGCCTGTCGCTGATCAACGACGGCAACGGCAACGTCAACTTTGCGTTCAACGGCTTGGGCGACGCGCGCCTGTACCTGTCGGACAACAACATCGTCTCGGAGCAGAAGGCCGTGGGTGGCAATCTGAACCTGGACGTGACGTTTGGCCAAAAGCGCTCGATGTCGCTGACGGTGTACAACTACTTCAATCGCGCGCTGCGCACCAACAACTGGGCCACGCTCGAAACGTTGAACCGCGTCGCCAACGACGTCGGCGCACGCGTCGAGTTCCACCCGGGCGACATCCCCGAGCGCCGGCCATTCAACATCTCGATCGGCGGCTCGTACGCGGTGGACGCCTTCGACAACTTCACGGCCGGCGACACCAGCACGATTCGCACCAAGCTGACCGGGTCGTGGCGCTTCCTGCCCAAGACGGCGGCGGTGCTCGACGCGGGCTGGGATTTCCGCAAGTACGAGACCGCATCACTGAAGCAAGCCGGTCTGGCGGCCGACTCCAAGCCGTTCCGGGCCCGCGCTGGCTTGACCGGCGCCTTGACCAAGCGCATCAGCGCCCAGGCGTTGGCCGGTTGGGGCATGTCCACGCACGCCACCGGCAGCTCGTACAGCGGCTTCTTGGGCAGCGTGGGCGTGGGCTTGCGCGCCTCGGAGAGCACCCGCCTGTACTTGACCTACGATCACGACTTCGTGGACTCGTTCTTTGGTAACTACGTGGCCTTCCACCGCTTTGGCGCGTCGCTCAAGCAGCGCTTTGGCAATGTGCTCGATGTGACGGGCAGCTTTGGCACCCGCCTGATGAGCTTTGGCGTGATCGAGCCCAAGGGCGTGCTGGCCAGCGGCCTGTCGTCCAGTTGCGACGGCGCGGTGGCGGGCAAGAGCGGCTGCCGCAACGACACCGGCGTGGACGCCTCGCTGGTAGCCGCGTTCGAGCTGCACCGCCTGGTGGGCATGAACATCGGTTGGACGATGCGCAAGGTCATCACCAGCTTCAAGGTGCTGAGCGCCTCCAACACCAATCTGGTGCTCGACGTGGGCGAGTACACGGCCCACGAAATCTACGCTACGGTGGTTCTGCGGTACTAAGCTGCGCGCCGCGAATGCGCGCGGTGCGGGTGCGGCTGCCGGCCGGCCCATGCACACCGGGTCCGCGCCGGGCGTGAGCCGCGAACCCAAACTGGCCACCACTCAAGGCCAAGCGTTCGCGCCGCCCAGAGCCGTGGCCAAGCGGCCCGCCCCTCTCCGCCCTCTACTGGGAACCAAGGCTGCCCGCCGCATGATGGCGATGTTCACCAACCGAGTCCTTTGGCCAAATCCTGTGCGCGGGCAGGTGCGGTGGGTCGCTGTGGCGGCCTGGTTCGCGGCCTTGGCGCTGGTGGGCTGCTCGACCACAGCCTCGTCGACCTACAACAATGTGCCCGTCGACAGCCGTCTGGCGGTGCAGGCGGCCTCGTTGGGGCCGGGCGATGAGTTCGAAGTCCGCGTCTACGAAGAGCCAGGCCTGTCAGGCAGTTTCGTGGTCTCGCCCACCGGGCAGGTCGACTACCCGCTGCTGGGCTCGCTGACCGTGGAAGGCCTGACGCCGCAGCAGGTGTCTGGCCTGATTCGCACGCGCCTGGCGGCCAAGTACATCCGTCAGCCGTACGTGGTGGTGCAGGTCAAGACCCTGAACTCCAAGAAGATCATCGTACTGGGCGAGGTGAAGGCGCCGGGTCGCTTCAACTACGGCGATCGAATGACCATCGTCGAGGCGATCACCTTGGCGGGCGGTTTCACGACTCTCGCCGAGCGCAACTACACGATCGTCACGCGCGGCGAGGCGGCCGGGACGCGCCGGGTGGCCGTGCCCGTCGAGAAGATCATGCAGGGGCTGGCGGCAAACTTCTTGCTGCAGCCGGGGGACATCGTGTTCGTCCCGGAGACGATTCTGTAGCCCATGGCTGATCTTCCCCTCACCCTGCCGAGCAATGGCTCGTCGTTCGGGTCGCCCGAGGCGCCGTTCAATCGCGTCGTGCGCGTCGTGCGCGAGCGGCTGTGGTGGTTCCTGCTGACCGCAACGCTGACCGTGGTGGTGGTCTTTGTGGTGGTGAAGCGGCAGACGCCGATCTACCGCGCGACGGCCATCGTCATGGTCGACACCAACGCGCCGCGCGTGCTCAGCCCCGATCTAGAGGTCGCGCCCCTGGGCAGCAACGGCTATGGCCAGCAACGCGGCTTCTACGCGGCGCAGCGGCAGATTCTGCAATCGCGCGACCTGGCGGCGATCGTGGTGAACCGCCTGGGTCTGTCGCGCGACGAGCGCTTCTTGGCCCTGAACCGCCCTGGCAAGCAACTGACCCGAGCGCAAAAGGACGCGATCATGGCCACCGCCGACGTGGTAGATCGGAAGAGCAGCCGTGTGGTGGTCGAGTCGAGCGATGATTCGGGCGTGTTGCGCGTCTCGGTCGAGGACTCGGACGCCGACATGGCCCGCGACCTGGTCAACGCCGTGGTGAAGGCCTACCGCGATCGCAACATCGACGTGAAGAAGCGGGTGGTCAAAGAGGCCAGCTCGGACCTGAATGCCATTTTCAAGCGGCTAGAGGGCGAGAAGGACAACAGCCTGATGGCGCTATACAATTTCGAGAAGGACCACGACTTTTCGGACACGCGCCGCAACATGGTCAACGAGCAGATCCTGGCGCTGTCGCGCTCGCTGCGCGACGTGCACGTCATCCGTCTGCGCGCCCAGCAGGAGATGACGCAACTTCGTAAGTTTAAAGGAAATCGCGACATCTTCCTGGCTTCGGCGCCCGGCTTGATGCGCGACGGTCTGGTGGGCGAGCTCAAGCGCCGCTACCTGGAGCTCAGCGTCAAGCGCAAGGAACTGGCCGCCGCGTACCTGCCCGACCACCCGCGCCTGCAGTCCGTCGACCAACAGATGGACCAGCTGTTGACCCTGGCCATTCGCCACGCCTCTGCCCTGGCCGATGCGGCGGCCACCCAGTACCAGAACGCCTCGGCCGAAGAGGCCGACCTGGAACGCCAGCTCGTCGCGGCCCGCGCCCAAGATGCGGAGATCCGTTTGGCCAAGATCGAGCACGACAAGCTGCAAGTGCGCCTGGACGAAGACAAGTTGTTCTACGACAAGGTCGCCAAGCGCATCACCGAGGCGGACATCACCCGCGACATCGGCGTGAACAACGTCAACGTGTTGGACCTGGCCGTCACGCCCAAGGCGCCTGTGCGCCCCAATGTGCAGACGGGCCTGGCGCTGGGCGGCCTGTTGGCCCTCTTGCTGGGCTTGGGCACGGCGTTCCTGGTCGATCTGCTCGACAACCGCATTCGCAGCCGCGAAGACATTGAACAGTTGCTGGGCGTGCCCTACTTGGGGGCCATTCCCACGTTCGAGCCCGGCGACCCCGACGAAGGCATCCCTGTCCCCGAAGATCGCTTGGACTTGTACGTCCACTTCCGGCCCAATTCGCGCGCGGCCGAAGCGGCCCGGTCGGTGCGCACCAACTTGCTGTTCATGCGGCCGGACAAGCCCATTCGTAGCCTGCTGGTGACCAGCTCGTCGGCGCGCGAAGGCAAGTCGTCGACATCGACGACGCTGGCGGTGACGCTGGCCGCGACTTCGGGCAACGTCATCCTGATCGACACCGACCTGCGCAAGCCGCGTCTGCACCGCTTGTTTGGCCTGCCGGGCGGCGAGGGCGGTCTGACCAGCTACTTGGTGAGCCACCGGCCGATCGAGGACTTTGTCGTCAAGACCGAGGTTCCCGGCCTGGACTTCCTGCCTTGCGGCCCGGTGCCGCCCAATCCGTCCGAGCTTTTGCACGCGCAGCGGTTCAAGACCCTGGTCGAGGAAGTGCAGGCCAAGTACGAGTTCGTCGTGTTCGACTCGTCGCCTGGCACCTTGGTTACCGACCCGCTGGTGCTGGCGTCGATGGTCGACGGGGTGGTGGTCGTGGCCCACAGCCAGGGCGCGCGCCGCGCTCAACTCAAGCAGTTCTTGGCGGGTCTGCGGGCCGTGAACGCGTCGGTCCTGGGCGTGGTGCAGTCGCGCGTGACGCAAGGCACTGGCACGTATGGCTATTACTACGCCAAGGGCTACCGGCGCGGCGCCTATCGCTACCAGTACCGCTACCAGCGCGACCCGAACAAAGAGACCGACGTGGGCGACGAGCCGCCCGCCGACGCCGGCTGATCGATCGCGCCGCGGAGCCTGCCAAGCCCCCTCGTCCGCGCAACTCGCCCGCACCACCCGCGCGACGCATTCGGTTGATTGCCCTGAAGTTGCGTAGTTCGCGCCTGTCCCGCTTCGCAGGTCCACTCTGCAACCGGCAAGAATCTGGCGGGGACCCCGGCTCGAGCCCGGAGAATTGCCGGAGATTTCGAGCCAATCCAGACGGATTGCCTGGGATAGAGGCGCCCGGAATCAGGGCTGCTGGCTAGGGTCCACCGACGGGGCCCGCTGGTGCACGTCGACGGGCGCGGTATCGGTGCCCAGCGTCGGGTCGCCTTCGTGGCCAAGTCCTGGATCGGCGGGCTCCTCGCTGCCGTCTGGCGCGCCGCCAAAGACGACGCTGCAGTCGCCCAGGCGCGCGCGTTCTTCCGCCGTGATCTTCTCGCGTTTCAGCATCACGTCGGCCACCCAGCACAACATGGCGCGGTGGTTGTCGCTGGCTTTGCCGGCCAGGAACTCGCCGTAATGGCCGGGCGGGCTGGGGATGATCGAGCCCAGCCACAGCGCCTGCAGCAGCGTCAGATCGGCCGGCGCGCGGTTGAAGTAGTGCCACGATGCGGCGCCAATGCCATAGATTTCACCGGGTCCCAGCTCGATGATGTTCAGGTACAGCTCCATCATCTGCTGCTTGGTCAGCGTGCGCTCGATCTGCCAAGTGATGACGGCCTCTTGGATCTTGCGCGAGATGGTCTTTTCGCGCTCCATGAAGAACAGATTCTTGACCAGTTGCTGCGTGATCGTCGATGCGCCGCGCACGAAGCGCCCCTTCTTCAGGTTGGCGATGGCGGCAGACTTGATGGCGTCGACCAAGAAGCCGCGGTGGCCAAAGAAGCCGCCGTCCTCGGTCGTGGTGATGACTTTGATGAAGTTGGGCGTGACCAACTCGAGCGGCACCCAGTTGGAGCTGCCGGGGCCGGTCTCGAAGCGAATGACGTCGAACTTGGGCTCCCCCGGCGCGGGATGGCGGCGGTAGCGCACGGCCTCGTGCACAAAGGGCGCGGCGAACTTGCCAAAGTCGACCTTGTCGCCCAGCGTGACGATCTTCACTTCGCCCAGCAGCGGCCGGAAATCGAACTCCAGGCTGTTCATGTCGGCCGTGTCCAGCGAGCCGCGCACCTCGTACGACAGACGGCCTTCGCAGCGCATCCCGGCCAGCGTGTCGGCAAAGCCCGCAGGCACCGACTGCACGACGTCCTGGCAAGCCACCGTCGGCACCGCCACGTGCACTTTGAACAGCGGCGCCGTGCGGAACCGGTCGATCGATCCGGCCAGTTCCACGCCGACCTTGCCGATCTCCAGGTGTCCCTGCTGCAGTTCGATGCGCTGGCTGTTCAGGTCCACGTCCAACTTGCCGCGGGCGGTGGCGGTGACGTGCTGGACCGTCAGCTTGGACAGGCGCGGCGACTCGATATCCACGTCGGCCAGCGTGCCCACGCCCTCCAGTGTCATCTTGCCCGCCGGCGCGTTGACCAGCAGCGACAGGTTCAGGCCGCGCAGCGCCGACGGCGGCCCAGCGAGCAGCGCCCGCGGCAACAGCGCGGCGTAAGGCTGCAGGGGCAGGTCGTCCAGCTGGACCTTGACCTCGCCCTCGCCGGTGCGCACATCGAAGCGACCCGAAGCATGATTGGTGGCCTGACGACCCGCGACGTTGAACGACATTTGCAGCGCGACCACGCCATCGCCGGGCTTGCGCTCGATGGTGGCCGAGAAGTCCGAGACTTCGCGCGCCGCACCGCGGTTTTGATCGTCGTAGCGGGCCGAACCGTGCTCGATGACCACGGCCGGCACCGGCACGCTGCCCAGGCCCGTGCGCAGGCGCGCCACTTCGCCCTGCAGGCGGTCGGCCGTCTTGCTGAACAGGCCGGTCAGGAAGGTGCGCACCACTTCGCCGTCGGGCTGGTCGGGCTTTTTGGGGTCGGGCGGCGGCAGCGGCTTGCCCTTCTGCTTCTTGCCGGCGGCTACGGGCTTCTCGGGCACGGGTTCCACTTTGGCGACCGGCGCGTCGTCGTCGTCGTCGCCGTCCGTGTTCAGCTGCGCGGGGCGCGGCCGCTGCACCACGATGACGGGCTCGCGCACCACCACCTGCTTGACGTGCAACAGGGCCTGACGAGCCGCGGCCGGCAGCTTGGCGGTCAACTGCTCGGGCAAGTCCAGGGGCGGGCCGGGTTCTTTGCTAAAGGTCGCGGCTACTTCGCGCACGTCCAGGCCATAACGGCTGCCGCTGCCGCCCTTGACCACCCGCACGTGGCCCAGGGCCAACTCGCCGCTGCTGCGCGCGGTCAATTCGCCCAGCTGGACGCTCAGGTCCCCCACGGTCAGCGACACATCGCCGGGCAGCCGTACGCTCAGTTCGCCCTGCTTTTCGGGCCAATCCAGCTGGGCATCCAGCCGCAACGGCTGAGCAAGTCCCTGCACACGCAGCGACGATTGGAGCTTGAGCTTGACTTTCTCTTGCACCGGCGAGCGGTTGTCCACATCGGCCGCACCGGCGTGGAGCCGCAAGTGGCGAGCGTCCAGGCCCGCCAGTTGCAGGGGGCCACCGCTCTCGTCGTCGATCGCGACGGTCAGACCGCGCACCTGGGTGGCCGGGACCGCGCGGCTCAGGTACTTGCGCCAGCCGCTGACCTCGCCGCTGTCCTTCTTTTCCTTGGTCAGTTGGGCGATGACGGCCTGTAGGTTGTGCTGCCCGGCGGCGTTGCGGCGCACCTGCAGCGCCGGCCGCACCACCAAGATATTCTGCAAGTACAGACGGGGGTTGAATAACCCGTCGATCTCGTAGTCCACGTCGATGCGCTCGACGCGGGCCAGCGGCGGCTCGGGCAGCCCGGCGTCGCGAACAACCACGTCGCGCAACACAACTCGTTGAGTAGGATCCACGTAGACGGCGCCAAGCTCGAGCTGCAGTCCACGTTTCTTGGCCGTTTCGACCAGCTTGCTGCGCACCGCGTCGGCCATCCAGCGGGGGGCCGCGGTGTAGGCTAGGCCAGCCAGGAACGCCAGCACCCCGACTGCCAGAGGCAGCACTATGCGAAGTGCGCGCGCCATCTAGAGAAAATCGCTCACTTGCCGCCGAACGACTTGGAGCCGGCGCTGGCCGAGATGGCGTAGATGAAGCCACCGGCCACCGCCACGCCCGCGGCGATGAGCGTGACGGTCTTGCCGGTCGAGAGGAGGTCGACTTCGTACGCCTTGATGTTGGCCAGCGGCAGCAGTGTGTCGCGGTCCGACGCCACCAACTGGCTGGAATACATCGAGAAGTTGAACGGCGTCAGCTGGTAGCGCCGGCCGCCGTCGCTGGCGACGTACAGGCGCGTGTCGCGGCCCACCGCCACCTTGTCGTTCTTGACGCTCTGCACCACCACGGCGTCGTTTTCGCCGCGGTTCATCAGCTTGGTCAGATCGTCGGGGTTGTCTTTGTACTGCTCTTGCAGCTTGCCGTCGTTCTCGAGTGCGGCCACCGACTGCAGGCGGCGGAATTCGTCTTGCGGCACCTGGTAGGTGTTGTAGCAGCCGGTCATCGCCAGGCCCGTGGCGCAGAGCGTGACGATGGCAGGAAGGCGAAGGTTCTTCATGGGTTCCTCGTTGGAGCGAGCGGCGTGGGCGATCACGGGAAGATCAGGCGCGCTTGGCACCCATGTGCTGCCAAATCGCGTTCAGGTCGGTCTGCAGCAGATAGAACGTGAGCAGGCCGCCCGTGCACAGCTGGCCAACCAAGTAGATCACGGCGCGGTCGGGCACGTTGGCACCCACGGCCTGGGCCATTTCGCTCACGTTCTTGAAGAACTTCCACATCACGATGATGCCCCAGACCGGGATGAGCAAGTGCCACCAGGTAAAGCGCTTCTCGCCCCAGAAGTTGTTGGCCTCGTCGTAGGTCTTGATCAGCCACAGGATGGCAAACACAAAGCAGATCACGTTCTTGAGCGTGGTCATGGTTGGGTCTTCAATCTTGCCAGCGGTGCGGCTGGGGCCGCGCGACGACGAAGCGCCGCGCGCCATCGGCGCCTCTTGACGCGGCTCGGGCATGCGGGGAGCTGGCTCCGAGACCCGTTGCGCCGGCCGGGCAGCGGGCTGGACGGGCGCGGGCTCGGGCTTGGGAGCCGCCGCCGCACCGCCACCTTGATTGCCGTCGAACATCGCCAGCATCTCGGGCGTCAGGTCCATCGCCACCGTGGCTTCGTTCTCGCCGATGTTCCAGGCGTCCTTCATCTCGGCGATCTGCGCGGCGCCCACCCACTGTTTGATGCGCTCGTCGTAGACGTACTCGTCCTGGGCCAAATCACCCTTCTTGGCCATGTCACGCAACTTGGCCAGATCGCAGGGGATGTACTGACCATTCTTATGAAGCTGAAAAGACATCGTCGGCTCCAGTTGTTTCACCTATCGGTGCAGATTGGGTATCGGTGCGAATAGGGTGTCGGTGCGAATAGGGTGTCGGTGCAAGTCGAGGATCGCTGCGAAAAGGGGGCTCTTCCAAAGGCGTTTCGTGGGTGTGGCCGGCATCGGCGGCCGGCCTGTCTCCCGACCGGCGATTGTCCAAGGACGACCGGGAGTCGTCAAGGCAGAGTCGACCGGTGGCGGGCACGCCCGCGACCTAGCCGTCCAGGCCTTTGAGGCGCTTCAGGTCGGCCATCACCTTCTGGTACTCGATGTCGTACCCCTGAGTGCCCTCTTGCATGTTCTTGATGCGCTTGCGGACTTCCTGGTCCAGATCGTCGTCGACGTGGGTGTGGCGGTTGAGCACGTCGCGCAGGGTCTTGCGCAGGGTGTGGTCTTCCGCGAACACCTCTTCCACGTGGCGGCTGTGGAACAGGGCTTCGATGATCTGCTTGGTCAAGTAGTCGACCGCGCGGTCGCCGACGCCGAAATTGCGCTCTTCGGCGATTTTCTGCTTGATCTTATTGAGTTGAATGAACTCGATGCCGTCACGCGAGATGCGCTCGCGGGCTTTGTCGGTGATTTCGCGATCCGCGCGAATGTACTCGCGCAGCACGCTTTCGATGTCGAGAACGACTTCGCCAACGAGCTCAGCGTCGACTTCGATGTCTTGGTTGGCAACGAGCACCGCGACCATGTCTTGTGCGATGTTCGAAACCTTGCCTGGATACAACCTCATGAGGGCCTCTTGGCGTGCCGCAGGAGCGGGAATTCGCGTGCGGACCGGGCGCGCGCGATCCCGGCCGCTCGACGCCAGGCCCGTAGTAGACGCGAGGGTTTAGCACATCTGGGCCATCGGCCACAAGCGCAGCGTGCGGTTTTTTCGGTCGAGCGGGGCAATTGGTGCTGCGGCACGGGTGACTACAGCTGGTCAACGGTCCAGGGCGCCTCCAGCTCGTGCAACTGCGCGGAGAACGAGGCAAATTTGGCATCCACTTCGGAATTGTGGATCGCCGCCAGCACCTTGATGCGCTTCTTGCCGTGGTTCTCGCTGCGCGCCACGACAAACCCTTGCTCGCGGAAAATCTGCAGCGCGTTGGTCAAGTTGACCTTGCTGATGGCCTCGTAGCACTCGACGTGCCCCAGGTCGAAGGCCTTCTGCGCGTCGATCTGCACGCGGTCCAAGAAGGCTGTCTCGGGCAGTGGCCCGCCCTCTAGGTGGCGGAGCGAGCGCGCCATCAGCGCGTACGACTCGATAAAGCTTTGCAGTAGGCGCGCATACAGTCGCAGGGCACCGCGCACCAGGCTCGCCACCACCAGGTTGCCGTCGCCGCGGCGGATCAGCCAACCGGCGGCCACAAAGTCGTCCAAGGTCCGCGTGTACAGGTCTTCAAAGCTTTGACCCGGCTCGTAGACGAATTCGAATTTCAGCAGGCGCGACAAGAACTTGGTCAGCGACGCCAGCATGTCCGGCGGAATCTCGTTGCCGCCTTGCAGCTTGGCCACCGTGGCGCAGGCCAGCAAGGCTTCGGGCACCAGGAGGTGCAACATGTTGTTCTTGTAGTAGTCCAGGTGCATGCGCCCTTCGGAGCGGACGATGTACACGGCCTCGCCGCCAAAGTCGCGGCGCAAGATCCAGCGCGCCCCCTCGAACAAATCCAAGGCCTTGCCCACAATGGGCGCCACGGCCGCACCCAGCACACGCGCGCGCTCGCTCTGGACGCCAAAGGGATCAGGGGCGCCCTCGGCCTCTAGGTAGCGGGCCTGATCGCGGGTCTCGGCCTCCAAGATCGCCTGGCGCCGGACCTGCACGGCGGTCACCAAGGGCTCGGACAAGACGGCGCCGCGACGCATGGCCAGGTCGAGTAAGTAGCCAACCCGCAACAACAAATCTTGGTGCAGGATGCCTTTGTGGGCCTTGGTCAGCAGCACCGCGGCGGTCAGCGCGGTCGGAGTCAACACCGCGGCCTGGTTGATGCGGCCCAGGATGCGGTAGCCGCACACTTTCAGAGCGCGTTCAAAGGCCTTGGGATCGCGCTCGTCCGCTGGCGCCAGCGCGCCGTGCTCGTCCAGCAGGTCGCGGACCGACATCGGTTCGCCAAACTGGATGCGGATGCGCCCGTACTTGTGGACCAGCACGCTGGTGGCCTTGAGCACCTCGACCGGAGATTCAGCCTTTTTTTCGCCGCCTTCTAGCTCCTTGCGGTAGGACTTCTCTTCGATCAGGCGCTCGTAGCCAAAATTGGTGGGGACCAGCACGACGTCGTCGCGCAGCCCATCGGCCACCGTCTCGAGCACGTGCTTGATGAGCCCGAACTTGGGCGGCAGCAGCTTGCCGGTGCGCGAGCGCCCGCCTTCGGGGAAGAACTCGATCCAGTGGCCGTCGGCGAGCAGCTTGCGAAAATAGTGTCGAAATACGGCGCCATAGATCGGCTGCCCCTGAAACGACCGCCGCAGGAAGAAGGCACCGGCATGGCGAAACAACGGCCCCAGCGGAAAGAACGACAGGTTGGCACCGGCGGCAATGTGCGGTGGGATCAGGCCGTGGCGATAAAAGACATACGAAATCACGAGATAGTCGATGTGCGACTTGTGGCTCGGCACCATCACCACCGGCGCCGTGCGGCCGGCTTGGCGGACCCGCTCCAGCCCCTCTTCGTCGACTTCCAGGCCTTCGTAGATGCGCGCCCACAAAAAGGTCAGCATGAACGAGAAGGCCGCGACCATGCCCATGCGATAGCGGGCGGCGATCTCGTTCAGGTTTTGGTCGGCCTCGCGCAAGACGCTCTCTAGCGGTCGCCCCAGTTCGGTGGCGATGCGCTGCAGATCTTCGCGCACCGCTGGGTCGGCCAAGATCTCGGCGCGCAACTCGTCGGGCTGCTTGATGGGCGCCCCACGGACCACGCGGTCTTCTTGCTGCAGGGCCGCGACGATGCACAGCCGGAGTTGCTCGCTCAGCACCGTGTCGTCGCTGACTTCGGCGTGTTCATCCATAAAAGCGCGCAGGTTGATGGCATCCGCCATGCGCACGTGCGCGCGGCGGTGATTCAGAACAAAGCTCACCAACTTGCGAATTCGGCCCGGCGCGGTGAAGTCGCCAAAGAACTCGTCCAGGATCGACGACTTGGCCCGATCCGGATCGCGTTCCCACACCAGCACCTGCGGCACGATCAGCAGCGGGTAGTCCAGCTCACGTTGGGTGGCGATCAACTCGCGCAAATAGGGCAATTGCGGCCGCGGCGTCAGCAAGTCCAGCAGCGAAAAGCCGCGCCGCAAGAACAACGTCACTGGCTCGCGCCGCCGGAGTAGACCGCGCAGCAGTTGATCCTCGGGCAGCTGCGGTTGGCGCAGCACGCGCCGGCGGAACCAACCCACCAGGGCCCGTCGCCATGGCTGCGTCCAGGTCAGCGACACACCGTTGGCAAACCGGGAGAGCGGAAGTTTCTCGCGCAAATAGAGCCAGTTGAAGTACAGATAGTCGAGCAGGCTGATGGTGCCCATCACCACCACCAGCGCTCCTTCGCGCGACAAGGCCTGCCAGTCGCTGCTGTAGCGCGCAGGTACCCGCACAGGCGCAAAAAACACGCGGGCAAACCAACGGGCCAGCCAACCCAGTTGTGGCTGCATCGCCGATGGGTGCACAAGATCGCGGGGTTGCAGCTGGTCAGCCGCGGGCTGGATCGGCACGCCCACGGGCGTCATGGCGGCGCGCGGGCCGGGAGCGGGCACGGCAACCGGATCCTGGGGTTGGTGGGGCGGCACGTCGGACATGGCCCGATCTTGAGCCGAACGCACTGCCCGTGCAAGCGCGTGCAATTTCCCCTGCCCCTGCGCTACAACACGCTCCGGCAACCGCCGCGGCGGGGAGCGATGCTGCGGGCGAGCGATCACTACCAAGAACTGCGCATGGGTCGCCGCGGGTTGTGGCTGGCGGGCATCTCGCTGGACGGCGACGTGCGCCGCGGCGTGGGCGTGGCGTGCGACGAGCGGCGCGCGCTGCGTTCGCATAGCAACCTTCTGTGTAGCCAAGAGCTTGCGCTATGTCTGGGTTTGCGTCGCGGCCTTTTCGTGCCGTGGCAGCAGACGCTGATCTTGGGCAAGCTCGCGGTGGCGCTCAGTCCGGCGGGCGCGGGTCCGGGATCGGCACTCGCTCGACTGCACGCGGGCGGCACGGATTGGCTCGACGCTAGGGCCGTATGTCTGGATGACTTCTTGGGGTTTGCGCCGGCCGCCGTGCCCGAAGCCGCGGTGGTGGTCCTGGATGGTCGGCGGGCTGGCGAGGCGTGGGCCAGCGCGGCGCAGCTGCACCAGTGGGTCGCCGGGTTGCCGGACGGGGCACGTCTGGCGCTGGACGACGCACTTTTGGCTTGGGCGGCGGCCAATGCTCTGCAAGCGGCGGGCCGAGCCTGGCGGACCACTCCCACGTTGCGGCGCGCTTGGCGCGGACGGTTGGGCGCGCGGGCGGCCCTGCCCAGCCACCGCCAGGCAACGCTGACCCTGGGCCTTGCCCACGAAGCCAGGATGGATCCAGACTATTTTGCCGGCGACCCCCTCGATGCGCCGGCCGGCGTGCGGCACACGCTGGCGGTGACTCGGCGGCTGCACGGCGACCAGGCCCGCGCGGTGGTTCAAGCGAGCGGCGCACGCGTAGTGGTGGCCGTGGGCGGCAACGGCGAGGCACTGGCCCAGCAACTACCTGAACAGCAAGTGATTGTTCTGCGCCCGCTGGCCCAGCCGCTGCTTGTCGACTAGCGGCGGCCCCGCACCAAGGAGAAAGCGATGACGAGTCCGATGATCGGCGTGGTGACCAACCCCAACTCGCGCAAGAATCGCCTGAACCCGGGTCGCTACGAGCAAATGCGCGAGACGGTGGGGCCGCTGGGGCTGGTGCGCCGCACCCAAGACGTCACGTCGATCGCCGAGGTTGTCCGCGAGTTCCTGGACGTGGGCGTGCGCTACTTTGTGGCCGATGGCGGCGACGGCGCCTTCCACTGGTTGATGAATGTCGTCAGGGAGGTCCTCGCCGAGCGACCGGGCACAACCTGGCCGGCGATTCTGCCGACCAACGCCGGTACCATTGACTTCATCGGTCGCAAGGCCGGCGTGGTGGGCCATTGCGACACCCTGTTGCCGGCGTTGGTGCGGCGCATCCGCCAGGGCGACCTGCCCAGTACCGTGGATCTGACCACCTGTCACCTGCGCGGCGTGTACGGCCCCGACGCGGATCGACCCGGTAAACCGTTTGAGAAGCTGGGGTTTGCTTGCGCCCTGGCCGGAGTGGCACAGCGGTTTTTCGACAAGTTCTACGCTGGCGATCAGCAGGACGCCGCCGGCATCGCCATGTTGGTGGGCAAGATCATCCTGTCGCAGGCGACCCGGGCGGTGCCCCTGAAATGGCTGCCCATTCCTGTGGAATTTCGCTATTTTGCCGAGCCCGTCTTCGATCCGCTACCCGCAAAGGTGTGGCTCGACGGCGAGTTGTTGCCAATTCCGCTGTATCGGGACCTGGACGTGGGCTCGATCGACATCAACTTGGCCAACGTTTTCCGCTGTTTCCCCTACGCGGCTGAGGGCCGGTTGCTCCACGTCCAATGTGGCGACATCAGCGCCCCCGAGATCGTGCGCAACTTGCCGCGGGTGTTTGCCGGCAAGACCATGGAAGTCGAAGGGTTCGTGCAGCAGCGCGCCCAGTCGCTCAAGGTCGTGCCGCTGCAGGGCCGCGCGCTGGACCCGGTGATCGACGGCGAACTGTTCTGGGGCCTGACCGAGCTGGAAGTCACCGTTGGGCCACAGGTTCCCGTGGTGCAGCTGGTCGCCTGATCAATCGAGCGGCAGCAGCGACGCCGTAAAGCCGCGCAGGACGTCGCGCTGCTCGACGATGCGATAGCCCTTGAGTTGATCACGGTTGGCCCACACGGCACCCACCACTTCGATCAGGTAGTCCATGTGGCTCTGGGTATAGGTGCGGCGCGGGAAGGTCAGGCGCACCAGCTCCAAGTTGGCCGTGAAGTCGTGGTGCCCGTCCGGATCGGGCCGGCCGAACATCAGCGTGCCCACCTCGACACCGCGCACACCGCCCTCGACATACATCGCGTTGACCAGCGAAACGCCTGGGTATTGCCAGCCCGGGATGTGCGGCGCAAAGGCCGCGGCGTCGATGTAGACCGCGTGGCCGCCCGGTGGCCGCATCATCGGCACGCCCATCTGGTCAAGCCGATCAAAGACGTAGCGCACCGACGCGTGGCGATAGGCCAAATAGTCTTCGTCCAGCACTTCTTGCAGACCCTGGGCCAACGCCTCTAGGTCGCGGCCCGCCAGCCCGCCGTAGGTGGGAAAGCCTTCGGTCAAGATGAGGCGGGTACGACAGCGCTCGGCCAGTTCGGGGTCGTTCAGACCGAGCAGCCCGCCGATGTTGACCAGGCCGTCCTTCTTGGCCGACATGGTGAAGCCGTCGCACAAGCTGAAGCACTCGCGGGCGATGTCGGCGGCGCTGCGATCGCCCTGCCCTGGCTCGCGCATCTTGATCAGCCAGGCATTTTCGGCAAAGCGCGCAGCATCCAAGAACAGCGGCACGCCGAACTCGTCGCACAACGCCCGCACCGCCCGCAGATTGCCCAGGCTGACCGGCTGGCCGCCGCCGCGGTTGTTGGTGATGGTGACGAGCACCAGCGGCACGTCCGCACCGCGATCCGCCAGCAAACGCCCCAACTTGCGTACGTCGAGATCGCCCTTGAACGGCATATCGGTGCGCGGATCGCTGGCGCCGTCGTAGAGCAGATCGACCGCCTGGGCGCCCACGAACTCCACGTTGGCGCGGGTGGTGTCAAAATGCGAGTTCGAGGGCACGACCTGGCCCTCTTTGCACAGCGTGGTGAACAGGATGTGCTCAGCTGCGCGGCCCTGGTGGGTGGGGATGACGTACTGCACGCCGGTCAAATCGCGGACCACCTTTTCGAGCTTGTAGAATGAGCGCGCACAGGCATAGGTCTCGTCGCCGATCATCATGGCCGCCCACTGCGCCGCACTCATCGCGCCGGTGCCCGAGTCGGTGAGCAGATCGATGAGCACGCTCTCTGCATGGAGCTTGAACACGTTCCAGTTGGCGTCTTCGATGGCGGCCTGGCGCTGGCTGCGGGTGGTCATCCCCAGGGGCTCGACCGACTTGATGCGAAAGGGTTCGATGATGGTGTTGAAACGGTGCTCCACGGCAACCTCGGCACGCTGGCGATAGGTGGCATCCTGCACGAGCTACGGTGTCGGTGCGGGTAGGCCGAATCATCGACCGCACTGGCCAAGGGCGGAAGGGGGCAGAACGCCCCATCGTCACCGACTTGTCGCACGATCTGCCTGGCAAATCCGTGTGACCAAGGGGGTGCCGCAGCCCATGACTGGACCCCGACACCTGCGACCCGCTACCCTGGCGGCCGGCCGCCACACCGCAGCCGCGGAAGTCCTGTGTCGCAGTCCCAGCCCAAGTTCCCCGAGCTGCTCGCGCCGGCGGGCGACGCTGATGCCCTGGCGGCGGCCCTGCAAGCCGGCGCCGACGCGGTCTATTTTGGCCTGGACGACGGTCTGAATGCCCGCGCCCGTGCCGCCAACTTTGCCCTGGCCGAGCTGCCCCATACCTGCGCGCGCATCCACCGCGCCGGTGCCCTGGCCTACCTGACCTTGAACACTGTGGTCTTCGAGAACGAATTGCCGTTCTTGGAGTCGGTGTTGCGGCAAGTGGCGGCGGCCGGGGTGGACGCCGTGATCGTTCAGGATCCCGCGGTCGCGCTGCTGTGCCGGGCGCTTGCGCCGACGCTGCATGTGCACGCGTCGACCCAAATGACGGTGTCCAGCCCTGAAGCGAGCCAATTCGCTGCGCAATTGGGCGTGATGCGCGTGGTGGTGCCGCGCGAGCTGAGCCTGCCCGAGATCGCCCAGATGGCGCAGAAGACGCCGCTGGAGCTCGAAGTCTTCGTACATGGCGCACTGTGCGTGTCCTGGTCGGGGCAGTGCCTGACCAGCGAGGCGTGGGGCGGTCGCTCGGCCAATCGCGGCCAGTGCGCGCAGTCGTGCCGAATGCCTTACGAACTGCTGGTCGATGGCGAGCGGCGCGACCTGGGCGACCTGCGCTACCTGCTCTCGCCCCTAGACCTCAGCGGCCTAGCGCATGTTCCCGAGTTGGCGCGGCTGGGTGTGGCCGGGCTCAAGATCGAAGGGCGGCAGAAAGCGGCGCACTACGTGCAGACCGCTGTGGCGGCCTACCGGCGCCAACTCGATCACCTGGCCAAGGGCCATAGCGTGCCGGCGGGCCTGGTTCACGCCGATCAGACGACCATGGCGCTGTCGTATAGCCGCGGACTTTCGCATGGCTTTCTGACAGGACCGCAACACCAGCGCACGGTCGAGGGGCGGTTCCCCAAACACCGCGGCGTGTTGTTGGGTCAGGTTGCCGAAGTGCGCGGCGCGGCGTTGAAGATCGTGCGCGCAGTTCGCGAGGGTGACCAGGCGCAAATACCGCAAGTGCGCGCGGGCATGGGCATCGGTATCGATTTGGGCCGGCCCGAAAGCGATGAACCCGGCGGGCCGCTTTTCGGCGTGGAAGGCACCGCGGACGGCTGGTGGCTGCGGCTGGGGCAAGGCGCGCAAGCGGTGGACGTGCGGCAAGTGCAGCCGGGTCATCGGGTTTGGCTCACGCAGGATCCGACCATCGCGCGCGAAACCGACAAACTGGTGGCGGCACCGGCGCCCGAGGGCCGTATTCCACTGGCCGTGGTGGTCAGCGGCCAAGTGGGTCAGGCGCTGCAGGTGCGCTGGACGGCCAAGGGCCCAGTGGGGCGCGACGTGGCGGTGCAGGCGCAGAGCGCGATGGACCTGCAGCCGGCCGCGGCAGCGGGCCTGGACGCGGCGATGCTGCAAGACAAATTGCTGTCCTTGGGCGGCACGCCTTTCCGTTGCCGCGACTTGCAGATCGACGGGTTGGCGGGGGGCCTGCACCTGCCCGTATCCGAGCTCAAGCGCTTGCGCCGCGAGTTGGCGTCCGCCCTGGAGCAGAACATCCACGCGGCCCACCGCCACGCCACCCACCCAGAACCCATCGCAGAGCAGGTCCGGCAGCAGGCCGCGGCCCTGCACGCCCGCCGACCGTGGCCCAAGCACGACCAGGCCCAACTCCTGCCGCTTGTGCGCAGCGAGGCCCAGCTCGAGGCCGTGATCGAGGCCGGACTGCCCAAAGTCGCGCTGGATTGGATGGAGCTGGTGGGGCTGACCCGCGCCGTCGATCGCGCCCGTGCAGCGGGATTGCAGGTGGTCCTGGCCACGCCGCGGATCCAAAAGCCCGGGGAAGAGGGCTTTGACCGGCGCTTGGCGCGTCTGCAGCCCGATGGCGTGCTGGTTCGCCATTGGGGCGGATTGATGCATTTTGCCACACTGGCACAACCTCCGCAGATTCACGGCGATTTCAGCCTAAATGTTACGAATTCTGTCACCGCCCACCACTTGTGGTCCCTGGGCGCCGACACCTTGTGTGCGGCCCACGATCTGGATGTGGCGCAGTTGCACCACCTGCTCGATCACGTGCCGGCCGAGCGGATCGAGGTGGTGATCCACCACCACATCGCCACGTTCCACACCGAGCACTGCGTCTATGCCCATGTGTTGAGCGAGGGCCAGGACTATCGCAGCTGCGGCCGGCCGTGCGAACAGCACACCCTGAGCCTGCAGGACCACCAGGGCCGCGCCCATCCGGTCATCGTCGACGTGGGTTGCCGCAACACGGTGTTCAACGCCCAGGCGCAATCGGCCGCTGGCGCGGTCGCCGGCCTGCGCAGGCGCGGTGTGCAGCACTTCCGCGTGGAATTCGTGCGCGAAGACCACGCCACGACCCTGGCTGTGCTGCGTGCCTACCAGGCCCTGCTCGCCGGTTCACTGTCGGCCAAGGCGCTCCTTGGCCAAATCGGCGTACACGAGCAATTTGGCGTCACTTCGGGGACCATGCGCGCCATGGAGAGCCGCGATGGCAAGCTCTGACCCGCCACAAGCTACTGCAACTGCACGCGATTCACGGCGCCGCATTGATGCCATCGACGCTCGGCTCGTAGCCCTTTTGGCCGAGCGGGCGGCGGTCGTGCGCGCGATTTGGGACGAGAAAGAACGCCGCGGGGCGCCTCTGCGCGATCCGCAGCGCGAAGCGGCGATCCAGGCCGACTTGGTGGAGCTGGCGCGGCAGCACGGCTTGGACCCCACGGCTGTCGCGACGATCTTTGCCCACATTGTCGGCGTGGACCTGCACACCGGCCGGCGCGCGGATCAGCCCGCCACGTAGCGACCAGCCAACCGCCCGACCACGTTGCGTACGTCGAGAAAGCGCCAGTTCGACGGCAGTTCCCACGCTTCGGGCGCCGCCAGGCGCAGGGTTTCGGCCACAGCAGCCGGTAGTGCGTCGCTGTCGCCGCTGTGCACCTTGACGGCCAAACCCAGGTCGCGTGCGGGCAACGCCATGCAAAATACCCCTTGGGCGCCGATTTTGGCGGCCAGCGGTTCGCGCGCGTGGCGCACCACCGAGGCGTCAAAGCGATCCGTACCCGAAGTGAGCAGCGGGTGCTCGGCCATGGCCCGACCAATTGCGCCCAGCCGCGTGGGATCGTCCTCGGCCGCCATCGCCCGCGCCACCCGCCACCAGCCGTGGGCGATCGCGGTCAGTGGAAGGCAAAATGTGGGAACGCCACAGCCGTCCAGCGCCAGCTTGGGGTTCACGGTCGTCCACTCGGCCACGCGCTCGGCCACATACCGCTGCAGGGGATGCTCGGGGGGCCGATAGTCGCTGCTCCAGCCCTGCCGAGCCGCCGCCGCCAGCATGAATGCGTGCTTGCCCGAGCAGTTGTTGTGAATGGCCGAGAACTCTTTGTTTTGGCGCAGGATCTTCTCCGCGCTGGCCGTGTGCACGGGCGGGTGGGTGCCGCACAGCAAGCCGTGCTCGGCCACGTCGAAGCGCGCCAGTACCTCGCGAACCCAGTGCACATGCTCGGGCTCGCCCGAGTGCGACGCGGCACCGATGGCCAATTCTTCTGGCCGCACCTTGGGATAGCCCAGCAGGTCCAGCGAGCATGCCAACTGGAACGGCTTGGCCGCCGACCGCCATGTGGTCCAGACATCGTCGCCGGCCTGCCACTCGATCCGGCCCGCGCGCACGGCCACGGCCGACCACGGGTGACGGGTCTCGATGCAGGTGTCCAGATCGTCCGCTCCGGCCAAACCGCCGCGCATCTGCAGGATTTCGGGCATGATGGCTGTCTGCCGTGGCGTGGGTGCCAGGCCCAAGCTATGCGGCTTGCGGCGCGAGCGCAAGACCGCGACCAGGCAAGGGGCGCCCCGTCCTGGGTGCCGCGAGTGATCCTGCGGCCGTACGAAAAAGTTGACGATAGTCGGCGTTGCGCGACCCTTGCGCTGCGCCCGTTGGCGCCCGAGCAAGCTCATGGCCGTCGTGCACGATTTGGGTCAACGTCTTCGCCAGGTTGTGGGGGGTATGGTGCCCAACCCGACCCAGGCTTGGAATCCGAGCCCGGCCTCCGTGCCGTTTGCCCAAACCAGCCCGATGCGGGCGCAAGTCATCGCCGTTGCTGCGCAAAAGGGCGGTGTGGGCAAGACCACCACCGCCGTGCACTTGGCGGCGGGCCTGGCCGAAATCCACGGACTCTCGGTGTTGCTGGTCGACTTGGACGCCCAGGGCCATGTCGCGTCGTCGCTGCGCGCGCATGTCCGCGCCACTTCTGAGCAAAGCCTGACCCAGACGCTCCTGAGCTTGGACCCAGACCTGTTGCCGGCCACTTTGCCGACCACCATCCCCGGCCTGCACGTTACGGGCGCCGACAAGCAATTAGCCAGCGCAGAGGCGCAGTTAGCTGCTCGAATGGGCCGCGAGATGATCTTGGCACGGGCGTTGCGCGGTGCACGCGGCGGCTACGACGTCATCGTGCTCGACTGTCCGCCGAACCTGGGCCTGTTGACCTTGAACGCGCTGTTCGCCGCCGACCACCTGCTGGTGCCGTGCGACCTGTCGGTCCTGGCGCTGGAGGGCGTCGACGACGTGATGCGCACCCTGCAGAACCTGCAGCTGATGTTCGGCCGCGCCCCGGCGCTGCTCGGCCTGCTGCACACCCGCGTCGACCGCCGCAACCCCAAGCAAAACGCCGCGATTCGCCGCGCGCTGCAGCAGTCCTACCACGGGCTGTCGCTGCAGACCGAGATTGCCACCAACACTGCGCTGCCGGGCGCCCAGCTGGCGGGCCAGACGGTGTTCGCAGCCTCGCCCGAGTCCACGGGCGCGCGCGACTACGCAGCCTTGGCCAGCGAAGTGTACGAACGCGTGATCAAGGGCCGCTGAGCCGCTTGGACAGTAAGAGATCGGAAGAGCGCCGATTTTTTGGGGGAACCTACGCCGCCGCGCCGGGCTTGGTCTCAGCAAAGATCGCGTCGAGCTCCACAGCCACGTCGTCCTCTTCCTGCGCGCGCGCCACGCTCAACTCTTTGATCAGCAAAGTCCGCGCCTGGTCAAGCATCTTGCGCTCGCCGAACGACAGGGCCTTGGTGTACTTCAGCACCGAAAGGTCGCGCATGACCTCGGCCACGTCGAAGATCGAACCCGTATTGATTTTCTCGACATAGCCGCGGTAGCGCCGGTTCCAGGTCACGTTGCCGCCGCCCGCGGTGCGCTCTTTCAGCACGCGGTAGATGCGCTCGACCTCGGCATTGCCGATCACCTTGCGCAGGCCGACCGAGCCGACCTTGCTGACGGGGATCATGATTTTGCGGTTGGTGTTCACCACGCGCAGCATGTACAGGATCTCAGTATTTCCAGCGATTTCCTTGGATTCGATGGCGGTGATTTCGGCGACCCCTTGGCCCGGGTAGACAGCTCGATCTCCGATCTTGAACAGCATGGTGATCTCCTGACTGGCCTGAACTCTGCGAAACCCTATCTCTATGCTCAACTTCCTGCCTGGGCGGCTCAAGGCTTTGTGCGGTGACTCGACCACCGAACTGCTGGCGCGAAGGGCCGCAGGGGCGGAACGTCAAAGGTCCCAGTGGCGGCGGCAACGGCCTGAGCCCGGCTGAGGTCAGACTGAGCCGGTCAAGCTGAGCCGGTCAAACTGAGCCGGGCAACCGGCAGACGAAGCCGCCCACTCCATCCAAACGTCGGCGCGGACTCGCGAGGGCAGGACTGGCCGGGAGCAATCCCGACCAGATGTACAGGGTAGCGGATCGCGGTCGCGCGCGCTATCAAAAAAAGCGCGGGTTGCCGGACCTTGGCAGTTCGCCTTGGTCAGCGCCGCAGCGGCAACCGAGCTCGCAGCGCCCGTCCAAGGGTCGCCTGGTCCAGGAACTCCAGTTCGCTGCCCTGGGGCACGCCGCTGGCAATACGGCTGACCTCGATCGGCAAATTCCGCAGCAGACCAAGCAGGTACGACGCGGTCGCTTCCCCCTCGACCGAGATCGAGGTCGCGACGATGAGCTCGCTGGGCGGGGCGGCGGCGACGCGGGCGACCAGTTCGGCCAGCCGCAGATCGCGCGGCCCTACTCCGCGCAGGGGCGACAGGGCCCCGCCAAGCACATGATATAGGCCACGAAATTCACCCGATCGCTCGATCGCCAACAGATCAGCCACTTCCTCGACCACGCAGAGCAGCTGCGGATCGCGGTGGGGGCTGCTGCAGATACGGCAGAGCTCGGACTCTGCCAAGTGGAAGCATTGCTTACAGAAATGCACTTCGTCGTGCAGCCCGGCTAGGGCCTCGGCCATGCCCTTGGCGTAGTCGGCAGGCTGGGCAAGCACATGCAGCGCCAGACGTTGCGCCGAGCGCTCGCCCACGCCGGGCAGACGCCCAAGCAAGCGCGCCAGCCGTTCGACCGCCAGAGGCAGCGATGCGTCCATGGGCGTTGGGTCCTAGTGCGGGTTGGAGTCGTCGAGGTAGACGCGGCTGATGGTGCCGCCAAAGGCCGTCATCACCGCCTGTACGGCTGGGAGCCGACGCAGCGAGGCCTCTGAAACTTGGCGTTTCTCTTCGCGATCGCGGCCGCTCTTTGCGACCAAGCTGTCGGTGCGGGCCCGACTGTCCATCATCGCGCCCACCTGCCAGTGGCCGCCCCAGAGCAACCCAGCGGCCTGACTGAACAAGTCCAGAACTTCGGGTCGTCCGGCCTGACCGACCAAGAATTCGTTCGCCCAGCCCAGCTGCAGCGTGCGCCCCTTGCACGACGCCACCACCGCCTGGTCCAGCAACGACGACTCGATGGGCCGTTGCAGGCGCTGGGCCACCGCGGCCGTAAGCGCCGGAAGGTCGGCGTCGCCCACCACTTTCACCGCCGCCGCGCCTGGACTGGGGCCAGGGTCGCTCGCGCGCACCCCAACGGCCACGGGCCGCAACACGCCGCCGGGATCGCTCGCAGGGGCCGCCTGGGCGCTGCGCGGACTTGCCCCGTACCCCCCTGAACGACCGTAGCTTCCACCAACAGCGCCACCGGCCGGAGCGCCGCTCGCGGCCCCACCACCTTGACGCGAGCCGGGAACCGCGGCCCGCGGCCCCAGGGCCAGCAAGCTCTCTACCCGGGCCGCCAATTCCGCGACATCCACCAACTGCGGCGCACGGCACAGCCGCACCAGCCCAAGTTCCAGTGCCAGCCGACCGTGGCGCGCCCGATTGACCTGTTCCGCGACCTCCAACAGCACATGACTGATGCGCTCGAGTTCGGCGACCGGCGTATTGCCCGCCAACTTCTGCAGTTCCTCCACCTCGCTGTCGGATCGGTCGACCAACTGGCGCGCCTGGGTTCCGGCCAGCTTCACCACCATGAGGTCGCGGGCGTCCAGGGCCAAGTTGCGGGCCAGCGTGCGCAAATCCATGCCATTTTCGTGCGCGGCGCCCACGGCAGCCAGCGCGGTGCCGGCGTCGCGGTCCAGCAGGCCGCGGAGCAGTTGGTGGGTGCGGGCGCGGTCCGCCACGCCCAGCAGTCCCGCTACGGTGTCGCTGTCCAACTTGGCGCCCGCAAACGCGATCACCTGGTCCAGCAGCGAAAGGGCGTCGCGCATCGAGCCGTCGCCTTCGCGAGCGATCAAATACAGCGCGTCCAAGTCGCACGCGACCTGCTCTTCTTGGCAAATCCACTCCAGCCGCTTGACCACGTCCTGCGCGCGTACTCGTTTGAAATCATAACGTTGACACCGCGAACGAATCGTCACCGGCAGCCGCTGCGGATCGGTGGTGGCCAAGATGAAGACCACGTGTGCCGGCGGCTCCTCAAGCGTCTTCAAGAAGGCGTTGGCGGCCTGGTCGGTCAGCATGTGGGCTTCGTCGACGATGTAGACCTTGTAGCGGTCGCGGCTGGGTGCAAAGCCAACCCCGCTCCGAAGCTCGCGAATCTCGTCGATACCGCGATTGCTGGCGGCGTCGAGCTCTTGCACATCGACGCTGTTGCCGGCCGTGATCTCGCGGCAGGCCGAGCAGGTGCCGCAAGGCGTCTCGGTCGGGCCCTGCTCGCAGTTGAGCATCTTGGCCACGATCCGCGCCGTCGACGTTTTGCCGGTCCCGCGTGCGCCGCAGAACAGCAGCGCGTGGGGAATCCGCTTCATCGCCAGGGCATTGCCCAAGGCGCGCGCGATGTGGTCTTGGCCGACCAGCGCGGCCAACGTTTCGGGACGGTACTTGCGAGCGAGGACGAGGTAGGCCATGCCGCGGCTTGTAGCACGCTCTGGGGCGGCTGGGCAGCGCCCACTTCCAAAGCGGCGTGGCGGTTGGGTCTCTGCGCCCCAACGCCCGCGAGCACCGGGCGTGGTCGCGCCAACTCCCTGCAATGGACCAGGAATCGCCGATCAGGCCAAAAACAACTCACGGGCAGGGCCAGCGGCACACGACACCGACGCTACCGTTGCTTCCTCTCGGACCTGGCGGGGTTTACGCGATATCGTTGCCGCTGGCGCTGCCCGCGAATCGGGGACCAGCTCGGTTTGTCACACAGCGTCAGCGGCTTACTTGCTGAACACTGCCGCTGCCCGCGAATCGGGGACCAGCTCGGTTTGTCACACAGCGTCAGCGGCTTACTTGCTGAACACTGCCGCTGGCGCTGCCCGCGAATCGGGGACCAGCTCGGTTTGTCACACAGCGTCAGCGGCTTACTTGCTGAACACTGCCGCTGGCGCTGCCCGCGAATCGGGGGCCAGACGGATCTTGTGCTGCAGAAGCTCCGTGGGCGGAGAGACGGGGATTCGAACCCCGGGTACCCTTTTGGAGTACACCCGCTTTCCAGGCGAGTACCTTAAGCCACTCGGACATCTCTCCCGGTGCGCAATTGCGGGCAGGGCAATCGCGGGATGACGGCCAGGTTCTCGCGAGCGACTCGCCAAGGAAATCGGCCGCCTGGTGGGGCTTCTGCATGTCGAACTACACGATGCGACGTGTGATTGCGCTCGCAACGGTGGCGGAGAGAGAGGGATTCGAACCCCCGGTACCTTTCAGTACACCTGATTTCGAGTCAGGCTCCTTAAACCACTCGGACATCTCTCCGTTTTGCCGCTCCGTCGCCCAGGCCAGAGGCCGGGTTGCGGGCGGAACCGGTTGCGGTCGCGACGGGCGGTGGCGCGCAGCCGGCCCGTGAGGGGCAGCAGTATAGCTACGTTGCAGGTGGGTTGCAAGGCCCGGCAGCGGCCCGCAGCCTAGCTGCGACTCCCGCGCAACCCTGCAAAAAATTTGGACAACAACTCGCTAGCTTCGCTGCGGCGCACACCCTCGGTCAGGATCAGCTGGTGGTTCAGGCGCTCGTCGCTGCCCAGGGCAAACAGCGAGGCGGCCGCGCCGGCTTTGGGGTCGCGGCAAGCGAACACCAGGCGGTCGATACGCGCGCTGATCGCGGCGCCCATGCACATCGGACAAGGCTCCAGCGTCACGTACAGGGTGCACTCGTTCAGCCGCCACGAACCCAGCACCTGGCCGGCCTGGCGGAGGGCCAGCACCTCGGCATGGGCGGTCGGGTCGTGATCGCGCTCGCGCCGATTGGCGGCCACGGCGACGACTTCCCCTTCGTGCACGACGACGGCGCCGATCGGCACCTCGCCCTGCGTGCCGGCGTCCGCGGCGACGTTCAGGGCCATGTCCATGAAATCATTGTCGTCGCGCAGCATGAGCGTCCAGCTCGCTCGGCGAACGTCGCCGAGGTGGGGCCAAAAAGAACCGTGGCCCTCGGCAAACAGGTGCGGAGGGCCACTTCTACCCGCGAGCGGGTCAGGGGTGCTGTCTTGAGGGCGGGCTCAGCAGGGCTCGAACCTGCAACCTTCGGTTCCGTAGACCGATGCTCTATCCAATTGAGCTATGAGCCCGTTGTGGTCGTCCGCCTTGCGGCGGGCTACCCGGGAACTGCGCATGCGTTTGCCCAGAATCGTCTGGGCGGAGAGGAGGGGATTCGAACCCCTGATAGGGGTTTACCCCCTATGACGGTTTAGCAAACCGTTGCCTTCAGCCACTCGGCCACCTCTCCGTCTTCAGCCACCTCTCTCCGTCATCGACCTGCCGCCATCCGCGGACGGGGCCACAGGCTGATGTCGTTGACGAGTAGGTGACGGGCGTGCAGCGCGGCGGGCGGGAGAGGAGGGATTCGAACCCCCGGAAGCACTCTCGTACTTCGACGGTTTTCAAGACCGCTGCCATCAACCACTCGGCCACTCTCCCTTGCGGTGCTCCCCAAGAAACCTTTGCCGCCCAGTGCTGTCTGGGCCGGTGTCTCGGCGGAACGTTCTGTCCAGGGTCCCCATCCGGTGATCAAAAGTCTCCGTCCGGTGATCAAAAGTCTCCGTCCGGTGATCAAAAGTCTCCGTCCGGTGATCGAAAGGGTGCATGGACGCAAGGTTCGTCAGCTACTCTGGGCACCGTCGGTGCCCATGGGGCGCAGGCGGTGCGGCATCGCAGATTTCGATTTTCTGTGGAAACAGCGGCGCTGGGGCCGGTTTCGCGCGCTGGAACCGGGCGAACCGGGCAGCGTGGGGCGGAAGTCTAGCCGGTTCACAAGGGCAGCGCAAGCCCTGTCGCCGCATTTTGGGGTTGCGCACGGCGCGCGGCAGAGGCGAGACTTGCCCTTGCTGGGCCGCTCGGCGAGCGCCCTGCCGTGGTGGGACTCCGATGGACTCTTGTGAATTCGCACCGTTGCCTGTCCAAGCCTCGCTGGCCGAGTTGGCGGTGCAGGCTGGCCGTGCCGGCTCGCCGGTGCGCCAGGCCTTGACTCAGGACCTGGCGCGCAGCAGCGGCCTGCCGCCCTGGGCGATCGAGCGGATGGTGGTTCAGTTTGCCCACGGGTGGCGTCCCGCAGCCGTGCGGCGGGCCGCGCTGCTTGCCCGCGAGGCCGGTGCACGCCGCGCCGTGGCGCAGGTGGCGGTGATCGCACCAGCGAACGTGCCCGCGGCCGCGTGGCAGGCCGTGTTGGAGCCGCTGCTCGCTGGCAGCCGGGTGCGGGTGCGTCCCAGCCGGCGCGAGCCCAAGGCAGTGCAGAACCTGTTGCTGGCGCTGCAGATCGTCGCCCCGTGGCTGGCGGATCGCTGCCAAGTCAGCCAACCGACCAGCCCGGAAGCGACCGACTGGCAGACCTGGCTGGCCGGCGTCGCCACGCTGACTGCGCAGGGCAGCAACCCGGCGATGGCGGCGATCACCCAATTGGCCCACGCCGCCGGCTTTGCAGGCACCCTGCGCCTGCACGGCGAAAGGCACTCGCTCGCCGTGATCGACGCGGCCGCCTGGCGGGCGCACGGCCCGCGGCTTGCCCGGCAACTGGCGGCTGACACGCTCGAAGTCGACGGCCGGGGCTGCATGAGCCTGCGCAGCGTGGCCTGGCTGGGCTGCCGCGGCGACGAGCTGACCGCAGTCCATGCGGGGCTGGCCGGCGCGCTCGACCGATTGACGCGTCGGTGGCCGGCAGGTCAGCGGACTCCGGGCGGCCAGGCGGCTCGCGCCTACCAACTGCAGACGCTGCGGACAGTTGCCGATCTTGGGGCGCCTGTGGTGGTGAGCGGCTACGGCGACGACTGGCTCGCCACTGCCCGCGATCGCGCGGCGTTGACCGGGGTCTGGCCCGGGCCTGGCGGCCGCTGCCTGGCTGGACTTGCCTTTGCAGATCAGACGGATCTGTGCTCAGCCCTGCAAGGCTGGCGCGGCCAGATCGCCACGGTGGCGACGACCCTGGTGGGCCGCGACCGCTGGGAGCTTCGCGAAGCGCTGGGCGGGCCGCGCCTGTGCCGGCCGGGGCAAATGCAAGCGCCACGGCCGGATCAAGTGCACGACGGCTGGTCGCCCTTGCAAGGCTTCTACTTGGTCGACTAGCTGCAACCGCCGGAGGTTTGGCCGCAATCGCAGCGGTAGCACTTGCCGGCCGGCGTCATCATGCGGCCACACGACGAGCAGAGCGGCGCATCCAGGCGGGCCTGGTACAGGCGGTCGGTAGCGCGCTGCGTCTCGGCCTCGGTCTCGGTGCCGGCGCCGTTGCCCAGCGCTTTGGCCGGGTCGACGACTTTGACCTTGAGCACCGCGCCGGTCGAGCCGCTGGTGCCGCTCGAGGCGTGGGCGGTCTCGCCGCCTTCCAGCTCCGCGTCGCCGCGGTCCAGGAACTTCAGGGCCATCCAGCGGAAGATGTAGTCGGTGATCGACTTGGCCATCGGGATGTCGCGGTTGCCCGTAAAGCCCGACGGCTCAAAGCGGGTAGCCGTGAACTTGTCGGCCAGCACTTGCAGCGGCACGCCGTATTGCAGCGCGAGCGAGATCGCCGTGGCGAACGCGTCCAGCAGTCCCGACAGCGTCGATCCCTCTTTGGCCATGGTGATGAAGACTTCGCCGGGGCTGCCGTCTTCGTACATGCCCACGGTGATGTAACCCTCGTGCCCCGCGATCGAGAACTTGTGCGTCAGCGCCTGCCGCTCGTCGCTCAGCTTCTTGCGGTAGGGGCGGAACACCTCGCGCTCGATGATCTTTTCGACCACCTGCGCCGGGCTCTGCGGCGCGGGCGCGATCTGCGCCACCGGCCGGCTATCCGAACCGTCCTCGTTTTGCTTCTTGGTCGACAGCGGCTGGATGCGCTTGCAGCCGTCACGGTAGATCGCCACCGCTTTGACGCCCATGTGCCACGCGGCCATGTAGGTCTCGGCGATCTCGGCCGCACTGGCCTCGTTGGGCAGGTTGACGGTCTTGCTGATCGCGCCCGACAGGAACGGCTGCACCGCACCCATCATCTTGAGGTGACCCAGGTAGTGGATCGAGCGCGAGCCGTTGGCCGGGCGGAAGGCGCAGTCGAACACCGGCAGATCCTTGTCCAACAGTCCGGGCGCGCCCTCGATGGTGTCGTTCTGATCCACATAGGCCGTGATCGCCTCGACTTCCCTGGCCGAGTAGCCCAACCGCGCCAGCGCCTCGGGCACCGCTTGGTTGACGATCTTCAGCGTGCCGCCGCCCACGAGCTTCTTGTACTTGACCAGGGCGATGTCGGGTTCGATGCCGGTGGTGTCGCAGTCCATCATGAACGCGATGGTGCCGGTCGGCGCCAGCACGGTGACCTGCGCGTTGCGGAAGCCCGCCTTTTCGCCGAGTTTCAGCGTGTCGTCCCACACCTGGCCCACGGCTTCCATCAGGCCGCCCGGCACGAACAGGGCGTCGATCCCCGCCACGGCGCCGCGGTGCTTGGCCATCACGTTCAGCATCGGCTCGCGGTTGGGCGCGTAGCCTGGGAACGCGCCGAGCTGCTCGGCCAAGCGCGCCGACTGCAGGTTGGCTTCGCCGTGCATGAGCGCGGTGATCGCCGCGGCAAACGCGCGCCCTTCCTCGCTGTCGTAGGCCAGACCGCGCTTCATCAGGATCGCGCCCAGGTTGGCGTAGCCCAGGCCCAGCGGCCGGTAGTCGTGGCTATTGCGCTCGATCGCCGGCGTGGGATACGCGGCAAAGTCGACCAGAATCTCTTGAGCCGTGATGGTCAGATCCACGGCGTGGCGGAAGGCCTCGACCTCGAAGTCACCGCGATCGCTGACAAACTTCATCAGGTTCAGCGACGCCAGGTTGCAGGCCGAGTCGTCCAAGAACATGTACTCGCTGCACGGGTTGCTGGCGTTGATGCGCGCCGTGTTCGGGCAGGTGTGCCAGTCGTTGATGGTCGAGTCGAACTGCATGCCGGGGTCGCCGCACCACCAAGTCGACTCGGCGATGGCGTCCATGACCTGCCGGGCGCGGTAGGTGTCCACGGTGCGGCCGTGGGTGATGGCCTTGGTCTCCCAGGCTCCGTCGTTTTCCACCGCGTTCATGAAGTCGTCGCTGACGCGCACCGAGTTGTTCGAGTTCTGGAAGAACACCGACGCGTAGGCCTCGCCGTCCATGCGGCCATCGTAGCCGGCTTCGATCAGCGCCCAGGCCTTCTTCTCTTCCTTTTCCTTGCAGCGGATGAACTCCATGATGTCGGGGTGTTCCGCATTGAGGATCACCATCTTGGCCGCGCGACGGGTCTTGCCGCCGCTTTTGATCACGCCCGCGAACGCGTCGAAGCCCTTCATGAAGCTGACGGGGCCCGAGGCCTCGCCACCGCCGGCCAGCACTTCCTTGCTGCTGCGGATCGGGCTGAGGTTGCTGCCGGTGCCCGAGCCGTACTTGAACAGCATGCCTTCGGTCTTGGCCAAGGTCAGGATCGACTCCATGGTGTCGTCGACCTTGTTGATGAAGCACGCCGAGCACTGCGGCTGCGCCTCGACGCCCACGTTGAACCACACGGGCGAGTTGAACGACATGCGCTGGTGCAAAAGCAGCCAAGTCAGCTCGGCCTCAAAGGTTTGGCAATCGTCTTCGCTGGCGAAGTAAGCGGCGTTGCGGGCCCACGCGCCGATCGTGCCCACCACGCGGCCGATCAGCTGGCGCACGCTGGACTCGCGGTCTGGCGTGCCCAGCGTGCCGCGGAAGTACTTCGACACCACCACAGCGGTGGCGGTCTGCGACCAGAACGACGGGAATTCCACGCCCTTCTGCTCAAAGATCACCTCGCCGCGCGTGTTGCTGATCGAGGCGGTGCGGCGGTCCCAGGCCACTTCGTCAAAGGGGTGGACGCCGGGGCGAGTAAAACGGCGGGCCATGGTCAGCCCAGGGCCGCGATCCGCCTTGTGGCTCGCGGGCAAACGGCGACCAGCAAACTGGTCGGGCGCCACGGTCACGCTCTCGGTCGGTTCTTCCGTCGCCAATTCGTCAAAAAGCCTGGCCTGCACCGGGCCCCCCCTTTCGCCAAAGCCCACGTCGTCCAAGGTACCACCTTCGGTACGCAGGTCGCCAAGGTTGTCCATGCGGGCGCCGATGGTCCGGCCGGCACTGCCCAGTACCGCGGGAGGATTCATGCCTGCCTGCCCGCCGATCGCGGTGTCGCCGCCCCGAGTGATGCTTTCGCTGTTGATGCTGTCCATTGCCGCCTCCGCCTGCCGCTCTTCGTAGTTCAACTTCTGATTTCTTCCAGCAAACTGCGCTCGTGGGCCGTCGCGCCGTCTGGGCGACAAGCCACCGTTGACCGCGGCGATCGGCTCGCCAAACGGCTCCAGCAAGGTCAGTTGGACTGGATGCTGTTGGATATAATCTGGTTGACGACTGCGCGCGGGGCGACTGCGACTGGCGGCCCCCCCTGCGATCACCCCGCTTGTTGGCCTGCCGCGAGGCGTGGCCAAGGAAGCAAGCCGCTGGTTGTCGTCCGTCCGTCGCGACCGTATCCGCTGCACGTCGCACCTCCAACGCTATCCCGGTCCCCCCGGGTGGTCAACTTGCTTCTGAGGGTCGCACCACAACCGGCGGTGTCAAAAAAATCGATCGTCCACTACCGGTAGTGGTAGGGCGGCGACGTGGCGCGCTTTTTGGGCCGACCATTTTTGTACCGAACGCTGGCGCCAATTCGCCGCGCCTGCCGACCCAACAAGGCTTGTGGACAAGCTGTCGCTGCCCCCCTGGACCCGATGAATTCAGATCGAAAACGCCGGCCGTCGACTGGCCCACTGCGGCCTGATCGGGGCTGCAATAGCAGCTGATCACCGGCGCACCGCCGGCCGCGGTCGCGAGGTCAAGGCTGCGTCTCTTCAGTTGAATTCTACACATAGGCAAATTTGCAGAGCTTTCTTAGAGGGCACTTGGCCCGCGCTTGAACCGCCGCACCGAACCAGCGATGCTGCCACTGTTTGCGCCGCGGCGACGCGCGACGGCGCGCCAGGAACAGAATGCAGTTCATTGATCAGGCAACGATTTACGCTAGCTCGGGTGCGGGCGGCCATGGCAGCAAGTCTTTTCGACGCGAGAAGTACATCCCGCGGGGCGGGCCCGACGGCGGCGACGGCGGCCGCGGCGGCGACGTGGTGGTCGTTGGCGATCAGCGTTCGCGGTCACTGCTCGACTTCCACTTCAACCGCCACTACCAGGCCGAAAACGGGGCACCCGGCGCCGATTCGCGCAAAACCGGCCGCGATGGCGCGGATCTGCTGCTAGCCGTTCCGCCGGGAACGCAGGTCTACGACGCCGACTCGGGCGAACTACTGGGCGACGTCGTCGAACAAGGCCAGCGGCTGACCATCCTCAGCGGTGGCAACGGCGGTTGGGGCAACGTCCACTTTGCCACGGCTACGCGCCAGGCGCCGGATCGCGCCAACCCTGGCCAGCCCGGCCAAACGCGGCGGCTGCGTCTGGAGCTGAAACTGCTCGCCGATGTGGCCTTGGTCGGCTTCCCCAACGTGGGCAAATCCAGCCTGATCCGCTCGATCTCGGCGTCGCGGGCCGAGGTGGCCGACTACCCGTTTACCACCTTGGTGCCCAACCTGGGCGTGGTGCGCCACCGCGGTCGCACCTTTACGGTGGCCGACATTCCGGGCCTGATCGAGGGCGCGGCCGACGGCGCCGGGTTGGGCATCCGCTTCCTGCAACACATCGAACGCTGCAAGACCCTGTGTTTTTTGCTGGTGCAGAGCGAAGACCCCGAGCCGCTGCAGGCGCTGGCGATCTTGCGCCGCGAGCTGTCAGCCTATTCGCCCGATCTGGCACAGCGGCCGGCGGTGTATTGCCTGGCCAAGGCCGACACCCTGGGGCCCGAGGCCGAATCGACCGCGCAGGCCCTGAGCCAGCATCTGGGCGCGCCCGTATTCGCCATCTCGCCGGTCACCGGCAGCGGAATTGGCGCGCTGTTGAACCACCTGGCCGATCAGTTCACCGCCGAGGCGCCGCCGCTCCCCAGCGAGTGGTCGCCGCTGGATCCCTGAACCTGCCGCGGAAAGCGCGCGGGGCGACCCGGGCCGCAATAGAGCCGCTGCGGTGCGCGCTTGCCGACCTTGGGCAAATGTGTCGATTTTCGCATGACCGTTCCCCGGTTACCTTGCGGCCTGGGCCCGTGGTCTGCCCCGGACCGCAGTAGCTCTGCCGACTTGCGTGGTCTAGGCGGCATTCTGCACGGGCCACAGGCCGGTGGCGGGCCGAACCCTGGGATACAAAGGAATGTGTAGAGAATTTGACCGGGCAGGTCGGCACATCCTATTCTGACCCCGTGCAAGGAATTCGCCACCCTGCAGGTCGAGTCGTCGAAGCCGCGTCGGCGAATTGCTTGTTCAATTCAGAGTGCTTGAGGTCTTGCATCCCGCTGAGTTCGCCACGGGTGCGCCCCGCGGCCAGCCCCAGCCGGGGTGGTGACAGGGGCGCCACAGTCGTGGCAAGATAGTGCGCTGGCGGACGCATACCCTGGTACGGGTGTGCCATCTCCGTTTGTTTCCGGGTCTAAACGGTCGCCGATCGCGCGAACCCGGGAACGCTGCGGGGCGAAACTGCCCCCTGCTTGGCCAGTTGCCGCGGCCAGGGAGCGTGCGAGCGACAGGGCAAACGAACGACGGGGCGACGCGGACGCGCGGCGGCCCCAGCCAATGGCGCGGTCACGCGTCGAACCAGTCGAAGGTGCCCCGCAAAGGCGCCGAACCCATAGCCGGCTTCGGCCGGCACAACGCAGGCGGTGCGGGCGGGTTGAGCCCAAATCACACCGCGAAATGCGGCCAGAACGATGGCGATGACGACCGCCATGCCCGGCCACCCCGATTTGCAGCAAGTGAGCACACCATGGCACACCGCACGAATGACCTGAGCCCGATCCTGGCGCGCCCGCAGCCCCGCCAACTGGCCTGCCGATTGGCACGGCTGGTGGGCGGCATGGCGTCGCTGCGCACGATCGCGGCCGCCAGCCTGCTGATCGGCGCGACCGCGATGGCCGCCCCCGAACCGGCCAAGCCGGCCGCTGGCACCCCGGCTCCGGCGGCCCCGGCCCCAGCCGCACCCGCAGCAGGCGCCCCGTGGCCACGTCCCCCGACGCGGTGACGAGCCGGAAGAAGTAGAGCCCGGCGGGCACCGCTTTAACATCCGCGACGGCGATGCGGCCATCGCCGGCAAGTTTGGCGATGTCGAAACCGTGGCCG
>JBBISH010000003.1:0-166044 GCA_037441385.1 Myxococcales bacterium
TTGCCGTCGCCGCCATAGCCCACCTTGCAGGCGCACGTGTAGCTCCCCACGGTGTTGGTGCAGGTCGCGGCCTTGTCGCAGCCGCCGTTGTTGGTGATGCACTCGTTGATGTCGATGCACGATTTGCCGTCGCCGGTGAAGCCGGGCTTGCAGGCGCAGGTGCTGCTGCCGGGCGTGTTGGTGCAGACTGCGTAGGGCGAGCAGCCGCCGTTGGCGTTGGCGCATTCGTCGATGTCGGTGCAGGTCTTGCCGTCGCCCAAGAAGCCCGGCTTGCACGCGCAGCTGAACGAGCCGGTCGTGTTGGTGCACACGGAGTCGGCGCTGCAGCCGCCGTTGTTGGTGGCGCATTCGTTGACGTCGTTGCAGGTCTTGCCGTCGCCCGTGAAGCCGGCCTTGCACGCGCAGGTGACCGAGCCGTTGCTGCCGCTGCCCGTGGGCGGAACATACGTGCAGGTCGCGTTGGCCGAGCAGCCGCCGTTGTTGGTCTTGCACAGGTCCACCGCCTTGGTGCAGTAGGTGACGCCGTCGCCCGAATAGCCCGACTGGCACTGGCACAAGTAGCTGCCGGGCTGGTTGATGCATAGACCGCCCGAGGCGCTGGCCACGCACTTGGCGGTGCCGGCGGCGCACTCGTCCACGTCGTTGCACACGGTCTTGCCGTCGCCGACGTAGCCGGTCTTGCACTCGCACTTGGCCGAGCCTTGCGAGTTCAAGCAGTTGGCCTGCGAGTGGCACTTCAGCACGCCCATGGCACATTCGTCGATGTCGTTGCAGCCGTAGCCGTTGCCGGTAAAGCCGGACTTGCAGGCGCAGGTGTAGGCGCCGGGGGTGTTGGTGCAGTCGGCGTTGGGGTCACACTTGTTGGCCACGCCGGACGCACACTCGTCGATGTCGGTGCAGGTGGTGCCGGGACCGGTAAAGCCGGCCTTGCAGATGCAGAAGCGGCCGCCTTCGTAGTTCTGGCAGGTCGCGTCGGGCGAGCAGCCGCCGTTGTCGGTCTGGCACTCGTCGATGTCGTCGCAGGTCTTGCCGTCGCCTTGGAAGCCGTCTTTGCAGGCGCAGGTCACGCTGCCCACGGTGTTGGTGCAGATTGCGTTGTCCGAGCAACCCGAGGTGCCCGCTTTGCATTCGTCGATGTCGACACAGGCAAAGCCCACGGTGTTGCCGCAGTCGTTCTTCTTGCCGCAGGCGCCCAGATCCTGGACCAGGCTGCTCACCTCGCTGCCCAGGCAGCCGCTAGTGCACGCGTCGTCCGTGCAGGTGCTGGCGCAGGCCAACTGCGCAGCGCAGGTGGCGTCGGCCTGGCAGGCGGCGATCTCGGTGGGGCACAACTTGGTCACGCAGGCCACGTTGCTGGCGGTGGTCGACTTCTGACCGTAGCCGGGCTGGCAACTGCAGACATAGCTGCCCGCGGTGTTGCTGCAGTCGGCCGATAGGTCACAAGCTGATGTTTTTAGGGCACACTCGTCCAGGTCAGTGCAAGTCACACCGTCGCCCTCGAAGCCTGGCTTGCACGCGCAGCTGTAGCTGCCGGGCTTGTTGGTGCAGATCGCGTCGGCCGAGCACTTGTCGCCCGAAGCACATTCGTCGATGTCCAAGCAGACCTTGCCGTCACCCAAGAAGCCGTCGGGGCAGGTGCAGATGGGTTCCAGCGTGGTCGAATTCTGACACACGGCGTTGGGATCGCACGGGTTATAGGCGCTATTGCACACGTCGAACGCGCCGACCAGCACGGCGGGGCTCTGGACGATCGCCGCCGCCACGCCTTCGCTGTCTTGCACCACGGCGGCACACGCCAGCGAGTCGCCAGCCTTGACGGCCGCCCCCTTCGCCGCCGCCGACTTCAGGTCAGGCACCTTGACGGTCTGCGTCTCTACGCCCGGATTGGTGTAGGTGCCGACCATCCAAGACCACGTGTAGGTAATGGTGTCGCCGTCGGCGTCCGTCGCCGATGCGGCCACCGCGCACTCCACTTCGGAAAGCAAATCCACGGCAGTCGGCGTCACCGCGAGCACCGGCGCCACCGGCGCGGCGTTCAGGATGGTGACGCTGGCCACCGCCTCGGCCCCTTCGGTCTTGACGTCTTTGGCGCGCACTTTGACCGTCCACTTTTCGCCTTTGGCGGTGGCGGCGTTGGGCAACACCTTGTCGTTGTAGGTGGTGGGCTGGTCGTTCTTGAACCACGCGTACACGTAGGTCAGTTCGTCCGCGGCGCGGTCGGGGTCCGAAGCAGGCGTGAGGATCTGCACGACCAGATCGTCGGTCGTGGTGGGCGCGCTGGGCAGCAGCTGGATGGTCGCCGCGCCGGGCGCCCGGTTGACCAGGACCACCACGCTGGCCGATCCGACCAAGCCCTGGCTGTCTTTGGCATCACACGAGATCTTGACCGGCCCGTCGGGCAGCTTGTTGCTGTCGAATTCGACGATGCCGCTGGCATCGCCCGGACCCTCGTTCAGCACCTGACCGTCCTGGGTTTTCCAGGTCACGGTCAACTTGGTCGGCGGGTCCACGTCGTCGCTGATGCTGGCGGCAAAGTGCACCAACTGCCCAGGCGAAAGCACGGCGTCTTCGGCAGGGCTTTTGATCGAAACCTTTGGCGCCTGGTTCACTTGCGCCCCGTCGCCGCTGCTGATGCCGTCGCCCCCGCTGTCTTGGCCGTCGGCGCCCAAATCGTTCGCGCCGGTCGGCTCGTCGATCTGAACCTGACCGCACGCCGCGGCGGTGACCAAGGAACCGGTCAAAATCAGGCGCAACCAGGACATCTTCGGGGGGGATTTCAGCAGCATCACAGGTCTCCTGCGCGAAAATCCACCGCATGGGCGGGGGCAAAATCGGCACCCAATAGTGTCCGGGTTGCGCGACCGCAATGCAAGAAAGTGGCCGCGAATTTGCTTCAGGGTGGGCCACCCGACGGGCGCCAAGCGGCGGCCACGGCCGCGGCCCGCACCAGCCCGGCGGCAGGTTCGTGGCGGAAATGCGTTGACAGCGCGGACGCCTAACCCTAGCATGCGCCGCCCCGCTTGGGGACCTGGACGACCTGTGCCCATTTCGCTGCCCATCGCTGACCTTGGCTCCGCGCCGACCTTGCTGAACGAAAAGCTCAGCACGGCTTGGTGTGCCGAGCGAGCCGGCGACGTATACCGCGCCGTAGAGCCAACCATGGATGTGGAGCTCGAAGCGGTCAAGGCTGCGGAAGTGGTCGAAGTCAAAGGACATATTCGCGGCGCATTTGGCTTCGATTGCAGCCGTTGCGCCGAGCCCGCGCAGCTGCGCATCGACGAGCCCTTTGGCCACCACTTTGTCGGCCCCGGTCAACTAGACGCTGGCGAGGAAGTGGACGAATTCGATGCCGATCCCGACGTGAGCGAGCACGACGGGGTGCGCATCGAACTCGACGACCTGCTCGTCGAAGTGGCGTTGCTGGCCTTGCCAGCCGTGCCGCTGTGCGACCCCGACTGCAAAGGCCTGTGCCCGCAGTGCGGCACCAACTTGAACCGCGAGAGCTGTGGTTGCCCACCCGCCAGCCTTGCCTCGCCAACCTGGGCAGCCCTGCGCGACTTCAAGGTCAATTAGCGCCGCAAGCGCCGATCGGCCTGGAGCCGGCAATCGCTAGTTCCCGTATTCTGCTAGGTCCACCGCCATCGGGGCCCAGCGCATTCTGGAGGAAGAAATGGCAGTTCCAAAGAAACGCATGTCGAACGCCCGCACGGCCAGCCGCCGCGCCCAGTGGGACGTCATCTCGGCGCCGAGCCTGGGCACCTGCCCGTCGTGCGGCGCTCCCGTCCGCCCGCACCACGTGTGCGCGGCTTGCGGCAAGTACCGCGGCCGCCAGGTGCTCGCCGCCACAGTGGACACGACCTCGCCCGCCGAGTAGTGGCTCCAACCGTCCCGCTCTGGCGCGGGTCGCGCGATCTGCGACCACGGGCTTTGTGGCGGACGACGAGGTTGCCATGACGTACTGCGGCTCGCGGTTGTCGGTCCCGATGGGCATGCCCACGACCGGCGTACCAGCCAGTGTCCACCTTCCCGCCGCGGCCCAGCGCCGCGCCGCGCGAACTTGGGCGCTGGCTTGGGCCATTTTTGGCCGGGCCGTCGGGCTTCTGGGCCTTTGCATCGTCACCTTGGCGGTTGCGGCGATCGCGGCCGGCTGCAGTGACTCGGCGGGCGGCAGCGGCACCACCACCGTGGCCGACGCCGGTGCCGACACAAGCGGCAGCCAGGTCGGCCTGGGCGAACTGACCGCCGCCGTCAAAGATGGCCAACTGACCTTGGGCTGGCCCGAAGACGAATGGCCCATCCACTGCCTGCTTTTCCATCAAGACAAGGGGACCAAGGCCGCCGACACCATCCTGTGCAGCAAGGAGACCGGCCAGCGCAGCGTGACCGTGGGCCCCGAGGCGGGCAAGAACGGCGCGGACTACGCCTGGACAGCGACCAAGGACTTTGTAGAGGGCACGGCAACTTGGGAGCTGCGCGGCGGCGACACCTGGGGCAGCACGCCGCACTCGGTGGCCAAAGGAAAGGTCGCGATCGGCCCGCGCTTTGATGGCCCGTGCAGCACCGCGACGACCAAGGCCACCGGCCTGGAGCAGTGGCACCCCAAGGGCCCCGTCAAGCTGGACATTTCGGTGCAGCTGGGCGAGGCGGCCCGCTCGGACATCGAGTTCTGCACGCCCGAGATTTGGGTCGACACGGTCCCGGCCAAAGGCAGCCCAAGCGCGGGCGGGACCATCAGTTTTGCGTACACGTTCGACACGCCCGGCATGTACACCGTGGAAGTGAACAACACGGGCGGCGGCGCAATCCTCAACTGCGCGGTGTATGTGGGCGGTGCGCTACCGTTCGTGTCGGTGTCGATCACGGGTGGCCCAGGCTTGCAGGCCGATCCCGACGAAGCGCAGCTGGCTTCGTACCGGCAGAAACTACTGGAACTAACCAACGCCGAGCGCGACAAAGTCGGGCGGCCGCCGCTCAAGCTCAACGATACACTGAATCAAATGGCGCAGTACCACAGCCAAGACATGGGCGCCAAAGGCTATTTTGGCCACGACTCGCCCAGCGGCGAAAGCGTGGGCGACCGCGCCAAGAAGTTCGGCTGGACCAAGGGCGTGGGCGAGAACATCGCCTCGGCCGGTTCGATCGCCGGGGCGCACAACGGCCTGTATTGGAGCGCGGGCCACCGGGCCAACATGCTCAGCACCTGGTCGGTGGTCGGCTTTGGCATCGCCAAGGACGGCAAGGGCACCAACATGCTCGTTACGGAAAACTTTGGCGAATAGCCGCAGCCGCTCGTGGGGGACAAGATGCGCATCTCGATTGCTTCGGATCACGCGGCCGTACACCTGCGGGCGCATTTGGTCGAAAGCTTGGTTCGCCAGGGGCACGAAGTCGACGACCTGGGCTGCGATGTGGACGCCCGCGTCGACTACCCGGACTACGCCGCAGCCGTCGCCGGGGCGGTGGTGACGCAACAGGCCGATCGCGGGATTCTTCTGTGCGGCACGGGCATCGGCATGTCGATCGCCGCCAACAAGATCGTGGGGATCCGCGCGGCCGTGGTGCACGATGTGACCACCGCACGCTTGGCGGCCGAGCACAACGACGCCAACATCGTCTGCATTGGCGCCCGCGTCACCGGTCCGCTGGTCGCCGAAGAGTGCATCACCGCTTGGCTGAGCACGGTCTTTGACCCGCGCCATCGCGCCCGCCTGGCCAAGATTGCCGCGATGGAGTAGCCCCCAATGCGCTGCCCGCTGTGCCAACATGACGCCGACCGAGTGCTGGACTCGCGGCCCTCGCCGCAAGGGGATGCCACCCGCCGCCGGCGCGAGTGCGAGCGCTGCAACCACCGCTTTACCACCTACGAGCGCGTGGAACTGCAGCTGCCGTTGGTGGTCAAGAAAGACGGGCAGCGTCAGCCGTTTTCGCGCGACAAGCTGCTGGCCGGCATCTTCAAAGCGGTGCACCGCCGGCCTGTGACCGCCGAGGTCGTGCACGATTGGGTGCGCGGCGTGGAAGTCAGCCTGGCCGAACGCGGCGAGCGCGAGGTCGAGTCGGCGCAGCTCGGCGACTTGGTCATGAGCTTCTTGCGGAGCACTGACCTGATCGCCTATGTCCGTTTCATCAGTGTCTACAAGGAATTCGATACCATCGACGAACTGCTCGACGAGGTCAAACCCTTGGCTGCCGAGGCTCGCCAGCGCCGCTCTGCCCCGCCGCGCGATTGACGGCCGCCGGGTTTCACCCCTGCTCCGCGAGGCCGATGGACGCTGCCCCAAGACGGACACTGCCCCAAGACGGACACTTCCCCAAGATGGACGCTGCCCCCCACGACGACACGACTTGGATGCAGTTGGCCCTTGCCGAGGGCCGGCGCGGCGATCGGCGCGTGCGGCCCAACCCGCGCGTGGGCTGCGTGCTGGTCCAGGGCGATCGGGTCGTGGGGGCCGGCTATCACGCGCAAGTGGGCGGGCCCCATGCCGAAGTTGTTGCGCTGCGCCAGGCTGGAGCGGCGGCAAAGGGGGCAACCGCCTATGTGACGCTGGAGCCGTGCAATCACCACGGCCGGACGCCGCCCTGCAGCCATGCTTTGCTCGAAGCGGGCGTGGCGCGGGTGGTGGTGGGCGTGGCCGATCCGCACCCCAAGGCGCAGGGTGGCGCGGCCTGGCTGCGCGAGCGCGGCGTGACGGTTGACGTGGGCATTCTGACTGCGGAGTGCCGCGAGCTGGCCGAAGTCTTCTTGTGCAACCAAGAGCACAGTCGGGCATTTGTGCACCTGAAGATCGCGGCCACGCTGGACGGGCGCATGGCGGCCCAAGACGGCAGCAGCCAATGGATCACCGGCCCGCAAGCGCGGCAGGCGGTGCACCGCGAACGGGCGCAGAGCGACGCGATTTTGGTGGGAAGCGGGACTGCCTTGGCCGACAACCCGCGCTTGGACGTGCGCCTGCCCGAGGCTGCGCCGGAGCCCCTGCCCTTGCGGGTGCTGCTGGACCGACGCGGGCGGCTGGCTGTGGCGCCGCAGACGCTACAAGTGCTGGAAACGGCGAAACAGTCGACGCTCATCTACACGCAGCAGCCCGCTCGCTTGCCCGCCCAAGGCGGGCCCAACCTGGAAGTGGCGGAGTGGCCGGGCGACGGCGACGATCTTGTGGGAATCTTTACGGATCTTCTGCGTCGTGGTTGCTGTCAGGTGTTGTGCGAGGCAGGGCCGACCCTGGCGACGGCGCTGCTGCGGCAAGGCTTGGTCGACCGCCTGGACTGGTGGCTGGCGCCCAAACTGCTCGGCTCAGGGCGCAGCGCCATCGAAGACCTGGGAATTCAAACGATTGCCCAGTGCGCGCAGTGGCGATTCGCGCCCCCGCACGTGCACGGCGACGACATCTTGCTGGTGGCAAGGCCCACCGGCGCGGCGAGGTAGGCCATGTTCACGGGATTGATCGAGGGGATGGGGCGGGTGCACGCCTGGCACAAGCAAGCGGAATTTGCGCGGCTGGAGCTGGTGGCCAACCTGGGCGACGACGTGCCGCCGCAGCTGGGCGACTCGATTGCGGTCAACGGTTGCTGCCTGACCGTGGTGGCGTGTCAGCCGGCCAGCGAGGGCTGGCTGGTCGCCTTTGAGCTGTCGCACGAGACGCTGGCCCTGACCGCCTTTGGCAAGCTGCAACCGGGCGATCGCGTCAACCTAGAGCGCGCGATGCGGCTGGGCGATCGGCTGGGCGGGCACATCGTCACGGGGCACGTGGATGGCTTGGGTCGCCGGGTCGCAGTCGTGGAAAATGACGGTGCCTTCGATGTGACCTACGCCGTCCCGGCCGAGCTGGAGCCGGAACTTGTGCAAAAAGGCAGCGTGGCCATCGATGGGGTGTCGCTGACGGTCAACCGCTTGTGGCCTGGGCACTTCTTGGTCACGCTCATCCCCCACACCGTAGCGCACACGCAGTTGCTGGATGGCGAGTTGGGGCGCGCGGTGCACCTTGAGACCGATGTCCTGGCCAAGCACGTGCGGCGGTTGCTGGCGTTGGGCTGGCAGCCGGGCGGTGCGGCGTAGCGAGCCTTGGTCCCAGGCAAGACGACCGGATCGCGGCAAGTCGTGGCTGCGTTGACCAGCCTGGATGACTAGCCAGTCAAGGGCCAACCTGGGCTGTCCCCTGGATTTTGCAGCCTGCCGAGCGGCCATATTCTTGGATTTTTCTCAGAATGGGCTATGGTGGACAGGGCGCACTCCACAGCGCAGGGGCAGTGAGGCGAGCGTGACAGCAGACAAGCCGATCGGGGCAGCGGCCATGGCGACCCCGAACTGGGCCTGTGTGCGGGTCTTTTGCCTTGCGCTGTGGCTGGCCACCGGACTGCCTTTGTCTGCGGTAGCTGCCGAGTCGGCCCCCGATTCGGCCCCCGATTCGGCCCCCGATTCGGCCCCAGTCACCGGCGCAGCCGACGCCACCCCCGCCGCCAGCTCGGAGGGCGCAGCGGCCCCGGCGGCTGAACTGCCGTCCGTGCGCAAACTCATCGAAGCCGAGAAGTTCGACGAGGCCCTGGCGCAGCTCGAAGCCCGTCTGCAAGCCAACCCGCTCGACGACGAAGCGCTTTTGATGCACGCCCGCATCCTGTACTGGAAGGGGCTGTGGCCGCGGGCCGAGCGCGAGGTACAAGACGTGCTTGGGCGGCACCCGACCGACCGCGACGCGCTGGAGCTGCAAGCGCAATTGCGAATGGTGCGCGGGGATCTGCGTGGTTCGGTGGAGTTGCTGCAAAAGATGCAGGCGCTGGGCGACGACCGTCCAGAAATCCAGCAAAAAATCATCGATCTACTGGTCGAGACCGAGGACACCCAGGCCGTGCGCACCGCCCTGGCCCGCGGCGGTGCCCTGACCCAAGAGCAGGAACTGCGCCTGGCCCGCATCGACCACCCGATCTTGACCGACGCGGGCGTGAGCTCGACGTGGCATGGGGCCCAGTGGTGGCCGCGCGTGGAAGGCGGCCTGGGCTACCGGCTGGGCGCCCCGCTGACGGTGGTGGCGGGCGTTGCCGCGGAACAGCGCAATTTTCACCATGTTTCAACCGACGCATGGACCGGCAAGCTGGAGGCCTATCTGAACGCGGGTCGCTTCTCGGCCTTGCTGCACGCGTCTGGCTCGCCCAGCAAGGCGTTCTTGCCGATGGCCGACCTGCGCGCCGACGCGACGTGGGCGCTCACGCAGAACGTGGGCCTGGGCCTGTGGTTGCGGCTGGCGCACTACGCCCCCGCCGGCGAGGCGACGGCAACGCCGATCACCATCGGCCCCTATCTGCCCCTGAGCTTTGGCCCGTGGCAGATCTCGCCGGGCTGGCTATTCCTGGCGCGCAACCCGGGCGGCTGGAACCATACCGCTTTCTTGAAGTTCCGCTATCAACCTACCGCGCGCACCGGCTGGTTCGTCTGGATGTACGGTGGCCAGGACCCCAGCTACATCGACCGCCTCAACGCGTTGCCGAGCGCCGGCCTCACCGGCGTAGTGGGCATCGATCATTGGTTCAACGGCCAGTTTGGCGTGCGCGCGTCGGTGTCGCGCAACCAGCCGTTTGGCAATTTTGAAGGATTTACCGAGTGCTCCCTTAGCGTGCGAGGTCGACTGTGAGCTGCGTTCGGCGCTCAGAGGGGGCGCAATGAGCAACATCGACTGGCATCAGCTCACGCTGACCGAGCTGGTGATCTTTGTGTTCGTGATCCTGGAGCTGGTGGCCGTGTTGGTGGCGCTGGTCGCGATGGTGTGGGTGCGGTCGTCGACGATGCGGCGTCAATCGCTGTATGCCGCAGTCAAGAACCGTTTGATCGACGTGATCAGTCGGATGCAGCCCGAAAATGAGCGCGAGTCCCTGCAAAACTGTCTGGCGGCCTTGACCACCCTGGCCCGCGATCAGCAGCGGCGGCTCTTGACCGAGTTGGCCGAGTACGCAGGCGGCGGCGGCGACCAGAGCGACCCCGTGTTTGCGCAGCTGTTCGTGGCGGCGGGGCTGGTGCCCGAAGCCCGCGCCAATGCGGCGTCGCGGCCCTGGGAGCGCCTGCGCGTCATCCGCGAGGCGCGCGCACTGGGCGATCCGGCGGGGCTTTTGGACAAGATGGTCCGCGACTCGGTGCCCGACGTGCGGCTCGGCGCCTTTGAGGCGCTGTGCAACCTGGGCCGCGCCGACGAAGCGCTGGTGGCCATTCAAGTGGTCGCGACCGAGGGCCGTTTGAACCGCATGCGCGCCATCGACGCGCTGGCCAATGCCCGGCCATTCCCCACCGAGCAGGTGATCGGGCTCGCGACCTCGCCGGCGCCCGAAGTTCGCCAGGTTTGTGTGGCGACCCTGGGCCAGGCCCGCCAGCGCAGCGGGCTGGACACCATCATCACCGCGGTGACCGACGCCGAAACCGAGGTGCGCATCGACGCACTGCGCGCCTTGGCCGAAATGAAAGACCCCTCGACGGCGCAGGTTTTGATCAACGCGCTGGACGACGAGCGCTGGCAAGTGCGGTCCGAGGCCGCCAAGGCAGCGGGCGTCCTGGCAAGCCCTGCGGCGGTGCAGGCGCTGGCGCGCGTTCTGGACGACGAGGCCGAGTGGGTGCGGCACAACGCCGCACTGGCGCTGATGAAGTGCGGCCATCCAGGCATGGCGGCGCTGCGGGCGGCGGCGGCCAATGGCAATACGTGGGCGCAAAGCTCGCTGGCCGAGGCTCGGCTGATGCCCTCGGACCAGGGGCCTCTGGGCGGCGCGACCGCCAGCACGTAGTCGCAACGACGGGAGAAGCGTTTGGTCGATCTGCTCAACATCCTGGTGCTGCTGTACTTCGTCATGTTGACGGCGGGCTATATCGCCTTGTTCGTCTCGGCGATCGTCGGCGTCATCCAGGTGCGCCGCGATCTAGAGGGGTCGGCGCCAGAGTCGGTCGCCAGCCGCGGCCGCGCCACCCTGCCCATCTCGATCTTGTGCCCGGCCCACAACGAAGAGCGCACGGTGGTCGAGTCGGTGCGCGCCCTGCTGCAGCTGCGCTACCCGCAACACGAAGTGTTGGTCGTCAACGACGGCAGCAAAGACAAGACCATGCAGGTGCTGCGCCAGGCCTTTGCGCTGGAGGCGGTGCCGTTTGACTTGCGCCTGGACCTGCCGTGCAAGCCGATCCGCGCCGTCTACCGCTCGGGCTTGTACAAGAAGCTGATCGTCATCGACAAAGAGAACGGCGGCAAAGCCGACGCGCTGAATTGCGGAGTCAACGCCGCCCGTTACCCGCTGGTCTGCGCCATCGACGCCGACACCTTGATCCTGCCCGACGCGCTGCTGCGCCTGGTGCGGCCGTTCCTGTCCGACGTCGACGTGGTCGGCGTGGGCGGCACCATCTGCCTGGCCAACGGCTGCAAGGTCGAGCGCGGCGAAGTCGTGGAGATGGGCCTACCGTCGTCGTGGCTGGCCCGCTTCCAAGTGGTGGAATACCTGCGCGCTTTCTTGGTCGGCCGCTTGGGCTGGGACCGCATGGGCGGCAACCTGATCATTTCGGGCGCGTTCGGCTTGTTCCGGCGCTCGGCGGTGGTGGTGGCCGGCGGCTATGCCCATGATTCGATTGGCGAAGATATGGAGCTGGTCACGCGCCTGCGCCATCAAGTCCCGTCGTGGATGCAGGGCCGCGCCATCGTGCACCTGCCCGACCCGATCAGCTTTACGGAAGCGCCAGAGACCATCAAAATCTTGGGAAATCAGCGCGATCGCTGGCAGCGCGGCTTGGCCGACACGCTGTGGCGCCACCGGCAGATGATCTTCAACCGTCGCTACGGCGCGGTGGGCATGGTGGTGGTGCCCTTCTTTGTGGCCTTCGAGCTCATCGGCCCGCTGGTCGAGCTCTTCGGCTATTTCTACTTTGTGGTCACCGCGATCGCCGGCGTGATCGATCCGTGGTTCGCCGTGGCGTTCTTGCTGCTGGCGGTCCTCATCGGTTTCTTGCTGTCGCTGGGGTCGATCTTCTTGGAAGAGCTGACCCTGTCGTTCTACCGCAAGCCCGGCGACCTGTGGAAGCTGGTGATGGTGGCGCTGCTCGAGAACCTGGGCTACCGCCAGCTGATCCTGTGGTACCGCCTGCGCGGCCTGTGGAAATACGTGCGCGGCGAAAAGACCTGGGGCCGCATGACGCGGCTGGGTTTTGGTGGCGGCGGCGGCCAGGGCCGGCAGTCGCGGCTGCTGCCGATCATCACGACCGCGCTCATCGCGGCCGTGGTGGGCATGCCTGTAGGTTGGCTGCTCAAGCCCAAGCCGGCGGCCCGGCCCGCGGTGGTGTCCAAGACCGTGCCGTTCACCAACAGCCGCGAACACGCGCGCCTGATGTGGTTGTTGTCGCAGGCCAAGGTGCCGCCGACCAAGTCGAGCTTCTTGTGGGACCCCACGGTGGACTACATCGGCTGGGATCCGCAGACGCGCAAGGCCCGCAACCTGACCGCCGAAGACCTGCGCGATCGCAATTTGCTCATCTTGGCCGATACTTACGGCGTGTACCGCGACGACTACGACGCCTTTCCGCGCCCGGTGGCCCACTTGGAACTGTCGCAAAAGATCTACGGCGGCGTGTCGCCGGACGAAGCGACCGCCATGGAAGAGTTTGTGCAGCGCGGCGGGCGCATCTTTGGCGAGTTCAACACCTTTGCCACGCCGACCGAGTTTGGGGTGCGCGTGCGGGTCGAGAAGTTGTTCGGCCTGAAATGGAGCGGCTGGGCCGGTCGCCGGGTCGACGATTTTGCCGACGACCGCGAGATCGCCAAGTGGGTGCAGAACCGCTGGGCGCAAGAGACCGGCGCGCCGTACAACCTGGTGGGGCCTGGCGTTTTGCTGATCCACGAGGACGGTCGCGTCTTGTGCTTGCAGCAAGATTTGGACATCGAGGCCGACGCCATGACCCTGGTGGTCGGCGATGTGCGGGTGCCGTTCCGCTATTGGTTCGACATCAATGCGGCGGACAATCCCAAAGAGGTGCGTGCCGACTTTACCCTGAATGTGCTGCCTGCGGGCGACAAGCTGATGACCAAGTTTGGAATTCCCAAGCGGTTCCCGGCGATCGTCCACGACGACGACTACAAGCACACCTACATCTGCGGCGACATGGCCGATGGCCAGGAAACGCTGGGGCCGCCTTGGCTTTCGGGCGTGCCGGCGGTTCGCTCGGCGCTGGCGGCGGTGCGTTTCATGCCCGAAGAGGCGCGCCTGCTTTGGCACATCTATGCGCCGCTGGTCGGACGGGTGATCGACGCTGCCAAATAGTCTGCACATTCAACGCTTTGTCGCGCTTGCGGCCGCTTGCACGCTGCTTGCCGGCTGTGCGGCGGAATTGCATCGCCCCACTCAGGGGCCGTGCCGGCAACCGGACGCGAATAGCCTGCTGGGCGAGGCGCAGAACTCGCTGACCTTCGTAGACTTTGCTCCCGGTCCCGGCTACGACACCGGTGCCAAGGGCCAAGCGCGGCCGCTGCGGCTGGGGCCGATTGCGCCAGGCAGCAGGGCGGTGTTGTCGTACCCCGATCCAGAGCGATTCGCTGGTGCGGACGCGGGTTTTGCCCTGCTCAGCCGGCGCACGTTTGTCTACGATCAGGCGCTTGCGATGGTGTGGGCCGTGCAGCGCGGCGACCGGGAGCTGGCGCGCGCGTTGGGCCAGACCCTGGCGGCTCTGCAGAATCAAGATGGCTCTTGGGGATTCTCGTTCGCCGCGCAGGGCGACGGCTACTACAACGCCAGCTACGTGCGCGCGGGAGCGGTGGCCTGGTGCGTCTACGCGCTGGCGATGTACCTGCAGGGCGGCGCCGACCGCAGGCTGCAAGTTGCGCTGGACCGCGGGGCGGATTGGCTGGTGGCGCAGGTGGATCCCGCTACCAATCTGGTGCGGGCCGGCCGCGGGCGCTGGCGCGACGGCGCCCACTTTGAGCCGGACTGGCCCGCCGATTTCGCCGCCACCGAGCATCAGATCGACGCCTGGTTTGCCTGGATGGCGGCTGCGGCCGTGCCCGGCACTGCGCGCGCGGCCAGCATGCGCAACTCCGCGAACCAACTGGCGGCTGCCGTGGATGAGCACCTGTGGCGATCGGACGAGGGTCGCTACGCCCAGGGGTGGGCCAACGGCGCGCAAGACATCGCAAGTGCCCTGGATGCCTCTGGAACGTGGGCAGCGCTTTGGGACATCGCCCGCGGCCGGCCCCAGCGCGCCCGTCGCGCCTTGGTGTGGGTCGAAGAGCACCACCGGCGCGACGTGCAAGGCTGGCCAGCCTACGTGCCGTATGTGCCCGGCCCCCCTGAAACTTGGTTCGTAGAGGGCAGCGCCGCGATCGCCTTGGCCTGGCAGCGGCTGGGTGAACCGGAGCGCGCCCGCGCGGCCCTGCAGGCGCACCTGGAACTGGCTTGCGCCGGCGGCCTGCCTTTGGTGTACTCGCCGCGATGGGAGACCGATTTCCCCTTGGCGCCGGCAGCTGCACCGACCGTCTGGTTTGCGTTGGTGCTGGGCGACGTGCTGGGTCAGCCCACCCTGCTGTGGCGCGTCCCTTGACGCGAACCCCACTGAATTCACCCCCGTACGGTTTCTCTCTCCCGGGCGACAACGGGCGAGAATCAAGCGGGGACCCCGGTGTAGGTCCGAAGAATTGGCAAAGTTTTCGGGCCGTTTTGGACGGATTCCGCACCGCTGGTCGCGTAGCCAGGGCGCTGGCGGTGGGCGCGGTGCTGATGCCGGCCACCGGATGCGCCTGGCTGCTGCCCAGCGAATCCGTGGAGCGCGTCGCCAACGTGCACACAGAGGCGTTTGCCCGCAGCCTGCCGATCGCCAGTAGCGTCGAGAGCGTATTCAGCGTAGAGGTCGAGGGCCTTGTGGCGCACGTGCGCGCCTACCGGCAAGAGCGGTGCCTGGTCGAGTCGGGCCGGCGCATCGAGCGCGTGCGCCTGCGGAGCCAGCGCAGTTCGCCGTGGGCTTGGCTGTGGTCCGCGACCGAGGTCGCCGCGGCGGGTTCTTTGGCGACCTTGGCGCAAGGGGGCTGGCAGACGGCCGGCTGGGTGCTGGCTGTCCCAGCCGCCGTGGACCTGGCGGTGCTGGCTCACCGCGCCGGGCAACAAGACACAGAGACGCTGCCCGCAACCGAGCAACTGGACCACAGCGAAGCGGTGCCGTGCCAGCGCGAACCGCAGCGCAACCTGACGATTCACTGGCGCGGCGACCGCGGCCAGACCGAAACGACCACCGACAGTGCGGGCCGCAGCGATCTGGCCTTGAGCACGTTGCCGCGGCAGACCTTCCCGTATCAGTGGCCACTGGCGACCGCGACCTGCAACGGCTGCAACCCGCAACCCGTTGCCCCCACGGCCGACGACGCCGCGACGCTGGTGCTGGCACGCCGCGAGCTCGACGACTTTGACAGCTGGCTGCTTTTGCACCCCGACACGATGCGCGCAAGCGAGGTGCAGCGCGGTCGCGCCCAGGCGGTGGCCAAGCTGAAGGGCGAGCAAGATGCCCTACTGGCCACGGCAAAGTCGGCGCGGGCCAGCGGGGACTGGATACGGGCCGCCGCGGTGGCGCGGCAATGCGAGCAGCTGTGCCGCCTTCCGGCACCAGCCTGCACGGCGCTGTATGGCGAAATCGTGGACGCCTTTGTGCTGCAACAGCGCACTTTGGCGCTGGCGGCGGCCGCACGGGGCGACCTGCCCGCGGTCGAAGCTGCGCACTACCGCTGTCAGTTGATGGACCCTTTGCGACCGGCGTGTCGCCATATCGAAGCCGCGGCCCAAGAGTTGCGCCTCGCGCCCGTGCTGCAGCGGGTAGAGGTCGCGCTGAAACTCCGCGATTTCGCGGCGGCCAGGACGGCCCTCGCCCAATGCCAGGCGATTGCTCCTGGGGCTGCGCAGTGCGCCGACGGGCGAGCGCGCGTGGATCTGGTCGAAAGCCAGTGGCGTTGGGACCAAGCAGCCAGCGCAGCCCAGGCGGGCAGCAAGGCGTGGGGCAAGCGGCAGCGGGCTGCGGCCTGTGCGCGCGCCGAACAGTGCCGGTCGCTGGCCCCCCTTCAGCCCCGCTGTGCAAAGCTGGTGCAACGCTGCCAAGCCGCTGGCCTGCTTGGGCCTTTGCCGTAGCTGCAGCGGTGCCGCAAGTCGGTGCTGCTGCTGGCCGCGGTTGCCCCGGCGCGGCTGCGAGTCTCCGCAAAGCTGGGAGGCGCCCAAACTCGAGCACCAAGCGGGACCACCGCCGCGATGACAATTGCGCGACATTTGCCCGACTGCCGCGCGGCGACCGCGCGAACGGTGCCCATCGCGGCCGCAGGTTGAAGTCCGACGGGTGACCCGGATTGTGGTCATGTTCCAAGACCTGCGTGGCTCCAGGGCAACCCACTGCGTTGTGTACACGCAGAAGTGCCTTGAAGATCACAACTTTCTTCCCATGTCCATGGCCGGTTCTATGGTACTCCCGTAGGCCTGGCAGCCCGAGCGTGCGCGGCTGCGGTAGCCAAGGCCGGCGCCCCGCGGCGTGCACTGGAAGTGGAATCTATATTTCAAATAGACACTTGGCTGCCATCGGCTGTTGTCTTGCTCAGACCCGCGTCGCCCGGAATTGACAAAGACGGCGCGGTCGATCGCCGACAAGTGGGCAGGTGCGGCTTGCATGGAAACAAGGAACCGCCTCTGTGCCGGCCTCTGTCAGGACCTGTTGACACGTGAACTTGCACTCACCTAGCATTGACTTGAACGCACTGTCCAAGCCGCCGTGGCCGGCAGCACGCCTGAACGCGGGCCCTTGTAGTTGGTCCGACGGCTCGCAGCACAAGCGCTGCGGCCGAAGTCCAGGCTGTCCCTTCACCGATCAAGGAGCAAAGAGAATGACTTCCCCACGCGCAAGACGTCTTGAGGCTCCCAAGGCCAGTTGGGGCCATGTCGCCGTTGCAGCACTAGTGGTCGCCGGGGCTTGCACCAAGGCGCCTGCCCCGGAGCTCCCGCCCCAAGCGCCGGCCGCCGCCCCGCCCGCAGCACCAGCACCCGCGCCGGCGCCAGCCACGCCCACCCAAGCTCAAGCGATTCCCGCGCCCGCTGGTGTGGCAGCGGCGGTCACTCCTGTTGCCGCTGCGGCGGTTCCTGCTGCTGCCCCGCCGACATCGGTGCCCTTGTCGCGCTTCTGGGCCCCGATATTCGTCCAGGGTAACCGCTGGACGTACAAGATTCATGGCACGACGACGGACGAGGGCGTGGAAAGGAAGACAGACGGGGTCAAAACGTGCTCGGTGCAAAGCGTGACGACCCTGGACGCCGCAACGGTCGCCAAGGTGACCTGCCAGGACAACGCGAGCAAGGGAGCGGTGCCGATTGACGCATACTATGTCGCGACTCAGCGCGGCTTGTGGCAGTCGTGGGCGATGCCGTCGGCGGCAAGTCTGCCCGGCCTGTTTGCCCAACCTCCGCTGCTGCTCAACCCACCGCGGCCTTGGTCGCACGAGGACAAGTCAGAAGGAGACGGCTGGCTCAGCAACACTTCGGCCATGGTATTCGAGCGCTTGGCGGTCGCCGGGCGCGGCACGGTGGAGGCCTACTGCAACAAGACTACTTCCTTCCAGGGCGGTGGAGACGCCAGCAAGACGTGCTTTGCCGCGGACGTGGGCTACGTCCTACACGCCGACGAAGGCGGCGAGGAAAGCTGGACCACCAACTCTGAGAAGCTCATCGACAGCCAGGTGGCGCCCCCGGTCGCCGATCCGCCGCTGGGCCCAGTCCCCGGCGAGTATGCGGGCAAGCCTTCGGTGGTGAGTGTGGCTATGGCTGCCGAGGCCGCAGGGCTCCAATGCATGAGCGCACTGCCGGCCCTATTTGCGGCGGGTTTGAGTGCCAGTCCCTCGCTCCTTGGCGACCGCGCCTTGCGCCTGCCGTCGGGTTGGGGCGAGTCGCGCAGCGATGTTCGCCCAGAGCACTTGGTCTACCGTGGCAAGGTGCCGGCCACCAAGTGCAAGCTCACCATCGAGTTGCGAAATGGACTCGTGCAACGCATCGGCAGCGATTTCAAGAGCAAGCCGATCGCCAACGAAGCGCTGGCCGTTCTGGGCACTCCAACCTCTCACCGCGACCTTGCCCAGGGCGGGGCGCTCGATAGCTTTGCCTTTGGCGACGCGGTCCTGGTTGTCTATCGCCCAGGGGTGGCGGCCCCCGACAACGAATGGTGGCTCTACGACCCGCGCCAGTGGGCCGCCATCAAGGAGACGGACGGCCAGATTTGGACAGCCTTTGGATTCAACGACGTAGCTATGGCCTTGGAGGCGCAAAAGCCGATGGACCCGGTCGCGGTCGCGGGCTTCTATCAAAAGGCCGTCGAAGCGTTCGCCCCCTATCCCCGGGCCCACCTCCGCCTCTGCAAGGTCTTGGCCAAGGCGAAGCTGGACCCAGCCCGCGCGCGCAAGGAATGCTCCGAGGCCATCAAGTCCGTGGTCGACGACGTGCGCACGCAGGCGGCCAACCTTCTGGAGAAGCTGCCGTAGCCTGGCTAGCGCGGTAAACGGCCGGAAATCGGATTGATTCCGTTGGGAGGCGACATGGTGTTCGGCACGGCAGGGTGGCGCGGAGTTCGCTGTCTAACGTACATGCTCGCCCTCGGCGTGGCGGGCAGCGCCGCGGCCGAGCCTCCTCGCGTGGTCACTGGGCCCATTCAGTTCCCCAGCGATCCTGCGGGTTCCACGCGGCACCAACTGACCGTCTCTGCGATGCCTCCCACCACCGCGTCCGTGGCGCTGCCGCGCTCTGGCGCTGATGCGGTCTACGACATTGGTCCCATGGTGAGTCGAAGCATCGGCGAAGTCCGAATGCGCCACTTCGACCCTCGCGGCTTGGAGAAGGCGGACTTGGGCTTGTGGCTGAATCGCCTGAACCTGCAATGCCGTGGGAGCGCAACTCGGGTGCAGTGCACGATCGACTACGATCTAGTCGTCAAGCGCCTGCCCGACACTGAGTTGCTGCACAAGGCCGGCGTTGCGGCAGGGTCTCAAGTCCCCCTGGCCGCTGCTGGACCGGATGCGGCCGCGGCGCAGGCACAAGAGGCGCAGGCAGTTGGGACGGCGGTCGGCGGCGCCGTTGCGGCCTTCGCGGTGGCCTTCGACAAACACCTGGACGGCGCACACGACGTACTCAGTATCGAAAACCCGGCAGCTGTTGCGGCCAAGACCCGCGAAGAGCTGCAGCGACTGTGGTACCTGGACATCCGTGCAGTGCTCGAGGGCAAGAGCCGCAACGATCGCACGCTGGGCAGTTGCTTCTTGACCATCGATGAGTACCTGAACGAAGGCAAGTGCACCGATGAAGTCGAATTGCCCGTGTGCGTGCCCATGGCCCTGGCTGCGGGTGTGTACCAAAAGGCCGACTTGGCCGCATGGCGAAACGAGGCCATCCGGAAGGCCATTGCGGACGAGTTGCCAGCCGAAGATGCCCCAGAGTTTGGGGCCGTCCACCCCATGGAGGATCGACTCGTCTTTCGGCAAGCCATCGTCCCAGGCGTGACCGACCTGGGCGTCACTGGCGGGATGGTGAGTCACCTTCTTTGGGACAACGAATCCCGACAGGTGATCTACGTCAAGATCCTTGGGCGCTTCGAGGCGCGCGCCTTGGGCGGGGGCAATGGCGTCGTCCGCGCCGTATCCTTGACCGGAGGGGCTCCGATCGAAATCGACAAGCTGGACAAGGCCCTGACCGTCGAGTCGATCGAGGACGTGTCGATGGAGGGGCGGGAGTTGGTCATCAAGATTGCGGGCGGCAAAGTGACCCGGCTGTCGCTGGCGTCGCTGCCCAAGGCCGCCGACGACGGTTGGCGCCTGGATACCGAGGGAGTCTGGCAGGCTCGACTGCATTCGCGTCATTGGAGCGCGCAATTGCGCGACAGCCGGCGGCCACTCGATGTCCCCGTCAGCGCCCACCGCTACGGCCGCCTGCCCGCACCACTCCTGTTCGTCAGGGCCCCCGACAATCGCGAGATCGGCCCAAGCTACGAGGATTTGCTGGCGGCACGGATCGCCCAGATCGTTCGCTGGGGCGACTTTGCTCGCGCGCGCGTTCTACTGAAACGGGCTGAGGAATTCTCGTCGCCCGAAAAGCTCGTCCGCCTAAACAAGGATGCCGAAGCGGCCACCCAGGCCTTTGGAGCTCGGCTGAGCGCCGACGTCAGGGCCGTGGCGACGATGGAAGAGGCGCGACTGAAGGTGGAAGGCCAAGAGGAAGCGCGACGGCTGGTGGTCCAAGCCGAAATGGCCTTCAAGAAGAAGCACTGGGAGGAGGCCGAGCAATTGGCCAATTCAGCACGCGAACGGGACTCCAGCAACGAGCGCGCCGCACAAATCGCCGATCAGGCGCGCAGCATCCGCCAGGCCGCCGAAGCCGAAGCCGAGCAGCGGCGAGTGCAGCGCGAACAAGGCAAGATCCTGGCGTCCGTACCGCGGCTGAAAGCGCAGTGCATGTCGGCATTCAGTTACTACCAGAGGGCCGTGCAAGTCGCCCGGAACGCCGCGGTTCACGGCAATGTTGGGCTGGCGCGACGGGCGGAGGCTGGAGTCCAAACCGCGGTCGCCCGGGTTCGCGAGGCGCAACAGCAATTGCGCGCGGCGATCGCCATCTACCGCAGTCGCGGCGAGCACAACGCGGCCCGTGCCATTGAACAGGAGTCCTATCAATGCCTTCGCCTGTAGTTCGTGGACGGTACCGGAATTATCGGCGCGCGATGGCCGGCGCCCTGGCGGCGGGCCTTGCCGTGCAATTGCCCGGATGTGCGTCTACCGTGTCCGAAAAGTTCCTGCGCAAGGACTACGGTGAGGCAGTGGCCGTCCGGGAAGAGTTGGCGAAGAGAGACACCACCGAAATCACCGCCCGATGCGCAAACGGCCGCCTGGAGGTTACGGCAAAGAACCACATGCCTTGCCAACTAAACTGGCATCGGCCTTTCGACGAGTACGAAGTGGTGCGCACGTCCCGTCAGGACGGAAGCGACAAGAACGAAGTCAGCTGGATCTACGTAGTTGCAGGCATCGGTCTCATCGGCTTGGGCTCGTACTACCTGGCAACTGCCTCCGAGCGCCCAGAAGTCGCGCCGCCGCTGCCCAGCGATTGCCCAACCGGGCAGACCGACAACACCGAGGCGCGGTGCAAGCCGGCAACGACACGCGGCCAACAAGAAGGAATTGGGTTGCTGTCGATTGGCCTCGGCGCCCTGTTTACCCCCTTTGGCTTCACCAACTACGCGACCGGCCTGGGCGACAAAGAGAAGAAGGTGCGCAGCGGCAAAGAGCCCTACCGCAAGGAGTTGGCGCGGTGCAAGCCCCACGATTCAACTCCGCTATTGGTCAAGGTCCATTGGCCCGACGGTAGCGAAGCCATCGTCGACATGAAGGACGGCAGGGGCTCTGCGCCGCTGCCGGCCGCAGACATGACTGAGCGTTGGGCCAGCGGCGGCCGAATCGAGCTCAGTGCAGACGACGACACGGCGGAGCTTGCCGTGGTGGATTGCGAAGACGCGGTGCGGACGATCGAGGCCAAGAAGGCCCGCGACGAAGCGGCACGAGCGCGCCAGGTTGCCGACAACGAACAGCGTGCCCGCGATGAAGCAGCCAAGAAAGAGGCTGAGGAACGCGCCGCAGCCCAGGCGGCCGCAGCCGCAGCCGATCTGCGATCCGCCAGCGAGCGGGCCGAGTTGTTGGATGTTTGGGACACCTCGCGCGGCGATATCGTGTCGATCACACCCCTGCCCGACGAAGGCTACCAAGTCGTAACGACCAAAGGTGAAGTCTGGGTCACCCAGGACGGGGGCATGACCTGGATCAAGCGCGCGGGCGCCGCACCGGCGTTTGAAAAGGCGATCGCCACTGCCGGAGCCGAGTTGAGGCTGACGGTAACCCAAGCTGGCGTCGTAGTGGAGCGCGGTTCGACCGAGTTGTTCCGGGCCGGACCGCCCTCAGGTGCGCCGAGCGGCGCCATCGTCGACGCCGATGCGCTGCCCGGTGGCCGCGGCAACATGGTCGCGCTGCTCTATGCGAACAGCGTGCTGCTGGGCCAGGCGGATGGGACCTGGCGATCGCGGGCGCTGCCAGGCGGAAGTCAGGGGAGTTCGGTGTTCTTGCGCGGCAGCGGTGGCAAGACAGTCTTCGTCCTCGACACCGCGGGCCGCGTTTGGCGGTCAGACGATGGGGATTTCACGGGCGTGGAGGCCCTGGCCGAAGCTGGCCCGATTGCTGCCGTGACGGGTGCTTGGGGACGCGCCCCGGATCTGTACGCGCTTGCACGCAACGGCTCGTGGTGGACGAGTTCAGACGGGGGCAGCAACTGGTCGCGATTTGGCGTCCCGCTGGACTCGGCTCAGCTTGGCGAGCCGGTCGCCCTGGCCGTGCACCCTCGCTACGCCGTGGTGATCGGCGCGGTGTATCGCCGCGGGGTGGTTTGGAGCTTTGACGGCGGGCGTCGCTGGCGAACGGCCGTGGGGGTACGCGAAGGCGCGCTGGCTGATGCACATGGAATTCGCTGGGTTGGCCACACTGCGGTCGTTTGGGGCGGGCGCCGCACCGGCATCGTGCGGCTGGTCGACGTGCAGGAGCGGGCAACTTTCGCCGAAAAGGAAAGCGGCGAGAGTGGCCAGGTACTTTTTGCCTCCGGAAAGGCGCAACTCCAGCCTGAAGCTACCGTGCAACTCCGGCCGATCGCGCAGAAACTCTTGAGTCACACAGCCGTTATCGCCCGAGTCGAAGGTCACACCGATGCCCAAGGCGACGCGGACAAGAACCTGCAACTCAGCCGTGAGCGAGCCGAATCCGTGCGTCAAGCACTGATCGGCTTGGGGGTGCCCGGCGACCGGATTACGACCGCGGGCTTCGGCTCGTCGCGCCCCATCGCCACGGCCGACGCGCAGGGGCGGTCGGCGCGCAATCGCCGGGTAGAGGTTATCTTGGTGCTCCCATAGAGGCGCGACCAACCCATAGGCAATCCTTCCGCACCTGCGGCGTCCTCGCAGCGGTCGCTCGCAGCGGTGGAGCGAAGGGAGCGATCGATGGTGAGCAGTTGAGCAACGCAGCACCTTGCGAACCTGGGGGGCCCAGGGCCAAAGCAGGGCCAAAGGCGACCGCGCGCTGTTCTGGCTTTGGCGCCGAACTCGCCCGCCGAAGCGGATTGGCCAGATTTCGCCGGGTTTTACGCTGCGTTGGCTTGCCTGCAATTGGCAGCATCGTTGCGATACTGGCGGCGGCGCCGGCCGTGGCGCTCCCCGCCCTGGTGGTCAGCATCGACGGTTTTGCGCATAGCATGATCGCCAAGCACAAGGCGCGGATGCCTGTACTGCAGAAGCTGGCCGCTGGCGGCTACGGCAACCGATTGCTCTCGACCTTTCCGAGCATGACCTGGGCAGCCCATGCCACGATGGTCACCGGCCTGCGACCGGGCGAGCACGGCGTGCTGGCCAACCGCTGGCTCGACGCCAAGACCGGCAAGCCCGTGGAAGCGTGGGAGGTGCCGACGCCCATTCGCGCCAGGACCATCTGGCAGGCGGCGGCGGAAGCCAAGCTCCAAGTCGCCGCCATTCAATGGCCGAACACGTCGGGCGAGGCCCAGATCACTTGGAACGTCCCTGAAGTCTACGGCAGCGCATTTGAACGCGACCTGTCGCCAAGCGCGCGCCGCGAACTGGCAGCCACTGGCTTGCGGCCAGAGGACTTGAAGACATTCGCCGACGAAGAAGCATTCCTGCTCGACAACCAGTCGCGCGATCTGGCGATCCGGCTTTGGCACGGGCAAGGCCCTGACTTGATGCTGCTGCATTTCCTGGCCGTTGACACGATCGCCCACCGCTATGGCCCAGACCACCCTGCGGTTGCGATTGCCGCGGAATATGTCGATCGCATGCTCGGCGAGGTTCTGGCGGCGGCGCAAGCGTCGGCGCGCGGCAAGGGTCTGGACGTGATCGTGCTTTCGGACCACGGGATGTTGCCCATTGATACCTGGATCAAGACGACCGAGCTGACGGGGGGGGCATCGGGGCTGGGTGCGGCCGGCGCCAAACTGAAGGCCGTCCAAAATGGCCACTGCGCCTTCCTCTACGGGCTGGCGCCCGAACAGGTCCCCAACTTTGCCGGCTGGGCAACCGCACGGGTTGCCGGCGTCGAACGTGTGCTTGGTCCGGGCGATCTCAACTCACTCGGTTTTCCGACGCCTACCCGCGATCGCGAGAACCGAATGCCGGTGGCGATCGTCCTCGCCAGGCCCAACGCCGTGTTCGTCAGTCCCTTCACCAAAACGCTGCCCAAGGGCGGACATGGCTACTTGCCGTCGGCCCCCGAACTGGTTGGTATACTGGTGCGCAATGGGCCAAGTTTTGGTGCGCCGCTGCTGGGCGGCAAGGACGTGGAGATGACCGCGGTGGTCGGGCAGATTGCGCACGCGCTTGGCTTGACCAGCTTTGTGCCAAAGGCCTTGCCGCGGAAGTAGCGGATCGCGTGAGCGGGCAAGCGCGGCTGGACAGCGCCGTGATCCGCTGGTGGGGGGGATGTGCTAGCGCCACAGAGCAAGGCAGCACACGCCGGTCGAGCGGCGATCCACGCGGTTGGAGCCTCGCAGCCCGCGGCGCGGCCGGTATCATCGTCCTTTCGGACTGCGCTCGGCCTGTCCCTTTTGCGGGGGCGTCGGGTCGCCGATCTCTTGCGGCGCTCGACCTGGCTCGCCGGCGTTGTTGCGCTGGCCACGCTGCTGCCTCACGGGGGGACGACCAGCAGTGCGGCCGCCGCGGTGTGGCAACTGAACACGCCCAAGCCGCCGAATCGGGCGCTGCTGCTGTTCGCGCCGCCGCACAAGTGGGTGCACTTGACCGAAGCGCTCTGCCGCGACCACCTGCCTGGGGTCGGCGTCAATACGCTAATCCTCCAGGTCGACTACGCGTTTCAGTTCCCGTCGCACCCCGAACTGGCCGATGGGGACCTCACGGTGCAGGATGCTGGGCGGCTAGCGGCCACCTGTCGGTCTGCAGGAATTCGCGTCATCCCCCTGTTCCAGTTGCTTGGGCATCAAGGCTGGAGGCACCACCCTGCGGCCCTGCTGCGGCTGCACCCAGATTGGGCCGAGCGACGCGGGCCCCATCGCGAATCGATGGCCTGGTGCCCGCAGCAGCCTGGTCTGCTGCCGGTGGTTTTTGACCTGATGGATGATCTGCTGGCGGCGTTCGGGGCCGACGCCATACACGTGGGCATGGACGAGGTGCTGGAGTTTGGCGAATGCGCACGCTGCCGCACGGCCGATCGCGGGGACTTGCTGGCAACGCTGATTCGGCAAGTTCACGCCCACATTCACGAAAAGCGTGGGGCCACCATGCTGATGTGGGCGGACCGCCTGTTGGATGCCAAGCGCTTGCGGCTCAACGGCTACAGCGCCTCGGCCAATGGCACCTGGTCTGCCATCGAGTCGATCCCACGGAGCATCGTGCTTTGCGACTGGCAGTACAGGGCGGCCAAGCACTTTCCATCGGTGGCCTACTTGGCCGGGCGCGGGTTTGTGGTCTGGGGCTCATCGTGGAAATCCCTAGTCGCCATGCGGGGCCTGTTTACGGCGGTGGGCGCGGCTGTCCAGACCGACCCGAGCAAGGCGGCCCAGAGTGGGACCCTGCAGACCTGCTGGAGTTGCGGCAACGGCGGCGGGCTGCTGCTCCGCGCATTCGCGGGCAAGGCGCCGCGCAACCACCTGGATCGTGATGCGATTGCAGTCCTGAACGCCATGCGCACTTGGCACCGCGCCGCCGTCCAGGAGCCGACCCCGCCGGCCGGACCTTTGTTCGTAGGGGCTGCGAGCCAAGAGGTGGCCAGGTGATATCAGTTCCGTCCGAATCGGATCGAAAACTCGGGCAATTCTTCGGGCTCGAACCGGGGTCCTCGCCTGATTCTCGCCGGTTGCAGACCGGGTCAGAGAAGCCGTACAGGCGTGAATCAGACGGGGTTCGTATGAGAAGCGTCCAGTTCACACGCGATCCAGTGGTGTTGGGTCGAAAGACGGGCACTTCTTCGGGCCACGCCCGAGATCCTCTCCTGATTCTAGCACGTTGCACGGCGAGCCTGAGGGACCGTGCAGGTGCGAACCCGTTGGGGTACCCATCAGGACGAACTGGAGCGAGGTCCTGCGCGAAAAGTTGGCCCACAGGGGGATTGACGGTCGACACTGGCCAGCCGATCGTGGGCGAACGCCGCAAGATCGAGGGGACCGAGCCGGCCAATCTGCCGGCGCAGAGTCGCGACCAACCGAAACTCGTCGGCCAGGAGCCGGGATTCGAGTTCGATGCTCTGCGGTGGCCTGACGCGGAAGGCGCCCAGTGCAAGCGCAAACGATATGGGTGCTGTATGCAGCAAGATCGGACAGCAAGGGCCAATCGCCGAGCAGCGGGGCAAGCGATGGCGACCGTGATGCGCCTGCAACTTCAGCCAACCGCAACACGCCTGGGCCAACTACTTGCGTGCGGTCTTTTGGCCCTGGTCGCTGGACTTGCTTGGACACCGCGGTCAGCCGCAGCGGCGGCCGCCAGCGAAGGGTTGTCCCCATTCCCAGATCAGGGGGCCCCCAAGGTGGCAGCGTGTGCAGCGCTGCCAAACGACCCCGCACCCGAGGAACTGCTCAACGTGAGCAAGGGCTGCTTCGGGACTCACTATGTCGTGTCGAACGAGCGGAACATCGATCTCTTGGCCGTACACGCTGCCGGACTTGGGGGCGCGTACGTCGGCGTGGGGACCGACCAGAACCTATTCTTGATTGCGTCGATTCGCCCGTCCCTGGCCCTTCTTACCGACTACGATACCTGGGCGGTTGCCGTGAACAAGGCGCACGTCGCCTTCCTTGCCAAGGCCGAGACGCCGCGCGATTTCGTCCGTGCGTGGAATTTCGGGCGGGACGGCACCAGCGTAGAGACCTTGCGGCAAGCAGGCCTGAACGGCACGGATGTGGCGATCGTCCGCAGAGTGGCCCCGCTGGTGCGGAGCCGACTGATCCGCGCGGCGGCGCGAGCCAAGAAAACACCGGCAATGAACTTCCTTGCCAACTTGGACGCGTTTCAATTCCTCAAGAGCCTGGCCACCCAAGGGCGCATCGTGCCCGTCCGCGCCAATTGGATCCTGCGCCACGGCGCCGTCGAGGCCGCGGCCAAGTGCGCCAAGGATCAAGGCTTGACCGTGCGCGCGCTATACTTGTCAAATGCCGAAGACTACTGGAAAACCTACCCACCCGAGCTTCGTGACAACGTTGGACTCCTGCCAGCGGACGCGCAGAGTGTCGTACTGCGAACACAGGCCACCGGCAAAGCTTCTCCCGACTTGCGCTACAACGTGCAGCATCTACGGGTCTTTGCCGAGTGGTTGCGAGCGCCAAGCGTGGTCAACAATCGCTGCGTGGTGCACCGTCCGCCGTATGCAGACCCGCGCGAGGTGCAGCTTACCTGGACGAACGACGGCCCGCCGCCAGCCCACTGTCGCGGCGACGCTCGCGGCGCGGTGCTTGCCCGCCGTCTGGAAAAAACGCTGGAGAAACCACGCTAGAGCACCGATCAGAAACCCGGTCCTGGGGGCAAACGTCGCGGCGGGTCGCGCCAGTGCAGGGCTCTGGCGGGCTCGCTTGCGACCCACTGAGCAGCACACGGAGCAGCACACTGAGCAGCACACGGAGCAGCAACGAGTTTTCGTGAGCGAGCGGTCTCGTTGCTCTGAACCTCGGAGATTTGTGATTTCAGTTCCGTCCGAATCGGATCGAAAACTCGGGCAATTCTCAGGGCCCGAACCGGGGTCCCCGCCTGATTCTCGCCAGTTGCACAACGGATCAGAAAAGCCGTACAGGCGCGAATCAGGTGGGGTGCGTATGATTGTCGTTCTAGCCCAGATTGGCCAAGATGGTCAGGCCTGTCCAGGCGCTAGTGTTGACCGAACACCCGCGCGGCCCCGCGGGCTGGGGACCACCGTCGCGGCCACAGGGTGTTGGGCAAAGCGCTCGGCGCGGGCTACCGCTGTCCGGCGCGGACTGCTTGAACGCGAGCACCCTTGGCCAGCTTGAAAGTGCTGCGGACCTTCCACTTGGCCTTCTCTTGCAGGTTCGGCGCCGTCATCCAGACGATGGTGTCCCCTTTTTGCACGAACTGGTAGCCCTCGCCGTATTCCGTGGGCGTGCCTGTCTCGAACAAGAGGTTGTTCTTGTTGACCGGCTCAACGGGTCCCCAGACTCCTTCCGCCGGCATCCCGTCGTCGAGCACGAAAGTCTTTTCGCCGTCGCCGGTCACGACCATGACGAGTGTCCCATCGGTTTCCGACTTGCCGGATTGCCGCCACTCCAGTGATACCTTCAGGTTCGCACCGAGAGCTGCCACCGCGACGACTTTGGGCATTTTGGGAGACGCAACCGCCTCCGAGGCGCCATGGACCACAGCCACCAGCGCGAGCACCAACGGCATGGCCCTTTGCAGCCACTTGTTGCACGATCCAACTTCCTGACCCTTCATGGCGTCTCCTTTGCGTCCAAATCGAACGCAACTCGGATCACGAGCGGAGTTCGAGCTCGTGGCCGGTAGCATGAACGCGACCCAGCCTGCGGACAGTGGGTGGCCTTGTCAAGTCCTCGTGCGGGCGCCGATACACACCGCTGGGGACACAGGTGGGGCCGAGGGCACCCCAAGAAGGGAGCCGCGCCGGCGCAGCCAAGCGATCGGACCGAGAGTGGTGCGCCGTACTCACCGCAGTTGCGCTGGAACAGCGCCCAGACAAAGGGCCGATTCACTTCACGTGCTCGGGGTCCGGCAAGCGCTTGAGCACGAATCGCAGCCCCAACACCAAGTCCTCGGCCAACTCGCTGGTGTGATTGCCGCTGTGTAGGCGCGTTCGGAGGTTGGCTGGGTTGCCGTGCGCACGGCGCCAAGCGTCGCGCAAGTCCGCCAGATGCTCGAAAGGCGTCAGTCCGTCGCGGCTGCCAAGGCCGACAAAGACTCGCCCGAGCGCACGAACTTGCTTGGGAGGCATGGCAGCTAGCCGTTTGGGTAGGTCAAAGGCTTGGGCCTGTGCCAGCACGGTCGGGTCGAGCTCGAGCTGCTGACCTTCTTCGCGAAATGGCTGCGGAACTCCACCTGTCCGCGCCGGGTCGGGCGTCCAGGCGGCCAACAGCGCCCACAGCAACTTCTCTGAAAACGTCAATGATCCCCAGTTGTTCAAGGCGTTTTCGATGGTTCGGGGCCCGTGCTTGGCCACCACCCGCCGCACCACGGGCATCAAGCGATCGGTCAAAATTGCCGCGCGGAGCAGTGGGCTGAGCGCCACAGTACCGCCGAAGGTGCCAGGCGACCTCAACGACACGTGTAGCGCGCCGTAGCCGCCCATCGAGTGACCGGCAAGCACGGCCCGGCGCAGCCCCGTAGCTTTTTGCAGCGTTGGCAGCAGGTCTTCCGTCAAGAAGCGGGTCCACTGCCCGGTGGTCGGCGAATCCACGTAGCAGGCGCCGCCCAATCGCGTACGCCCATCCACAACCACCACCAGCATCGATGGCAGCTGCCCGCTGTCCACAGCCTGATCCACGCGCCGCATCACCGGATTGCTGTCTGGACCGTAGGCATGGGGCGCCGAGCCAAACCCAGGCAAATACACGACGATTGGGCACGCCTTGGGCGAATCAAGGCACGCCGTCGCCTCGCGCGGAAGGGCGATGCCCAGGCGTACTTCGCCGTTGCGTCCCTCGGCGTTGGCGGCGAGGTAGGGCGACGTGTATGGCAGCAGGAACCACCGCTCGCCCCGCCCGGCCGCCGCCCGCAGCGCCGCCGACATGGCCTCAGCGTTCTGCGGCTGGGACTGCGCCGCAACGGGCGCTGCGGACAGGCCAAGTGCCAGGGCGACAGCCAGCACCACCAGGGGGGCTGAAGCCCAACGCGGCCGAATCCAACCGGGAGCAACCTCCAGTTCTGCCACTACTTCTGCTGCTTCAGCCATTCCACGACCCCTTTGGCGACTCGCGCGCCGCCGGGCTGTGTTAGGTGGATGCCGTCGCCCGACCGCACTTTGACTTCGCGGCCCTTGTCATCAGGCAAGTAGGTGGCGAACTTGCCGTCGCTGGTGGTGAGGAACGTGCTGGCGTCCAAGTAGGAGGTTCCGCCGACTTTCGCCAGGCCGGCCTGGGCCAATGTGTTGAGCCGCTTGAGGTTGCTCCAAAACGGCTCCGAGCGGACCTTGGGGATGCCCACCCACAGCAGCTTGGCGCCGCTTGCGGTGGCTGACTTGGCAAACGACTCCACACGCCCCTGATACGCGGTGTCCCACGCCGGGCTCCCCATATGCAGGACATCGCCTGCCTCGCGGAATCCCTGCGCGTCGTTGCCGCCCATGGCCACCACGACGTAGTCGGGTTTGTGCTTGACAATCAGCTTCTTGATGTTGCCTTGCCAGTCAAAATAGTCCGGGCGGCTCAGGCCGGTGGCACAGCGTGAGGCCCGCACAACTTGGAATGCCTCATTTCCCTTCAGCTCAGCCAGGATGCCCGGCGCCAAGCCAACCGACATCAGCGAGTCACCGACCAACAAGACGGACTTCGCACCGGCAGTGGCAGGCCCCGCCGCAACTTCTGTCTCGGCTTCCAATGGCTCCTGTGCCAGCGGTGGTGTTGCCCCAGGTTCCGGCTCGTTGGCGCGGGGTTGCGCCACCTCGGCAGGTTGCCCCGCAGCGGCAGGCGGCGGCACATCGCGGGCAACTTCGTGCGCGGCCTGGGCCAAGAGCGATGGGTCGTGGCCATGGGTAGCCGCCAGCGCCGCAACCCAAGCTGCCGTGGCCTTGGCCAGGGGTCCGTGGGCCCCGGACAGTCCGGTGGGCGCAACCCAGGTGGCCCACCGTTGCAGGGCTTCCTCGCTGGCGTTGCGCCACGAGTCTTGCTGGCCGGCGCGCGCCCAGTTGAGCAGCGGTTCGGCGCCCAGCACCGCCGCCACCAGGTAGAACACAAAGAGCGCGGCAAGCCAGCGCCTGGCCAAGAACGGGATGGGAGGCAGCGAGGTCGCTTCGCCGGTTGCGACGGTGGATTGCATGGCATCGTCCTAGAATTGAAAGTAGATAAACGGCGGAACGCCAATCGGCCCCAGCGCGTCGATGGCCACCACGGCCGCGCCCGCCACCGCCGCCTGGGCGGTCGGGTGGATTCGCTGAAGCCAAGCAGTCGACCGCGTCCACACGGGTACCGGCAACGTCTGCAGTAGCACGCCCGCAGCGACCAGCACAAGGGCACTGGGCGCCACCGTCCCGCCGGCCTGCAACAGCCGCGATGCGATTCGGCCTACGTCTTCTGTGCTTTGGGCCCGGAATAGCACCCAACCCGCGCACACGGTGTGGAAGGTAAGCAGCCACGCGAAAGGTCGCCAGCCGCGGCTCTGGCGCAGCCGCTGAATCCACCGCCACTCCGATTCGGCCCACACCCGACTCACCACCAGGGCCAAGCCGTGGAGCGCTCCCCAAGCGACGAACGTCCAGGAAGCGCCGTGCCACAGTCCACCCAAAAGCATGGTAATCATTAGGTTGCGTCGCGTCGCCCAGCGCCCGCCACGCGAGCCGCCCAGGGGAACATACAGATAGTCGCGCAAGAAAGAGGACAGCGAAATGTGCCAGCGCCGCCAGAACTCCTGGATATTCATAGATACATACGGGGAGTCAAAGTTGTCGCGAAAGCGGTACCCGAGCAGGCGGGCGCAGCCAATGGCTATGTCGGTGTATCCGGAGAAATCGCAGTAGATCTGCCCGGCATAGGCGTAGATCCCCAGCAGCACCTGCAACCCACCAAAATCATCGGGCGACTCAAACACGGGATCGGCAAGCAGCAGCCCCAGATGGCTTGCCAGCACCACCTTCTTGAACAGGCCGCGGATCACCAAGGCGATTCCGGCGCCACGCTCCAGCAACGCTGGGTCGGGACCGCGCCCCAGCTGCGGCAAGAAATCCGAGGCCCGCACGACTGGGCCCGCCACAAGCTGCGGGAAAAACGCCACATACAGCAAACCGTCGCCCACCGTCAGCGGCTGTTTGACGTTGCCGCGATACACGTCCACAAGTAGCGAGATGGCGTGGAACACAAAGAACGATACGCCCACCGGTAGTTCGATCTCGGCGATGGCCAGTTGCGGACGCCAACCAAGATGAGCAGCCAGTTCGAGCAGGTTGGCCGCAAAGAACGCCAAATACTTGTAGACGACCAGGGTCGCCAGGGCCAAGACAACGCCGAAGCCAAGCCACCGACGGGCCAGGACCGGAGTCGGCGCCCGCTGCACGCGCTGACCGATCAGCGTGGCACCCAGCGACACACCTATCAGAAGGACCAAGTGACGCGGCGAGCCCAACGCATAGAACAGCCAACTGAGGGCGAGCAGAACCTGCTTGTGCCAACTCAGCTTGGTGCGAAGACCCCAGGCCAGCACAAAGGCAGCGCCAAAGAACAAGGCGTAGCCGACCGTTGGAAACAGCACGAATGACTCCGGGGCGGGCTGAGGCCCATGGTGTGAGCGATTGACCTGCGGGTCCGCTGCCAGACATTACTATGGTTGCTGCAAGCGAGCAACGTGTCGTGCTGCAACGGGAAAGACTGCACCGCCGCGGCGATGATCGCGGGCGCCGCGCGGACATCGAGGTTCACGGTCAACCGTATGAAATAGATAGATAAACGCAATGACAGCCCGACCAACCGGCAAGCTTCAGACGCCGCGGCGTCGCGGCGAGCCTCGTTGGACAGACCCATTGCGACCGCCGTCGGATCGAACTCTGCTCTTTTGGCGCGATTCGCGGGGGATGCCAGGCGGCCCGGCCGTTCCGCGCGTCCTCGCCGGTCGCTGCGGATCTCGGGCGCGGCGACGGCCTACTGTGGCCCGCTGTGCACCAGAAGCCGACCGGCCTCGGCACCGGGTCGCGGCTGCCCCTGCCGCACGAGCGGTGAGCCGAGTTGGAATACGCGGAGTTGCCCGGACCGTGGCGGCGGCGTACCATCGGCACCACTGGGTAGCGGCAGTTTCCGGTCAACGAGTGTGCGAGCGGCGCTGCCTATCCCGTTGGCAATGACTCCATGCTGAACTTTGCGTGACGTGTTCTAGGAGGAGCTCAAGATGAATTTCCCCATCCGAAGCGCCCAGGCTTGGGCGCTGGTCACTGGCTGTGCGCTGGGCACCGGCCTCGTTGTGGCTGGTTGTCAGAAGGCACCTGGACCCGCCCCGGCGCCGACCAGCCCAGCGGCACCCACACCGGCCCCAGGGCCGAACGCCGGGCCTGCCGCCGCAGCCGCGCTGCCGACTGCGCCGACTCCCGTCGCCGCCTTGCCGGCCCCCGCGACGCCAAGCCAGCCAGCAGCACCGGTCGGTTCGGCACAGCCGGCGGCTGCCGCGGGGAACCAGCCACCGATGTCGCGCTACTACTGGCCGCTGTTTGTGGCAGGAAACTCATGGACATACAAAGTCTCAGAAACTTCGTACGACACAGGCAGCGAGGCCACAAAGAAGAGCGTGGCAACCTGCACCACCGGTCCCAGCGAAAGCCTGGACGGGGCGCTGGTCGCCGAATTGGTGTGCAAGCCCGAACTGCCTGAAGAATTCGCCCGCCTTGACTTTGCAGGATGGTACGGGGCAACAGCGGACGGGCTCGTGTTCCTCGGCAAGACCAAGCCCACCCAGCTCAAGGGCCCCACGGTTGTGGACTATCCGCCGCGCGAGTGGCAGACGACGACAGGCGGCGGCGACGAGGAGTCGGACTTCGCGGCAACGAGTTCCGCCAAGTTCAGCTTCGAGAACGTGCCAGGCGCCGGTAGGGTGCAGACGTTCTGCCGCGTGGAGGACACGGGGGGTCCAGACAATGCCACCCACAAAGTGTGCTTCGCTGCTGGGATTGGCCCTACCGAGGTGAGCGCAGAGGGGGGGTGCGCGGCCTGCGGCGGAACTGCACTGAAGCTCGTCAATGCCACGGTCGCCGCCATGCCTGCCGCGGGGCCTTTGCCCGCAGCGCCCGCGGCATTTGCTGGGAAGCCCCCGGTCGCATCTGCGTTGGCGGCCGGTCTGGCGGCTGGGCTGAAGTGCCTGGACGCATGGCCGGGCCTTGCGGCCGCCACCCTGACCACGGGCCCCGAGCTACTTGGCGGCGAGTTGGACCACTTGCCGGCACGCTGGACCGGCGTGCAAGGCGACGTTCGGCCGAAACTGATGACCTACGCAGGCAAAGTGCCCGGCAGCAAGTGTTCGCTGGTCGTAGAGGCCGAGCGAGGGCGCGTCGTTCGCGTTGGCAACAACTTTACCGGCAAGGCGATTTCTGTAGACCAAATGGCGGGTTTTGGGCCGCCGGCCGAGCGCCGCACGCTGGCGCAAGGGAGCGGACTCGACGTGTTCCACTACGGCGATGCCGTGCTGGTGGTGTACCGGCCCGCCGCGGCCAAAGCCGACAATGAGTGGTGGCTGTACGACGTTCGCGCCTGGGAGGCGATCCGCGACGACGACGCCAAGATTTGGGAGGCATTTGCTTACAACGATGCCGCGGCCGAGCTGGAAAAGACCAAGGGCGCAGACCCGGTGGCTGTGGCCGACGGCTACCACAAAGCCACAGAGTCGCTGCCGCGCTACGCCAAAGCCTGGCTCCGCGAGTGCCGGGTGTTGGCCAAGGCCAAGGTGGATTCGCCCAGGGCCCGGCGAGCCTGCGCGGAAGCGTTGAAGTCCAATTTCGGCGACGTGAAGAAGCAGGCGGCGACCCAGCTGGAGCACCTGCCGTAGATCTAGAACACCAATCACAAATCTCCGAGGTCCAGAGCAACGCGACCACTCGCTGACGAAAACTCGTTGATGCTCAGTGGGTCGCAAGCGGGCCCAAAGAATCAGGCACAGCCGCGACCCGCCGCGACGTTTGCCCGCAGGTCCGGGTTTCTGATCGGTGCTCTAGGCGACCACCCCGCACCGCGGGTCCGGCAAGCCAAACCGGCAACTGGGTGAACGCAACCATGTTGGCCGATGACATGCGGTTGAAAAGGGCGCGCGCGTCGCACCCAATGCGGTGACCTCCTGCCCAAGATCAGTCAAGGCGCAAGGAGCGGCGCGACTGAGGCGACCTAGCGGTCGCCGCAGGGAGAGTAGCGACGCAGCAACGCCGAGTTGCGCCCAAAGCGGCGGATCGGGGGGCCGCGGTTTCGTTGCAGACCCCGGCAGGCCCTGCTAGCATCCCGTGGGGTTTTTTCCCGGGAGGTCGCCGTGTCCATCAACGCTGCGTCCCAGAATCACTCGACGACGAACACTGGCCGCCCCACGCTGCTGGCGTGGCTGTTGCGGTCCGTGTTGCTGCTGGCCATGGCCTCGCTGCCCACCGCTCCATTCTCGGCGCTGTTGTTGCCCAACACGGCTCACGCCGATGACGAGGGCCATCGCCCGGCCGCGCGCCAAAAGGTACTGATCCTGCGCGCTGACGGGACCGGCGTGACCGAACCGCAGCGCCAAGCCATCAGCAAGGAATTGCAGACTCAGGCGCTGCGCTACCGGCAGCTCGACGTCGCCATCGCCGCCGGGGACTTGACCGAAGAAATGTTCGAGTTCGAGTGCACCGAGCCGGGCGTCGAGTGTTTGTCCAAGATCGGCAACAAGTACGGCGCCCAGTTGGTCGTGTACAGCGAACTGGCCAAGAATCCGTCGGGGCAGCTGCAAATCAACATGCGCGTCATCGACGTGGCCCAGGGCCGCGTGGCCCAGACGACCGTGCAGCCGCTGGACCAAATCGACAAGCCGACGCTGGCCGTGCAGCGCGGTCTGGTGGTGCTCTTGGGCCCGGTCGACATGCCGGCCGAAGCGGGCGAGGCGACGGGGACCCTGCAAGTCGTGCTCTTTGGCGGCGGCGTGGCGCTGGTCTACGTAGACGACAAACTGGTCGGGCGCACGTCAGTGGGCGGGCTGAAAGTGCAGGTTTCGGCTGGTCCGCACATGCTCCGCGTAGTCCGCGCCGGCTTCAAAGAGTGGACGGCCAAGATTACGGTCGCGGCGGGTGCCGTGCTTGAACAGGCCGTGCAATTGGAACAGCAATCGGTGGTTGCCGATCCGGGTCCGGGTACGCCGGGCACGCCCAAGCCCAGCGACAACAGCGTCACCAAGCAGTGGTGGTTCTGGACCGCGGTGGGCGTGGGCGTGGTGGCCATCGGCACCGCGGCCTACTACCTGCTCAAGCCGGCGGACGCGCCCAAGACGGGGTCGCTGGCGGTTTCGCTCGATCACGTCGAGGCCTATCTGGACCCGGTGTTTGCCGGTTCGGCGAAGTAGAGGCGACCATGGCAAAGCTACGCACGATGGTTTCGACCCTGCTGGCGCTCGGTTGCGTTGCCGCGCTCGCCGCGTCTTGCGCCACCGAACCGGCCGAGGCGCCGCTGCAACCCGGCTACGGGCGCCTGGAACTGGCGCTGTCCGGCTCGCTGCCGGGGGCCAAGCGCATGTCGATTCGGCTGTTCCGCGGTGCGCTGACGGCGCCCGGCAAAGTTCCAGCCCACGCCTGGGCTTGCCAGGCCTACGGCGGCAGCCAAAGCAACAAGTCCGTTGTCCAGGACCTAGAAGCCGCCGACGACTATTCGGTCTTGGTCGAACTGTACGAAGACGACGCCTGCACCAAGCTGCGCTATCGCGCCTACCGCGGCGGCATCGTCGTCAAAGCCGGCACGGGCAAAGAGGTTTCTAGCACGCCGTACTGGCTGCCCACCGTCGAGGCGGGCCACTTTTCCAGCATGGCGCAGGTCAACGCCGACTTGGTCAAGGCCGCCAGCAGCAAGACTTGCGGCAGCGACGACGAGTGCCACGGCGTCCACGTCAACGCCGTTTGCGGCGAAAACCACAAGTGCACCGTAGAGAACCTGTTCCCGCTCAACGGCGCCCAGCGCCGCGCCTTCTCGACGATGGTGACCCTGAGCGACGGCCGCGTCGGCATCCTGGGCGGGTTTGGCGTCCTTTCCGACGGCTACTGGTCGGCCACCGCCGAGACCGTCGAGGTCTACGAGCCCAGCCTGGGCGTGTTCTCGCGCACCAAGGTGAGCGGCGGCTTGGCCTTGGGCCTGGCGGACGCCGTCACGCTGACCGGCAATTCTTTTGCCTACCTGGGCGGTTCGACCGGCGCCAAGGTAGCGCTGGCCAACAAGAAGCTGAGCACCCAGCTCGACACGCGCGGCTGCACGGGCGCGCCCGAGGGCTGCGCGGTCGACCACTCGCTGTTCCGCTGGACACTGGACGCCAACCCCAAGGCGGACTCGATCGCCCTGGGCGTGCCGGTGGCCTTCCCGCAGATCGCCGCCGTGACGACCGCGGCGGGCAATCGTCTGTTGATGGCGGGCGGCGCCGACGTGCCGATCTTGGGCGACAAACGCCGCGGTAAAGCGCAGTTGTGCGTGGTCGAGGCCACGGGTCTGTCGTGCCCCGAGCAGCCCGGCACCTCGATGAAGGCGGCCCGTGCTCAGGCGGCGGTGGCCTGCTTGGGCCGCGACGCTACCGGCAACTGCATCAAGGTCGGCCTGTTCGGCGGCCGGGTGAGCGGACCACTCAGCGAAGTGTTCGATGGAACATCGAGCACTTTTGCCGCGTTGCAGGATCAGGGCCAGCCGCCCGCAGCGATCCATGGCGGCAAGGTGTACCCGTTTGGCGCGAACACCTACCTGCTCGTAGGTGGCACGACCCACAAAACCTTCTTGGAAGACGCGGAGATCACAAGCGGTGGCGACCTGCCCGTGTACAAGTTGGTGGTGGACACCAATGCCTTGACCGTGACGTGGACGGCCCTGGACCTGTCGGCCTCGGGTGCGCCCGACGGCGGCAAGCGCCTGTGGCCGGCGTCTGTCCAGCTGCTCGACGGCAGCGTGCTCCTGATCGGCGGCCTGGACGCCAACCTGAACCCGCTGAGCGACGCCATCTGGATCGCCCAATCGGGCAGTGCGCGGGTCCTGACCAACTTCGCTCGCTTTGGCGCTTCGGCGGCGGTCATCGGCGGCAAGGGCCCGATGGGCGGCTGCGTGGTGCTGGGCGGTGGCTTCAGCTTGGGCAGCGACGGCGCGCTGGTCCCGCAAAACCAAGTCGAGCTGTTCTGCTTGTAAGCGTGGACGCGCCGGCATCGCCCGCGGCTGTTCCCGCGCCCCCGCAGCCGATTTGGCCCTGGCTTGGGCCTGCATTCGCCGTGGCCGCCTGGGTCTGGCTGCTGGCACCGGCGGTGGCCTGGTTCGACAGCGGCGAATTGGCGGCGGCGGCCACGTCGCTGGGCGTCCCCCATCCCACCGGTTTTGCGGCGTTTGTGCTGGCGGGCCATGACCTGGCGCAATGGCCATTGGCGTCCGCAGCCCTGCGCGTTCACCTCCTGGGCGCCGTCAGCGCAGTGGCCGCGGTCGTGCTGTGGCGGCGAGCGCTGGGCGTCGCGTGGCCGGCCAATATTCGCCAAGTTGTGGACGAGGCGGCCGTCTGCGTGGCTCCCCTAGCCTTGGGCGCCTTGGCGATGCACATCCGGGCCAGCGAGGTCTATGCCCCTACGTGGCTGGTGGCGTCGGCGGCCTTGTTTGCGCTGACGCGGTCGCCGCGCCCCGTAGCGCTGCTTGCCGTGCTGACCGGTCTGGGTGCGGCAGTCCACGTCGAGGCCGCGCTTTTGGCGGGTGCGGCGTGGCTGTGGGCAGAAGCGACCGCGCGCAGTCGCTGGAGGGATCGACTGGGCCGGGTCGGACTTGCGGGGCTGGCGCTGGCCACCCTTGCCTATCTGCCGTTGGCGGCGCGACGGCAGCCGATGCTGTCGTGGGGGGCGATCGACTCGCTGGCGGCGTTGGTCCAGCATCTGACGGCGGCGTCGATTCGCGAAGCTTTCGCCGACCGGATGGGCGCGGCCGGCGGGTTCACGGCGCTGTGGGCCCTGATTCGCGACCAGGCCTGGCTGTGGCTGGCGCCGGCGGCGTTGGGGTTGGCGGTGACCTGGCGGCGGCAGCGCTCATTGGCCGGGATCACCGCAGCGGCGCTGGCGATCGATGCGCTGTACTCGGCGCTGGTCAACCCGATGGGGCTGCGCGACCAGCAGGCGGGACTACTAGTCCTGTTGGGCACTTGCGTGCTCGCGTTTGAGGGTCTGCGCTGGCTGCTCCGGCAGGTGCGCTGGACTTGGTCGGGGCCGCTGCTGCTGGCGGGGGTCCTGTGGCAAGCCCAAGTCGGGTCCCCAGACTTGGGGCAAGGCGATCTGGAGGCGGGCGCCCGCTATGCCGATCTCTTGCTCGATCGCGCTGGTCCCGGGCAGTGGCTGGTGACGACGAGCGACCACGCGGCGAGCGCTTGTCTGTGGCGCCAGGTGGGCGAGGGAGCGCGCCCGGATGCGCCGTGTGTTCCCGCGGTCTTCTTGCGCGACGATGCGATGGCTGCGCACTTGGGCCGCGTTTGGCAGCGCCCGGACTTGGCCAAGGGCGTCGGGTTGCCCAACGGGCCAGGCCGCCTGAACGCCTGGGTGGACGGTGCGCTCGGCGACCAGCCGTTGCGTTGGGAAGTAGGCTTGGCTCAAGAAGATCACTGGCTCGGTGCGCGCCTACAGCTAGGTCTGCCGTGGGGCGCGGTGGCGGCGCAAAGCCAGCCGCTGGGCGATCCGCTCGAGCAGGCCAAGTCCGTGTGTGCCCAGGCCTCTCCCCCGGGTGGCCCCTGTCCACGGGCGCTGCGGGCGCTGATGTCGGGCCAACTTGCGGTCTTGGCGGGTCGCATCGCCCCCAGCGACCGGCGATTGGCGGAAGAGTGGACGCGCGCCGCCGTGGACCTGCAGCCGACCGCCAAGGCCTTGGGCAACCTGGCGGGGCTAGTGGTCGAGCGCGAACCGGCCGAGGCACTGCAACTGGCCGAACGGGCTCTACAACTTCAGCCCGACTACCTGCGCGCCCATCGGCAGGCGGCGCGTGCGGCGGCGCGCTTGGGCGATCAGGCAGCACTGGTCGAGCACTTGCGGGTGCTGGCCGACCATCCATCGGCCGATCTGCCCGAGTTCCTTGCTCAACTGCGCCGCGAGGCCGCACCCGCGCTGCAGGGGGCGTGGCCCAAGTAGCCGCGCTGGCGGGCTGACCGCGGCGGCATTTCGGAGTATCTTGCCGGCGGCGACGTCGCCAAGGACCTCCGCATGGCCCAGATGATCCCTGCCCTGCCCCCGGCCCAGGCCAGCGCCAACGTGCGCACGGTATACGAGCGGCTGCGCACAGGACTTTCTGACGCGTGGCTGGTGGTGTGCGACGCGGCGTGGGTCGGGCGGGTGGCCAAGAACGGCCCGCTGCACGACGGTCGCATCGAGTTCGTGGCGGCGCACCCCGAGCTGGGCCTGCTGACCTTGGCGCTGGTCGACGGCGGTCTACTGTACGAGCCGTCTTCGAACCGCTGGCTGGAGTTGGGCCTGGACGGCGCGAGCGCCGCAATTCCAGATCCCTATGCTCGCGCCGAGATGGCCTGCACCGCCCTGCTGCGGCAGCTGGCCGACCACCCGGCCGCCAGTCCGTCGCAGCCCGCCCACGGGCACGGCGTCCTGCTGCTGGGGGCGCAGTGCCCCCGGCGCGGGTTTGCCCCGCACGCGCCGGCCGAGATCACCATCGACCGCGACAGGGCGACCAGCCTGGCCAAGCAAGTGGCGGCCCTGGCCGAGCTGTGGTCGCAGCGGCAACCGGCCACGGGCAATGCCTCGTCGCGCGGCTGGTGGCAGGCGCTGCAAGACACGTTCGTGGCACCGCGCCAGGCCCGCCCGCTGCTGTGGCAGCGCCTGGCCGACGACCAGGCCGGCATGATCGCCCTGGGTCCGCAACAAATGCAGGTCCTGGACATGCTGGCGCGGGTGCGGCAGCAGGCGATTTTTGGCCCAGCGGGGACCGGCAAGACCCTGCTCGCCATGCACAAAGCGCGGCTGCTGGCGCGCCAGGGCCTGCGCGTCCTCCTGACGTGCTACAACAAGGCGCTGGGTTGGCACATGCGGCGCGCGCTGGCGGATTGTCCGGGGATCGTGGCGGGGCACTTTCACGAGCTTTGCTATGATCTTGCGGGATTGGACCGCGATCGCTTCAAGGCGCCGGACGACGACCGCGCCTCGCGGCAATTCTTTGACGTGGAGCTGGCTGAGGCTCTGCAGCAGGCGGCAGCCACGAAGGGCCCGCTCTTTGACGCGCTGGTGGTCGACGAGGCCCAGGATTTTCTGGCGCCGTGGTGGCAAGCCCTGGACGCGTGGCTGGTCGAGCCGCATCAGGCGATTCGCTATGTATTCTTTGACGACGCGCAGCGTTTGCGGCCCGATGCGGCCCCGGTGCGCGGCGCGGCCGAAGCGCTGACCCTGACCATCAACTGGCGCAATACGCAGGCGATCCACACGCATCTGTCGGGCGTCGAGCCGGTGATGGCACAAGCGCGCTGTGCGGCGCCCGAAGGGGTGGCGGTGCAACACGAGAACCTGCGCCCCAACCCAGGTCGGGCCCTGCGGCGCGTCTTGCAGCGGCTGTGCGGCGAGGGGGGCGTGCGCCCCGACGACGTGGTGGTGCTGACCGGGCGCTCGCCTGCCCAAAGCATCTACCGCGACTTTGCTGAACTTTTGCGCCCATGGCGGCTGACCGCCGGCGACGAGCCGGGCTTGGTGCGACTGCGCGGGGCCAGGTCGTTCAAGGGTATGGAGGCGCCGGTGGTGGTGTTGACCGAGCTGGACCACTACCCGGCGGAGCAGGCGCGGCGATTGCACTACGTGGGGGCGTCGCGGGCGACGGCGCTGCTGGTGGTGATGGCCGACGCCGAGGTGGCTCCGTGAAAAAGGTCGCGTTGGCAACGAGTTTGCTGGTGTTGGCCGCGGCGTGCGCCAAGAAGCCGGCCGACTCGCCCGTACAGCCCGAGTCCGGCCAGCGCCAAGTCAATACACAGGCGCCGGCCAGCCAGCGGCCGTCAGGACGTTGGCAACTTGTTGAATTGCATGTTGATATGCAACTGGAAGACGATCAGCGGCTGGCGGCGCTGTCGTCCGAAAGCCTGGACTCGGCGCTGCGCTCGGCCGCCAAGAACATGGAGCAGGTGCGCGGCTTTGGACCAATGCCAGAGCTCGCGCGGCAGGAGCAAGCGGGGGCCAGCGTGCAGATCGCCTGGCAGCGGCTGGACGGGGATCTGCGGCCGGTCGCGCTGAACTACAATCAGAACGGGCAGTTGCTGATCCAGGTCGTGGCCCATGCCGAGACGCCGGGCGAGCGGCCGAGCGAAAACCGCGTGGCCGAGCGGTCGCAACGGGTGATGCTGCCCATGCCGGGGACGCTGGAGGACCCCGCCGCGTGGCTGCAAGAACGGGCGACGCGGGCGATGGTGCTGGCGCTGAGCGACGCGCTGGGCGAGTTGTGGGCGGGGAGCGCGACCGAGGCCGAACTGGAGGCCTATCTGGACGGCGAGACCTGGCAGATTCAGGCGGCGTGCCGCGAAATTGGCGAGCGAAAGCTGAGCAAGCACCGGCTCCGCCTGGAAAAGCTGGCCAAAGACACGCGCAAGGATCTGGCCGCGGTCTGCGCGGCGGCACTGGGGCGGCTGGGCGATGCGTCGAGTCTGCCGGTCTTGCAGTCGCTATTGGCCAGTGGCCAGCCCGAAGTGGTCGACGCAGCGCTGGTGGCACTGGCCGGCATGGCGGGCCCTGAGGCGCGGGCGATCGTCAGTGACGCCGCGGAACATCACAGCAATTCGTTGGTTCGGCGGCGGGCGAATCAGCTGCTGAGCAACGCCGTGACTCCGGCCGGCGACGTCAGCGCCGCCACCGCCACCGGGCCGTGATTCCGGGCGCGATTTAGGGTACTGTCCCCGATTTTCTGCTAGCAACACGGCCGCGGTCGACGCGGCCCAGGACGAGGAAAAGTGAGCGATCCCATCGAGAGTCGTGGCCTTTGGCCGCCGGTAGGCACCTGGCACCTGGTCGGAATCGGCGGCATCGGCGTGTCGGCGGTGGCGCGGCTGCTCAAAGCGCGCGGCGTCGACGTTCAGGGCAGCGACGTGCGCGAGTCGCAGATCACCCGCGCGCTCCGCGACGAGGGCATCCGTGTGCACATCGGCCACGCGGCCAGCAATGTCGACGGCGCGGCGGTGGTGGTGGCCTCGACAGCGATCCCCAAGACCAACCCCGAATTGGCGGCGGCCGAGGCTCGCAACATCCCGATTCTGCACCGCTCCGAGGCGCTGGGAGCGCTGGTGGGCGAGCGCCACTCGGTCGGCGTGATCGGCACGCACGGCAAGGGCACCGTGTCGGGCGCGATCACCTGGCTGCTAGAAAGCGCTGGACTGACGCCGGGTTTTGTCATCGGCGGCCTGCTGCACAACTGGGGCACCAACGCGCGGCCGGGCTCGCTGGATCCGCAGGGCCGGCACTGGCTGGTCGCCGAGGTCGACGAAAGCGACGGCAGCTTGGTCAACAGCCATCCCGTGGTGGCCGTGCTGAACAACCTGGAGCTGGACCACCTGCACTACTACCCCGAGTGGCCCAAGCTAGAAGCCGCAGTTCTGCAGTATTTCCATGGCAATCCGCGCCTGCGCACGGCGGTCATCAACGCCGACGACCCTGGCTGCCAGAAGATCCTGGCCAAGCTGCAACTGAAGGACCCAATCCACCTGGTCACGTTCGGTTTTGGCGACGAGTGCAAGGTGCGCGGCCGCAACCTGCAGTGCGGACGCATGCACGGTTCATTCGACGTGGAAATGCGCAACGAAGACGGCAGCTACCAGCTGCTGGGCCGGGTCGAGATCCGTCTACCAGGTGCCTACAACGCCAGCAATCTGCTGGGCGCCATCGCCACCGCGTGGTCGCAGCGCCTGGACTTTGCGGCCATTCAGCGCGCTGCGCCGCTGTACCTGGGGCTCGAAAACCGCTTCACGCTGGTCGACGCCGCCGGTGTCGAGGTCGTCAAGGACTACATCTCGCACCCCACCGGCATCCAGCGCGTGCTGGAAGCAGCGCGGGCCCAGGCCCTGGGGCCAATCACGGCGGTGTTCAAACCCTATCGTTTCACGATGATCCACTACCTGATGGACGACTACCGCAAGGCGTTCCGCGACGCCGATCAGGTGGTGGTGACCGAGCTCTACACGGCGGGCGAAGTACCGATCCCAGGCACCGACGTCCACGTCCTGTGCGACAAGATCCGCGAAGTGACGCCCAACGTGACCTATGTGCACGACTTGAACGCGATCCCCGAGTGGCTGCACGCCAACGTACAAGCGCCGGCCAGCGTTCTATTTTTTGGCGGCGATGATCTGTTCCAGATCGCCGATCGCTACGCCGGCCAGCGCATCGCCGGTCAGTCCAGCCAGGGAGGCGGCCAACCATGAGCGAAACCCTGGCCCGCAACGCCGACCTGTGGGAGCAGGCGGCGTGGCGCGATCTGGAAGGTGCCAGCTACTCGGTGCTGGGCCTGGGCAAGTCGGGCGTGGCGGCGGCCAATGCCCTGGCGGCGCGCGGGGCGCGGGTGCTCGCCGTGGACGACGCGCCCGAGCACAAGCTGACGGAACAGCTGCAGCAGTTGGCCCCGGGCATCGAAGTGGCGGTGGGCGGCGGTCCGGCCGGGCGGAGGGGCGATCTGTTCGTGCTGTCGCCGGGAATCGGCCCGCATTCCAATCGGTTTCGCGATGTGCAGGCGCTGGCGAGCGGCGTAGTGGGCGAGCTGGAGCTGTTCTACCGGCTCGAACGTGGCGACTCGGGCCTGGGCGTGCCGATCGCGGCGATCTCGGGGACGGACGGCAAGACCACGACCACCTTGTGGACCGGGCACTTGCTGCAGCAGGCGGGCTACCAGGTCACGGTCGGCGGCAACATCGGCGACCCGCTCTGCGGCTTCCTGGGCCAGTTTGGGCCCAGTTCGGTGGTGGTGGCCGAGGTCAGCGCCTTCCAGCTGTGGACCTGCCAGCAGTTCCGGCCGCGCGCCGCGGTGGTGACGAACATCGCGCTGGATCACATGGATTATTTCCACAACGATCTAGAGCGCTACGTTCGGACCAAGTGCAGCGTGCGCCACAAGATGGGGCCGGGCGACTGGTACGCGGTCAACGGCGACGACGTGGAGCTGGAGGACGAGCGGGCGCTGCTGCGCAAGGGCGTGGCCCACGCCTGGCAAGTGTTCTCGACTCAAGGGATTCCCGAGCGCGGCCTGGGCTTTGACGGCGAGCGCCTGTGGTGGGCCTTGGGCGGAAGCCAGCGCATCGCCTTGTGCCACGTCAGCGAACTGGGGGCCGATGGCCGCTTCCCGATCACGGGCTTGCACAACGTAGAGAACGCCCTGGCAGCCAGTTCGCTGGCGCTGGCGTTTGGGGTGCCGTTGGCCGAGTTGCGCGCGGGTCTGCGCTCTTTTGGCCTGCCCTCGCACCGCATCGAGCCGGTGGGCCACATCGGGCAAGTGCGCTTCTTTGACGACAGCAAGGCCACCAACCCGCACGCCGCCATCGCCGGCTTGCGCGCCATGACCAAGGCGCCGGGCGAGCGCGTGGTCTGGATCGCGGGCGGATCCGAGAAGGACAGCGACTTTGCCGAGCTGGGTACGGTAGTCGCCGAGCTGGCCGACGCCGCGGTCCTCATCGGCCAAACCGCAGAGCGCATCGCGGCTTGCCTGCCCTCTGGCTTCCAGGTCGCGCGGGCGGCCAAGTTGGAAGAGGCGGTCGTCACGGCGCTGCAGCTGTGTGGCGACCAGGGCGCGGTGCTGCTCAGCCCGGCGTGCGCGTCGTACGACATGTTCCGCAGCTACGCCCACCGCGGCGACGTATTTGCCGGCGCGGTGGCGGCCTTGGGCAAGGCAATGGGGCGCTTCCAGCCGCCCGCCGCGGCGACTATGGCGACCCCGCACCCACACTGAGCTGGGCCCGGCACCAGGCCGAATTCGCCCGCGCCAAGGGCGCTTGCTGGCGCATGCGCACCGCCTGATCCCACGCCGCCACCGCGCCTGCGCAGTCGCCGTTGCGCGCCAACAGCACGCCGCGCACGAAAACACTTGGATAGGTGGGGTCGCGCTCGGCCAGCTGGCCAAGGAGCTGCAAGCGCCGCTCGATCGGCAGGGCGTCGTTGGCCTCGATGCGGAACCGCAGCACCAGATCCTGCACGTCTGCCGGCAGATGCGGGCGATCGGGCAGGCGGGCGCCCAATTCGAGCATCCGCTGCGCGGCCATCGCCTCGACCACGCGGGCCGCCGCCGGCTGCAGTCGCCCCGCCTTCTCGAACCGGTCCATGCCGATCGCCTGCAGCGTGGCGCGCAGGCCCGGCGCCAACCGGTCGACCTGCCCGTCCTGCTTGCCGGCGTGCAGCGGGTCCAGGGCCAGCTCGATGCCCGCCCGCACGTCGCGGCCATAGCGCACGGCCATCGCCCGCAGCGCGTCGGGCCCTGCCGTCAAAACCAGCGTCCGCACGCGCTCTTGCAGCCCCGACAGCAGCAGCCGCGCCGGTAGGCTCGACTCCACGTCCAGGGCGCCCAGGTCGCGCTCGTAGGTCAGCCAGGCCGCCAGATCCTCTCGGATCTTCTGTTCTTGGGTGGCGCGCCCGCCCGCGCCCCGTTTGACATCTGCAACTAGCAGCGCATCGTCGCGGCGAGCCATTTCGGCCAGCCCGTCCAAATCACTCATCCAGTCGCGCAGTTGCAGCGACGGCTCCACGACTTCGCGTACCGGCGGCGCCCACAGGATGGCGGCGGCGGCCACGGCAACCAGCGCGGCCAGTGTAGTCCAAACGAGCCCCGGAGGCGGCAAAAGCACAGGCTCTTCGGGGCCTTGCTCGGCCTCGGGCCCGTCGTCAACCACCGCCGGCGATTCGCTCATGGCGTCTTGGTCGCGGGTGGGCACAGCATGCCAATCGCGCGGATCATGCGCGTTTGCGACCACTTTTGCCCGGCGATAAAGCGCGCCGCGACCCTACCGCGAATGATCACCCATGTTTCGGGCAGTTTTTCGGTACCCAGCGACAGGCGCAGCATCTTGCTGGCGTCGCCGTCTTGGCCCTCGGGGTCGCGGAGCCAGACGCCGGACAACTTGGCCGGGTCGCCCACGGTCTTGCGCAGGGTCGCATTGGGAGCATCCCAATCGTCGTCGTAGCCCACCGCCGTCAGGCTGCAGCGCGTGCCTTCGAGCGACCGGGCGAGTTCGGCGATTTCTGGCAGTTCCTCTAGGCAAGGCGGGCACCAACTGGCCCAGAAATGCAGGAAGATCACGTCGGCCTTCTCGGCCACGGCGCGCAGCGAAGTCGGCTGGCCGGGCGCCGCGGGATTGCCTTGCAGCGCCAGGTCATACTCACCGGGCGACACGGGCCGGTCGTAGAGTTCTGCGCCCAGGTCGGCCATCAGCTGGCGAGCCCGCTCGGTGGGACGGGCTTGCGCCATGAACCGCCAGGCGATCGCCGCGCCTGCCAGAGCAAGCACCGCCAGGGCCAGCCAAAGCGCACGGCGCGACTCGGGGCGTTGGCCAGCCACGGCGGCGGTACGGGTTGGTTGTGCTGCAGGTTGCGCCATGTCGATTCCGCGCCAGGCCCTTCTGGCGTCGCCAGACTACATCAACCCGGCCAGTCCGTCACGATCCGGGGACGACCGCAGGCGTCGCCGCTTGGCTGAGCGTCACCGCTTGGCTGAGCATCACCGCGTCGGGCGGCGGGACCCACGCTTGACCAGCCGGCGTGGCCAGCTCGGCCAAGCTCTTGCGGTACGCCGGCAGCAGCACCGGGGTGGCGAACACGACGCTGGCGTACTCGCGGCCCAGCGCGCTCACCAGCACGCCCGGCTGACGCTCGACCCAGCGGCCGGTCTGAGCGGACTTGCGGAGCGCGTCAAAATCCCCCGCGTCCATGGTAAAAAGTTGCGTCCGCTTGGCTACCACCAGCGCGCCCGAGAGCGGCAGGGGCCAGCAAGGCATCCGACCCGAGCGCAGCGCCCACGCCCCGTCGGCCAAGTCGCCGTCGCAGCTGCCGCTGGCCAAGTGGAAGGTGCCGCGGCGCACGTCGCCGGGGTAACGGACCCGCAAATCGTCGAACTGAAACGACTCGGCGGGCACGGCGGGCAAGACGATCCCCTGCACGCTGTTCAAGTTGGCCAGTACGACGGCCAGGACCTGCAAGACCGCTCCCGCCCAAGCCAATCCGCGCAACCACCCCGGCGAAGCCCGCCTGCGACCGGCGAGCCCAAGGGGCAGGAATTGCGGTCGCAGCACCACGCCCATCGTCAGGCCACCGACCGCACCGCCCAAATGCGCCACGCGATCCGTGTGTTGCCCGCCCACGAGCAGCAGCGCCAGCAAGCACAGACCGGGCACGCCGATCATCAGCCAGCGCATCCGCGGACCCAACCGCGGCGCCAACTTGACACCCAGCGCCACCAGCGCCGCGACCAGGCCGTAGACGGACCCCGACGCGCCCACCGTCACTTGCAGCGGCGGGTTGCCCAGCATGGCGATGCCCGCGAACAGCCCAGAACCAAACCAGATCAGCAGCAGCCGCGCCGGACCGTAGGCGGCTTCGATCGGCCGACCGACCACCCACAGCATCAGCGCGTTGACGCCCAGGTGCAGCACATCGGTATGCGCCCAGGTGGGCGTGATCAGCCGCCACCAGTGCCCGCGGACGACGTAATAGGGAATGTGGCCCAAGGCCAGCAGCCACTGCGTGTCGGCGTTGTCGCCCAGCCAAAGGCCCGCACTGTCTTGCACGAACCAGCTGGCCAGGAGCGCCACGGTCAACCAGCCCACGCCCGGCCGGCGCATCCGCCACGCCAGCCCCAGCCAGCGCAGCCACGCCAGTTGCACCATGTCGCTGGGCAGTTGGGGCGGACTCGAACCGTCCACGCGCTACTTGCCTCGCGGGAACAGCTTGCCAAAGGCGCCCAGCACTTCGCGGCGCGTCGCATAGACTTCGCGCATCCGCTCCAGCCGCTCGGCGATCTTGCCCATGCGCTGCTCAAAGGCCGGGCGAATCTCTGCTGGGATGTCCTGATCGTAGCCGGCGCCGCGGAGCCGCGCGCGAATCTCGGCCGCTTTGCTGTGGGCCGTGTCGATGGCACTGGCGTGCTCCTTCAGATATTTCTCCAGTTCCGGCAAGGCCTTATCGGGCGTCTTGGCGTTCTTCTCCAAGATGTCGATCCCGCCCTCGATGAGCGTGTTGTTGGTGTCGATCGAGGCCTGCACCTCGGCCAGCATCTGGGCGTCCAACTTCAGATCGGGTTTGCCAAAGTACTGGGGCACGTTGCCGGCATCCGGGCCGGTGCAGCCAACGCAATTGGGATCGGGCTTGTTGGTCGCGACAAAGCCGCTCGGCTCGGCGCCTGGTCCCACTTGCGTGGCGGTGGATCCGTGCGGCAAATCCGCGGCCTGGCTCGCAGTCGCGGCGCCAGCAGGTGCCGGTGTGGACTTGTTGCAGGCCGTCAGGCTGGCCATCAACGCCGCGGCAGTCACCAGACCAGCCAAAAGGGGTTGTCGCATCAGTCCTCGCTTTGGGGGAGGGTTGGCCCGCTACAGGGCCTGCAGAAGTTTACGAACCCACTCGGCTTTGGCGTGGTCGGGGAACAGGGACAAGAACTGAGCGTAGACCTTGCGGGCCTGGGCCGACTTGCCGGTCGATTGGTAGAGCTGACCCAGCAGCAGCATGGCGTCGTCGTAGTTCCCCGCCGACTTCAGCGCTTTTTCCGCCGGTCCCATCTGGCCCGCGTCAAAGTAGGCGCGCCCCAACAGCGTCAACGTCCGCACCGAGTGCCGCAGCTGCTGCGAGGCCCGCAAGTCGTTGATCGCGCCGTTCAAGTCGCCTTGCTCCAGCTTGCGTTTGCCGCTGTAGTACAGGTCGGTCGCGTCGGCGCCTTCGGGCACGACCACACCGCCGTCGGCCTTGGCAGGCTCGGTTTTCGCGGGCTCGACTTTGGCGGGCTCGGCCTTGGCCGCCTTGCTGTCGCTCCTCTCGGCCTTCTCGGTTTTGTCCGATTTGTCAGCCTTTTCAGCTTTTTCTGCCTTGTCGACTTTCTCCGGTCGCTCGGCTTTGGCGACCACCGGTTCAGCGACCTTGGCCGGTTCAGCCCCTTTGGCTGGCTCTGCGGCTTTGACCGGCTCGGCGGCCGGCGGGTTCAGTGGCGCGGCCGGCCCTGCGTCGGGTGCAGCTGCGGGCGCGGCAGCCGGCTCGGCGGCCTGTACGACCGCGGGCGAGGCCGCCGCGGGCTGGGCGACAGGGGTCGCTTCGGCTGGAGCGTCGGCGGCGGTGGGCGAAGCCGCGGTGGGCAACAACTCTGGCTTGTCCAGCAACTGCTCGACGTGGTGCGCCAAGCGCGGCGGTTGCGGCCCCGGTTCGGCAGTGCAGGCCGCGAACAGGACGGCAACCAGCAGCGCCCCAGACAGCGGCAGCGACTGCGCGCGGAGGGGAATGGGGCAGGCAATTTGGCGGCGGCAAGCCATCATCGGCGATCTCGGTCCTTCGCGGGCCCGTTGGAGCGCAGGGCACCCGCACGGCCCGATTCGGGCAGCAGGCACGAGCAGGTTAGCCCCCGTGCTGGCTCTGGTCAAACGTTTGCCCAATTGCCTGCCAATGCGGTAAAGGCAATTGCCCGGTCAAATCAAGCCACAGCAAGCTACCTGCCGGATGGGCGGGCAGAGCGCGCAGCTGCAGAAACTGGGGATGGAGACGCGCGGCCAGGGCCTGAGGATCTGCGGCCAAGCAGCGCACCGCCGCTCGCAGACCAAAATGACTTGGGGCCACGGCTCCAGGCCAGTTAGAAGCTGCGCCAAGGAATTGGCTAGCCAACTCAGCAACTTCACTACGCCGAACCTCGGGCCAGCGCGGCTGCGCAACCAGCCCCTGCAACACGGCCAGGGCGTGCAACTGGGCGCGCTCGCTGAAATGTCCGCGGCCGTGCAGCGACTCCAGCTCGCTTCCCCAACCCGTGCGCGTGGCCACACCGTACAGCACGGGCTCGCCGGGAGCGTCGGGATCGCGCAGCGCCAGCACGCACGCGTCGGCGTCTGGCAGTTCCGTGTCCCAGGCCGCCGCAGTACAGTCGGCAATGCGGGCTCGCGCTGGCCGAGCGGCCGAGCCAGCCAGATCGTCGGCACACGTCAACGCCGGAACTTCGCCCCAGAAAACGGCCTCTGGATGCGCTTGCAGGGCCAGGACCAGACCGGCGGCGTCGGGCAAACCTTGTTCGGTGCGGCCCACGTCCAAATAGCGTGCGCCTGCCGCCAACGTGGTCAGCGCGACCTGGCCCGCCACCGGCTCGGCCCGCAAGACCACGTCGCCGGGCTGAAGGAGCCGACCCAGCGCCAAATCCACGGCCTCGCGGTCGCTGGCACAGACGAGCAGGTCGTCGGGTTTCAGCGGCGCGCCGGCCTGCCGCAAGAGCGTCGCCCATTGCCGCCGAATTTCGCCCAGGTAGTCCCGCTCGGCCAACTCGCGATCCGAAACAGGCCGGTGGTCGCGCCGGGCGGCCGCCAGGTACTTGCGCACCGGGAAACGCCTTGGGTCGAGCCACGGCGACGCGCTGGTCGGGGTCACGCGGCCCTCGCTTCGCTGCGGCGACGCCAGAGCACGATCGCGCCGATGGTCAGTGCCAGACCGATAGCCAGCCAGCGGGCCGAGGCGTGGCCCTGGCTGTCGAACCCAGGCCGATCCCAATCCGGCGGACGCTCGCCGCGATCCAAGAACTCCAACTCCTTGCGGACCCGCTCGGTCTTGTCGGCAAAGGCGATCGCGCCGGGCGCTTCGGCGAGCTCGATGTAGCGGCGCAAATCGCGGGCGGCGGCCCTGGCGTCTTGATCCTGAAAGACTTTGCTGCGCACGTAGTACACATCCGGGTCCAGGGGCCCGATCTCCACCGCCTTGCGCGCGTACTTCTCGGCCTCGGCCTGCTGGCCGCTCCAGTAGTTGCCCATGGCCAAATAGATCGGCACGCGGGCTTCGTGCGGCAGCCGGGTTTCCAGCGCGTGGAACAACTCGATGGCGTGGGCAAAGTCGGCATCATAGAACACTTTGACTGCATACAGAAATTGCGCAACCACGTCGCCGGGGTCGCGGGCGCGTTCGGTCAACTTCGCGGCCAGCCGGTGCCACGCTTGTTCGATGTCTGGCCGGCCCTTTGTGCCATGCATTCGATTGAAAACACCCGACAAGTGCGCCAGCACGGACGGTCGGTCCGGCGCCGCGTGGTACAGCTCTTCGTACGTCGCCACCGCCTCTTCGAACTGCTGGGCGCGGAAGCAAGCGGTCGCCCACAGCGCCAATGAGTCGGGATCGTTGCGGAAACGCGCACGCGCCACCTTGGCCCAGCGCATCTCGGCGGCGGCATCGCCCATCCGCCCGGCCAGCGCTGCACGCTGCAGCAAATCTGCCAGCGAAGCACTTTGACCGTCGCCGAGTTGCTGGTCCATCAGTGCGGCCGCCGCCGGCCACTGGCCCACCGCGTTGTACCAGTCCAGCTCGCGGTACACCTCGCAAACGTGGGGCTTGGCAGCCCGTTTGCGGCACTCGGCGCGCGCAAGGTCGGCCTCGGCTGCGCGGCCCAGCGACGCCAGCGCGGCGGCCCGCAGGGGCAGCACCTCGGCCGACACGCGAGCCACATCCTGGGTCGCCTGCACCACTGCGCCCTGGTACGAACCGGCCAAGTCGCGCTCGCCCAACTGCGCCAGCAGAACGGCCAGTCCCCACGCGAGCGTCGGCTCGGCAGCGGTGGGGGGCCACTGCTTGGCAAGCGCCAGCGCAGCCTGTTTGGCGCCAGCCGGATCGCGCAACGCCTGCTCGCGGGCGATCAGGCCCAGCTGCTGCAGGGGCTCGACGGTCGGGGCCTTGCCGGTCGCCTCCACCTGCGTCCAGGCAAACTGCCCGTCCAGTCCGCGCAGCCGCTCGATCAGCGCCGTGCGCAAGGGCCCTTGCGGCCCTTCAACATGGAACTGCTTGGTGTCGTCGGCCGTTGGGCTGGCGTCGGCCGAGGGGCGGGTCACGTCGAATTGCTGGGAATCGGCGTCGGCTTTCTGCAAGACCACCTGGATGCGGTCTTGGCGCACCACCACCGACTGCGGCCGATAGCCGTCGCCCAGCGGCGGAGCCTGCGGGTCGGTCAACGCCCGCGCCAACAGCGGCTGCATTTGCGGGCTCACCACCCACAGCGCCCATGCAGACGGAACCTGGACCAACCACAACGCAATGACGATGAGACTGCGAACCATGGCCGCAGTATAGGCACAGGCGCAGGCCGGCGGCCACCCACACTGCAGCAATCCTGTACTTTCAGGACGTTTCTGTGCCCACGCGGTCGCGTATTGCCGTCGCGCCCCCATGTCGCTACCCTGCCGCTACCCTGCCGCTACCCCGGCGCGGCGCTCGTCGCCCGCTGATCCAGCTCAGGGCACTGACCCCGATCTCGGATACTGATCCCGGTCTCGGGTAATGAACAAGGTCTTGAGCGATGACCCAGAGGACGCACCATGGCCCAACGCATTGACTTTGCTGCCTTCCCTGGCGTACGCGAAGAGAGCATGCTGGCGACGATGAACAAGGTCTACGGCCACATCCGCCGTAACCAGATGACCTCGCGCGAGTTCCGCGACTGGCTCAAAGACGAGAACCTGTGGAACAAAGACGAGGCGCCAGCGCTGTTCAGCTTTGTGGACGTGCTGCAAGACGGCGTGGTGCGCCTGGGGCCGTGGGCCGAGCGGTTCTTTGCCGCCGACACCGAGGAGGCGATGCGCGACCAGGTGTACCGGCGCCTGATCGACGAAAACACCTTGCTGGTCAAGTACACGCTGGAAGCGCTGGACGCCGAAGGGGGCGGGCGCCTGCATTCGACCCACGAGTTGCACCGGCTGATGACCAGCTATGTGTATCCGGGCAAGCCGATCACGCTGGAACCCTTCAAGACCTTTATCAAATGGCTGGTGGTGTCGGGGCGGATGAAGCTCATTGGCATCCGTTGGGGCCTGACCGACGCCGGCAAACAGGCCGTGCCGCGCCTGCGCACCATCGATGTGGATGAATTCTTGGAAGACGAGAAAAACGCCGAAGCCGCGCCCGCTGCGCCGGCCCCGGTGCCCGTCGTCGCCGCACCGCCGCCGCGTCCGGCCCCGCCCGCGTCCGAGAAGTTGGCGGCGCCCGTGCCAGCCAAAGCGGCGCCGGCCAAGGCCGCAACCAAAGGCGACGACGAGGAATTCGAAGAAGACCTGGACATGCCGCCCGAGGCCGAGCCGGTCGACGAGGCGGCCTTTGCCAAGTACGCCGCGCAATTCGAAGCGCCCATCGACGAGCCCGCCAAGGCGCCCGCCAAGGCGCCGGCCAAGGTCAAGACAGAGACAAAGAACGCCCCTGCTCCTGCCCCAGCGCCGCTGGCGGTGCCAGAACTGCAGCCGCTGCCCCAGGTTGCGCAGACACCCAGCGTGGCGACCGCCCAACCGCTCCACACCGAGACGACCCCGCCGCAGGTGCTGGTCCGCTTTGCCCGGGTCGAGGCGGCCTGCCAGCGCGCCCCGCTCGATCCGGCCGCGGTGGTGCAGGCCCTGCGCGATCACGGCCGCACGGCCGGCCTGGGCGGTGGGTCGCTGCTGTTGGCCCATGGTCTAGAAAGTCGCATGGCGCAAAACGAACCGGCGCGACACCTGTTCTTGGCGGCCCTGCTGGCCCGCTGCTACGCGGTGACCGGCGATGCCACTTTGGCCGATGAACTGCTGGAGCGCACTGGCGGCACACTGACGCCGCTGGCGCTGCTGCTCGACCGGCCCGAGGCGCTGGTCGATGGTCTGGTGCGTTGGAATCTGGCCGGATCCGCGCCGGCGGTAGCGCAGCTACGGGCGGTGCTGACGGACGCGGCCATTGGCGGCCGGGCCCTGAAGGCGCAAGCGGACTTGCCGCAGCAGCTGACCGAGGCTCCGTCGGCCGAGGTGCTGGTGGGCACTCTGGGCCAGACCGTGCTGCGCGGTGCCCAATCGGTCGCTTGCTTCTGGCTGGTGCGCGAGATGGTGCGCGCGGGCCTGTGGACCCGGCCCAGCCACAGCGAAATCGCGTTCGTGCCGTGGCGCTGCGTGCGGCTGATGGCCTATCGGCTGCGGCTGATCGATAGCCACTTTGCTTTGGGCGTCCCACAGTTGCTGGCCGTCGCCAAACGGCTGGCGGTGCTGTTCCCGCCGAGTTCAGTCGAAGCGGCAGCGCTAGAGGCCCTGGCTCCGGCCGATCACCTGCGGTTTGACTGCAATGGGGTCGTGGCGTGCCAGCAGCCCTGCGCGGTCCACCCGCAGCAAGCCGGGTAGCCTCGGGATCGGCCTCGCCAACCGCCCGCATCCCCAGCGAGTCCTTCGCTCTGGGCCAGTTCGAACGCGATCGGCTTGTATCTGGTGAAGCCCTAACGCAGAATATTGCGCCTGCCGGCGACCGCCGCGGACGATGACTGCGGGCTCCTGGCCAAGTTTCTGCTTCCCCTTTTGCATAGTTACCCACTATTTCGAGGAAAAATGCGTCACCTTTCGATGTCGTTGACGGTCGCCCTGGCCGCGTTGGCGCTGGCTCCGGCCTGCAAGAAAGAGCAACCCGCCGAGGCGCCCAAGACCGAAGCCCCCAAGGCCGAAGAGCCCAAGCCGGCGGATCTGCCCAAGCCCGCCAGCCCGGCCGCCATGCCTGGTGCCGCGGGCGCGGCCGCGATGCCCGGCGCCGTCAGCGCCACTTCGGCGATGGAAGGCCCCTGCCCGCTGCCCGGCGAGGACCCGGCTTCGTGCCCGGCCAAGCCTGCCACCGTCGACGACGACATCAAGATCGCCCATGTGCTGATCGGTTGGGACGGCTCGCTGCCCGGCAAGAAGGCCGGCCGCGACGAAGCCGGCGCCCAAAAGCTCGCCCAGGAAGTGGCCCACAAGGCCCGCACGCAAGGTGCGGACTTCGTCAAGCTGATCTGGGAATTCAGCCAGGATCCTGGCCCAGGCATCTACGAGGTGACCCCGCCGATGCGCCGCCGCTTTGTGCCCGAGTTCACCGCCATGGCGCTGTCTTTGGGCGTCAATCAGGTCGACATCGCCAAGACCCGCTTTGGCTTCCACGTGATGAAGCGGATGCCCTTCGACTTCGTCGCGCCCGAGAAGCCACTGGTCGCGGTGATGAAGGACCCCTGCCCGGCCGAGGGTGAGGATCAGGCCGCCTGCCCCAGCAAGCAGGATCCCAAGCCGACCGAAGTCGAGGTCACCCACATCCTGATCGCCTACCAGGGCGCGATGCGCTCGACCGCCACCCGCACCAAGGAAGAGGCGGAAAAGCTGGCGATCCAGCTGTGTCACGACGCGCGCAAGAAGGGCGCCGACTTCGCCAAGATCAAGGAAGCCGCCAAGTCGGACGATCCCGGCCCGGGCACCTACCCGGTCAGCAAGGACTCGCCGATGGTGGCGCCGTTCAAGCAACTGGCGCTGTCGCTGGGCGTGGGCCAGGTCGACGTGGTCGAGAGCGACTTTGGCTACCATGTCATGAAGCGCGGCGCGGCGGCCCCCGCTGCCGGCGGCGCGGACCTTGAGGCCAAGCCAAAGAAATAGTCCGACCAAGGAGCGCGTCATGGTGGTTGCGTGGCAAGACGAACTCGACGCGGTGCGCGATCGCTGGGTCGCCGCCGCCGCCCAGGTGCCCGACTTGGCCGGCCTGCGGTCGCTGGAAGTGGAAGCGCTGGGCAAGCAAGGCGAAGTGACCCTGCTGGTCCGCAAAGTGGGCACCATTCCGCCTGAGGATCGGCGGGCCTACGGCGCGGCCGCAGCGGCCGTGAAAGGCCAGGTCGAGCAGGCCGTCGAAGCGCGCCGCCAAGGCCTGGAACGGGCCGAAGTCGAAGCGGAACTCGCCGATGACAGCTTTGACGAGACCGTGCCGGCCCACGCTGCCTTGGGGCGAGCGGCTCGCATGGGCCACAGCCACCCGCTCAGCCAAGTGCAGGCCGAAGTGGAGGCCGTGTTCACCTCGATGGGCTTCCACGTACTCGACTACCCCGAAGTCGAGAGCGAATTCGACAACTTCGAAGCCCTGAACATCCCGGCCTGGCACCCTGCGCGCGAGATGCAGGACACGTTTTGGCTCGAGGGCGGGCATTTGCTGCGCACCCACACCTCATCGGGTCAAGTGCGGGCGATGCACGCGTTCCGGCCGCCGTTCCGGGCGATTTTCCCTGGCAAGGTCTACCGTTACGAGGCCACCGACGCGAGCCACGAGCACACCTTCCATCAGCTGGAGGGCCTGCTCATCGACCGCCACGTGTCGGTGGGCCACCTGCTCGACTCGATGCGCACGTTGCTGTCGGCGATCCTCAAACGCGACGTGGAAGTCCGTTTGCGGCCAGGCTATTTCCCGTTCGTGGAGCCGGGCTTCGAGCTCGATGTCCAGTGTCAGTTGTGCGGCGGCACGGGGTGCTCGGCGTGCAAGCAGTCCGGCTGGCTCGAATTGCTGCCGTGCGGGCTGGTGCACCCGCAAGTCCTGCGCGCCGGCGGCCTGGATCCGGCCGAATGGCAGGGCTGGGCCTTTGGCCTGGGCCTGTCGCGGCTGGTGATGATGCGCTTCCAAGTACCCGACGTCCGACTGCTTTTGTCGGGCGATCTCCGGTGGCTAAGCCAGTTCTGAATACGCCAACCATAGGCCGCGCAGGCCGGCAGGTCGACCATGATCGTCTCCTGGAAGTGGATTTCGCAGTGGGTCGACACCCAGGGCGTCGATCCCCTTGAGTTCGCCAAGCGTTTTACCTGCACGGTCGCCGAGATCGACGGCGTGCACCGCTGGGGCCACGGCCTGCGGGGCGTGCTGGTCGGCGACGTGATCGGCGTCGCGCCCCACCCCAATGCCGACAAACTCCGCCTAGCGACGGTGGATCTGGGCAGTCGCCAGGTGCAGGTGGTGTGCGGCGCGCCGGACCTGCGGCTGGGGATGCGCGTGCCGTTCGTGCCGCCGGGGATCAAGTTGCCGTCGGGCATCGAGGTCCGCGACGGAGAGGTGCGCGGCATCAAGTCGCCGGGCATGCTGGCATCCGAGGCGGATCTGGGCCTGAGCGACGACCACGGCGGGCTGCTGTCGCTGGACGGCGTGCACGCCCCGGCGGGCACCGACCTCACGCAAGCGGTCGATATCGAAGACGTCTTGTACGAGGTCGACAACAAGTCGATCACCCACCGCCCGGACCTGTGGGGCCAGTACGGTGTGGCGCGCGAAGTGGCGGCGATGCTGAACAAGCCGCTGCAGCCTTTGGATCTTCGGGTGAATTTGGCTGCGGGCGCGCCGGTCGACGTGGCGGTAGAGACGCCGCTGTGCCCTCGCTATTGCTGTGCCCGCGTCGCCGGGGTGACCACGGCGCCGTCGCCGGTGGGCCTGCGCCTGCTGCTGCGGCGGCTGGGGGTGCGGCCGATCAGCAATGTGGTCGACGCAACCAACCTGGTGATGCTCGAGACGGGCAACCCGTTGCACGCCTTTGACGCGCGCTACGTCCGCGGCAACCAGATTCGCGTGCGGGCGGCGCGGCCGGGCGAAGTCGTCCGCACGCTGGACGGCCAGGATCGCAGCTTGGTGCCCGCGGATCTGGTGATCGCCGACGGCGAAGGTCCAGTGGCGCTGGCGGGCGTGATGGGCGGCGGCGACTCCGAGATCCGCGAGGATACGCGCGAGATCATCTTGGAGGCCGCGGCCTTCGACGCGGCGACCGTGCGCAAGACCGCGATGCGTGTCGGTCTGCGCACCGAGTCCTCGGCCCGCTTCGAGAAAGCGCTGGATCCCGAGCTGGCGCACACGGCGGCGCTGCGCTTCTTGCGGACGCTGCTGGATCTTTGCCCGGGTGCGCAGGTCGCAAGCGAGCTGCTGGACGCGGGCGACTTTGCCCGGCAGCGGCCGCCCACGCGCGTCATCGTCAGTCATTGCGACTACCTGCGGTCGCGCTTGGGCGTCAATAAGACCGAGATGCCAGACGCGTGGATCGTCCACTGCTTGCGCAGCCTTGAGTTTGGCGTCGATCCGCAGCCCAGCGGCGAATTGGCCGTGCGCGTGCCTACCTACCGCGCCACCAAAGACATCCATCACGCCGAAGACTTGGTCGAAGAGCTGGGACGCCACTACGGCTACCACCGCATCGCCAGCCAGGCGCCGCTGATCCCGTCGCGGCCAGCCTACACGCCGGGGACGCGCCTGGCCGAGCGCAAGATTCGCGCGGCGCTGACGCTGCAGCAAGGCCTGTGCGAAGTGCTGCTCTATGGGTTTGACCACGATGGCCAGCGTCAACGCTTGAGCCTGGCCGAGCCGGGTCTGGGCCGGATGGCCGTGCGCAACGCCATTTCGCGCGATCAGGGTACGCTCCGCCGCAACTTGGCGCCCAACCTGATCGCCGCGGTGGAGCAGAACCTGCTTCGCGGCGATGGCAAAGAGGCCCCGCGCGAGGGTTTTGTCGTAGGGCTGTTCGAGTTGGGGCGCGTGTTTGTGCCCGTGGCCGGGCGCACGCTGCCGCAGGCCGAGCGCGATGCGCTGGATCTGGGCTTGCCCGATCTGGCCAGCGAGCCCGACCACGATCCATTGCGTCAGGCTTGGCTGGGCCGCTTGGGTCCAGAAATGCAGGCGGCGGTCCGCGGCGTGCTGGCGGCGGACAACCCGCTACCATTGCAACCGATTCGCTTGGGCATCGCGATCGGCGAACGCTTGGGCGGCGGCGCCGAAGGGGCCAAGCGCACGCGTCCGCAAAAGGCCGTGAGCCAGCGCGTCTTTGCCGAGGCGGTGGCGGCGGTACAGAGCGCGGCGCGGGCCTTGGGCAAGGCCGAGCTGAGCGTGTCGGCGGCGGTGGCAGGGACCGACACCGAGCAACTGCCGGCGGCGGCTCCGGATTGGGCAACGACTTGGCGGCACCCGCAGCGCTGCGGCTGGCTGCGCGGGGCCAACAGCGCAGTGGTGGGCCTGGTCACGCTGCTGCATCCCGACGTGCGCCACGCCCTGGATGTGCCGGCCGAGGTGGCCGTAGCCGAGCTGAACCTGGAAGCGCTGCTGGCGCTCCCCGACGCGCCGGTCAGCGGTCAAGCGCCGGCACGCCATCCGGGTGCCAGCGTCGATTTGACCGTGCCTGTGGCCGCCAGCATTCGCCAAGCGTGGGTCTGCGCGGCGGTCTTGGCGGACTTGCAGGCGGCGAACTTGCCCGCTGTGGCTGTCCGCTACCTGTACGAGTACGAAGCACCGGGCGGCGCGCGCAGCATAACCCTGCGCGTAGACTGCCGAACTAGCGAGCGCAGCCTGACCTCGGCCGAGCTGGAGGCCGTCTTGGCCGCCGCCCGCCTCAGCGCCGGGCAGCACGGGCGGAGCGCATCATGACCGAGTATGGCCAGCGGGTTTTGTACTTGTCGGGCCCGATCGAGCCGCCCTGGACGCGCACCGACAAGAACTTGGTGCGCGGCGTGGCGACCCATCTGAAGCGCTACCGGCCGCGCGTGCTCACCCACGAGGGCGTGCTGTCACAGGATCCGGGCGTCGAGACCGAGCCGGCCTGGGGACCGCGCGTTGGCGGCCATACCTCGGTCGGGCGGCGGCTGGGCCTGTTCGCCAAGCTGATCGACATGCACGATGTGGCGTTGCTGCACCTGTTCTGGCCGGCGGATCGGCTGGTGGCCAGCGTGGTGCGCGCTGGCAGTCGCCTGAACGGCCTGCCGGTGGTCCACACGTTGGTGCACCCGCCGCGAACCACGGTGGGCGTCGGCGCTGGGCTGGTCGGGTCGACAGTAGTGTGCCTGAGCGACGAGACCGAACAGTCGCTGAATGCGGAAGGAATCCGCAACACCGTGCGCATTCCTGTCGGCATCGAAGTGGGCCAACCGCTGTCGGCGGGCGACAAGGCCGCCATCCGGCGCAAGTATCGAATCCCGCTGGATCTTCCCGTGGTGGTGTACGCCGGCGACTATGCCCACGATCGCGCCGCTCGCACGGTGGCCGCCTCGATGCCGCGGGTGCTTCGCCAGATGGACTGCCACTTTGTGATGGCGTGCCGGATCCGCGACGACGACGACGCTCAAGAAGAGCACCGCATCCAAGAGGCGATCGCCGCCGATGGCTTGGCCGAGAAGGTGACATTTCTAAACGAAGTCAAGAGTTTGCGCGACCTACTCTCGATCGCTTCGGTGCAGGTGTTTCCGGCCGACCACCACTACGAGAAGATGGAACTACCGATGGTCCTGCTCGAAGGCATGGCCGAGGGCGTGGCGCTGGTGGTGGCGACCAAGCCGCCGCTCACCGAGCTGGTCCACGCTGGCGTCGCCATCGGCATTCCGCCGGCGGATCCCATGGGATTGGCGGTGCCGGTGGTCGAGCTGTTGCGGCAGCCGGAGCGGGCGCGCGCGATCGGCGAGGCGGGGCGCGAATTGGTGAGCGAGCGCTTTGACATCCGCAAAGTGGCCGCGCAGTACGAAGAGCTGTACGACGAGGTTCTGGCGCGGCACAAAGTCCGCAGTTCTGGGCACTTCTGGGGCTTGGTGTAGGCGCAGATGGACGCGGGGATGCCGGCGCAGGCGTGCGCGTGTACGTGGGGGTATGTCGCGGCCGCGGTGACGCTGCTGGCCCTTGCGACCTGGGCGCACCTGAAGTTCTGGGTGGCGCGCCTGCAGCGGCCGCTGCACTACGACGAGTCTCACCGCATCGACACGCCCGACGGGTCGGCCTTTGACCTGTACCGCCTGGGCCCTGGTACCGCCACGTTGCCGCCGGTGCTGCTGGTGCACGGCGTTGCGATCAACCACCGCAACCTGGACACGGACGAGAACGTCTCGCTGGCCAGGCACTTGCAGCATCTGGGCCGCGACGTGTGGTTGCTGCGACTGCGCTGCGGTCGCCACGACCTGAGCCGGCGCGAGCGCCTGACCACCTCGTTTGCCACGCTGGCTCAGTACGACGTGCCGCTGGCGGCCGCCGAGGTGCTGCGGCGCACCGGCAAGAACCAGTTGGACTACGTGGGTTTTTCCATGGGCGGCATCTTGCTCTACGCCACCTTGGGGCGGGCGCTGCCGGCCGAGCACGTGCGCCGTGCGGTGATCATGGGCTCGCCGGGGCGAATTGGCGTGATCGTGCCCGGCTTTGGCTGGTTGCGACGGCTGCCGGCCCACTGGATGCCTAGCGCGCCATTTCGCTTGCTGTCGCAGCTGGTGGCGTTTGCCTGCGAGTGGTTCGATACGCCGATGACGCGCCAGCTCTGTAACTTGGCCAATTGCACGCCCGGCTCGGTGCGCCTGACCCTGGTCGAGGCCGTGGCCAGCGTCCCGGGCCCACTGGTCCACGACTTCGTGCGGTTTGCCTACACCGACCACAAGGTGCGCTTGGCCGATGGCCGCGACATCCTGGACGATCTGGCCCGCATCGCCGTGCCGGTGCGCTTCTTTGCCGGCGCCGCCGATCGCTTGGGGCCGCCGCGCGCCCTGCAGACCGCTTTCGAGCGCTGGGGCGCCGCGCAACCGCAGATCGATAAGCACCTGACCATCTTGGGCAAAGCCCACGGCTACAGCGCGGACTACGGCCACGCCGACTTGTCGATCGGCCGGCAAGCCGAGCGCGAAGTCTTTGAGCCAATCGGCGAATTCTTGGGAGCTGAAGCCTGATGAGCCACCGCCCGCTGCGCATCGCCGTGGATGCCACCACTTGGGCGCCGGGCCGCACCGGCGTGGGCCTGTACACCGAGCGGCTGCTCACCGCGTGGCAGGCGCTGGGCAGCGGCGACGAATTGATCTTGTTTTCGAACAAGTTTCAAAGCGAGCCGGCGCGGTCCGGCCTGCCGGTCCATGGCCCGAACTTTCCCGTGCGGGCGGTGTGGCTGCAAGCGGCTTTTCCGTTGCAGCTTGCCCGGTTTCGTCCGGACGTGGCCTTCTACCCCAACTACCTGGCGCCGCTGTTGCCGCTGCCGGGCGTGCCGGCCGTACTGACCGTCCACGACCTGGCGGTGTTCCTGTACCCAGAGACTTTTACTTTCAAGAAGCGGGTGTTGCAGCGTGCCGCCCTGCCCTATCTAGTGCGTAGGGCTGCAGCGATCGTGACGCCGAGCGAGAGCACGCGCCGCGACCTGCTGCGCCTGTTGCATCCGCGGCCCGAGCGGGTGGTGGCGACGCCGTTGGCGGCCCCGGCGGACTTCGATCATCGCCCCGACGAGGCCATGATCGCCAAGTACCGCGCCGAGTTGCAGCTCCCGGATCGCTATGTGCTGGCCGTGGGCACGCTGGAGCCGCGCAAGAACCAAGTGCGGCTGCTGCGCGCGTTCGAGGCGCTGGCCGACCGCTTCCCCGATGTGCAGCTGGTGGTGGCCGGCGGCAAGGGCTGGCGCGACGACGAAATCTTGGCCTCCTTGGGCAACACACCGATCAAGCACCGGATTCGCTCGGTGGGTTACGTCACGCCGGAGGCGTTGAAAGTACTGTACAGCCAGGCAATGTTACTCGGATATCCCAGCCTGTACGAGGGCTTTGGCCTGCCCGTCGCCGAGGCGATGGCGATGGGCACGCCCGTCCTGACTTCGCGCGGCTCCTCGCTCGACGAAGTGGCGGCGGGGGCGGCGATCGCCGTCGATCCGCTGAACCAGGCCGAGATCACCGCCGGGCTGGCGCGGCTGCTGGAAGACGCGGAACTTCGCCAGAGCCTTAGCGAAAAAGGTCTCAAACGGAGCGCAGAGCTCAGTTGGCGGCGCACCGCCGAGCAGACCCGCGAAGTGTTTCTGCGCGTGCGCGACGGCCGGCGGCCGGATGGGCAATAACCCGCGATGAGTTCAAACGATCTTCCGCTCGCGTGTCCGGTCACCCAGCAGCCGTTGACGGCGCTGCCGGACAACGTACTGGCCGAGCTGCAGCAACTGGCGCAGATCCGGGCCTTGCGCAACGAAAACGCGGGATTGGTGGCCAGCGGTTTTGACGGTGCGCTACAGACCGCCGACGGGACGCGCGCGTACCTGGTCTACGACGGCGTCGTGGATCTGCGCCCTGGTGCTGGGGTTTTGCTCTAGTCTGGCTTGCCTCCGTCGATCCAGAAGCAGCGCACCCCAGTATGGCGGCAATCTCGTTCGCTGGCGGTCCGCGCCCGGATCAACCACCGCGCCGGGACGGGCAGGTTGACAGCCCCGGCGATGCGGGCCTAGGCTGCTACCAGTCTATTCCAGCAGTGGAATTCGCAAGGTGTGCAGGTGGCGCCCGCCCCGACCGAGCCAGAACTCAGTACCGCAGTCCAGGCTCCCCGCCAAAGGCGATGGCTGCGCTGGCTCGCCGCGTTGGGCGCACTGGCGGCGCTGGCGCTGGCGGTGGACTGGCTCCTGACGCCGGGGCCGGGGACGTTACTGCTCCAAGAAGTGCGCCCATCCAGATTCTTGGCTCCCGCGGTGAGCGTCGCCGTAATGCGGGATCAACCCGTTTTGCTGCGGTTTCCGAGCAGGAACACGGCCGACCTCCTGTCGGTGCGCCGGTTGGCGGGTGGCGTCGCGCTGCCGCTGCCGGTCAGCACGCCGGCCTGGGAATGGCCCCCGTTGGAAGTCGGCGATCACAACTTCGTGGTCGCCGATGACCGGTTGTTCGTTGTGGAAGTGGCCATTGGTCGGTACCTTGCCAATACCGGCGTGCGGTCACCTGACGGCGGCCGAGATTGCCTGAGCGTGGTGCCACTCGCGGGCGGCCCCGCCCTGCGCCGCTGCCACTCACCTTCGTTGGACGTCTGGAGCATCGTGCCGGTGGATGCCGTCGATCGCGACGTGTACTACGCCGGATACTGGCAGGATCACGACGCGGTCGCCCTGGCCGTCGCCGCCGGCGATGGTACCTGGCGTCGGCTCGATGTGGTCAGCCACGCGCACAACGACACGGACAATGTCGGCAATATCGTCCACGACCGCGACGCCATCTACTGGTCCACTCGGGCCCAGGTGCGGCGCGTAGATCGCAATAGTGGCCGTGTTCGAACGGTCTTCCACGTCGACTTGCCCACGGGCCGAGAGATCGGCGACGAGCTTGCGCCGCACTTGACCATGGTCGGCCGGACTTTGGTGGTCGCGTCCTACTCTAGCCTGAGCCCAGACGACTCCGTGCGGCCGGTCTACGCCTTGGATCCCAACCGCGAGGCCCGCGCTTCCACCACCGAACCGTTTGCCAAGCTGAAATTCACACCCTATCAGTCCACGACCGATGGCGTTGCGCTGTACGGTGCGGGCTCGAGGCGCATCTGGCGCTTGGACCTGGACGGTCATGCCCAGGCGCTGGCCTCCGTCGATTCAGGCTTCAAGTTGGCAGACTTGGCCGTTGCCGGCGATCGGGTCATCTACGTGGCAGGTTCGTTCCCAGGGCTCCTCCAGGCACCCAACGACGTGAGCGCCACGACGGCAGACCACCTCGGCGACACGCAAGTAGAACCGAGGACTTACAAGGTCTGGTCCGTGCCCAAGTAGCCCGCGGCTCGGGCCCAGGCTGCTGCCGAAACCGCACCAGCCCGCAGGAGCCCGCCTACACGATCCCCCACCACCGCCGCAGATCCAGCCCCACCGCGTCGAACGGCCGCAGCTTGACGCGCCGCTGCCGTCCTTCGGCGGTCTGGACGATGCTGTAGGCGCCCTCGCGCAGCTCCAGTACCTCCACAGTCTCGAGCAGCGGGTCGACCAGCCACAGGTGCTGCACGCCCTGCTTGGCGTAGATCGGCAGCTTGCGCATGCGGTCATGGCGAGCGGTACTTGGCGACACCACTTCGCACACCCAGTCGGGCGCCAGCTCGATCCAGGGCGCTTCGCTGCGGGCGGGCATGCGCTCCAACCGCCAACCGGCCAGGTCGGGCACGATCACCTGTGGTGCCTCGTAGGGCCCCGGAAAGTGCAGCTCGGGCTCGAACAGGATGCGCCAGCCGCCGGGTGTGCGCGGACCACCGCCGCGGCCGAAGAATGCGCCAATCAGCTGCCCGCCCAGGACCGACGCTGCCTCGGTATGCGCCCCACCCGGCCGCGGCGACAGCACCAGCTCGCCGTCCAGGATTTCGGCGATCTTGTGCTCGGGCGCGGCCACCACGTCGTCATAGGTGGCGATGTTTCGCTCGGATTTGCGCGCTGTTGCCGGCATGTTCCACCTCTGCAGCTGTCCACCAGCATAGCACACGCGCCAGCGGCATCGACACTGCAGAGGCCCGGCCTCGTGGCCGGAGGCCGCTAGCCAAACGCCGCTTTGAGCGCGCCCTCGATGTCGGCCATCTGATCATCCACGTGCTCGATGCCCACGCTCAGGCGCACCAGCCGGTCGTCGATGCCGATCTCGGCGCGGCGCTCGGGCGGGATCGACGCGTGGGTCATGATGCCGGGGTGCTCGATCAGCGACTCGACGCCGCCAAGGGACTCGGCCAGCGTGAACACGCGCGTCGCGCTGAGGAATTTGCGGGCGTGCTCGACGTTGCCGTCCAAGTAGGCGGTGATCATGCCGCCGCCGGCGCGCATTTGCTTTTGCACCAGGGCCCGCTGCGGGTGCGAGTCCAGGCCCGGATAGACGACCTGGGCCACCCGCGGGTGCTGCTCCAACCACTTGGCGATCGTCAGGGCGTTCTGGCAGTGGCGCTCCATGCGCAGGCCCAGGGTCTTCAGGCCGCGGAGCGTGAGCCACGAGTCGAACGGGCCCGGCGTGCCGCCGTTGGCGTTCTGCAAGAAGGCGATGCGGTTGGCCAGGTCCTCGTCCTTGACGATCGCCGCGCCGCCCACCACGTCGCTGTGGCCGCCGATGTACTTGGTGGTCGAGTGCGTGACGATGTCGGCGCCGAGCTCGAGCGGACGCTGCAAGTATGGCGTCGCAAAGGTGTTGTCCACCACCACCAGGACGCCGCGGGCATGGGCGCGCCGGCACAGCTCGCCGATGTCGACCACCTTGAGCATCGGATTGGTCGGCGTCTCGATCCACAGCAGCTTGGTCCGCTCTTCCACCACCGCGTCAAAGGCGGCCGGGTCGCGCAAGTCCGCGTAGCTGAAGCGCACACCGTGGCGACGCCAGACCTTGTCGAACTGACGGAACGTGCCGCCGTACATGTCGTCCATCGCCACCACGTGGTCGCCGGCGTCCAGCAGCGCGATCAAGGCGTGGGTCGCGGCCAGGCCCGACGAAAAGCACATCGCCCGTGTACCGCCCTCCAGGCTCGCCAACGCCGCCTGCAGCGCATCGCGGGTCGGGTTGCTGGTGCGCGAGTACTCGTGGCCCAGGTGCTGGCCCGGCGAGGGCTGGGCAAACGTAGAGGTTTGGTAAATCGGCACCACCACCGCCCCGGTCAGCCCCTCGGGGTCCTGGCCGGCGTGGATGGCGCGCGTCTCGAAGTGGGCGTGGCTCCAGTCGTGCTTGGGCGCGGCCGGGGTCGAGAATTCTGCAGACATTTTGCTACCTCTTGGTTTCAGCCGTTGGGATGCTCGGCGTACCAGGCGATCGCCCGCCGCAGCCCTTCGGCAAATTTCACGGGCGCGGTGTAGCCCAGGTCGCGCTGCGCCGCGCTGATGTCGGCCAGGCTGTCGCGGATATCGCCCGCGCGCGCCGACATGAACATCGGCTCGATCGACGTACCCAGCAACTGGTTGATGGTATTGACCAGATCCAGCAGCGACACGCGCTCATGGCACGCGACGTTGTAGACGTTGCCCGGCGCCGCCGGCGCGGTCATCGCCAGCAGGTTGGCCTGCACCACGTTGTCGATGTAGGCAAAATCGCGGGTCTGCCCACCGTCGCCGAACACCGTGGGCTGCTTGCCGGCCTGCATCCACGTCACAAAGCGCGGGATCACGGCGGCGTACTCGTTTTCGGGCGACTGGCGCGGCCCAAAAACGTTGAAGTAGCGCAGGGCTACGCACTCCAGGCCGTAGCAGCGGGTCCACACTTTGCAGTAGTGCTCGCCCATCAGCTTCTGCGCACCGTACGGGCTCAGCGGGTCGGGCGCCATGGTCTCGACTTTGGGCAAAACCGGCGTTTCGCCATACGCCGCCGAGGACGCCGCGAAATTGACGCGCTTGACGCCAGCCTGCCGCGCTGCCTGCAGCACATTCAGCGTGCCGCCGATGTTGACGGCATGGCTCGTCTCGGGGTCTTCCACCGAGCGCGCCACGCTGGGCAAGGCCGCTTGGTGCAAGACGTTGTCTGCGCCAGCAAACACCTTGTCGAGCAGAGCGCGATCGCGGATGTCGCCCTCGATGATCTCAATATCCTGGGCAATATCCGCCAGATTGACCCGGCGCCCCGTCGAGAAATTGTCGACGACGCGCACCTTGTCACCGCGCTGCAGGAGCGCGTGGGCCAAATTCGAGCCGATGAAGCCTGCCCCGCCGGTGATGACGACCGTGGCCATAGCTGCTCCAAATTATGTGATTTTTTGAGAACTTACTGATTCATACCGTCGAGGAACTGCTGATTCGTCTCGTACTTGCGAATCTTGTCCAGCAGGAATTCCATCGAGTCGATCACGTTCAGCGGGTGTAGCAACTGGCGGAGCAGCCACACACGGTTCAGGGTCCGCTCGTCGAACAGCAGATCTTCCTTGCGGGTGCCGGACTTGTTGATGTCCAAGCAGGGGAAGATGCGCTTCTCCATCAGCTTGCGATCCAGGTGGATTTCGCAGTTGCCGGTGCCCTTGAACTCTTCGAAGATCACTTCGTCCATGCGCGAGCCGGTGTCGATCAGCGCGGTACCGATGATCGTCAGCGAGCCGCCCTCTTCGATGTTGCGCGCGGCGCCAAAGAAGCGCTTGGGCTTGTGCAGCGCGTTGGAGTCCACACCGCCCGACAGGATCTTGCCGCTGGGCGGAACCACGGTGTTGTAGGCGCGCGCCAGGCGGGTGATCGAGTCGAGCAGGATCACCACGTCGCGGCCGTGTTCGACCAGGCGCTTGGCCTTTTCGATCACCATCTCGGCCACTTGCACGTGACGGCTGGCGGGCTCGTCAAACGTCGAGCTGACCACTTCGCCCTGAACGGTGCGCTGCATGTCCGTCACTTCTTCCGGACGCTCGTCGATCAGCAGCACGATCAGGTAGATCTCTTTGTGGTTGGTGGCGATGGCGTGCGCCAGCTCCTGCAGCAGCACCGTCTTGCCGGTGCGCGGCGGGGCGACGATCAGCGTGCGCTGGCCCTTGCCCTGCGGGCACATCAGGTCGACGATGCGCGTCGTGAAGCTTTTGGGGTGGTATTCCAGGCGCATGCGCTCGCTAGGGTACAGCGGCGTCAGGTTGTCGAACAGGATCTTGTTCTTGGCAACCTCGGGATCTTCGAAGTTGATCTCATCGACCTTGAGCAGCGCGAAGTAGCGCTCGCCTTCGCGGGGCGGCCGAATCTCGCCGCGGACCGTGTCGCCATTGCGCAGGCCAAAGCGGCGGATCTGGCTGGGCGAGACGTAGATGTCGTCGCTGCCCGGGAAGTAGTTGTAATCCGGCGAGCGCAGGAAGCCGTAGCCGTCGGGCAGGACTTGCAGCACGCCTTCGGAGTAGATCGCGCCTTCGCGGTTGGTCTGCGCCGTGAGCAGGCTGAAGATCAGGTCCTGGCGGTGCATGCTGGCGGCGTCTTCGATGCCGAATTCATTGGCCATTCCAACGAGTTCGGCCATTTTCATATGCTTGAGATCAATCAGATTCATAGTTCACCAAAGGCGGTTGCGGCAGGACGGCTGGCAGGCTTGAGCCAAGCAGGAACGCGGGCGAGTCGCCAGGGCCGCGGGGAAATTCCGCCGGGGAAGGGCAGTGGGGCGAGTTGGGAGAAGCAGCTAAGTAACGGGAACGAGGGGGCAACTGGGCGCCAGGCGCCAGCTACGATCGACCGTGGTTCTTGGGGCGGACTCGAGGTCAACCGCCGGGCGGCCAAGCTCGAAACCCCTGGACCTGCGGGTGACGGTGGGCGAAGCATAAGAGTGGCGGCCCGGCCTGTCAAGGCGCCAACTTGGAAGGCATACACTTTGTCGTTTGGGGCGCCTGCGCTACAGTGCAGGGGCGGGTGAGCGCCCGCGACGGCGGACCATGGCCACGCCCGCAGCCGAAAATGCACACCAGCGCCTGCGGGTTTCGTGGCGCATGCCTGCGCGGCAAGTCTACAAAAAAACTACTGATCCGCTGCTCGTCGAGCGGCACCGCGCCTTGGCTGGGGCCCGGCGGCGGCGCATGGGCTTTTGGCGCAGCCTGGGCCGGTCCAACCGACTGTTCCCGCGAAAATTGGTGGTGACCCGCGAAGGCAAATGGATCATCGGCATCGCGATCTTGCTGGGCGCCGCCGCCGTCAACACCGGCAACAACCTGCTGTACCTGGTCTTGTCGCTGACGATCAGCGTGATCGCGGTGTCGGGCATGCTCAGCGAGTGGTGCTTGCGCGACCTGGAGCTGCGCCGCCACTACCCGCGCGAGCTGGTCCACGGCGAGGCGAGCGTCCTGCGCATCCAAGTGCACAACGACAAACCACGCGCGGCGCTGCATCTCGAGGTGGGCGAGGTGCTGGACGGCGAGCCCGACGTGCAGGTGCGCGACGGCTTTGTGCTGCACTTGGCCGGCGGCGAGGTGGGCCAGGCTTTTGGGGCGATTCGGCCGCTGCGGCGCGGACCGGTGGCAACCGCGGGGATCCAGTTGGCCACCTCGTATCCCTTTGGTTTCGCCCGCAAAGCGCGCATTTTTGACGACCCGGCCGAGTTCTTGGTGCTGCCCCAGGTGGCGCCGATGGGACCCGAGTGGCGCGGCTCGCTGGACCGCGGCAGCAGTGAACTGTCACGCAAGATCGGCCAAGGCGACAATTTTGCCGGGCTGCGCGACGCCCGCCCCGGCGATGCCTTGCGCGACATCTATTGGAAGGCCTCGGCCCGCCGCGGCCGGCTGATGGCCCGCGAATGGCAGGCCGAAGCGGCCCGCGTCGCGCTGGTGCGCTTTGTGCACGTGGCCCCGGGCAGCGACGATCATCCGCGGGCGCTCGACGCCGGCTGCGCGCGCGTGGCGGGCCTTTGCCACGCCCTGCTGCAAGCCGGTTTTGCGGTGGGCTTGCAGACGCTGGACGGCTGCGTGGCCCCGGCCGCCGATCCCACCGGCCAAGGTGAGCCCCTGCACGATATCCGCCGTACTTTGGCGCAGTTGCTGCCTGCGGATCGCCCACCACCGCCCGAATGGCCGCTGGCCGACGACGACTGGGTCGACAAGGTGCGCCTGGCCAAGCAACGGGCGGCTGCCATTTCTCAAGGGCAGGCACTCACTTGGGCACCCGTGGCGGTGCAAGGGCCGGCCGAGGTCTACCTGGTTCGCTATGTCAGCCGCCAAGACGTGGCCGTCGCCGGCGGGTTCGATGCGCAAGTGCTACTAGACGCCGACGGCAGCGTGGCGGGCATCGAGCGGCCAGCCGTGCGGGGTGCCGCATGAGCCGGACGGCCAATTGGGATGTGCACAAGACGTTCCAAGCCGTCTCGTATGGTCTGGTAGCGGCTGCGTTTTTGCCAATCGCGCTGTCAGGCGAGGTCGGCCAGGTCGCCCCGCTGGCCTTTGCGATCGCCGCCATCGCGTCGCTGTTTCGCGATCCGCGCAGCAGCCCGCCGCGGCCCCAGACCGCGCGCTTGTGGACCGCGGTGGTGCTGGTGGCCTTTGCCGTGCTGGTCACTTGGTCGCTGCAGGACGGCAATTGGCTGTTGCACGCCCTGGAATTCGCGCTGCTGCTGACCGCGAGCCGGCTTTTTCAACGAAGATTTGCCAAGGATCACCTACAGTTGCTTGGTCTGTCCTTCATCTTGCTGCTGGTAGCGGCGATCGTGCAGCCCGGTCCGCTGTTCGCCTTGTGTTTCCTGGCCTTTGCGGTGCTGGTCATGTGGGGCCTGAGCCTGCTGCACCTCACCCGGCAAATCGAGGTACAGACCGAGACGGGCCCCGAGCACTTGCTGCCCCCCGAGCCGCCTGGGCGCCGCTGGCTGGGTCTGCTGCCGCCCAAACCCGTGCCGGCTCCAGTGGTTTGGCCCGAATTGCCCGTGCACGCCTCGACCGTGCAGTGGCGATCGCGGCGGCTGCTGGGTCCGCGCTATTTCGCCGTCACGACGCTGCTCAGCTTGGCGGTGCTGGCCGGTTCGGCGCTGTTCTTCTTCCTGTTTCCGCGCCTGGGCATGGGCTTCTTCTTCGCCCAGACGCGCGCGCCCAAAAGCGTCATCGGCTTCTCGACCGACGCACAGCTGGGCCAGTTTGGCGCGCTCAAGAACAATGCCGAAGTGGTAGCGCGGGTGACGTTCCCCAACAATCCCGAACGATTGCAGCAAAGTTTGCGCTTGCGCGGCGTCAGTTTCGACACGTTTGCCGGCAACGGCTGGACGCGACCGCAAGACGAGCCGTGGCCCCTGCGCGGCAACGCGGGGGTCATCCGCGTGCCCCGCGTTGACGAGCCAGATCCCCAGCGCGAGATCAGTTGGCGCGCCGAACTGTACCTAGAGCCGCTGGATCGCCAGCAGCGCGTGCTGTTCGTGCCGCCGCAGACTTGGGCGGTCGAGCTGCTTGACACGCGCTTTGACTACCTGCGCGGCCGCAAAAAGTCGGTGCTGCGGGCCCAGAACGGCGATCTGACCTATCAGGCGCCCCCCGATACGGCGCTGCACTACGCGGTCCAGGTCAAAGAAGTTACGGATATCGTGACGGAAGCCCAAGAGTTGCGCCAGGCCTCGACCCAGATGCCCGCCGAGTTGCGCGATCGCTACACGCAGTTGCCCCCCGACTTGGACCCGCGCATTGCCAAGCTAGCGGCTGAATTGGCTGGGCAGTCGCCCACTTGGTTCGATCAGGCCTACGCCATCGAGCGCGGCCTGCGCGCAGGTTGGACCTACTCGCTGGCAGGCGACCAAGACGCCCAAGCGCCGCTCGCGGACTTCCTGTTCGGCAAAAAGCACGGCCATTGCGAGTTCTTTGCCACAGCGATGGTGCTGCTCTTGCGCACGCGCGGGATTCCAGCGCGCGAGGTCCACGGCTTCGCGGGCGGCACGATCAACCCGATCGGCAACTATCGGATGGTGCGGCAGGGCGACGCCCACGCCTGGGTCGAGGTCTACTTCCCCAAGATCGGCTGGCGCACCTTCGATCCCACCCCGCCCTCGGGCCAGGTGGCGCCGCCCGACGAAGGGCTGGGCCAGCAGCTACGGCAACTGGCCGACAGTGCAAGCCTTTTGTGGTACCAGTGGGTGGTCGAGTACGACCTGGACCGGCAGGTCGAGATGCTGCGTTCGTTGGGCGGCCTGCTGAAAAACTTGCGCGGCGACCGCAGCATGGCCAAGTGGCTGGGCCAAGGCGGCACTACTCAAGAGCAATCCGACGAGCCGCGCTCGCAATTCGACCTGCCCTGGTGGATCTGGCCCGCGCTGGGAGCGGCGGCGGCCGTGGCGGTGTTTTGGTGGTGGCGTCGCGGCCGCGCCGGCTTGGACGGCTCCCATCTGGATCCAGCCGTGGATCGCGGCGCTCACCAACTGCAATTGGCCTTGGCGCGGCAAGGGTGGCAGCGCCTTCCGCACGAAACATGGCATGGTGTCGCGCAGCGTCTCGCGGACGAGGCGAGCCAACTCAGTGCCGTGCTTGGCCAATTCGCAGACGTCTACGATCGCGCCCGCTATTCGGACGAGGGTGTGCAGCCCCACCGCCGTACCCTGATCGCGCTGACCCAGCAGGCTGTGGCCGAGGCTCTGCGCCTGGACCGCGAGCGGCGCCGCCACCCCAACCTTTCTGGGCAGCCATGAGCCATGCGGACTTGCGCGATTTGAGCGGCGCGGAGGGCCCGGGCCTGTGGCGGCTGCCGTTGCCGTCGCCCACCCTGCCGCCGGCCACCGCCACCAACCACTACCTGGTCGGCGACGATCGCGCTGTGCTGGTGGATCCGGCCACACCTGGCTCGCAAGCCCAGGCCAGGCTTGGCGATTGGCTGAAGCTGGCCCGCGCGGCCGGCGTCCAAGTTGTGGCGCAGCTGCTAACTCACCACCACCGCGATCACATCGGCGCCGCCGAATTCGTTCGCGATTCGTTCCAGCTGCCGATTTGGGCCCACCGCGCCACTGCCGAACGGCTGGCCGACCGGCTGCGCGTCGATACTTGGATCGAGGAGGGAGCCACTGTGGCCCACAACCGCGACGGCTCGCCGTGGCAGGCGCTGCACACGCCGGGACACGCTCCGGGCCATCTCGCGCTGTGGCACGCGGCCTCGCGGCAGGCCGTGGTGGGCGACCTGGTGGCCGGTCAAGGCACGATCCTCATCGATCCCAGCGACGGCCACATGGGCCAGTACCTGGCAAGCCTGCAGCGGGTGGCTGACTTGCAGCCTCGCTCGCTGGCCCCAGCCCACGGGCCAGTACAACTCCAAGCTGCGGAGCTGCTCGCCCACTACCGCCGGCATCGCCTGGCGCGCGAAGGTGCCGTGCTGCAAGCTCTTTCGTCCACGCCGCAGGCCCCAGCCGATCTCTTGCCGGTAGCCTACGCCGATGTGCCGCGGACTACCTGGCCGCTGGCGCTGCGTTCGCTGACGACACACCTGATCCACCTGCAAGAGCAGGGGCTGGCCCTGTCCAGTGCGGCGGGCTGGCAACGGATTTGACTCGGCGCGCTACTTGTGCGAGTGGGGCTTGCCAAGCGTCCCCTGCATGAGCATGACATGGGCGCGGTAGCGGCCCACTTCGGCCGCCCGGCCCGGCCGCTCCGGCACGACCGAGGTGATCCCCGCGGTCCACACCACCAAGAACACCGCGGTGGCACCCCAACTCCGCCAGCGCGGGGCGACCACGCTACCGTCCGGGTTGGGCAGTCGCAGCACCGCGATCCACAAGCCCGCGATCATGGCCAAAAACACCACAAAGCTCGCCGTGGCGGGCAGCCCCAGCCACTGCCCCACGCTGGGCGAAAACGCCTGCTGAAGCAGCAGCGGCACCACAAGCTCTAGCACTGGCCGCTCTAACTGGGCAAAGTGGTACGGGAACGTGGCCACCGTGGGCACATGCAGCAACACCGCCAGACCCAGCGCCGCCCACAAGCCCGCCCGCAGCCACCACTTCAACGGAGCCTCCAGCGCGATGGCCAGGCCCCAGCCCAGCAGCGGTACGATGGGGAGCAAATGCCGTGGCCCGGCACAGTCGCCGGCCGGCCAGTCGGCAAAACCCGACACGAACAGCGCGTAGCCGCCCGACAGCAGCAACGCCGCCAGCGCGTCCAGCCGCTGACCTGCCGGCGCGTGCGGCGACGCGGCCCGCCACCCCAGTGCGACGGCCGCCGCCGCCAGCCACGGGGCGTGGTAGAACAGCCCGCGTCGCGCCGACAAGAGCAGCCCGACCAGCGCGTCGGCCTGCGGCGGCCGGAAACCCAAGAAGCCCGTGTCCATGATGGCCTTGAGCTGCTGGTCCCCTTTGTACTGGTAGGTGAACCGCAGCGGATGCCCAAGAACCCATTGATTGTAGCCAAGTTGCAGCACAACGCCGGCAACAAGGCCGCCCCAGATCGGCCACGTCGCGGCAAGCCGCCCCGGCACGTCCCACGCGCGCCAGCCCTGCCCGGCTGCCGGCAAGGGTAGACACCGCAGCCATGCGTACAGGGCAACCCCGGCGGCCAGCACAAAGACGGGGGTGTCGGTCAGTCCTCCCAGCGCCAGCGCGCCGCCCGCCGCCAGCCCCAAACGCCTTTGCGGCCGACCGTCGCTGGCCGCCACCCCAAAGAACGCCACCGCCACCGCCGCCGCCGCCAGCGCGTGGCCAAAGAACAGCGACGCATACACGACCAGCGGGCTTGCGGTCGCCAGCGCGACGGCGGTCAGGGCGACGGACCGCGGCGCGAGCCCAAGGGTCGCCAGGTAGCGCGCCAACGCGTACAGCGCCAGGAGCAGCGGCAAGACCATCGTGGCCAGGGTGGCCAGATAGCCGAATTTCCATAGCCCGTCCGTGTCCACATCGGGCTGCAGCGCCCGCAAGGGCAGGTACAGGGGCAGCGCCAGCAGCGACGCACCCGGCGCCTTGTCCATGTAGACGTGACCGCCATATTCGCTGCGGTCCACAGGAGTTGCACCGTGACGGGCGACCACTGTGTCCAGCTCGGGCCGCCCCGTCTCAACCACGGCCTGCACAAAGTACAAGCGCATCGCCTCGTTGGCGGTCTGCAGGTAGGGCCAATGGTGACAGTACCAGGCCCACACCAAGGCGACCACCCACAGCAGCCCAGAAGGCAGTGGGCGGCTTGTTGGGTTGGCGGCGGTCGACATGCGGCCAAGCTAGCGCGGCCGACCAAAAAACGCGAGAGGCTCGTCGCTCGCTGGCCCTGATTCGGAATCCGTCTAGTTCGGCTCGAAAACTCCGGCAATTCTGCCGGCCCGAACCGGGGTCCCCGCCTGATTCTCGCCGGTTGCAGACCGGGTCAGAGAAGCCGTACCTGCGCGAATCAGGTGGGGTTCGTATGACTGGCGCGACACGTCAGCGTTGCAAGAGGCGTGGGGCTGGGGTAGAGTAACCAAGCTGTGCGCGCCGGGGCGAGGGCAACGCCTTGGATTTCGTGCGCCGAACCTTGGTTTCTTTGGCCATCTGCCCAACCCGCGGCCACTCCGCCAGCACTTGGCGAAAGGTACGTCGGCGCAGGGCATGGCGGTCGGAGATCGGTCGGCGGAGAGAGAGAGAGGAGAGCGGAAGAGAAATCATCGGAAAGGGAAGCGTGCCATGAGGCGGGCCAGTACCCGTAGTGACCTCGGCACCGCGCGCAGTCAACCAGCGCAGAACTCGCAAGCTCAGCCAACGCTTGCCAGCAAGTCCAACAACGGAGACGCAATGAGCTTCTACATCCAGCGCGACGGTCAACCCAAGGAGTACCCCATCCAGGCGCTGATCGATATGGTCAAGAACGGTAGCCTGCGCTCCGACGAGTTCGTTTTCGACGGCCGCATGCAAAAGTGGGTGGGCGCGACCCAGGTTGCCGAGCTCGCCGATGCGTGGAAGGCCGTGCAGTCGGGTGGCGCCAAGGCAGCCAGCGCCCCGGCGGCAGCCCCGTCGGCCCAGGCGCCCGCGGCGGCTGGCGGCGACAAGAAGCGCAGCAAGAAGTTCAGCGAGACCTCGTGGTTCATGTCCGCCGTCACCTACGAAGAAGGCGGCCTGACCCCCAGCGAGCTGGCGCCGATGGAAGCCGGCGACAAATTCGAGAATCTGCCGCCCGTCCCGGACGAGCTGCGCAAGAAGTTCTCGCTGTCGATCGCCGACCTGGACGCGAACAAGAAGAAGTAATCCGGAATCCGTTTCAATCGGATCGAAGCCCCGGCCGTTTCTTCGGGCCCGGACCGGGGTCCCCGCCTGATTCTCGCCAGTTGCCGAGCGAGTGGGTGAAGCCGTACCGGCGTGAATCAGGTGAGGCTCCAGCAAGCCCGCGCGACCCGCCCCCCAAAGGACTCGCCATGAAGCTGCGCCGCTTGGCCGGCACCGACCTTGACCTCTCCGTGGTCGGTGTAGGCTGTTGGGCCATGGGCGGACTCTGGTGGGGCGACGACGTCCGCGACGACGACAGCATCGCCGCCATCCACCGCGCCTTGGACGTGGGCATCAACTGGTTTGACACCGCCCCGCTGTACGGCCACGGGCACGCCGACGAAATCCTTGTGCGCGCGCTGGGTCCCAGACTGCGCGACGTGGTGATCGCCACCAAGGTCGGTGTGCGGTGGGATGGCGAGGGCATGCACGCCCGCAGTGATCTGACCCCCGAGCACGTGCGCGCCGACGTGGAGGCGAGCCTGCGCCGACTGGGTCTAGAGCGCCTGGACCTGGTGCAGGTGCACTGGCCGTGCGAGCTTGGTACGCCGCTCGAAGCGACCTTGGAAGCCCTGTACCGCCTGCGGGACGAGGGAAAGGTGCGCTACCTGGGCCTCTGCAACTACAGCGCTCCCCAGCTGCGGCAGGCGGCGGCGGCCGGCGGCATCGACACGCTGCAGACCCCATACTCGATGCTGCGGCGCGAGTTCGAGGCCGAACTGCAACCGCTGGTGCTCGAGTTCCCGGGCCGCAGCGAGCCCTTGAGTACCCTGGCCTACGAGCCCCTATGCCGCGGCCTGCTGACCGGCAAGTTCAACGCCACCAGCCGCTTTGCCCAAAGTGACCTGCGCGCGCGCGACGACCGATTCCAAGGCAGCCGCATGCTCCGCGCCCTGACAATCGTCAGCCGTCTGCAGCTGATCGCCAAGCGCCACGGCGCCCCGCTGGCCGCACTTGCGATTGCGTGGGCACTGCGGCAACCCGGGATGACTCTTGCGATTGCCGGGGCCAAGCGTGCGGACCAAGTGGCGGTCAACGCCCAAGCTACCGACTGGCTGGATCGCGAAGACCTGTGGGCCGACGTCGACCGAGTCGTGGGCAGCTTCCGCGGATAGACTCCGGCCGCGCCGGCAAAAATCCGTCGAAACTACGGAATGACGGGCGGCTCACCCGCGATCGGATCCGGGTGCAAGTGCTCGATTCGACCGCTGAACGTGGCGTACAGGACGCAACCTTGCTCGGTGTAGGGCTGATCCACAGTGCCAGGCGGCACGTGGGCAAAGCCGCCGCGCTGCAAGGGATGGCCGGCCACAATGGCCTGACCGTCCAGGACGATGACATCCATGCCGTCGTGGGCGAGCGTGCGCGGATAGTGGGTCTGCGGCGTCATGTGGATCAGGACGGCGCCCGCGCCGCTGTCGGGATCGAAGCGCAGCGACTTGTACGACACGCCCATGGCCGGCGCGCAGGCCCAAGGCAGGTCGTCGGTCGAGGCGACAAAGAATTCGCTGTTTTGGTAGGTCGACATCGCATCCTCGCACGGCCGCGGCCCGCACGGCCCACCATAAGGGCAGCCGAGCTTGGCGTCAATTCGCGGTCAGCACGCTGAAGTCGGCGCGATCGCCCGCCACCCGCACCCACAAGACTGCGCGATCGCCCGCCACCTGGTACACCCCCGGCCCCTCGCGCAGCAGCCGGGGGTAGCGGCTGGTCAGGAATTCGTCGATGCGCGGCGCCAACCCCGGCATCTCGACGCGGCACACCTGCAGGCGCGCGCTTTGCCGCAGGCGCTGGCAGTGGCTGGGCAGGCGGAAGCCCGCCACCGTCTCTGGGCTCTCGCACAGCAGCCCGCCCAAGCAAGGTTCTTCGCGGGCCGCCCGCGTGGGCGCGCGCACCACGGGACGTGGCGCGGTGGGCTCGGGCTGGCACCCCAGCAGCGCCAGGGCGACGAGCCAACAAACCGCGCTCCGTGGCTCCACCTAGTCCACCAGCAAGTCCCAGCCGGTTACCACCGCAGCCGTGCGCGGTTGCGGCACCTCTTGGGCCACCGTACCCACCGAAGGCTGCCCGCCGGACTTGGGGGCTTGCCCCGCCGCTTGCACGGCCGCGTTCGGCGTGGCGACCCCAACTTCGTAGCGTGGACGGGCGCCACCCAGGGCTTGGGCGGCGGCAGCACCAGTCAGCGCACCCACGCACTTGGCGTCGGTCGGGTTGCAGTTGCCCCGGCACGCCGGCACGGCCTGAACGTCGACGGGCGAGGGCCGGTCGCTGCCGATGTCGATCGAGGCGACCTTGGTGGCCGAGCCGTTGGGGTTGGCAAACGCGCCCGCCAGCGTCGTGGGATCCGACGGCGCGAGCGGCTTATCAAAGCGGGCGCCCCAGAGGCGCGCAATGCCGGTCTCGCAGGCCCCCTGGCTTTGCACCGCAAAGCTGGCCCAATAGGTGTTCAGGGCAAAGACGAGCGGCGGCCCGACAAAGCGCTCGAAGGCGCTGAGCGCCTTGACCCAGTTGCGGCTAGCGACGGGCTTGGTGGTGCCATCTCCAAGCGTCTGGATGTCTTCGGTGAGTGAATACACCATGTGAAGTCTGGTGCTGGAGGCCGGGTCATCCAGATGTCCGGTGCCGTAGCTGACGACCAGACGAGCCGCCGAGGTCGACGCCAAGCTGGGCGCCGCCACGATCGGCACACGGTCCGCCGAGTTGATGTCCAAGGTGTAGGCCGCGGGCGTACCAGGGCCGCTGTAGGCGTCGTGGAAGAACGCGATGGTCCACTTGGCCGGGTTGGAGTCCGAGAGATCCATCCGCCACAGCAAACCCTTGGAATCACCAAGATAGCACCGCGTGACCAACTGGCCCGGCGTGGCGTTGTAGCAGGCTGGGTCGCCCCAGAAGTAGCCGGCGTCGTCAGTACTGGTGACGGCGGCTGGGATGCCCGCCATGTCCAGGTCCGCCGTAGTGAATTCGCGGATCTTGGCGCCGCTGGCCAAGTCGACGACGAACACGCCACGAGCGCCCGCCCCATCAACGCCGTAGTTCTTGACGTTGCTGCGGTCCCACGGCATCCCCATCGGGATGACCGCGACCGCGCGCTGGCTGGGCGGTTCGCTGGCGTCGGCAAAGAACAGGTTGGCGATCGCTGGCTTGGGTAGCGACCGCCCCATGTTCTTATAGGTGGGGAGCGCAAGGCAACGCGGGCCGGCCACACCACCGACACTGGCGCCTGGGCCGTAGCAGTGCTGGTCGGGCGCTATTTCCCAAAGCAACTTCGGATCTTCAGGCGCGGTCACATCCAGGGCGGTGTAGCCCGAACCGCCCTCGCCGGCGCCGACCACCACCACCGCCCGCCACGCGGCCGCCGCTTGGGCGATCGTCATCGCGGCGGTGCGTTGCAGTTGCACGTGGCCAGCGGTCACCGCGCCGCCCAGGTACGAGGCGTCGGCGCTGGTCACCAGCTTGAGCGTAGACAGCCTGCTCAGGTTGAAATCGGGCAGCCACGCCCACATCTCGTCGCCCGCCACAGAGGAATTGGGCGTAGTAATCGCAGGGTTGCGATCGGTGCGGAACGCGTGCAGCAGGCCGTCGTGGGTCGCGACGTACAAGACGGTCGGTCGCCCGGCCGAGCCCGGCGGGTTGACGGTCGAGTAGTTCGACGCGGTGGGCACAGTGGTCTTGGCGTAGCTCTGGAAGCTTGGCTCGCGCAGGCCGCTGCGGTCGGCCGGTTCGATGACCGCTGGCGTGGAGCGGGCCGGGGCGCCCAGCGGAGTGCTTTGGCGGCAGGTGCCCGCCTTGCCGTACAGGGCGTCGATCAGGCTCTGTTTGAAGGCTTCGCGCTGGGTGTTTTGCGACAGGTCGTAGCCGCCATTGGTCACGCAGTCGCCGTACACATTGGGTTCCAGCTTGGGCTCCATGCCCACGGTGCCAATGCCGAATTCAGTCGCGGTGATCGACGCAGAGTCGAAATTGCGGCGGCTGCCAGCGGTGGTGCTGTACAACAATCGCGGTGCCGATCGCGACTTGAGCAGCGCGCTGTAGTTCAAGATTTCGCAAACTTGTGCGCGATCCGGCGTCGCTGGGTTCTTGCAGCCGGCCGTGCAGGCATAGATGCGCTGCTCGATTGTGCCGCCCGATCGCATCGGCTGGCTGAGATTGAATTCCGACGAGCCCATAAAGCCATGCTGCACGTCGGCGGGCTGACCGGTGGCCAGCGTCACGATCGGGTGGGTGAACACTTGCTGGGTAGCCGTAGCGGCCGAGATCGCAGGCGCAAGGCCTTTGACCGCTTCGAACGCCGTGCTGGCCAAGATGGCCTTGTCGGTGCCGCCGGCGGCCGCAAGGTCGTGCAGGAACTGCAGATCGTCGGCTGGCGGTCCCGAAGCGCCGTCGGCAGGGTGGCCGATCGCGATCACATGCACCGGCACGCCCATGGCCCACAGCTTGGACGCCGCCAGAAGCGCCGTGGCGCGCCCGTCCGAGTTGCCGTCATCCAGGTTGCCGCCACCGTCCGAGAGCACGACCGCGAGGCGCGGCCGGCACTTGGCGTACAGGTCGCCGTTCACGGGGTCGTCGGTCAAGGTCTTGAAGTGGGCGTCCTGGTACAGACCTGGCCCCACGTAGGCCACCGCGTCCAGCAGTTGCTGCCCCAGCGGCGTGGGACCATTGGCGATTTGGGCCGCCAGGGCTTGCTGGATGGCCGAGTAGGTCGCGGCGCGTGCGGCCAGCGTGTCGGGCCGGGTCACGGCTACGCTGCGGCTGCCCGCGGCGAACGGGTCCTGCATGCCCAAGTTGGCCTGCCCCCAATAGCTGGTGATGTCGGGGCCGAACGAAAAGCCGGCGGTCAGGGTATTGCCCTTGTTCAACACCGAGTCGCTCATCAGCAGAGCAAATTTCGCGCCGGGGCCAAACACATCCAGAATTCCATCCTTGCCGGCCGGCACGCCAGAGTTGTTGCCCATGCCGTCCACGCCCTGGGCCACGGTTTCGACCGTGGGGCCTTCGCTGGGGCACAGGTTGCCCGAAGCCATGCGCAAGACCGGCGCGCCAGACGTGCCTACGGCGGCAAAGGTCATCGCGGGATCCGGAGCCGTGCCACCCACATTGGCATTCTTGTTGCAGTTGTTTGGCCAACTCGCCGCCGCATACGCCAGCGCCAAGCTCGGAGCCTGGCCGGCCTTGATCGACGCGGTCAGCGCCGCCATCCCCGCAGTGGTGAACTGGAACTGCACCGTGGTGCCCACCACGGGGTTGACTCCGGTGACCTCGGACAAGACCATCCGGGCGTCGCTGGTCGCCGCGCAGCAAAACCCGTCGGGGTCAAGGGTGGGCGAGGTGGTCGATGGCACCATCGTGACGACCATGGGCACTGGAGCCCCCGCGCCGCTGCCCACCGCCGCCACCTGCACGGTGAGGCTCCCGAGGGGGTAGGACTTGCCCATGTCCAGGCCTGTCCAGTCGAATTGCAGGTAGGGCACGCGGTAGGTCGCCCCGCTGGTGGCAAGCGCGCCGGGCATCGTCATCGCCGCGGCGCCCACGCCCGAGGTACCGGCGTTGGTCGGCCCCGGCAGCGACAGCGAGTAGGTCGGCCCGTCGGTCATGCTCAGCCCGGGAATGCACTTGGGCACGCCATTGGACGGCGCCGGCGGGTTGACGGCCTCTGGTAGCGGTGGCAGTGCCGGTTGCGTGCACGAGTAGCCTAGATACGAACCGCCAATGATCTCGCGCAGGGCCACCCAACGCGAGCGGGTGTCGGGCTGTCCACTCTGGCCGCAGGTGGGCACCAGATCGGCAAAAAGCCGATATTGCATCGAGGTCGACGCGTCGACGATGAGCAAGACTTCTGGCAGCGCCGCGGCCGCGGCCGTGGCTGGGATCAGTGCCGTCAGGCCAACCAAGCCCAGGGCCAGCCCTGCCCCAGCCATTGCAGGCCTACCGGTATGGCTGCGAAGCGCAGTGGCGTTGCCCATCTTCGCCCCCTATTGGCCGCACGGCACGGGGCCGACGGTCATGGTCGCTTGCAGCCGAGTTTGCCCAGACACCATGGCTTCTTGCAGATTCTTGGGTGCCGCTGAGCCGAGCTGCGAGGTGGTGATCATGCGATAAGTGCGGAAGCAATAGCGCCCCACGTCGTAGCCGGCGGCCGACGCGGCGTCCGAGTCTTGAACCAGCGTGGTAAACCCGACCGAAGCAAACCCCTTGAGTTCGCGACCAAAGCTCAGGTCGGTGCCGGAGAGAGCTAGCAGGCCGTCGCCCATGTCCTGCATGGTCAAGGTCTTGTTGGCTTTGGCGCCGATGTAGTCCGAAAAACCGCCTTGCATCTGCGAGGCCAGGGTCAAGACGCCCAACGTGCCGGCCTCGCCCAGCCGGTACGAGGCGCGCGTCAGGCGCTCGGCGTTGCCCTCGCGGATATCCATGGCCGTGCGCATGGCCGCGGCGCTCGCCAGCAGCGACAGCAGGCCGAGCATCAGCATGACCATCATCATCACCATGCCGCGCTGATTCGCAGGCACGGCGGGCGGCACTGGAGCAGCGGTGGGGCGGGGATGAGTCACGGGATCCTCGCTGCGGGCACGGCGCGCGCCCGGCTGGTGAAAATTCTACAGGTTTCGCGAGACCAAGGTAGGCAGGGCCACCCGGGTGGCCGCGGTCAGGACAGGGTGGGCCCCATCGCCCTCGCCCGGCAGCTGCCAGGTGGTCAGGGGTTGCCAAGGAACTTCGCGGGCTTTGTGCACCAGCCGCTTGACCGGCCACGCCGACCGCAGCGACACCTTGACCGTCAAAAAGCGCAAGGCCTCGGGTTTGGCCGCGGCCGTTGTGCCCAGCGGGCCGTCGCCGCCTTCGAACACCACGTCGGACGACAGCGGGAACACCTTCATCTTGACCACGTCCGGCGCCGGGTCCACGTCCATCCCCATGTCGTAGAGCTGGAGATCCACCGCGTTTTCGGCCAGGATCAGCTGACCCTTGACGGTCACGCCGTCCACGTCGAGCCGTTCGCGCACCAGCACGCTCTGCAGAGCCGCGCCCATCCCGTCTTTGAGGGCGCCGGGCCGGGTATCGGCGACCACGCGATAGCGAACAAAGTTCTGCACATCCACGGTGTAGTTGCCGCCCAAGCCCTGGTACCCGCAGGTCACGCCCGCGGCGATGCGCGGAATGGTGCCCACGACCTTGACTGTGCCCGACGACTGGCTGCCCGAGTCGATGGCGAAGAACATCTGCGACCCGTCCGCGCCAGAAATGTGCAAGTACTTGTCTTTGCTAAACGTTTCGTCCCAGGCCTCTTGACTCGCCGGCAGCGTGCCGTCGTCGTACAGGTGGACCACGTCGCCGTCGATCGACAGCGTGCGGTAGCGCGACTTGACGTCCATGCTGCCAAAGAGCGTGATCGCGACCGGCTTGACGTTGGGGTTCAGATCCGCTGCGGCCACGTGGCTGGTGTCGAGCGCGGCCGTCAGCGCTCGCAGCACCGGCACCGGCTTGGGGCAAACCGTGGGATCCACGGCAGTGTTGGGCGACGTGTTCGACCCCAGCGAGGTCAGGTCGGCGCGCAAGTGGTCCAGTGAAAAGCGCGCCTGGCGGCCCATGTCGATGCGCTCGTTCTGGTTCTGCATCACCTCGCCCTGTTGGACAAACAAGGTGGTCAGCGCCATGAACATGACGGTGGCCACCGCCAGCGACATCATGATTTCGATGAGGTTGAAGCCCAATTGCCCGCGGCGCGTGCCACCCTGAACACGACGAGCGCTGCCGATGGCGGGGCTATTGGACATTGACATTCCTCATGACCAAGCCCGGCAACGACACCGAACCTACGTTGGCAACATCAAAAAGCATGTCCGTGGGGCAGGCGGCGTACAGCTGCAGGGGCGCGTTGGCCCGCGGCCACGACACGCGCACGTCGGCGCGCACCATGTCGTTCGACACCCAGGTCAACTTGTAGTGGATGCAGTAGCGAGTGCCGCGATCGTTCGGGATTTCAAGGAGGGCGCCTTGATCGTAGCGCACGTCGGAACCCAGCGGTCCCACACGCTTGTCGATCGCGAAAGCCGGCGTGGGCCCGGGCAGCCAACCCGTTCCCTGCCCTGGCGACGGCGGCGCGGGCAGGTGCCCCAGGTACTCCAAGATGGTGATCGGATTGGCGTCGCCGGTCCACATGGTGGCTTCGCCCTGGATGGTGGCCAGCACGTGTTCGGCCAACTGGGCGCCTACTTGCGCGTCGCGGCGCTCGCCGGTGCCGTGGGTCGCGTACAGCGCCGTCGCCAACGTGGCAAACAGCCCGATCATGCCGATCGCACCGGCGGCCAGCACTTCGACCAGCGAAAAGCCGCGCTCGCGAGGCATCATTTGGCGCCTCCGCCTTGGCCGTCGCCCTGCAACTGCTCGGTTGGGCGGCCAAAGATCACCCTGGCCGTGCAGTTGTAGCCGATCTGGACCTGCAGGGGGGTGCCGATTGCGCCACCCCCTTCGGCCCGCGCCAGCTCTAAGACCACGTCCCCCGCCGAGAGCAGCGAGCCCGTTGGGGCCGAGAACGTGCGGCCGTTGTCGCCGCGGATAAGCCGACCGTCTGGCTTGAAGCACAAAAACGCAGCTGGTGTCCCCACTTCGCTGGGTGCGGTGCGCGTGAACTGGATCGCCGGGTTGTTATCCGCATTGGTCGCACTGTAGTCCACGGTGCGGACCAAAGACCCCACAGCGACGCTGGCACACGTCGCGTCGGTGCCCTTGTAGACGCGGAAAAGGTACTGCCCGCCCGCGGATGCACTGTCGAAGACGATCCCGTAGGCCGTGCGGTTGGCCATGGCTTGGCTGCGGGCCAAGTCGACGGCATAGACCAGTTCGTCGGCGGCGGCGCGCAGGTTGTAGTTCCGAGTCAGGCTGCCGATGCCAGGGATGGCCATGCCGCCCAGCACCATCAGGATCATCAAGCCCATCATCAGTTCGACCAGCGAGGTGCCCGGCGAGGACCGGCGCCACGCGCGCCGCAGCGCCAGCACGGACACGCTGGGCTCGGCTTGGTCGCGGTCGGTGGTCGACTGGCCTGCGCTGTTCATGCTGCTCCCTGGTGAACACCCGCGGTCCCGCTCAGGACCGCACGACACCCCATTTGGAAAGGTACGCAACTTTGGCGCTGTGCACCACATAATTCCGCACGAAGCACGCAGCTCAGCGATTTTGCAGGCGGGCTGGCGGCAGCAGCTGTTCACCGCGCCACAGATCCTCTAGCGTTTCCCGGGCTCGAATCGGCGTGGCGACATCGCCGTCGACCAAGACTTCGGCGGCGCGCGGACGGCTGTTGTAGTTCGAGGCCATGGCATAGCCGTAGGCGCCGGCTCCATAGACGGCCAGCAGATCGTCCTCGCCCACTTCGACAAGCTCGCGATCCTGGGCCAGAAAATCCCCCGACTCGCACACCGGCCCCACCACGTCGACTGGCCGAACCGGCCGCCCGTCCGGGTTGCCGACCAATTCCAGCGTGTGCCAAGCCTGGTAGAGCGACGGGCGGATAAGGTCGTTCATGCCGGCATCGACCAACACGAACTCCTTGTCGCCGTTACGCTTTGTCCCAACCACGCGCGTCAGCAGCACGCCGGCGTTACCCACGATGACACGGCCGGGCTCGGTCAGGATGTGCAAGCCATGGGCGCGGGCCATCGCCACGATCTGCTGGCCCAATTCGATCGGCGCCGCCGGTTGTTCGTCTCGGTAGGCAATACCCAAGCCGCCGCCCACGTCCAAGTGCTCTAGGGCAATGCCAGCGGCCTTCAGGCGATCGCAAAGGCCCAACATCTTCTCGATGGCCTGCACGAACGGCGCAACCTCCAGGATCTGACTGCCGATATGGCAATCGACCCCCACGATGCGCAGGTGCGGACTTTGGGCCGCCTGCTGGTATAGCGACTCGGCTTCGGCAAAGGCGACGCCAAATTTGCTGCTTTTCAGCCCTGTTGCGATGTATTTGTGCGTGCGCGGGTCCACGTCGGGGTTGACGCGGAGGCTGATGGGCGCGCGTGTGCCCAGTTCGGCCGCGACGCGCTCGATGCGGCCCAGCTCGCCGGCGGACTCCACGTTGAAGCACAAGATGCCGCGGCGCAACGCCAAAGCGATCTCGTCGTTGCGCTTGGCGACGCCCGAAAATACGACCTTGCCGGGATCGCCGCCGGCCCGCATGACCCGCTCCAGCTCGCCCGCCGAGACGATGTCGAAGCCGCTGCCCAAGCTGGCGAGCACCTGCAAGATCGCAAGGTTACTGCAGGCCTTGACCGCGTAGCACAGCAAATGGTCCAGGCCATGCAGCGCCTCGTCCATCACGCGATAGTGACGCTCGATGGTGGCGCGGCTGTAGACGTAGGTGGGGGTCCCAAAGTCGGCAGCGATCTGCGCCAACGGCACGCCATCGGCCCACAAGTGACCGTCTTTACGCTCGAAGTGATTCATGGTCTGCCTGTGGCGGCGGCTGGTCGATCAGAACGGCAGGACCAAGTGCCCGGTCAACTTCCAGGCATTGGTGGGCGTTTGCGAGGTGCTGGCGTCGTACCATCCCTCGACCAGGTTGAAGGCGGAACCGGTGATGGCGTAGGCGAAAATCACGTCGGCATAGGCCTGGCCGCGGCGACCCAGGAAGCCCCGCGCCGCGAGCTCGGTGCCAATGTTGGTGATCTCGCCGGCCTTGCCGCCGGGCGTGCCCGCCGAGTTCTGAGCGATCGCCTGCAATACGGACAGGTCCAGGCCCAGCATATCCGCAGAGTGCCACGGGAAAGCGTTGATGCTGACCGTGGGCTTGATGTACCAGGCGTTGGTGACGGTGCCGATCAGGTCGTGGAACAGCAAGTTGTCGACTTGGTAGCCGCGGTTGAATTTGAACCCGGTGATCAAGGTATTGGGCGCGCCGGTGGCCGTGGCGAGCGAGCAGTCCGACCGGCCGTAGACGCCGAAGCACTGCGTGTCGTCGCCGCTGGCGCCGCCAAAGTCCAAGTAGTAGCCCATACCCTCGTCTTGGAACGCGGCCTTGCCCGCAAAGCCCCACATGCTGAGGTCGCGCTTCTTGTCCGCCGTGCCGGCTAGGGCGTTGGCGTCGTCGACTGAACCGCCGATGTAGGCGCCTTCCGCTTCGGCCACAAAGCGGCGCAGAGGCGACAGGCGTTGTTCGTAGCGGAACCAGACGTCGGCGATGGCGGCGGTGGCGCCGCGAACCATCAACTGCGCGCTATCCAGGTTGTTGACGCCCAACTTGCTGGGGTCGGTCGTGCCCTGCAAGTCGTTTTTCTGAGTCCGATAGACCAGGTACAAGCCGCCGTCGATGGCCGGCTTGCGCTCGACTTCTAGCAAGTGCTGGCGCGCCGCCGCATCGTCTTCGGACAGGGGCCGACGCATCAGGGCCAAACCGTACTGGCGGACGTCATCGGAACCGGTGGCGTTGCGGGGCACCACGTCGGGGCGCAGCAGATCGCCCGTCTGCAGGCCATTGGCCAGGTAGTCGTAGAAAACGCTGGCGTACAACTGCGCCTTGGGGATGCCGGTCACGAAGGCCGCGCGATCCACATAACTACCCGAATCCAAAGCATAGCCGTGGCCATCGGCCGGCCGCCGCGCTCCGCCGTAGTAGAGCGTGGGGCGGCCCATGTCCCAGCCATCGCCGCCGCCGCCATGGGCGAGCATGCCCAGACCCCAATGGGAGGCCTGGCGTCCCACGCGCAGCACGCCCACCAACGTCTTGAGCTCGCCGTACAACTCCTTGACGTTCATGACACCGGGCTTGGTGCTCATGGTAAAGGCCGAGATCGGCACGTCGGGTCGCGCCTGGTAGCCCGAGTAGTCGGGATCGCCGCCCATCACCGCGTTGTCCAGCACGTCGACGGTCGAGACGATGCGCGCGTCTTTGCCGATCGACAGCGTCGGCTGCAGGCGCAAACGCATCGTGGCGCCGGCCATGGCCGTTTCTTCTGTCGTCTTGCCAACTTTGCCGCTCTGCGTGTTCTTGTCGGGGTCGTTGTTGGTCGGCCACAGCGACAGCGGCGGCGCCACCGCGCTGGTAGTGATGGCGCGGTTGCCGATCTGCTTGTCGGGCACCGCCATGCCAAGGTGGCCGTTGTTCAGGATCTCGGGCCGGAAGCGGAAGTAGCCATGCCACTCCAGCTGCAAGAAGCTGGGTGTGGGCGCAGCCTTGGGCGGCGTGGGCAGTGTGCCGTCGTCGATTTGGTCCAGCAGGCCCTTTTTGGCCGCAGGCGCGGGCTTGGCCGACGGGTCGCGGGGCGCCGTGGCCGTGGCCGGCTCAGGGGCATCGACCGCCGGGGCATCATCTTTGGTTTCTGGCGGTTCCTGAGCGATTGCCGCCGGAGCCACGCCCAGCACGGCCAACGCCGCCGCCACCACCGCCAAGCGGAGCGAGCGCCGCTGCCAACGCTCGTGCAGGGCCATGGCCCGCACCACGTGGGCTTGCGTGTGGGCGATCTCGATCTGCTGGGCCAGTTGCTGCATCATGCTTCCTCCTACCACGGCGCGCATTTCACGCTGGGCCGGCTAGACAGTCAACACGTGGGCGGGGCTGCCGCCACAAATGGCGCGAAATTCGACGCCTGCCGCCGCAGCCGCCCGCTTCGAGTCGCCCGGCTGGGGCCGCAGCGAACAGCAAGCTACACCATGATTTTCTTGGACTACAACGCCACGGCTCCGCTCCTCCCGCAGGCCCGCGAGGCGATGCTCCGCACGCTGGAGCAAGACCTGGGCAACCCGTCGTCTTTGCACCGGGCTGGCCAGCGCGCCCGGGCACTGATCGAGGCGGCGCGGCGGCAGGTGGCCCACCACCTGGGCGCCCGCCCAGGCCAGATCGTGCTGACCAGCGGCGCGACCGAGGCGAACAATCTAGCTTGGCGTGGCATTCTGACGCCGCAACTGCGCCTTGGGCTGCGGCCGCGGGCCCTGTTGGCGGCCTTGGACCATCCTTCGGTGGCGGCGTTGGCCGAGCAGCTCCAGGCAGACGGCGTGGAGCTTGGCTGGGTGGCGATCGATCGCGACGGACGCCTGGACTTGGCGGCGCTGGCGCAAGCGCTGCAAGCGGCCCCGGCGTTGGTGCACGTGTCGGCGGTGGGTGGCGAGTTGGGCACCTTGGCGGATGTGCCGGCGATCTGCGCGTTGGTGCGCCAAACGACCGCCCACCTCCACGTAGACGCCGCCCAGGCTTGGGGCCGCGTGCCCGTCCACGTCGAGGCTTGGCCGGTCGATTCCTTGTCGCTGTCGGGGCACAAGATCGGTGGGCCGATGGGCACGGGTGCCCTGTATCTGCGCGCCGGGGTACGCCCTTTGCCGCTCGCACCTGGCCACCAAGAGCACGGTCTGCGCGCTGGCACAGAAAACGTGGTGGGCGCGGCCGGGTTTGCTGCCGCCGTTGCGGAACTGCCGGCGCGGCTGGCCCAGGCCCGCGAAGTGCGCCGCCAACGGGATCTGCTGGCCGAGCTATTGGCGCCGATCGGCGGATTGCTGCGGTTGGGCCCCGCAGACGCGGCCACCGAGGTGGGCACGACGCTCTGTGTGGCGATCGCGGGCGTGCCGGCGCCGCTCTTGGTGATGGCCTTGGACTTGGCAGGTGTCGCCGCTTCGGCGGGATCGGCCTGCAGTTCGGGCACGGCGGAACCGTCGGCTTTGCTGCGCGCCTGCGTGGAATTGGCCGGTCTGGAGCCAGCGCGCGCCCGCCAGGCGATCCGGTTTTCCGTGGGTCCAGGCCTGAGCGACCAGCAACTGGTAGCTGCCGCCCAGGCCGTGGCCGCGTGCACGGCGCGCATTCGCGGCAGCCGCGTGGAATAGGCTGGAGCTATCCGTGGTTCACAGCTTTGGACGGGGCCACCGGTCGCGGGTGCGGCCCCGCGGCATTGGACCTACACGGGCGCTACCCCGTATCATGCGGGCGGCGCAGTCGCTAGAGCAGCAGGCGTGGACAATTACCCAAGCGAAATCCGTGTTCCTGGCGCTGTGAGCGTGCCGCCGCCCAAGAGTGGCGCCATCGTCACGGCCGTGCGCGCCCACATGCGCTTGCCCCCCGGCGCCAGCGTCGCGGTCGCCATGAGCGGCGGCGTGGACTCCAGCACGGTCGCGGCCCTCCTCGTCGAGGCGGGCTATCAGGTTTTTGGTTTGACCGCGCGATTGTACGACCTAGACCCGGCGCAGATCGGTCGCGCGGGCAGTTGCTGCGCACCCGACGACGCCCGCGATGCCAAAGCCGTGGCCGGCGTGCTGGATATCCCGCACTACACCGTGGACGAGCGCGGGAGTTTCGCGCGCGACGTGATCGCGCCGTTCGAGCAAGCCTGGCAGCGCGGTGATACGCCCAACCCGTGTGTCGCCTGCAACCGCTCGCTCAAGTTCGATCGACTGGTGGCCACCGCCCGCGCGCTGGGCGCCATGGCCTTGGCGACGGGCCACTACGCGCGCCTGGAGCTGCAAGACGGGCTCCCCACCTTGCGGCGTGGCGTGGATCCCAACAAGGATCAGGCGTACTTCCTGTATCCGTTGGCGCGCGAGGCCGCTGAATTCGTTCGCTTCCCCCTGGGCGACATGAGCAAGGGTGAAGTGCGCGGCCACGCGCTGCGGCTGGGTGTCCCTACTGCCAGCAAAGCCGAGTCCATGGACATCTGCTTTGTGGGGGCCGAGCGCACCCAGGCTTGGCTAGACAAGCGGACGGCGCCGGTGCGGGGCACGATCGTCGATACCCACGGGCGCGTCCTGGCGGAACATACCGGTCTTGCTGGCTTTACTGTGGGCCAGCGCCACGGCTTGGGCCTGGCCGCGCGCCCCGACGGCAGCCCCTGGTACGTGGTCGACAAGCGCGGCGACGGCACAGTGGTGGTGGGCGAACGGGCGCAACTGCAGGTGGCACGGCTCGATCTGGGCGAGTGCATTTGGCTGGCTGGCTCGCCGCCCCAGCAGGGTCAAGAGATCCAGGTGCAAATTCGCCACCGCGGCCAGGCTGTGCCGGCGCAGGTGCTGTCCGCGGGGCCCGACAGCGCAACAGTCCAGGTTGTTGGTGAATTGCTGGCAGCAGCCCGCGGTCAGAGCGCCGTTCTGTTTGCCGGCGACCGCGTCTTGGGTGGCGGACTCATCACCCAAGCCGAAGGTCGGGAGCCGCTATGAGCGATTTCGTGCGCGGCGAGCGCCGCTCGTCTCGTCCCCTGATTCCCGTGCCCGACACCACGGCCGGCACATTGGAGCTGGTGCGGCGCCTGGGATACACGTTTGCCGACCCCAGCTTGCTCGAGGCTTCGTTGACCCATCCGTCGTGGCACAACGAGCATCCCGAGGCCGTGTCCGACAACCAGCGCCACGAGTTTTTAGGCGACGCCGTGGTTGGCCTGGTGATCACCGAGGCGTTGCTCGAGCGCATGCCCGATCGGCGCGAAGGCCAACTGACCGTGCTGAAATCGCAGTTGGTGCGCGAGTCGGCACTGGCCGAACTGGCGCAAGCCCTGGGCATCGGCGGCGCGCTGCGCTTGGGCCGCGGCGAAGACTACACCGGCGGGCGCCGGCGAACTTCCGTGTTGGCCGACGCGTTCGAGGCGGTGGTGGGCGCCGTGTTCGTCGATGGCGGCTATGCTGCAGCGCGCGAGGTGGTGCGGCGCCTGTTCGACGACCTGCTCGACGCCGCGGCTGCTGCGGTGGCCGAGCTGGGTGCGACGCCCACGGCGTTGTCGGCCGGCGTAGCCAATTGGAAGACGGCGGTGCAAGAACTGCTGCAGCAGCACGCGAACCTGCCGCCGACCTACGCGGTGGTCGACGAGCAAGGTCCTTTCCACGCGCGGACTTTTGTGGTGCAAGCGACCGCGCGGGCGGCCGGCGAAAAGGGTGAGGTCGAATTGGTGGGCGTGGGGCGCGGTCCCAGCAAGAAGCTGGCCGAACACGCCGCCGCGTCGGACCTGTACCAGCGCGTTCTGACCCATGTGAACAACGCCGACCCCACCTTGGCCGCGCTGTTGCAGGCGCCCGTGACCCGCCCCTCGGGTCTGCGCGCTCGCCCGCTCGCGTTGGGCGACGTCAAGAAGGCGCCTGACGATGATTCCGATGGCGCGTCCCCATGATATCGGCTACTCTTGGGGGATTGGCGCCGCGCGGCCGCGTACACAAACCGGGCCACGCAGGCGGGGAGCGAAGATGTTGAGCCTGAATTGGATTGCGATTGGTGTAGGCGCGGGCCGCCTTGAGGTGCGACAGGCCATGTTGGGTACCTGGGAAATCATTGCTATTTTGGCGGTCGTCGTGCTCCTGTTCGGCGCGAACAAGCTGCCCCAGCTGGGCAAGGGCCTGGGCGAAGCCATCGGCAACTTCAAGAAGGCGCAGCGCGAAGGCGAAAAGGGCGTGCTGCACGACGAGATCGATGCGACGCCGCGGGTCGAGGCTGAGCGCAAGAAGAGCCTGGATCGCGACGAGCACGCCTAGAGACCTGACCAATTACGGTACACTCGTTCAGTTCTTGGATGTTCTGGTCAGGTCTCTCGCTGCTAGGTGGGTCGCAAGCTCGCCCCGTTGGGGACTCGCCGCTCCAATTGCAGCGGGTCCGGCGCGGCGAAGAACTCAAATTGATGCGCTCTCTAGAACACGGATCCATTTAGACTTTCTCCGCGCAGCCGAACCGTCGAATTCGGCGCGGTCAATCGCAGCCGGCGCGCACGCACAGGGCTTTGGCGTATCCGACCTGCGGATCGCGGACGCCGGCCGCCGCCCGCGCACAACCCCAACCACAGGCAGGTACGGCGCCGCAAAAACGCGCCGGGGCTGCTCAGGCAAGGACCTGGCAACCCCGGATCGTTGTGCGATGGGCAGCGACTACTTCAGGTGCTCGACGCCGACCTTCTTGACGGTGGCCTTCCAGACCTTGGCGGGCAGCCACTTTGGGCGATTGGCGGGAGCCGTGGTCTCGACGCGGCCGCCGTTGAACACGTGCACGCGCTTGGTGCCGCGCTCGCGCAGGCGAATCTCGGTGTAGCCGCGGGCCGCAGCCTTCAGGGCCGCGCCGCGCGGTTGGGCGTTCGAGAAGACCACGTTGGTGTCCTTGCCTTCCTGCATCAATACGAAATTCTTCTTCTCTTTCTCTGCCATGATCCAGCTCCCCCCGGATTGCAGCAGCCGGGTGCCAACCGCACGAGCGGTGCGGTCGTCGTCGGTGCGCCGCGAGCCTGGCCTCTCCAGCCTCGACGGACGAACCCCTATTGGCTCGAATCGGCGACCTGCGCCGCGGTCGTGCCCTGGCGGTGGCGTCTGCACCGGCCGCCGACCTGGCGCCCTCCGTGCAAAACCCGTGACCGTGTCGCTTCCCGCGGTTGCCCGCCGGCAGCTCCTCTGTCGCACCACTCACTTGTCGGCAGGTATGGGCCGGTTTTCGTCGTTATGCAAGCGGCAAGCGCGGCGGCAACGCCAGGTGACGATAATTCCGCTGAAGTTGGCCGCGCGGCAAATTATGCCGTTGACAGGCGAGTGCGATTGAGTATCTATATATTTCAACGCGTTATATGTAGAGCGTCTGCAGTTCAACGATTTGGCGGCGCGGCGCGAGCGGCGATTTCCCCATGATCACGGTACGCGAGGGCCGTGATCGTTTTTTGCTGGTCGCGCACAGAATCGCCGGGCGCGGCCCGCGGTATGGGCCCATTTTGCGTACACCAGCCGGGCGCCGCTCGCCAACGCGCTTGGGACTTCGCCTGATTATTCAGCAGTTGCAAACGGCTCGCGAACTGGTCAAGTCCGACAATCGTGCTACCGTAGCGGCACGGCAGCATGCAAGCCCTGGCGTGGCGAGCAAGGTGGTGTGGGTGGGCCAGCACAGGGCGAACGCAACCAGGGGAGCAGCCGCGTGGCCAATGTGGGCTGCGGTGGGGATCCTGCTTTGGCACGCGGCCGCGACACCGGCTTGGGCGGTGGCTGCGCACGCGCGGGCCAAGAGTGGCAAGACAGCGGCCGCCAAGGCCGTGCCAACCAAGGCAGCCAAGCCGGCGAGTGCAAAGGGGAAGCCGGCCACTAGCAAGACGTCTGGCGGCGCGACTGCCAAGAACTCGGGCACAAAGCCGAAACCAGGCAAGGCCAAGGCGGCGGGGAGCGGCAAAAAGGTCAAGGCCGGCAAGACCAAGACGCCCAAAGTCCCGGCGCACGCGGCGCGAGTGGTGCCCAGCCAAAAACGCAGCCAAGACGGTCGGTCGCACCACGACCACCGCGCCAAATGGGCGCAATTGCACGAACTGATTCAGCGCTTTCGCGTTGGGGCGTTGGCGGGACTAGACGGCAAGTTGCGCGGCCTGATCGACGGCGCCCAAGGCGATGTGGCACTGGCGGGTTCGCTGGTGCTGGCACGCACGCAAGCGAGCCTTCGGACTGGTGATCTTGGTGTCCAGGCCTTGGAGGACGCCAAGCCGCTGCGCCAAGCCCTGCCGGCCAGTTGGGACTGGGCCCAGATCGAGGTGGACTACGCTGCCGGTCATTTCGGCCAAGCCCTGGAGCACATGCGCGAGTTCCGTAAACAATACGGTGATTTTCGCTGGGCGGCCGCCGATCTTCTTTATAGCCGGCTTGCCGAGCGGGTCGCGCCCCCCCAAGAGGTCGCGGAGATTGCCCTGGCGCTCTACGAGAAATCGGCGCTGCACCTGCCCCGCGACGAGCTGCTGGCGCGCGCGGCCCGGGCCAGCGAGCAGATCGCCGGCCCCAAAGCCATGGGACTATGGCGAAAACTGCTTCTGCAACACCCAGAGAGCGAGTTCGTCGCCGAAGCCGCGAGCCACGTTGACGTGTCAACCTTGACCGACCCCGAGAACTACGACCGCATGGCGTTGCTGTTTGCGCGCCGCGCGTACGAGCGCTGCCGCGAGGTCGGAAAGCCCTTGTGGTTCAAGGGATATCGGCTAAGCGAGGTGGGCTACTACCTGGGCAAGATCGGCTCGGAGCGGCTGCGCGACGACTACCCGGGGGCGGCGGACTACTTGCAGGCGGCCAGTGTGGTCGACGCTCCCCATGCGGCCGCAGCCCTGTCGTCGTATGCCCTGGTGCTGGGCAAGCTGGGGCGTTTTGACGAGTCGATCGCCAAGTACGACGAATGGCTGCAGCGCTACCCCGCGGTGGGCAACGAGCGCCGGGTCGAACTGCACTACGATCGCGCCCGCATGCTGCACGTTTCGGGCAAAAGCCTGCAGGCGGCCGAGGACATGGCCAAGGCGCTCGCGGCCGATGATCGCGGGATCGACGTGGGCAAGTATCAGTGGTTCGTAGGCTTTTGGTACTACCTGGGCAAGGACTACGGCCGCGCGCTCGAAGCGATGAAACCGCTGCTGGCCAACCCCAACCCGCTGGTGGGCGGCAAGGCCAACTACTGGACGGCCAAGGCCCTGGATCGCCTGGACCGCCGCGACGAGGCGGTGACGACACTGGACGGGCTGCTGCGGCGCTACCCCCTGACCTACTACAGCGCCTTGGGCGAGCGGCTCTTGGTCGATTGGGGCAAGGTCGATCACGTGCCCAAAGCTCAGGATTTCTCAAAGGTGATCGATGCCGCGCCCGATCCGTTTGCCGATCTGGCCGCCGATCCGCAGCTGGACCAGTTGCGCCTGGCCTGCGCGGTGGGCGAGCCCGACAGTTGCCAAGTCGCTTGGGACGCGGCCGAAAAGAACCTGCGCAAGCTGCTGGGCGACGACGCGGTGCAAAAACTCCAACGCGAACTGGCCGACCCGCTCGAGCGCTACGCCGATGCGCGCGAAGAGGCGCTGCGGCAGAACGGCCATGTTTTGCTCAAGTTGCCCACGACCCAGACGCTGGCGGACTGGCGTGCCATCTACCCGCGCGCGTTTGCCACCCATACGGCCGCGGCAGCCAAGCGGTCGGGCGCGCCCGAGTGGATGATCTACGCCCACATGCTGCAGGAATCGCGCTACAAACCCTGGCTGATCTCGGGGGCGCCCGCGTACGGGCTGCTGGAGCTGCTGGACCGCACGGCCGCGCGCCTGGCCAAAGAGGCGGGCGACGACTACCAGCTGTGGATGCTGATGCAGCCGCGCTACAACATCGCGTGGGGCGGCCGCTATCTGGGCGCACTTTATCACAAATTCCACAAGCAGCTGCCGTTCGCCATCGCCAGCTACAACGGCGGGCCAATGCTGATGGAGTACCACCTGGGTGTGCAAAAGCGACTGCGGCGCGATTTTGACGAACTGATCGACGACCTGGGCCCGCACGAAAGCCGCAATTACGTGCGCATGGTCATCGGCTGGTTCTTGCGGTACTTGGCGATCTACGAGAGCCCGAAACGGGCCGCCGAACTGCGCGACGAGCTTCTGCCGCGGCAGTGGTCAGCGGAATTTGAACCCGAACCGAATTACTGAGCGGGCCAGCTACTTCTGCAGGCTGCAGTAGCTCGGCCAGCTGTCGCCCAGGCTGCTGACGAAGGGCGAAGCCTCGCCCAACTTGTGCGCGAGCAGGAACTTGGCCGCGTAGGCGCCGCCCTCTTTGGGCCACTCGTGCTTGGTGCCGTGGTTGCAGGCGACGACCACGTGGCCCGAGCCCTTCAGGCTCTCGATCAACGACTTGGCCATCTTGTCGAAGTTCTGCTCGTAGGCAAAGTCGTCCACACCGCCCCAGCTGACGACAAACGGCACGTTGCCCGACTTGGTGGGCCAGGCGTGCAGGTAGCCGCCCGAGAACGGCGTCGCCGCGGCCACCACATCGCTCTTGTGGATGCCCAGGAAGGTCGACATCAGGCCGCCGCCCGACATGCCGGTCACGTAGATGCGCTTGGTGTCAAACTTGTACTGCGCGCCGGCGCACTTGAGCAGATCGTCAAAGAACACTAGGTCGGGGTTGTCGTTCTTGAACAGCGGCGAGCCGTAGTACCAGTCGGTCTTCAGCACGGCCTTGCCCGAAGCGGCGCGCTCGGAGCGGGGCGCGATCAGGATGAACGGCGTCTTCTGCTGCTCGGCAGTCAGGAAGCTGTCGTCGATCATCGAGCCCGGCTCGCCACCCACGCCGTGGTACAGGAAGATCACCGGCAGACCGGTCACATCGCTGACATCTTTGGGCAGCTGCACGATGTAGGTACGGCTGCGCTCGGCGCTGGTCATGGTGTTCTCGCCGGGCAGGAGAGCCGGGCAAGTCGCGATGCCGGTGTAAGTCTTGGCGGTGTTGCCTTCGCAGCTGGACTCGGGCGGATCGGTTTGCGTGCCGAACTCGACGGCCTTGAACTTGCTGCCGGTCAGCTTGACGCCAAAGTCGGGAACGTTGCCTTCCAAGTCGCCGCAGAACGAATTGAGGCCCGTGAACTTGCCGGTCATGATTAGGCTCAGCTTGACGTCGGTGTCGGTGGGCGAGCCCTTGGCCGGTAGCACCACGTCGCCAAAGTCGATGGTGAACGAGCCATCGGCCTTGACGACCACGTCGCACGCTGCGGCCATGATGTCCGTGACTTCCTTGGTCTTACCCGAAACGGCGCGCAGGGTGATCAGCTTCATCACGCCGCCGCCATCGGCGGTCTGATGGCCGACGATGCTGGCCTTGAAGAACAGCTGCAAACCGCCGAACGGCGCGGCCTGGGCAGCCAGGAACAGGCCTTGCGGCGGGGTCAATTTGTCGTCGCCAGCCACCGCCGCGGCCTCGTCGGCGTACTTGCCGCACCACTTGGTGGGCCCGGTGGCGGTGTCGGCGCTGGTCGTGTCGCCGCCCGCAGTGTCGGCGCCGGTCGTGTCGGCGCCGGTCGTGTCGGCGCTGGTGGTGTCGCCGCTGGTGGTGTCGCCGCCTTTGGCGTCGGTGCCGCTGGAACTATCCGAGCTAGCGTCGGTTTTGCTGGTCGTGCTGGTGGTGGTTCCGGCGTCGCTGCCACAGGCGGCCAAGGCCAGCGCCAGACCGGCGCTCAAGAAACCGCAGGAAATTCGGGTACTAAGCTTCATCGTCGTGTTCCATGCAAAGGGGGTGGTGCCGCAAAGGCTACAGGCCACGGCGGGTCCGCGCAAGTCAGAAGGCGCGCGATCGCGACAGAGGTGCGGCGACTTTGCTATGCTGGCCACGGAGGTGTGGATGCTAGGGCGCGTGCGGATTGTGCTGGGCGGCTTCGCCTTGCTCTTGGTCTGCGTGGGGCTGACGGGCTGTGCCGGCTCGTCGGGGAGCAGCGACACGGGCAACGCCAGCGATGCCAAGACGGCCGATTTGCCGGGCGACGTGACCGACACGACTCCCCGCGTGCTGGTGGGCGGCGCCGACGATGGCGGCAACGGGTTCATCGACTGGGCCAGCGGCACCTACCCGGCCACGGTCATCCACGGCCCGCAAGGCGGCCAGCACATCTGGGTCAGCGCCAAGACTAGGAACTTGTTCCCCAACAAGGCGCGGATCTCGGTCACGATGTACCTGGAAACGCCCGGCGCCGCCGAAGAAGTGGTCAAACCGGGCACGACCACCGTGACCGGCACGCTGAAGGCCTTTCCCGCCCCGCCCGAACTGCCCAGCGAGTGGCTCATCTACGCTGGCCTGCCGGCCTTTGTCAGCCAACCCTGCAAACTGGCCCAACAAAAGGTGCGGGTCCAGGTCGAGGTCAGCGACCTCTACGGGGTACTGGCGAGCAACAAGGCCTGGATTCGCCCCAAGTGGACGTTTATGCCGTGCGTGGTGGCGATGGGGGTGGCGGCGGACGGCAAGAGCCCGCAACCGTGGCCGTTCTTCCCGGACGAGGGCGCCAAGCCGGCCCTGGTGGCTGCGCCCAGCGGCGGAGCGGAATTCCAAGTTGGCGTGCGGACTTTGGGCCTAGCGCCGGCCGCCCCGATGGTGGCGGTCACGCTGATGACCATGCCCACGGACAACACGGAAGGCCAGATTCTGCCGCCGGGCCGCACGGCGGTGACGACCAGCGCCATCGCGGATCCGCTTGGCGTGGCAGGTTGGTCCGGCCTGGCGGCGGTAAAGGTGCCGGTGGCGAACCCCTGCCAGGCCAAGAATCAGCGGCTGCGGCTGGTGGTCGAAGTGGCCGACGGGGACAAGCCGTTGGGGTCCGGGCAATCGATCGTCTTGCCCAGCTGGGGTGGCACGTGTCCGTGAGCCGCAAGATGTGGCCTCTTTTCGCCGCTTTGGCCGTGGGTTGCGCGAGTTCCACGGGCACGGCCGAGGACCCGCTGCTGGTCCAGGTCGGCGGCGCCAGCCCAAGCGGCAACGGTTTTGTCGACTGGTCAACCCTGGGTACCGGCGCCGCGATCATCACCGGCATCCAAGGCGGCCAGCACATTTGGGTCAGCGCCCGCGCCAAGCTGGCGGGTGCTACCACGCTCGACGTGGCCGTCACGATGTACCGCGAGGCCACCGGCGGGCAAGCCGAAGCGATGGTCAAGCCCGGCACGGTCGAAATCCAGCGCAAAGCCGAAACGGATGGTGCGTGGCAAGTACTGGCCGGCGTCCCGGCTTTTGTCAAGGAACCCTGCAAGATCCGCGAGCATCGCGTGCGGGTTGAAGCCGTGGTGCGGACGGGCGACGGGCGCACGGCCGCAGCCAAGGCGTGGATCACGCCGCATTTCGACGGCTACTGCGATCCGTGATCGGCCTGCCCACAGGGCGTCCACATTGGCACGGGAGTTGCGGTCGGCAGTTCAGCTACGCCGGCCCTTCAGCAAGGTGGGGGGGCACGGCCGGGGCTTCGCTCCAAACTGCCACTTCGGCGGCCACGGCAGGCGGCGCGACCTGCTGGCGGACCGGCACGGCGTCCATGGCGTGCTCGGCCAAAGCCGTGATGGTCAAGCTGGGATTGACGCCCAAATTCGCCGGAATCACCGAGCCATCGCAGACGCGCAAGCCGTGGTAGCCGTGCACGCGCTGCTGGGCATCCACCACGCCCTGCCCGGGCGCGCCGATGGCGCAGCCGCCCAAAATGTGGGCCGTGGTCGGCACATCCAGCAGCACTTCGTTGATGGCGGACATGGGCACGCCGCTGGTCTTTTCGGCCAGGCGGCGGGCGACGCGATTGCCCACGGGGATGTAGGTCGGGTTGGCCGATTTGCCCGCCGGCAGTTGTGTGCGCAAGGACTTGGCAAAGGGCCACCACCAGCGGCGCTTCCACACCGCGGTCAGCGAGTTGTCGAGCGTCTGCATCACCAGCAAGATGATGCCGTGCTTGGCCCAGCCGAACTTCCAGCAGGTCTTGGCGAACTGGATCGGATGGGCGAACACAGTCCCAACCCAGCGCAAAGCCCGGGGAATCTTGCCGCCACCGTCGGTGAGCAGCGTGGCCAACAGGCTCAAAGCGTCGTGCCCTTCGCCATAGCGCACCACCTCGATGTGGGTGTGATCGTCAAAAAACGCGCCCGAAGTGATCGCCACACCCTTGCTGAAGTCCTCGCCGTTCGAGCTGCCCATCGCGCCGCAGATGGCTTCGCTGTTGGTGCGCAGTTGGTGGCCCAGTGTCGCCGGCAGGTCAGGTAAATCGCCGCAGTCCTTGGACTTCATTAGCAAAGGCAGCGTACCCAACACGCCGCCCGCGCAGACCACCTCGCGGGCGCGCAGTCGAGTGGTGCGGCCAAGCCAACGCGCCACGCCGATCGCGGGCCGGATTTCCACCTCGTAGCCGTCTTCGCCGCGGCGAGCCGGACCGCCAAGGCAACGCAGCGCCGTGACCAGCGACTCGGGCCGAACTTGAGCGCCCAGACGCTCGGCCAAGTACAGGTAATTTTTGTCCAACGTGTTCTTGGCGCCGTGTTTGCACCCCGTCATGCAAGCGCCGCACTGGTGGCAGCCCGTACGGTCCGGGCCGACACCGCTAAAGTACGGATCGGCCACCGTGCGACCGGGTTCGCCAAAGAACACACCGACATCGGTAGCCTTGAAGGTGTGCTCGCGGCCCATCTCGACCGCCACTTCGCGCAGCAACCGGTCGGCCGGGCCAAACACCGGGTTGGGCACCGCCCCCAGCATCAGCTTGGCCCGCTGGTAGTAAGGCGCCAATTCTACTTGCCAATCCGGCGAGAGGCTGGCCCATTGCGGGTCCGTGAAGAACGGCTTGGGCGGCACCAGCAACGTGTTCGCGTAGACCAGCGAACCGCCGCCCACGCCCACGCCCGACAGCACCAACACGTCGTCTAGCAAGGTGATCTTCAGGATGCCGACGCAATAGGCCAGGGGCGCCCACAGCGAACGGAACAAGTTCCAGTTGGACTTGGGAAAATCCTTGGCGGCCCAGCGCTTGCCGCGCTCGACCACGATCACCTTGTAGCCTTTTTCGCTGAGCCGCAGGGCCGACACCGACCCGCCGAAGCCCGAGCCGATTACCAGTACATCGCAATCGAACCGCGCTTCTTCCATGTGGGCTCCTGGGCGGCTACTTCCCCTCGCTGGCCTTGGTGTCCGGGGCCTCGCCGTGGGCGATGTAGGCGCGCGCGTGTTTCCAACCGTAGTACTTCGTCGCGTAGTCCAGCACCATGCGCCGCGCCGAGAACTGGGGCGCCGTGGCGACCGCAGCCATCTGCATCTTCCGCCAGGCGGCCTTCTCGCCATAATACGTTGGAAGCACGCGCTGTTCCAGGGCACTATACAGGGCCTCGGCGTCGCGATCGTCGTCGCGGACCTCTTCGTCTTGGCCGATCGCCCAGCCGTTCCAGCCGTCGACGCAGCCCTCGGCCCACCAGCCGTCCAGCACGCTCAGGTTGGGCACGCCGTTCAGCGCCGCCTTCATGCCCGAGGTTCCGCAGGCCTCCAGCGGACGGACAGGGTTGTTCAACCACACATCCACGCCGGCGGTCAGCTTGTGCCCCAGCCACATGTTGTAGTTGGTCAAGAAGCCGATCCGCAGCTCGCCGCGCAGCTTGTGCGACATGGCCAGGATGTCGCGGACCAGCTTGCGGCCCTCGCCGTCCTTGTCGTGCGCCTTGCCGGCAAACAGGATCTGCAGCTTGCCGCCCGCCAGGCCGATCAAGCGGTCCAGGTTGCGGAAGACCAGGTTGGCGCGCTTGTAGCTGGCCATGCGCCGGGCAAAGCCAATGGTCAGCACGTCGGGGTCAAAGCCCAGCTGGGTCATGCCGTTGGCGTACTCCAGCAGTTCCATCTTGGCGCGGCGGCGGGCGCGGGTGAACGCCTCTGGGTCCACACCGCCAATGTGGTGCAGCACTTCGTGGTTGTCGCGCCAGCCGTGCAGGTGGTAGTCGAACAGCGCACCCATTTCCGGCGCGACCCAGGTGTCGAAGTGCACGCCGTTGGTCACCGCCTCGATCTCCAACGGCGCCGGGCGACCTTCGCTGAGGTGCGCCGAGGTGAACAGCGGATTGGCCACGCGCGCGTTGATCACCGACACGCCGTTGACGTGGTCGGCCAGCGAGGCGGCCAGCCACGCCATGTTTAGCGTCTCGGCCCCGCCCAAGTGCGCGACTTTGGGCGGCACGTGCAGGCCCACGATACGCTGGACATCGCGGTGATCAAAGCGATCGAAGCCCGCTGGCACCGGCGTGTGGGTGGTAAAGTGAACGCGCTTGCGCGTCTCGGCCACCGAACCGATGTCCTTGAGCATCGCCGCCGCGAACAGCGCGGTGTGGCCTTCGTTCAGGTGCGCGTACAGATCCTCGTTGTAGCCCAAAGCCTTGATCGCCTCGTAGCCGCCCAGGCCCAGCACGGCTTCTTGGCGAAGGCGGTTCAGCACGTCGCCGCCGTACAGCAGGTTGGACACCGGGCGCCACACGGGCGAGTTGCCTTCGACGTCGGTGTCCAAGAACAGCACGGGCACGCCATGGCCGTGGCGACCGCGCACCCACCGGCGCCAGATCTTGATGCGCACGATCTCGGCCTCGAGTTCAAGCTGCACAACCGTGCCCGTGTCCTCCAGCACATCGGCCGGATCACAAAGCGGAAAGTCCAGGTGCTGCTCGCCGTAGACGTCGACCGACTGCATGCCATAGCCCTGCTTGTAGAACAGGGTCACGCCGATCAACGGCAGTCCGACATCGGCCGCGGCCTTGACATGATCGCCGGCCAAGACGCCCAGGCCGCCGGAATAGGTAGGAACTGCCGTGGTGAGACCGATTTCGGCGGTGACGTATGCAATATGCCTCACGAGATATACTCCTTGTTGCTTGCGAACTTGTTAGTACGGACGGTAGCCCGGTGCATAGCCTGGGGGATAGGTGCCTGGGGGATAGGTGCCCGGGGGATAGGCGCCCGGCGGATAGGCGCCCGGCGGATAGGCGCCCGGCGGTGGATAGGGAGGAGGAGGGGGCGCTGGGCGAAAACTGCGACTTTTCAGCATGTCCCAGCTTGGCCACGTGATCGATAGGCCGATCAGGCCCATGACCGGCGGCAGGTTGAATTGGGCCGAAAGCGTGCCCTTCTGGTTTTGCTGCACGACAAAGTTGGCGTCGCTGAGGACATGGAAGTCCTTGCTCGTCACGCGCCCTTGCGAATCGTAGCCGCCTTGCGTCGCGGTGATCACCAGGTCTTCGGATCGCGAGCTGCCCTGCGTCAGGCGCGCCGACACCTGGACAAAGGCGTGCGCCCACCAGGCCAAGGTGTATTCCGCGCCGCCGGTCAAGTACCAACCGGTGCGACTCTCTTTGGAGGTGTACTTGACCGCGTCGCCGTTCTGGATGATGGCGTTGCCGATGCTCACCGGGTCCTGGATCGCCAGCTTGTAGTTGGCCTCTACCTTGGCGTCTAGATTGAGCCAGCTGATGCCCGCCAACGCGCGCAGACGGCCGTCGCCGCTGGCCAGCGGGTGCTTGTACAGCGCGTCGACTTGCAGCATGTCCAGGTTGGCTTCGCTGGACAGACCCGGCGCAACCACAAGCCGTGCAAAGGGGAAATCGAGCCCCAGCGGAATCTGCGTCATGCTACCCGTGGGACCGACCTTGCCGCTTTGCGGGGCCAGTTTGACCGGCAGCGTGAAGGCCTTGCCGGACCAACCCGGCGGGCTCGTCGCGACCATGTCGACGCCAGAAAACGTATACGCGCCGTCCACTTTGGGGGTCATGACGGTCTGCTGTACGCCCACGCTGCAGCCAGCAACGGCCGCTGCGACGAGCAGGGCGGTACTGGCCCTGACCAGACTGCGCCGCATTCCGATTGCGCCTGCCACGCCGGTCGGCATCTCAGACCTCGTCCAAAGAGTGGATCAGACGGGGACCGCGATCGACCGGTGCGGGCGCCGCGGCGTCGCCGCTACCGCCGGTCAGCTGCGCGTATTCCCAGATCATGTCGTTCAGAAGCGCAACGGCTTCGCTGGGATCCACCGCTTCGGCCGGCATGCGCCGGCACAGGACCACGGCGACCTCGTCTTCGTTGATCGGCAGCAAGCCCAGCGAGCAAGTCATCAGGCGCGGGTTCAGGGCAAACAGCGAAACCCCGCCGTCGGCCGCCGCAGCCTCTTCCCAGGGCCCCACGATGACGGCGCACAACAGCGCAACCCCCACTGCTGCATCGGGCTCTAGGACCAGAATGCACGTGGCTTCGTGGCCGGGGTGGACAAACGACAGTGCTACGGCGTCGGTGGCGGCGTCCAGGTCGACGGCGACGTCTGGAATCGCAGCCTCTACGGCCTGCTGCAGGCGCTCGCCTAGTTGCTGCAAGTTGAACACGAACGTCACCGCGCGGGCGCTGGCCCAGGCGCAGGGTACGGGGTTGCCGGGCACGAGACAAGTCCGGCGCCGCTGTGCGAGTTGAAGGTTTTGCGGCAGCGTCGCATGATCGCGGCGGCCGTGAATCGAATGCGCTGCGTCGGCGTAGAAGGGCCAGCGGCGTTGCGCGCCCAGCCGATCGCGATCAGGGGGTTCCATGCAGGGTATCGGTGCAGCGATCGCAAAGAAGGGTTGGCGGCTCGGCCCGACCGTCGCAGCACTGGCGGCACTGCTCACGCTCGCCAGTTGCGGAACCAGCACCGTGAGCATGATGGCCGTGCGGCCCGCCATCCTGAACGCGCAGGCGTACGGCGGCACCGTCAGCGTCGCGGGCTTTGCGCCGGCCCACCCGGACTATGCACTCATTTCCGGGCAGTTCCGCAACGAAGTCGCCGAACGGATCGCCGGCGGCGTGGGCGGAACGGTCCGGCTCTTGGAGTACGGCGGCGGCCTGGTGATCAGCGGCCGGGTCGAGGCGTATACCGCGCAGCTGCACGCCCACGAGCGCCTGACGACCTGCACCGACAGCGTCAGCGTGGACGGCGGAAAATCGAGCGCAACCAAGAATATCGAGCGCCCATGCGCTTGGCGCTGGCTCGACTGGCAATGCAGGGTGGTGGTCACGGCCCAGGTCACCGATCCGTCAGGCCGCGTGCTGATCATCCGGCCGATTTCGTACGAACGCAGCGGCAGCACGACCCAAGTGCGCGACGCAGCCCCAGTACCCCCCAACTTGCACCCGATCCTGCAGGAATTGCGCTTGCGTGCCGCCGAAGAGGTGGCCTGGTTGGTCACGCCGCACCACGAGCGGGTCAACGCCGTCTTCTACGACTGCCAGAAGCCCGCCACGGCTGCGTGCGAATTCGGCGTCAAGCGCATGGCCGAGGCCCGCTACGACGAGGCGGTGGCTGCCTTTACAGACGCCCTGGCACAGCTGGAGCGGGCGGGCGCTTCGGCGGCGGATCGCGCCAAAGTGCTATGGAACCGGGCGATTGTGCTGCAATTCTCGCGACGCTTCGACGAGGCAGTCGCGGACCTGCAAGCCGCCCATCGGCTGGATCCGCAGGACGAATACCGCGATCAAATCGCCGTGGTCGAGCGCGAGCGCGCCGCCCACCAACAGCTTCTGGAACAGGGTCTGGGGCCACAGCCGCAGGCACCAAAGTAGGCGTATGAACGAAGCAATCGTCTCGCACGACGGACCAGGTCACGCCTGGCTGGCCAGCTTGGGCCGCCGCGGCATGGAGCTTGGTCTGCAGCGCATCCAGACCCTGCTGCAGCGCTTGGGCGCGCCGCAACAGGCTTTTGCAGTCGTCGCGGTGGCCGGCACGGACGGCAAGGGTTCCACGTCGGCGATGTTGGCGAGCCTGTTGCAAGCGGCCGAGTTGAAGGTAGGGCACTACACCTCGCCGCACCTGCTCGAGACACGCGAACGCGTGGCGGTGAACGGAGTTGCAACGACGGCCGAAGCGCTGGATCGAGCGCTTGCGCAGGTGCAGGGCGCGTGCCACACCGATCTCGATCCCACGCCCTTCGAAGCGCTGACTGCGGCCGCCCTGCTGATCTTTGCTTCCGATCACGTCGACGTGGCCGTGCTCGAAGTGGGCCTGGGCGGCCGCCTGGACGCGGTGAACGCCACCGAGCCGGTGGTGAGCGTGATCACCCACTTGGACTACGACCACGTGGCGGTGTTGGGGCACAGCCTGCAGCAAATCGCCTGGGAAAAGGCGGCGATCGCTCGCGACGGCCGAGCGCTGGTGTGCGCCCAACCGGGCCTGATCAAGCCGGCTCTGCGCAAGCACGGACTGGTGCCGCGCCTGCTGACCTTGGGCCACGACATCGTGGTGCAGCAACCCGGCGACTTGCATCGGCAATGGCTCTCGCGGGCGCAACTGGCTGGCCCCGCCCTGGGCGACTCGCTGCCGATCGAGCTGAGCCTGCCAGGCGCACATCAGCTGGACAATGCCGCCCTGGCCGCCCTGGCCTACCTGGCCTTTGCCGAATGGTGGCTGGGTATGCACAGCAAGTCCTTGCCGCCGCTCGACGAAGTGACGCCGGCCCTGGCCGAGGTGGCCTGGCCGCTGCGGGCCGAGATCTTGGGCACCGAGCCGCTGGTGGTGGCCGACGCCGCGCACAATCCCTCTGGGATCGCGGCCTTTGCCGAGTGGCTGGGCGCGCGCGGCCGCGGTTGGCAGATCATGTTGGCGGTCCGCAATGATCGCGACGCCGAGCAGCTGCTGCGGCACTTGGCGCCGGTCACCGCATGTTTCTGGTTGCCAAGGTGTACGGGCACCACGCTGCGAACCGCCGAGGAACTGGCCGAATTGGTGGATCGCGTGGCGCCGGCCTGTGCGGTCGCGGTAGGATCGGCCCACAAGTGCTTGGAACAGGCCCGCCGCGAGGTGGGCAAAGGACCGGGGGTGGCCATCACCGGCAGCCAGCACGCCCTGGGCGAGTGGCTCAAGACCGGGGTGCTGGCCAGCCCGCAACTGAATCGCCGGTTGGCCTTGGCCAAGGAGCCGGCAATAAAATCGGCAGGTTAGTAGGGCGGCGCGGTGCCTACCCCTACCTACCGCGCGAGCGACCCTGGGCGGAGGGTCGGAGCCTCGCAGACGGCCGCCCGACGACAGAGGAGTGACCCATGCATCTGCTCAAGATCCTCATGACCCTGGCCATCGGTACCGCCCTGGCGCTGCCCGCGTACGCGGACGGCCGTGGCGGCGGCAATCCCAACCCCGGCGCGGCTCCGGCGGCGGGCGCGGCCCCGGCTCCGGCCAAGGACGCCCGCAGCGGCGGTGGCACGACGGCTCCGGCCGCGGCCAAAGACAGCCGCAAGGGCGGCGGCGGCGAGATGAAGGAAGGCAAGCCGGCCAAGGTCAAGAAGGAAAAGAAGGCCAAGAAGGCCAAGAAGGCCAAGTAGCACCCGCGCCGCGATCGCGACCGGCCGACCGCTTGGCAGGCCGGTCGCGATCGGCGAAGCTTGCGGCATGGCGCGCGCGATCATCGGCATAACTCGTCTCCATCCCGGGCGCGACGCCGATCTGCCGCTGCCGCGCTACATGACGAGCGGTGCCGCCGGCGCCGATGTCGTGGCAGCACTCGACGCCCCAATCACCTTACAACCACTTGAGCGCACAGCTATTTCGACTGGCCTCGCCCTGGCAATTCCGCCGGGCTTTGAAGTGCAGGTACGTCCGCGATCCGGCCTAGCCCTGAAAAGCGGCCTGACGATTTTGAACGCCCCCGGCACGATCGACAGCGACTATCGGGGCGAGTTGCGCATCCTACTCGTGAACCTGGGCCACGAGCCGGCGCAAGTGGCCCGCGGCGATCGCATTGCCCAGTTGGTGATGGCAAAAGTGGAACAGGCCGAGTTTGAGGAAGTTGCCAGCCTCTCTGCCACGGAACGCGGGCAGGGAGGGTTCGGCTCGACGGGGCAGAAGTGATCCAGCATCGCCACACAATTCGGGGTTTGCTGGCCGTGGTCGGGTTGGTGCTGGCTGCGCTCGTCGCGGCCCCGCTGGCCTGGGCCGCCGAGCCGCCAGCGCCCGTGGAACCGCCCCAACTGGTCAAGCCCGTGGAACCGACGTACCCGGCCGAACTGGCCGGGCGGGGTGTGGCCGGCAACGTTGTCGTCGAGATCGACATCGACGCGACGGGCGCAGTCGTCGCGGCCAAAGTGGTCGAGTCGGCGGGGCCCGAATTTGACGCGGCGGCCTTGGCCGCGGCCAAACAGCTGCAGTGGCGGCCGGCCAGCCAGGGTGGCAAGGCCATCCCGGTGCGCATCCGTTATCGATTTGCCTTCCGTCCGCCCGTGCCGGCCGAGCGTCGTGGGCCGGCCGGGTCACAAGGCCGCTATGATCGGCGCGAGGTGGAAGTAGCGCCCGCGGGCGCGAGCAGCCTGGAGGGCGCCGTGATCGAACGCGGCACCGGGCGCCCCGTGGTCGCCGCGCCCGTCGCCGTGCCGGCCCTGGGGGTCGAGACCACCACCGACAGCGATGGCCGGTTCCGGTTTGGCCTACTCAAACCGGGCACCTACGAGTTGTACCTGCCCGGCACCGACCACAAACCGCTGCGTCAGACCGTCGCCATTGCCGGCAAGGGCACGCTGACGGTGCGGCTCAAGGTCGAACGCCTCTCGTACACGATCTACCGGGCCACCGCCCAAGCGCCACAAGAGGCCGGCGAGACCTCGCGGCGGAGCCTGGGCGTCGAGGAAATTCAGCGCATTCCCGGCACTCAGGGCGACGCGTTCAAAGTGGTGTCGAATTTGCCTGGTGTGGCGCGGCCGGTGGCCGGCTCGGGCTTCTTGGTCGTGCGCGGTTCGGCGCCGCAAGACACCTTGATCACGGTCGAAGGCGTCCACATTCCGCTAATTTACCACTTTGGCGGGGTGTACTCGATCCTCAACACCGACCTGCTCGAGAGCATCGACTTCTACCCCGGCGGCTATCCGGTGCGCTACGGACGGCAGTCCGGCGGCCTGATCAATGCCCGGCTGGCGACCCCGCGCGAGCTGGACGGCTGGCACGGTTATGCCGAGGCCAACGTCTTTCACGCCGGCTTCCTGCTCAAGGGCCCGCTCGGCAAGGACACCCAGCTGACGCTGGCGGCACGGCGCTCGTACATCGATGCGTTCTTGAGCTTGGAGCCCATCGCCAAGCTGCTGCCCCTGACGCTGGCGCCGCGCTACTACGACTATCAAGCCAAGCTGGACCATACGTTTTCCGAGCGGACCTCGGCGACGATGTTCTGGTTCGGCAGCGACGACAGCCTGACCGCCGTGCTGGCCAACCCACCGGCCGCCTTCCCGCAAGCGCGCGGCGACATCGAGACCCGCACCTCGTTCCACACCCTGCTGGGGATCCTGCGCCACCGCGGCGACGGCTGGACCTCGACCACCACGCTGGCCGGGACCTTGGGCACAGGCAACGCCAACTTTGCCGATCTGTTCCGATTTGACCTGTTCAATCGCGAATACACCCTGCGCCAGGACTTCACGGTTGGCGACGGCCCGGTCCAGCTTCGGCCCGGCTTGGACATCCTGTGCAACCCCTTCAGCATCGAAGTCTATGCACCGCCCATCCCGGGCACCGGCGAGCGAGGCACCGGCGGCGGTGGCCCCGGGGGGATCCCGCGCAGCATTCTGGCCAAACAAGAAGGTATCCTGATCGCGCCGTCTGCGTACTTCGACAGTGTTTTCAAGCTGCGGCCGGGGTTGGAGGTGGTGCCGGGCCTGCGACTGGACCTCTTCCGCGGACTCTCGGGCGGCGAGGGCCTGACCCCGCGCCTGAACACCCGCTGGACGGCAATGCCGGGGCTGACGCTCAAGCTGGCGTCGGGGATGGCGCTGCAGCGGCCGCAGCCCCAGGAGCTGAGTGATCGCTTTGGCAATCCGAACTTGCAGCCCTTCCGCAGCTACGAGACCGCGGGCGGAGCCGAGTGGAAGGTCAGCGAAGCCGTGGACCTGGACGTGCAGGTGTTCCGCAAAGATCTTCGCGATTTGGTCATCTACCCCAAGGGCGTGGTCGCCCAGAAGCCCATCAACGCCGGGCGCGGTTGGATCACGGGCGCCGAGGTGCTGCTGCGCCACCGACCGGTGGGGCGCTTCTTTGGCTGGATCGCCTACACGCTGCAACGTGCTGAGCGACAGGATCGGCCGGGCGACCCGGTGCGGCTGTTCGGCTGGGATCAAACCCACATCTTGACGCTGCTGGGGTCCTACAAGCTGCCCGACAACTGGGAAGTGGGCCTGCGTTTCCGCTATGTGACGGGCAACCCCACCACGCCCGTGGTGACTGCGGTCTACAACGAGCAGACCGACACCTACACGCGGGTGCAATCGCCCAATCTGCTGAGCGAACGTCTGCCGGGCTTCCACCAGCTCGACGTGCGAATCGATAAGAAGTTCGTTTTCGACAGTTGGCTACTGAACGTATACCTGGATGTGCAAAACGTCTACAACCACGGTAACCCAGAGAATATCCAATACAACTACGATGCGACCCAGTATACCTACGCCACGGGCCTGCCGATCATCCCGAGCCTGGGCATTCGCGGCGAATTCTAGTATCGTCAGCTAGTTGCGCTCCGCCCAGCTACCTCGAAGCACAAACATTGTCGCCGGCAAACGCCTGTGCTAGCGTGGCCAACCGCTGCCAACTCCACGGCGCGACGCGGATCCCCAATGGGTTCTGCGTCGTGCGCTTCTGCATCGTGGAGTTCTGCACCATCAAGTTCTGCACCATCAAGTTCTGCACTGCGCGGACTTGGCGTGCAGGTCTGCTGCCAGTCGGCGCGGCTTGGCAGCGCAACGACCGCTAGACGCAACCTCCGGTAGAGCGACGATGGGAACCGGTCCTGTGGAATTGCTGAGCAGTCTGCCCGTCATGGCCAAACTGGACGACGTGGGTCGCCAGGAGCTGCGGCGGTGGCTGCGCATCATCCCAGTGGACGTCGGCGAGGTCGTGTTCCGGCAAGGCGAGCGCGGCGGTGCGCTGCTGTGGGTTCTGCAAGGCATCGTCCGCCTGGAGGCCGCCGATCACGAGGGGCAGAGCCGCACGATTTGCAGCGCCCTGCCCGGCGAAGTGATCGGCGAACTCGCCTACGGCGAACTGTGCACCCGAGCCACCACGGCCATTGCCGCCAGTGCGGTGGTGCTGGCCGAGCTGACGGACTCGGATCTTACCCTGATCGAGCGGCGGTCGCCGCGGGTGGCTTCGCAAGTGATTTCTTGCCTGACGGCGTGCAACCTGCGGCGGTTGCGCCACATCAACCGCGAGCTGGACCAGGTGGTCGAGCGCCACATCGCCCAGCCCGTGCGGTCGCCCACGGCCGAAGTCGCGCAGGGGACCAGCGCCGCACGACTCTGGGCGCGGCTGGCAGGGCGCAGGCCCGGGCAAGGGGAGTAGGCCAGCATGGGACAGGCGGTCCTAGAGCAGTTGCGCGCCAATCCGGCGACGGCCAAGTGGCCTGAAGCGGACTTGCGCGTTCTGGCAGGCGCCGTGGTCATCGAGCGCCACCGCCAAGGCACTGAACTTTGCCGGCAAGGGCGGCCGGGGGCCTGTTGCTGGCTGATCATGGACGGCAAGTTGGAAGTAGTGCGCGCCGTGGCCGGCCATCGCATGGAGGTCGCGCGGGCCAGCGTGGGCGAGTGGGTTGGTCAGCTGGCGCTCATCGACGGCGCTCCCCGGTCGGCTACAGTGATCGCGGCAACGGACATCGAGGTCCTGGTCATGACGCGCGACGTCTTTGAGCAACTGCTCGCGTCGCAAGCCCCAGTGGCGTTGCGCTTCCAGCGACACGTCTCGATGACCGCAAGCGTGAACTTGCGCGCCGCCACGGAGCACTTGGCCAAGGTCCACGGCCTGATCGCGCGCCATGGCCATTTGTCGCCGGCCGACCTGTACACGGTTCGCGAGCGCCGTGGGGTGGCTCGTCCATCGCACCATGGCATCCTGTGGACCCAGCCGCAGCTCGAACACCAAGCCGAGGCCGCCAAGGCCAAGCGCAGCGGGGACGAACGCAAGGGGGACGAGCGCAGCGGGGACGAACGCAAGGGGGACGAGCGCAGCGGGTACGAGCGCAAGGGGGACGAGCGGTAGCCGCGGCGACGGGCAAACTCGCCAAGCCAGCCAGCGCGTGGACGGCGTGCCCGGCCATGGGCCGCAAGCAGGCCGCCGCTAGCTCTTGGGTGGCACGACCTTGCCCTTCCACACCGCGCGGCGAATCGCATCGCAGTCGCAATGCCACTCGGGCGGGGCCTGTTGGCACACCAGCGCCGCGATCAGCCGATGACCAGCACCGTTGGGGTGCACGTGGTCAAAGTCGTGGTATTGCTTGGCCAAGAACTGTTGGGGCACGGCGCGCGCGGCTTGGACCCAGCGGTCCTTTTCGGCGACTTGCTTGGCCCAGGGGCTGCGGGCGAACGTGTCGGCCAGGTCCTCGCGCGGTCGCAGCGGCGCACTGGAGCCCGCTCGCAGCGGGCTGCGCCACAGGTCGATGCCAATAGCAGGTAGTTCGCCGGGTTGCCACTTCTCAGGGTCGCCGTCGCGCTGGGCCACTCGCCGCCCAAACGCCTGACTTGGCGTCAGATGCCCCAGGACGAACTCGACGACGTGCTCGGTCGCGCGGTGCAGGCGCAGCGCCTTCCAGCCGTCGAAGCGCGGATCGTCGTCGCTGCCCCAAGGCGATAGGGACAGCGCCAGCACCTTCAGCCCGGCCTGGTGGCTTTGCACAAACAGGCGGCTCAGCCACCACGACGTCGACTCGGGCGACCACACCGAATTCAACCCGCCCTGGATGAACACCCACGTCAGGCCTTGGCGCGTCGCGGGTTCGTCCAAGACGGTCGCCTTCAGGTTTTTCAGGATCTTACTGGCCCCAGCCCCCACTTCGCCGTGGTTGATCACTTCCAGGTCGCTGCAGCCATACTGCAGGTACTGGCCAAAATTGCCGGCGTAGTAGCGCGAGATCGAACCGCCGAGCACCACCGCCCGCACGGGACGGTCGGTGCGCCACGGCCCCGCTTTGCCGTCTTGGGCGTGGACCGGCCAGGCCAGCACGGCCGCGGCCAGCAGCGTGACAAATCGCCACACGGCCTACGCCCGCCGCAAGGTCGCCACGCAATCGGCGACCATCTGGACCAGATCGCGGCACGGCTCGATGCCCAGCAGCACGCGCATCTTGGACGACTCGGCCACCAGCGCCGCGATATCGCCGTCGCGCCGCCCGGTGATCACGTGCGGAACCGGCACGCCCATGACCTTTTCGACCGCGTGCACTACTTCTAGGACGCTCGAGGGCCGACCCGAGCCCACATGCAGCACTTCGTGGGCCGCTTGCCCGGCCATGCAGGTGGCGCGGCTGTACTTGGCGCCCCGTACCAGCGCCGCGATCACATCGCGCATGTGCACGTAATCGCGCAGGCACGTGCCGTCGGGCGTGGGCCAGTCGGTGCCAAAGACCTTGAGCGGCGGCAGATCACCCCAGGCCGCCCGCACCGCCAGCGGAATCAGGTGCGACTCGGGCTCGTGCCGCTCGGCACAACCGCAATCGGCGCCCGAAACATTGAAGAACCGCAGGGCCATCGTGGCGATGCGCCCCGTCGCTGCCGCTGCCGCCAGGGTCTGCTCCGCGTGCCATTTGCTGAGTCCATACGGACTTTCGGGCTGGATCACCGCCAGTTCGTCCAACTGCTCCGCGCCGCCCTGGTCGGGCCCCAGCACGGCCGCCGACGAAGCCAAGACCAGCGCCGGCACACCAGCTTCCAAGCACGCCTCGGTGACCACCCGCGTGCCCTCAGCGTTGACCGAAAGGTACCGGTCCGCCTGGGCCACCGACTCGCCCACCAAGATCAACGCGGCCAAATGGAACACGGCCTCGGGCGCACCGCCGCACGCCTGCAGCGCCTCGCGAACCGCTTCCGGATCGCGGACATCCCCCGTCACCACCTGGACGGAAGCGGGCAGCGTGTCGCGGTGACCGCGCTCAAAGCTGTCCAGCGCCACCACCCGCGTGCCTTCCGCGAGCAGGTGCTGGACCAGGGTCGTGCCGACAAAGCCGCCAGCGCCAGTCACCAGCGCCGTGCGTAAAGGTCGATCGAACATCGGCCATCTCCCAAGTTTTTGTGAATGAACGGAATTTAGTGGTGGTGCCCACCGGGACCGTGCACGTGGCCGTGGCTGAGCTCCTCGGCGCTAGCCTGGCGGACCTCGACGATCTCGATGGCGAAGTGCAAGGTTTCGTCGGCCAGAGGGTGGTTGCCGTCCAGTACCACGTCGTCTTCGTGCGTGCCGGCGATCCACACCGGGAACGCGTTGCCCTGCTGATCCTCCAGCTCCAAGGGCAGGCCGATCTCGATGACAAAATCCTTGGGCAGGGCCGAGCGCGGCAGCGCGATCACCTTGGATTCATCGCGAGTTCCGTAGCCCTGCTCCGGGGCAACCGAGATCTTGCGCTTGTCGCCCTTGGTCAGGCCCAGCAGCTCGCTCTCCAAGCCGGGGACGATGTTGTGGTGGCCGACCAGGAAGAAGAATTCGCCGTCGCTCGACGCGTCGATGACCTCGTCGTCGTCGCCAAGGCGCAGTTCGTAGTTCATGGCAACGACAGTGTTCTGGGCAATTTTCATCTTTGAATCCAACGGGCTTGGCCCGAGATCGAGTCCATTTGCCGACCAGAAGGGGCCGGCGAAGGCGCAAGTCTGCCACGGTTTCCCGCCGCATGCACGGCCTGATTCGGCCCAAACGGGGGGCTAGGGCGGCGGCCCGAAGTCGGTGGCCACGCGCGGCGCCAGCTTCTCTTGCGAATAGCTGAAGTACAACAAGCCACGCACGAAGCTGAACTTGCTGCCATTTTTGGGACGAGCGATGTCTTTGTCCCAGGCCACCAGCAGGTCGTCGAGCCGCAGCCCGCCTGCCAGGAGCACCTCGCCGTAGTCCTTGCCCGTGTCGGCGTCGGCATTTTCGCTTTCAACTTGGGCGTCAACGACTTGCACGAGCATCGACCGGTACGGCAGCGACGTAGGTGCCACGGCCAGCACGGCTGCGTCGATGGTCAGGGCCGTCGGCGCCTGAGGCAGCACCGCCCCGGCCTCGATCTGGGCGGCAGCAAGAGCCCTTAGACCAAACAGGTCCGCAACTTTGCCCGTCACGGTCACCTCTTGCCCCACCTGCAGCCCCGCGTTCGCCGCGGCCGGCTGAATGTAGACGCCGCCCCACGCCACCGCCGGCACCGTTTGCGCCCAGACCGCGTCGCCCTTCTTGGTCGCGGCGGTCACCTGCAGGCCGCTGATGCGAACTCGCTCCCCCGGGGGCCATAACTCGGGGTGCTGGTTGAATTCCACCGCGCTCAGCTCGGTGACCGGGCAGGCCGTGTCACCGGGATTGGCGGCTTTGGGGCACGCGTCGCAGGCATCGCCCTTGCCGTCTTTGTCGCCGTCGAGCTGCGTGTCATTGGCGACTTGCGGGCAATTGTCCTGGTCGTTGGCCACGCCATCGCCGTCCAGGTCGGTGGGGCTAGGCTTGGGGCAGGTCGTGGCGTTCTGGACCAGCGGGCACGGATCGCACGCGTCGCCCTGCTTGTCGCCGTCCAGGTCGCTCTGGTCGGGATTCCAGACCTTGGGGCAATTGTCGGCGGTACCCACGGCGCGGTCGCCGTCGGCATCGGCGGTACTGGGCGGGTCCGCCAGGCTGGGGGCCATGTCGCACTTGAGCAACGCATCGCCAGCGGTGCCGCATAGGAACAGCGGCCACAGCTGATAGGCGTAGTTGTAGTCTGCGCTTGGACTGTCCTTGGTCTTGGCGGCGGCCAGCGCTTCCAGCAGCGTCTGCTGGACCTGCGCCAGGGTCTGCGTTCCTTTGGCGCCGGTCGCGGGATCGGCGGTGCAAAGGCGCTTGGAAACTCCACAGACATCCACTACTTCGCAGTCGCCCTTGCCCAGTTGCTGCATGAGCTCGTCGTCACCGTAGAGCGCCTTGCCGCCCACCATGGTCAGGCGCACTTGCTCGGGGCGCGCGGCGATCACACTGGGCAAGGGCTTCTTGCGGTCGCCGGAAAACACCGCGATATCCGCCATATAACCGGTCGCGAGTTTACCCACCCAGTTGTCGGCACCCACCGCCTTGGCCGCCTGCGTCGTGGCCATGCCCACCAAGATCTCGGGCGTGAGCATCCCGCCAAAGCGCTTGTCGCTCAACATCTTGGCGCACTTCAGCTCGTCGAGCGGGTGGATCGAGCCCGAGGCCGTCCAATCGGGCCCCAACGCCACGGTCAGACCCAAGTTGAGCGCGGTGGGCACGCGGGTCGTGTCGCCGTACAGATCCAAATTCGACTGTGGCGACCAAATGATCGCGATGTTCTGCTGGCGCGCTTCGGCCAGTTCGACGCCGCCCAGACCGGTGGCGTGGATCAGCGAGACGTGCGGCCGCGCCAGACCCAAGTCCACGAGATCGCGCCACTCTTGCGTGGCGGCCGCGTTGACCCCCTCGCCCAAGTGGATGATCACGTCCTGGAAGGTCGACGCCTCTAGACCCGCTTTCCAGGCATCGATGTCGCTCTGCGCGGCGCCGCCAATGGCCGGTACCACATGGGTCTCGATCAAGTAGCCGGTTAGCCCACTTGCGCCCTTCTTGTCGTCCAGATCGCGTACCCAACCTGTCGCACAGGTGCCCACCGAACTGGACACCCCCTGCACCGACGTCACCCCCGACATGAGCTCGCGAAACTCCATCCACTTCAGGTTTTCGCACTTGGCCTGGGTGGTGACCGTGGCGTTGGACTTCTTGAACGCCTTGTAGCTGCTATCTTTTTGCCAAGCGTACCGATCGGCAAAGAGTTGGCTGTGCTGCCAGCGCGGCAGGTGGTCGTAGGTGCCGTGGTCGTGGGCGTTGATCAGGCCCGGCACGATGATGCCGCCGGTGCAGACGACCGTCGCTTTTTCGGCCTCGGGCGCCCCGTCGCAACTGCTCGAAACGCAGAGAATCTGCCCGGTCGCGGCGTTGACATAGACCTCGCCGTTGTCCAGGCGCAGCTCGCCCGTCCAAATCGTGCCGCGCAGGCGGATCAGTTTGGAATCGCCCGCGACAGGCTGACACGGCAAGAACGTAATCGTATCGCCGTTCTTGGCGTCACCTACGTCTTGGTTGGCATGGGCGTCGGCGCCCGCGGCCGGCTCGCCGCTGCCACAACTGGCCAACGCCAGAGCCGAGACCAGCCAACCAACCAAAGTCGTTGAAATGGATAGCAATCGCCAGCAAGCAGAGCGCATGGGTGCATCCAAGGCAGGCCCGAAGCGGGCGCCGGTGCCGCAGCCGCGCAGCGCGACTCGTTCAGCATACGGTGACCGAGGCGGCCCGTCGAGGCGTGCACATACAGCGCAAGGATACGCTTGGAAACCGGCCGACTGTCAGGCATACTCAAAAGTGCGCGTCGCTGCCCCCCTGGCGACCAAGACTCGCAACCGCCGATTTCGGAGGCTGATCTCATGCGTCTGCTCGCTCCTCGCTCCTACTCCTTGAAGGCCATGCTTGCCCTGGCGGCGCTGGTGGTGTCTGCCGCTGCAACCGGTTGCGGTTCGGATGCCAAGCCCGCAGCGGATACCGTTGACACCGAGGAAAATACCGACGAGCAAGACACGGTGGTGGGCGACGCCTCCTCGAACAAAGACTCGACCACCCCGGTCGACGGCAAACCGGGCGAAATCGCGGTCGGCCCGGACGGCGCGCCGCTGGATACGGACGACACGGACGCGGCGACCGTGGACGAGCAGTCGGTCGACGGCGACGTGGGCCCGGGCGTGGACGCTTCGACCACGACCGACACGGCCGGCACCGACACCACCGCCGACGTCGCTGGGCCGAAAATCATCTTGCCCGACTGCGCCAGCGGCAGTTGCGCCAAGTGCTCGTTCTGCGGCAGTGCCCCGCTTTGCGTCGGCGGCGTCACCTACAACAACGACTGCGAGGCCATCTGCAAGCTGGACCTGAAAGAGGGTCTGGCACCGATCCTGGATCAGGTCAAAAAGGGCGCATGCCCGGACTGCGCGGCATGCGGCACCGAAGAAATCAAGTGCAACACCCAGACCAAGCACTGCAAACTGTGCGTCAATGGTGCGTGCACCGACAAGACTACGGCGAACTGCACCAAGGACACCGACTGCGCCACGGCGTTCGTGCAGTGCGCCACGCTCGAAGACGGCAGCAAGGTCGAGATCGACTCGCCCTGCCAGGCCACCTGCCTCAAGCTGAAGCAGGGCATCACCAACCCCACGCCGGGTGCCTGCAAGACCAAGTGCTCGGGCTCGCCGGCCTTTTGCCCGACCAGCAAGCCGTCGTCGGCGGTGCCCGAAGTGCCCGTCTGCGCTAAAGAAGATGGCAAGACCTACGCCACCGCCTGCGCCCTGAAGTACTGCTCGCTAGACGGCTGCTACGCCGAGGGCGAGACGGCCGCCACCAGCGCGTGCGGCGCCGGTCTGACCAAGGAGTGCGACGGCGCGTGCTTTGCCGATGCCTCGAAAGTCAGCGCCACCGCTGCCAATTGCCCCAAGGACTGCAACGCGGTCTGCGGCGTGCTGCCCACCGGCCGCGGCAAGTCGTTCCGCAACGAGTGCTTGGCCACCAACGCTGGCGCCAAGGTCAAGGACTGCTCGGGTATCACGGCCACGCCAGACGACAAGTGCGCGGCCGACACACTGTACACGGGCCGCGGCTGCTGCGGCGACGTGAACTACTCAGTTAGCGGTATCAAGCAGATCTGTGCCAAGAAGGTCGACGCCAAGGGCGGCCCCGACCTGTGGGTGACGTTCCGAAACTCGAACGAGTTCAAATGCTTGACCGGTACCGACGCCAGCTGGGAAATCCAATACTCCGGTCCGTGCCTGTGCCAGTGCTCGGATGTCTACAAGCCCGTCTGCGGCGAAAACGGTCAGACGTACGCCAACCAGTGCGTCGCCGAGTGCTACAACAAGGCGTTGATGCCCAACTTCACCACCAAGCCGGGTGAGTGCGGCGCGCCGTAAGCGCCTGTAAAGTCTAGCTATTCAACGGGCTTGTCCGGAGCAATCTGGGCAAGCCTGTTGGTTTTTGCGGCCGCCAGCGTCCGCCACGGCAGCCTGCGCAAGCCCACCAACTGACCGGCCCGGGCCACGAAATCGCCATAGAGTTCTGGATGATCGATGAGGTGTTGGCGGAGCGCAGCATAGCGCGCCACCGCGGGCGCCAGGCTCTTGGGCAACCCGGACCAGGCGGCGTCGGCGATGCGCCCCGCCAGTCCCGGGGCGGAACCACCTGTACTTACGGCAAGCTGCACGTCGCCGCGCCGGCGCACCGCCATCCACCACGCCGAGCACGAAGCGGGCCGATCCGCGGCGGTGCAGAAGATGCAAGCCTGCTCGCAAGCGGCGAAAACCTGGGCGTCGACCTCGTCGCGATCGGTGCAGGCCACCACCAGAAAATGGCCGGCGACATCGGTAGCTGCGAAGGGCCGCGCCTGCCAGATGACGGCGCCCGCTTCCGCCAGCGCCTGCAGTTGCGGAACGGCCCATGGGGCGACCAGTTGCACCTGGGCCCCGGCGGCCAGCAGCGTCTCGACCTTGCGCGCCGCCACGTGGCCGGCCCCCACCACCAAGACGGGGCGGCCCTGCAAGCGCAGCGCGATGGGAAGGGGCGCCGCGGTCGCGCTCACGGTAGCCACCGCTGCTCGACCACGGCGCCCAGCACGGCCACCGACGGGCTGTGCGGCACGTCGGCATCGGCATCGGCCAGGGCTTGGGCCAGGGTGGTGACGATGCGCACCTGTTCGTCGCGGCCGGCCCAGGTGACCCAAGCGAGCGGCAAATCAGGTGGATAGTCGGCCCGCAGCAGCTCGCCGAGCCAGCGCGCTCGGCTGGCGACGCCCATCAGCACCACCAACGTGAGCTGCGGCGCATAGGCCGGCCAAATCGGCAGCGCTCCGTCTTGCCGGTGGGCCGAGATCACCGCGAACCCATCCGCAACACCTCGCAGTGTCAACGGAATTCCAGCCAACGTCGGCGCCGCGAGCGCCGAGGACACGCCCGGCACCACGTCAAAGGGCACATCGGCCGCGACCAAGGCCGCCACCTCTTCGCCGGCCCGCCCCAGCACCATCGGATCGCCGCCTTTGAGGCGCACCACCGCTTTGCCTGCCTGGCCAAGACGGACCAGCAAATGATTGATCTCGTTCTGCTTCATCCCGTGGGCCCCGGCGCGCTTGCCGGCGTCGATGATCGCGCAGCGCAGGCCACTCAGCAGTGCGGGGTCGACCAACGCGTCGACCACCACCACATCGGCCGACTGCAGCAAGGACAAGCCGCGCAGCGTGATGAGGTCTGGGGCGCCCGGCCCGGCGCCCACCAGGTAGACCCAGCCAGGCTGGGCGCGCGGCAGCGAGAGGGCGGGTTCGAGCAGAGGGTTCCACATGGGCGCGCAGTGTAGCCGCCACTGGATGCGCCGAAAACTCGCGATGCCCCAAGCCCGCGCTATGCTGCCAGTTGACGCCAAGTGGCGCAGGTTCGCATTGCCGTGGCCGAAACCGCCCAGCCCGCCCCCTGGTGGCAGTCGTTCGCGATGCGCGTGGCGGGGCTGCCCGTGTACTGGCTGACCTACTTGGGCTCGGTGATCCTGTTCGCCTGCACCGCAATGTGGCGCGCACGCAAGCGACCGCTCCGCGTGGGCGTGTACCTGCAACAGATGGAATTCGTGGGCGTGGGCTCACTGGGGATCATCCTGCTGACCGGCGGCTTTACCGGCGCCGTGTTCGCGATTCAGACCTCCGTCGCGTTCGACATCTTCAAGGCCAAGGCGTTGATCGGCGGCTCGGTCGCGCTGGCCTTGGTGCTGGAACTGGCCCCCACCATTGGCGCCTTGATGGTGGCGGGCCGGGTCGGTTCGGCGATGACCACCGAACTGGGCACGATGCGCGTGACCGAGCAGATCGACGCGCTGGAGACGATGGCGGTAGACCCGCTGCACTACCTGATTGCCCCAAGGCTTTTGTCGTGCACGCTGATGATGCCGCTGCTGACGATTGCCTTCAACGCCGTGGGGCTGGTGGGCGCCTATGTGGTCTGCACGGCAATGCTGGGCGTCGATCGCGCGGCCTTCTTTTCGCGCATCTACGAGTGGGTCAACCCATCGGACATCTACTGCTCGGTGGTCAAGGGGACGGCGTTCGGCGCCATCATCGGCGCGATCGCGTCGTACAAGGGCTTCAACGCCTCGGGCGGCTCGCGCGGCGTCGGTTTGGCCACCACCAGCACCGTCGTCACGGCCAGCGTCACCGTGCTCATCGTCGACTACCTGATCACCAGCGTTTGGATGATCCTGTTCCCCGTCGGTGGCTGACGGCTGTTTGCACTCGCACGGGCCGACCCGTACACTGCGCCGCGCTGCCGGGACCGGGCCTGCGGCGACCCTACGCGAGGATTCATGGCAACTTTTTCCGACCTGAGGTCCTGCGCCAGCGCCATCGACGAGCGAATCGATGCGCTGCGCAGGAGTCTTTGACTGCGACGCCAAAGCCGCCCGCTTGCATGAGCTGGAAGCCCTGAGCGCCGAGGGCGATTTCTGGCTCGACGCCGACCGCGCCCAGAAATTGATGAAAGAGCGCGGTGACATCGCCGCCGACCTGGCCAACGTCGATGAGCCGGCCACGGCCGTGCGCGACGTGCGGGACATGGCCGACCTGGCCGAAATGGAAGGCGAAACGGCGATCATCGACGACCTGCAGCGCCAGCTGGACGAAGTGGCGGCGCGGCTGGACGCCGTGGAATTCGCCCGCACCATGGCGGGCCATACCGACAAGTCGCCGGCCATCCTGCAGATCAACGCCGGTGCGGGCGGTACCGAAAGCGCGGACTGGGCGCTGATGCTCCTGCGCATGTACACCCGCTGGGGCGAAACGCACGGCATGAAGGTGGAATTGCTGGACGAAGTGCCGGGCGAAGAGGCCGGCATCCGCAACGCCGTGCTGCGCATCGAGGGCCCGTTCGCGTTTGGCTGGCTCAAAGCCGAGAACGGCGTGCACCGCCTGGTGCGCATCAGCCCATTTGACGCCGCCAAGCGCCGCCACACCAGCTTTTGCAGCGTGTTCGTCGTGCCCGAAGAAGACGACGAGATCGACATCGAGATCAACGAAGGCGACCTGCGAGTCGATACCTTCCGCGCGTCGGGCGCGGGCGGCCAGCACGTCAACCGCACCGACTCGGCGATCCGCCTGACCCACATCCCTACCGGCATCGCGGTGGCGGTGCAGGCCGAGCGCAGCCAGCACAAGAACCGCAGTCTGGCGATGAAGATGCTGAAAGCGCGCCTGATCGACCTGGAACGCAAGAAGCGCAACGCCGTCAAAGACGAGATCGAGGCGGCGAAGATGGGCATCAATTTCGGTAGCCAGATCCGCAGTTACGTGCTGCAGCCCTACCAGATGGTCAAGGACCACCGCACCGGCCACCAGACCAGCAACACGGCCGGGGTGCTCGACGGCGACCTGGGCGGGTTCATGAAGGCGTACTTGCTGGCGTCGGCCTCGGGGGCGCCGCTGGCGGTGCAGGTGGACGACGACTAAGTCCGGGTACGGACGTACGTCCCGCGCGTCAGGTTCGGGCTCAGGCTCAGGCTCAGGCTCAGGCTCAGGTTCAGGCTCAGGCAAAAACGACAAGGGCCCGGCCGAAGTACATCGACCGGGCCCCTGAAGGGCGTCCCCAGCGGGAATCGAACCCGCGTTATCGGCGTGAAAGGCCGGTGTCCTAGGCCGCTAGACGATGGGGACGTGGTGAGCCGGGAGGGAATCGAACCCTCGACCAACAGATTAAAAGTCTGCTGCTCTACCGACTGAGCTACCGGCTCAGGTAGGTCGGCAAATCCGGGGAAACACGCTTGGGTGTCAGGTTGCGGTGGCCTAAAGCCGCACGCCCGCGCAGGGCCGGCGCAGTCTAGAGACGAATGCCGGCAGCGTCAAGGCCCGTCGCGCCAGCAATTGCCAAAGCGCTGTTGACACCGCGCAGTTGACAGCAGCGGGCAATGACCGCACATTGCGCGGCGTTCCAGCCCGTCGCTGGCCCACTACCGCAGCGAGCCGATGAAGGCCAACCACATCCGAAACTTCAGCATCATCGCCCACATCGACCACGGCAAGTCGACGTTGGCCGACCGCATCCTCGAGCTGACCGGCGCCGTTGAAAAGCGCGAGATGCAAGAGCAGTACCTCGATTCGATGGATATCGAGCGCGAACGCGGCATCACCATCAAATCGCAGGCGGTGCGGCTGCTCTACACGGCCAAGGACGGGCGCGAGTACACGCTGCACCTGATCGACACCCCCGGACACGTGGATTTTCACTACGAAGTCTCGCGCTCGCTGGCGGCGTGCGAAGGGGCGCTGCTGGTGGTCGACGCCTCGCAAGGCGTGGAGGCGCAGACCCTGGCCAACGTGTATCTGGCCATCGATCAGGGCCTGGAATTGGTGCCCGTGATCAACAAGATCGACCTGCCCGCCGCCCGACCCGAAGAGGTGGTGCGCGAGATCGAAGAAGGCATCGGCATCGACGCGTCGGGCGCGGTGTACGCCTCGGGCAAGACGGGCCTCGGCATCGTCGAGGTGCTAGAAGCGGTGATTGCCCACGTGCCGCCGCCAGAAGGCGACCCGCAAGCTCCCTTGCGCGCTATGGTTTTTGACAGCCAGTACGACAACTACCGCGGCGTGCTGGTGCAAGTGCGGGTGATCGACGGCAGCGTGAAGAAGGGCGATCGCGTCTACTTCATGGAGTCGGGCACCGAGTACGAAGTGCTGGAAGTCCGTATTCGCACACCCAAAGACGTGGTGGTCGATCAGCTGGAATTTGGCGAGTCCGGCGTGCTCGTCTGCGGCATCAAGACGGTCCGCGACGTGCAAGTCGGCGAAACAATTACGGGCGCCAAGCGGCGCGCCGAGCATCCGCTCAAGGGCTTCAAGAAGATCCAGCAGATGGTGTTCTCGGGCATTTTCCCGGTTGAGTCGCACGACTACGAAAAGCTCCGCGACGCCATCGAAAAGTTGGCCCTGAACGACTCGGCGTTCTCGTGGGAGCCCGAGACCAGCTCGGCGCTGGGGTTCGGTTTCCGCTGTGGTTTCTTGGGGATGCTGCACATGGAGGTGTTCCAGGAGCGGCTCGAGCGCGAGTTCGACGTCGACCTGATCACCACCGCGCCCAGCGTGGTTTACCATGTCTACAAGAACGACAAGACCATGCTGGAAATCAGCAATCCCGGCGATCTGCCACCGACCGGCGACATCGACCGCATCGAAGAGCCGATCGTGCGGGCGACCATCCACACGCCGACCGAGCACATCGGGCCGATCGTCAAGCTCTGCACCGATCGCCGCGGCCAGCAAAAGGATATGCGCTACATCTCGCAGAACCGCGTGATGCTGGAGTACGAGATCCCGCTGGCCGAGATCGTGTTCGACTTCTTTGACAAGCTGAAGACGGCGACGCGCGGCTACGCCAGCTTGGATTACGAATTCAAGCAGTTCCGCGCCGACGACCTGGTCAAGCTCGACGTGCTGCTGCACAGCGACATCGTCGACGCGCTGAGCGTGATCGTCCACCGCGAAAAGGCGTACGAGAAGGGCAAGGCCCTGGTGCACCGGCTGCGCAAGGTCATCCCGCGCCAACAGTTCGACGTGGCCGTGCAGGCCGCCGTGGGCGCGCGCATCATCTCGCGCGAGACCGTCAAAGCCATGCGCAAAGACGTGACCGCCAAGTGTTACGGCGGCGACATTTCGCGCAAGCGCAAGCTGCTCGAGCGCCAGAAAGAGGGCAAGAAGCGCATGAAGATGGTCGGCACCGTCGACGTGCCGCAAGAGGCCTTCTTGGCGGTGCTGTCGAGCGACGGCGACGACGACGATTAGCCGTCAATCGGCCGTGAACTAAGACTTCTTGCGGGTGCGCTTGGTCGGCTTGCCGTCGTCGTCATCGTCGCCACCCGGCTTGATCACCTGCCGATAGGCGGCGGCCGCGGCGGCCAGCGCTTGATCGTAGCCCAGCGCTCCAAAGCCTGGGCCGACCCGCAGCTGGGCAACGCCCTGCCAATCCCCTTCGCCAATCGCCGACTTGAGCGGATCGCTGGTGGCGATGACCTGAGCCACCGCGTCGAGCTGGGCGGTCGGGTTGCCGGTCAGCGCCTGCATCATCGCCTGCGCGTTGGGGAATCCGGCGGACTCGGCTTCGCTGCCACTGACCTGGGCAATGCCCATGCGCAGCGACCGATAGGCCGCCTCGCCGTCCAAAGCTTTGGCCTGCTCAAAAACGCGCTGCTCGGCCTGCTGGTCGCGGTGGGTGGCCGCCAGCCAGCGCCCCGTCTCGCGGAAAAACGCGTACGGCTCGAAACGAATCGCCAGCGCCTCTTGGCCCGTCGCCTTGGGCAGGTACTGCCCCTCAGCGAGCACGACAGCCGCCAAATTCTCGCCCGGGACGCCCAGCTTGCCCGCTGCCGTGCGGATCTGTTCGCCGTGCTGAGCGGCCAGAGTCTGGGCCGACTGGTACAGCTCGCTGGCCGGGGCGGCGGGTGCTACGGCCGGTTGCGACCCCGAGGTGCCCGGCGATCGCGCGGCGGCCGCGCCTTGGTAGCGGTGACCGGCAGCGGCGTCCGGGGCCGCGCGCCCCACGGCGGCCGTCTTGCCCGTACTGGGCGCGGGGCGAGAGTTCTGCTGCTGCTTGGGCGCTTCGTGCTTCATGCTCACCGCGGCGGGGCCGTTCAAGCGTTTTGCCACGGCTCGGCCGCATTCGCAAACCTTTGGCGGCAAGGCCCCGCGGTTTGACCTTTTGGCCTGGGCCGGTGTCCAATCGCCAGGAGCGTTCCATGTCGGTGTCGTCCAACTCGCTTGCTCATCTCCCGTTGCCGCAGGTACCGATGGCCGCTGCGCAGGACGATCCCCAGCAAGATGACACCCGGCTGCTCGAGCGGGTGGTTCAAGGCGATCGGCAGGCTTTTGCCGTGCTGGTGCGGCGCCATCAGCGCACGGTGTTCCACATTGCGTGGCGCTATCTTCACGACGACGAAGATGCCCGCGACGTGACCCAGGCCGCCTTCGTCAAGGCCTGGCAGAATTGCGCAAGTTTCCGTGGCGAATCGACTTTTCGCACCTGGCTCGTGCAGATCGCCATCCACCTGGCGCTGAACTTCCGCCGCGATCGCAGCCGCCACCAACAAGACCCGCTGGACGACGACAAGCGCGCCCTGCCCGACCCGCACGCCCAGCACCCCACGGACCGCATCGCCCACGCCGAGACGGCCGAACAGCTGCGGCAGGCGGTGGCGGCCCTGCCGGCCAAACAGCGTATGGTCGTGGAATTGCGCGTCCATGAAGGACTTTCGTTCAAGGAAGTGGCCGAGATCGCCGACTGCAGCGAGGACTCGGCCAAGGCCAATTTTCACTACGCCCTGAAGCGTTTGCGCAGTTGGCTCGCCACTGTGCCCAATTCCAAACCCGATGGGCCGCAGGCCAAGCCAGACGTGCCGTAAGAGCAGGCGCACGCGCCGGAGGATACGATGCAACCCCTGGACCCCCCAAACGATCCTGCCGTGCGCCGCGCGCAGCTGCAGCTGATCGCCGGCGGCAAGCCGGATCGCTGCCAAGAGCTGTCGAGCGATCTGGCGCTGTGGGCCGACGACGCCCTGGACGATGCCCAGGCCCAGCAAGTGGCGGATCATGTGCGCGTTTGCCGTGCCTGTGCCGCCGAGTCGCGGGCGCTGCGCGAGACGCTGGCCCTGCTGCGCGATGCCGACGAGCAGAGCCGGCCGGCACGCACCCCTGGATTTTGGCTCGCATTGGAGGCTTCGGTACTGGCTGAAGTCGACCGGCAACCCCGCGTTCGGCCGTGGTGGAGGCGCTCGGCCCTGCGCTTGGGACTAGCTACGGCGCTCGCGGCAGCAGTGCTGGGCGCCGTGGCAGTCCCGGTCGCGCAGTGGTTGGCGCAGGCCCCGGCAGAGGCGGAGGCTGCCGGCGACCCGGTGGCGGTGTTTGGCACGGCTAGCGAGGCGGTGACCGAAGATCGGAATTTTGTCGACGATTTGGCAGCGACCGACGACGATCCCTTGGGCACCGTAGACGAATTGGACGACCTAGACGACGTCGACCTGGACGCGTTGGGCAATGCCATGGACGACCCCAGCAACGGTCAGGGGGCATAGTTCATGGTGCATCTTCTTGCCAAGCGTGGGCCGGGGCAGGTCGTCAAGGCGGTCCTGACGGCAGCGCTACTCGCTGGCGCGGCCGTAGCACTGGCCCCCAGCCACAGCCATGCCGACGCACTGCCGCCGCGGGCCCCCGTGGGGCGACCGGTCGCGCCGCCGCCGCAAGCCGGCAAGCTGGCGCCAAGCAAGCCGGCCAAGCCGCCGGTCAAGGTCGACCCCAAGCAGCGCGAAGCGGCCAAGCAGAAGCTGCTGCAGAGCATTCGCGCCATGCGCGCCAAAGAGCTGGCCGAAGTGCTAAAGCCAGACATGGCCGCGGTGGCCAAGGTGGTCGAGTTGTCGTCGGGGTTCGAGGATCAGCTGGTGGCGGCGCGCCAGGAGCTGCGGCAAAAGCGCGGCGCGATCGACACATTGCTGGCCCAGCCCAAGCCGGACGACCCGGCGCTCAACCGGGCCGTGGATGCCCTGATGGCGCAGCGCAAGAAGCTGGAAGATATCGAGGCTGAGCGCACCGCGGCGATGCGCAAGGCGCTAACCCCCAACCAGTTTGCTCGGGTGGTGGTGGCGTGGCCGCGGATCAATCGGCGCATCCAAGAGCAGCTCTACCGCGCGCTGCTGTCGTCCAAGCCTGGCGCGGTCGACGTGGAGTAGCCCGCAGGGCGCTGGAGGGCAACATGACACCAATTCCGTCCGAATCGGATCGAGAACTCGGGCAATTCTTCGGGCCCGAACCGGGGTCCCCGCCTGATTCTCGCCAGTTGCAGAACGGGTCAGAATAGCCGTACAGGCGCGAATCAGGTGGGGTGCGTATGACACTGGCGCTGGCGCTCTTGGCAATGGTTGGCCTGGGTGCCGTTGAATCGCCCGGCGGGCCAAGTTTCCGCCTCTATTCCAATGCGTTTGCCTATGGCGAGGCGATCCCCAAAGCGCACACCTGCCAAGCGCGCGACACCTCGCCGGCGCTGAATTGGAGCGGTGCGCCGGCCGGCACCAAGTCGTTTGCGCTGATCGTCGACGACCCCGATGCCCCAGATCCTGCTGCGCCCAAGCTGACTTGGGTGCACTGGGTCCTGTACAATATTCCGCCCAGCCGCACCGCCCTGCCCGAGGCCTTGGGCGTGCCCCCAGCGCCGATCCGCGCCGGCCTGAACGACTGGAAGAAGCCAGTGTGGGGTGGACCGTGCCCGCCCGTAGGCAAGCATCGCTACTTCTTCAAGCTCTACGCGCTGGACACGACGCTGGAACTGCCGGGTACGCCGGGCAAGCCCGAGCTGGAGCAGGCCATGCGCGGGCATATCCTGGGCCAGGCCGAGCTGGTGGGCACCTACCAAAAGCAGAAGTAGCGCCTATTTGCGCAAATCCGCGGCGCGGGCGTGCCCTTCCAGGCCTTCGAGCCGCGCCAGCAGCGCTGCGACCTGGGCCAAAGGCCTAGAAGCGCCGTCCTGCGACCGCTGCGTGGTCAGGACCCGCATGAACGTCTGCACGCCCAGCCCCCCGGTGTAGCGACTCGCGCCCGCCGTGGGCAGCACGTGACTGGGACCGGCGCAATAGTCGCCCAGCACCTCGGCCGCGTCGCCGCCGACAAAGAGGCCGCCAAAGGCCGTGCACTGCGCCGCCAGCGCCTGCGCATCGCGGGTATGCACCTCCAGGTGCTCGGGGCTGCGCTGGTTGGCGGCGGCGGCCATGGCGGCGCGATCGGCCACGACGACCACCAGTCCGTGCCGCTCTAGGCTCTGACGCGCGACGTCGCCCGTGGGCAGGTGGGCCAACTGCCGCGCCACTTCCGTCAAGAGCGCTTCGGCCGCGCCGCGGTGATCCGTGACGGCCAGCGCGTGGGCATCGACGTCGTGCTCGGCTTGGGCAAGCAAGTCGGCCGCCACCCTGGACAAATCGGCCGAATCGTCAAAGAGGACCATAACTTCAGACGGTCCGGCCAGGGCATCAATGCCAACTTGTCCGTACACCTGGCGCTTGGCCTCCGTCACCCAGGCGTTGCCGGGCCCGACGATCATGTCGACGGGAGCAATCTCGGTCGTGCCATAGGCCGCCGCACCCACGGCCTGGACCCCGCCCACCGGGTGCACGGCTTCGGCTCCCGCCAGCCACGCCGCAGCCAGAATGTGGCGATCGGGCAATCCCTCGCGGCCCGGCGGCGTCAGCACCACCACACGCCCCACACCGGCGGCGCGGGCCGGCAGCGCGGTCATCAGCACCGTGGAAGGCAGCGGATAGCGCCCGCCCGGCACGTAGCAGGCCACCGACGCCACGGGCTCCAGGCGCTGGCCCACCCACACGCCCGGCTCGATCTCGAACTCGAACGCCTGCATGGCCGCGCGCTGGGCCTTGGCAAAGCGCTCGATGTTGTCCGCAGCCCGCTTGAGCGCCTGCTGGGTCTGCGGCGACAGGCTGTGCCAGGCGCCGGCAAGCACGTCGCGGTCCAGGGTCCAGCGCGGCGGCAAGACGCGGTCAAAGCGGCGGGTGTGGTCGATCAGCGCCGCCGTGCCGCGCTCGCGCACGTCGGCCAGAATATGGGCCACAGAGATCGGGTCCACGCTGCCCAAGTGAAACGGTTGGGGGGCAAGGGAATCGAGCAAGCGCATGGGGAACCTCCGGCGCCGCTATTCTCGGCCAACTGCGGCGGCCTGCATAGGGTCCCCGGCGGCGCTGGTGATTGACAACGGCGGCCTACTTCGAAAAAACGCCGGGGCGGGCTGTTCCCGCAGGACCCAGCCATGCCGCAGCCCTGGATCGAGCGCAGCCGCGCCATGATCGCGCAAACCCGCGTGTTTACTGTGTGGTCAGCCGAGCGGCAGTCGCCGCGCACCGGCACGCTGCATGCCTTTGGCCTGATCGACTGCCCGGATTGGGTCAACGTGATCCCGCTGACGGACGACGGCCAGCTCGTCATGATCGAACAGTACCGCCACGGCACCCAGGCCGTCACCCTGGAAGTGCCTGGCGGCATGGTCGATCCGGGCGAGACGCCGATCCAAGCGGCCGAACGCGAGCTGCTCGAAGAGACAGGCTATCGCTGCCGGGCGATCCTGCCGCTGGGCGCGGTCCATCCCAATCCGGCGCTGCAACCCAACCGCTGCCATTGCTTTGTGGCCGTGGGCTGCCAGCCCCTCCGCGAGCCGCATTTCGATTCTACCGAGGATTGCCGGCTCAAAGTCATTGCCGCCGATCAGGCTGGGCGGCTCGTGCTGGACGGCACGATCACTCACGCCCTGGTGATCACAGCGTTTTCCTACGCGTGGCTGCAGGGCTATCTGCCGCGCTAGCGCTGCTGTTCTTCGCGCTGCAAGGCCGCGGCCAAGCGGCGGCGCTGATCAGGGAACAAGTGCTTGAAGCGAATCGCCCAGGCCAGCTCGGCGGCCGGCGACGGCCCGACCACTTCGCCCAGCGCGTGCACGGGCTCACCCTCGTCCACGTCAAGATCCAGCCAGACATAGCGACCGAGCACCGCCGACGGCGCCTCGGCCAAACTCAGGCCCTGCAGGTCCAGGTTGCTGGCCGTGGTCACACAGTCCGGCTCGTCCTGGACGCGCTGGCGGTGCAGGCCCACCCGGTAGGCGTGGGTCGCTGCGGGGCTCGAGCTGTGGCGCGCGACTGCGGATTGGCTCTCGGTCTGCATGGGGTCCTGCGCTGCCAAAAGGGGCAGGCCCCGATGGTCGCCGGAACCGCGGCGCCGTCAAAAAATCCGCCCACGCGGTGGCGGTCAATGCGCGCGCGCCTTGCCAATCTCGTCGTACTCGGCGGCGTACATGGCCAAGTTGTTCCGCACGATCTGCAGGTTCTGGGCGTTGGTGGGCCGGCCGTGGACCTCGTCCAGGCGGACCATCTGCCGCTCGACTTCGCCCAGCCGGTCCAAGATCCCACACAGCCGCTCCAAGTCGCGGGTCGCGCGGGCCTTGCCGGCAAAATGCTCGCCGTAGGCTTCGAATTCGGCATTGGCCGCGGTGGCCAGATCGCTCTCGAGCGACGCGGCGCTGGCCTTCTGACGCTCGGCGCGAATCGCCGCCAACTCGCTTTGCCAGGCCGCCAGCCGCGGCTCTACGATGCCGATGTTCTGGTCATTGCTGGGCTCGGCCAGGCCCTGAAGCTTGAGCGCCACCATCCGGTCGTGCACGTTCTGCAGCGCCGCGATCAGCCGCACGAGCAGCTCGGGCCGCCGCGACACGCGGGGCTGATTGGCAAAGCAGCGGCTGTACTGGGCAAACAGGGTGTTGGCCACGCCGCCCAGGGCCGACGCTTGGTCGCTCGCCACACCATCGTTTTGGACCTTCTGGACCTCTTGGCGCTCTTTGGTGAACTGCTCGATGCGCCCATCTACCACGGCCAGGTCGCTGCGCACCGCCTCCAGATCGGGCCGCTGGGCCAGCAGCGTCGCCATGGTGCCGCGAATCGCCTTGAGTTCATCAATCATGTCGGTGAGCAGGCTGGCGTCGCGGCTGGCGCGGCTCTGCCCGGCAAAGTGGCGCGCATACACATGGAAGACCTGATTGGCCCGCGAGCCCAGTTTGCCAGCCTCTGTGGACTGCGGGCCCTGGCGCTTGGCCTGGTCGATCAGTGTGCGCTCGCTGCGATACAGTTCGAGCTGCCGCTCGGCTTGCGCAACCACCGCGGCACCTTCGGCCGACTCGGCTTTGGCCGTGCGAAGTTGACCGGCCAGGTCCTGGCACGACGCGATCAAGTCGTCCAGCAGGTCCAGGTTGCGCGTGGCCCGCGCTTGTCCGGCGAAATTGGCGCCGTAGCGCTGGTCGATCTGATCAAGTTGCTTTTTGATTTTGCTTGCTTGCGTATCTTGCGTCATCAGGCGCTGTGGTCCATGCGCCGCGTCAGGCGGCAGGCTCAACAGCAAAGCACGCAGGGGCCGCCGCGCAAGTCGGAATTTCGGACGGCAGCGGCGGTGGGGCCAGGCGAGGTACTACTGCGGATCGTCAGCCAATTCCGTCGTGGCCTGCACCTGCGCGTCGCCGTACGCCGTGATCAGAGCCTCGGCGCGCTCGGCATCCAGGATCGGCACCACCACGCCCGTGCCGTGGGCAAAGGCCAGCGCCGGATCCAGACCGCCCAGGTCGTCTTCGTCGATCAGTTGGGCATCGATGCCGTTGCTGCGCAGCCACTGCAAAATCGGTTCCGCATCCATAGGGTTATCTGCGTATAGGACCTTGCGTTCGTCAGAGAACACCATGACGACCTCCCCGCGCGACCCTGGTCCAGGGCCATGGCCGGGCCCGCGACAAATGTTCAGCGGCCTCGGTACGAACAAGTTAGGTCGGCAGCGGTGGTCGGCAAGTTAGGGCCTGTGTAGGAATAACTCGATCGTTCGCGTGCGCTCGGAGCGGGGCGACGCCCAGCAGGGTCGCGCACTTGCGACCCACCCAGCAGTGGGAAAGGGTCCGCCAAGATCGACTAGATTTTGCACGGGCCCTCACTTCACCGAGCACGTCGCGGCGTCGGCGCTGGCGAGCGGGCTCAGATAGCAGGGGCGAATGCAAGCCTCGCCGGTGGCGGTCCACATCTGACCGGCCTTGGGGTCCTTGGGATCCTTGAGGTACAGGCACGGATTGCCGGTCTGCAGGCACGGCTTGAACACCGGTTCGGTGCCGCCCATCTGGTCATTGGGCCAGTTGATCTTGCCCACGTACCACATGTCGACCGGGTTCATCGACTGGTCCTTGTACTCGACCTTGAGGTTGCCAAGCACGTAAATCCGCACGGTGGCATAGCTTTTGCCAAAGCCGTGGTCGTTCCAGTAGTGCACGCCCACCGAGTATTGGAACGGGTCGCTGACGGTGCCTTGGGGCACATCCAGGTTGATGTTTTCGGGTCCGGCGCCGTCCGTGTCGTCTAGGTCCAGGCGCGCGTCGTCGTCGGCGGTCGAGGCACTGCCCCACTTGGGCGTGGGATTGAACCAAAAACAGTCAAACGGCTGGTTGAACCACGGATCCGGCGCCCCGTCGCAGTCCAGATCTTGGCCCTGCGCCAGCGGGTGCGCAAAGTGCAGGTCCATGTCCGAGCCGACGCCCTGGCCTTGATCGGTCTCGTCGGGATCCGCGGGCGTCTTCCACAGCAGCTCGACGTGCAAGGCTTCGCTTGGAATCACGAGGACTTCGATACACACGGGATCGCCGCACGACTTCTTGGGCGGGCTTTGATTGTCGTACACATCCAGGCAGAACTGGTAGGTACCGGCCGCGTTGGCGGTAAACGTGGGATCGGGGAAATTGGCCCCTGGCACAAAGCTTTGCTTGCTGCCCTCGGGCTGCTTCGCCACGGTCCACACGTACTTCGACACCGTACCGCCGCCCGGAGCGTACGACGCCGAGCCCTTGAGGTGGAGCACCGTCTGCGGCACCACCTGCTCGCCCTCTTGGACAGAGGCCAGGGCCACCGGGCAGGTCTCGGCCACGCAGACGCCGGTCAGCTTGAGCGACACGGGCGAGGCATTGGACTCAAAGTCCAGACTGCCCAGGTCGGGCGCGTCGGCCAGCGCGGGCGGCACATACGTGACCTTGAAGTCCTTGGTATCGTTGACACCCAGCACCCAGGGCGCGGCGGTGGTCGGCTTGCCCAAAGCACCAAAATCCACGCTGTAGGCGTCGCGCGGCCCTGGGTTCAGCCCCACGTTGGTGACGGTGAGCTTCTCGGTGCCGCAATTGGCCACGGTGATCGTTTGGGGAACGGTGCTGCCGACCTTGACGGCGCCAAAGTTGACCACGGGCGACGGCGTGACTTGGATGCACGGCACCTTGGTGTTGGCCGTCACAAGCACGGGTAGACCACCGACGATTGTGAGATCGTTGCTGAAAATCTTGATCTCGCCAGCCCGCTTCTTGTCGTCGACGGGCTTGAAGTGGACGACGCCGCCGAGCGTGCTGCCCGGAGCAATCGCGAGCGGCGGGTCGAACGGGGGCAAGGTCGTGCCGCCCTTGAGGTTTTTGCCCGAAATGTCGACAGAGAACGACGAGTCCAAATTGAGCTCGAACTTGCTGAGATACAGCGTACTCTCGCCGCCGTTGAGCACCGCGAAGGTGCCGGTAGCTTCGTTGCCGAGCTTGACATAGGGGAAGTCGACCTGCGGTGGCTGCACCTGGATCTTGGGCTTGCCGGCGGTGGTGACGACCTGGAAGCATAGATTCTTCTTAGAGAACTCCTTGTCGCCGCCGAGCACCATGCAGACCTTGGCCGTGCGGACCTTGGTGTCGAACTGGGTGTAGCGGATCTTGAAGATCTCTTGGGCGAAAAGGCCGGCGGTGGGTTCGGCTCCCACGGGCGCGAGCTTCTTCCACGAGCCCTTCTTTTCGCCGCAGGGGATGGTGCCCGTGGCGTCCCAGCAAGAAAGCGCTTGGACTTCGCCCTCTTGTGGGTTGCTTGGGGTGTAGCTGAACTTGATGTCGTCGATGCGCAGGGCGGCGGCCGAGGTCAGGTTGGCGGTGTTGGTGATGCGAAATTCGGAGTCGCTGGTCTGGCCCAGGGCGATCGAGCCGATCTGCAATTCGGTCTTGTCGCCCGCGGCGCCGGTCATCTGTTGACCGTTTTGTTGGCGGCGCACTTCGGCTTTGGCAAAGCAGTCCAAGCCGGTCTGCACGCCGTTTAGGCAGCTTTCTAGCCCGCCGCCCTCGCCCGAGGCACTGGCCGTCGCGGAGGGATCTGAGCTACAGGCGCCGGCCAAAATAGCCAGCGCGATCAGGACTATCCACGGCATGATCCGCATGCAATTCCCCATTGGCCGCCCTGCGCACCTGGCCGCTGCGACTGTGCAGCGACTCCTATGCGGTAGGGCGGCTCGCGCAACCGCGTTCATCGTGCGGGAACCCGCGAGGTTGCGCAAGTACTGGCGCGGAAGGTCCCGGGGCGCGGGCACGCTGCGGAGGCGCGCGACAGGACGGGCGACGCTTCGCCGCTACTTGAACAGGCTAAACAGCGTCGCGATTCCGACGTGAACCGAGACCACGCGCGCCCCCTGGGTTTCCCATAACTCCAACCCTGCACCACTCCAGCGGAATCCGTCGCCATCGCCGCTGACCCACAACCCGGCGCGCAGCTCGTCGGCCCAGGGGAGCGAGGGCGAACCCTTGGCCCGGCCGCTGCCGGTTGCCCAACTGGGCTCGAACCACAGCATGGTGTCGTACTTGCCCAGCGCAGCGTGGCCCTGGGCGCGCGCCGAGAGAAGCAAGGTGCCGGGTAGCACGCCTTCTGTCACGCCGGTGACGCTGGCGCCGCCCTGGACGGCCAAACCGTAGCGATCGTTGCCCAACTGGCCGCCCAAGAAGCCCGCAAGACCATAGGCAAACCCCAGGGGAAGCCCGGCGCCAAACTCGAGCCGCAGCGTGGCCAGCCAGCCTTGTTGCCGCGAGCTGCTGACCACGTGGACGCCCAAATGCCCGGCCAGCTTCTGTTCGCCGCCCGTGAAGTTGGCGCCCAGGTAGGCCGAGCCAAACCCCAGGCCCTTTTCCCCTTTGGGCGTCAAAAGATCCGGGTCGAACAAACTGCCCGGGGTCGCCGGCCATTCGCGCCCGCACACCGAGTCAGCCAGGGGCCGGACTTCGTCGCTCAAGTCTGGATGATTGGGACACAAATCGCCCTTGTCGACCTTGGCCTCGCGCAGCATCCACAGCGACGCCTCGACCAGATCGGGGGCCGCCACCGGGTCAAATTCATCGACCGCATCGGCCGGTGCGGGGCTGGGTGGCTCGGGCGGCGGCACGTACTCCGTCACCAGGCGCAGGGCCACCCAACTGGTCTTGCCTACGGTCCCCGCCGGGACGATCTTGGCGGCCCACCCCGCGCTGGCCTGCACCGTGCCGACGTCGATCACCCGCCCATCGCTGTAGCGTTGGCGGTGGCGGACGTTGGCCAAGTAGGCCACATGGATGGTGTCGCCGTCGTCGACCGCCGTCGCCGGCAACCGCGCCAAGGCAGCTACCGCAAGCTTGCGAATCTGGGCTGGATCCTGTTGGGGCAGCGGCCCGATGACGCCGGCCAGGACCCCGACTGGCACGCTTGGCGGCGGCGCAGGTTCGCTAGGCGCCGCGACCGGTGCGGGCTTGCTCCCCGGCGGACTGGGACGCGGACCGGCGTGGGCCAGACCCGCGGCCAACAACCCTGTCAGGGTCACGGCCAAGGCCACCCGGCCACCCGCCGTATACTGGCGCTTGCTGGCGATTCTCATGCTACCTGCCTGGTTGGCGGAGGGGCGCCCCGCTGGAATCCTAGAACGTGTGACCGGCGCGGCGCAATCAGCGGTCCGCGGCCGCGCACACAATTTTTAAGAGAAGGCCCGCGCCAAGACCTAGCGAGATGGGCCGCAAAGTTGCTAGGCTGGCATAGAGCGGCCCACATCGGTCGCAACTGCTACGCTCCGGGGCAACAGCAATTCCCTGGAATCCCGGTACCTTCGCAGGCTGGACGCCACTACCCAGCCACCTACAGCAAAACATCTTGGAGGATTCATGCGCCGTGTCGCTATCGCCCTGTTGACCCTGCTTGCTGCCGCGTGTACGTCTGAGGCAACCAACCAAACCGTTGCCGACAACACCTGTTCGGCCAAGCTGAAGTGGTCGGGTGGCGACGAAGGGAGCTCCCTGATGCACCCCGGCGGCGACTGTGTCGGCTGCCACAAGAGCCGCGGCGAAGGCCCTAGTTTCGTGGTGGCCGGCACGGTGTATGGCGATCTGGCCGACGCGAACGACTGCGAAGGCAAGTCGGCGATCACCATTCAGATTACCGGCGCGGACAGCAAGGTCACCACGCTGACCAGCAACGCGGCCGGTAACTTCTACCTGGAAAACAAGGACGGCGCGGTCAAGTTCCCCTACACCGTGCAACTCCTGTACAACGGCAAGAAGTACGGCAAGATGGATACCAAGGCCTCGGACGGCTCGTGCAATACCTGCCACACCGCCGCCGGCAAGGCGGGTGGTCCGAACGGCCGCATCATTCCCATCGAGGAATAGGGCAGAGCCCGACCCAGCCGGAGCGCGGAAGTGCCAGAATACTTGCCGCTGCGCCCCGGAAACCGCACCATGATGCACAGAGTCGCGGCTGGCAGCGCCCTCGCTCTGGGGCACGCTGGTACAGGCGGCGGGGGTGCGCCATGAGGGTGCTGGTTCTCGCTCCACTTTTGCTCTTGGCAGCCTGTGGCGCAACGCCCAATTCCGGGGGCGGCAACTACGACTCGGGCGGTCCGGCGCCCGTCTTTGGCACCGACTCGGGCGGCCCCTCGCCACCCAACGACGTGGGCGCGGTCAAGCCCGACACGGCCTTGGACAGCCTGCTGAGCGACGCCCCGGCGCTGGTGGATGTGACCATCGTGGGCGACGACGGGGGCGATCTAGACGGCAATAGCGCGGACCTGGCCGACGATGGGGCCGACGCGGCGGAAGTGGACGCGGCCAAGGTCGACGCCAAAGCCGATGCCAAGGCCGACGCGGGGGATGCCAAGACCGACTCGACCCCCAATTGCGGCGACAAAAAGTGCGACGTGGCCACGGAGGACTGCGCCAACTGCCCCAGCGATTGCGGCAAGTGCCCGCCCCTTTGCGGCGACGGCACCTGCGACAGTGGCGAGACTTGCGCGGACTGCCCCTCGGACTGCTGCACCCCCAAGTGCGGCAACGGCACCTGCGAGTCGCCCAGCGAGAGCTGCAGCAACTGCAACGCCGACTGCGGCAACTGCCCCACCGGGAGCTGCAACACCATCACCTCGCAAGGCTGCAAGGCGGCCGAACAGTGCTACCTGGGCACCGACCTGAAGCCAGTCTGTGGCGCGCCCGGCAGCGTGGCCGCAGGGCTGGCGTGCAACGCCGTGGCCGACTGCGTCAAGGGCTACATCTGTGTCTCGGGTCAGTGCAGCAAGGTTTGCGATACCAAGGACTTGACGCCAGGCTACAGCTGCCCCGGCGGCGGGGTCTGCGACGAACTGAGCGCCAACGGCGTACCCTTGCCCAACAACTTGGGCGTGTGCTTTGGTGGCCAGAGCTGCAACCTGGCCGACAACAGCGGCTGCCCCGCCGGCCAAGGGTGCATCTTTGGCGCCAACACGAAGGGGTGCGTCATCAGCGGCCAGGGTGGCTCGGGCGCCACCTGCCAGGGCTACGGCGATTGCCTGGCGACGCACATTTGCGTGAACGATGGCAAGACCTCGGCCTGTCGGCAAAAGTGCACCACCACCGGCACGCTCAAGTGCAGCAGCGGGCAGTGCATGGGCCTGACCACGGGCAACCCGCCCAAGACCGCCCCGGATTCGCTGGGCGGCTGCTTCTAGTACGCTAAATCTCAAGTTCTTTCGGGGTTGCCTTCGCTGGCGTACTAGGCGGCGCGAGCCGCACGCGGGGGTCGCAGGGGGCGGGGGTCCAAGAGTGCGCGACGCGCCCCCATTTACCTGCTGAAAAGGCTAGTACTACAAACCATTCGAAAGGCCCAACCTGAACGTACTTCGGGCCCGAACCGGGATCCCCGCGTGATTCTCGCCAGTTGCAGAACGGGACAGAAAAGCCGTACAGGCGCGAATCAGGTGCGGTGCGTAGGCTTCAACAGAATCCCAGCAGCTAAGGGGAGCTGAAGAAGCGCATCGCCACGGCGCCCGCCAGACTGAGCACCAGCAACACGATGAGCCAAGCCAGACGACGGCGGCGGCGCGCATCGGACTCGCGCGTCAGCCAGGCCAGCTGGTCGGTGCGGTCGAGGACGTGCGGCTTGGGCAGGTCCGGCGCGCGGGTGAACAACAGGCCGATGCGCCGGCTGACGGGCATGCGCAAATTGACCGCCCAGCCATTGGCTTCGAGCAGCAAGCTCATGTCGCGGCGACGCAATTTCAACCAGCCCAGCACCGCCGACAGTCCCGCCACCGCGGCAAAGATGCCGGCGATCCCCAGCCAGCCGCGCAAGGTGGACAGGGCGGCCAGGACGCTGGCCAGCAAGGCGCCCACGCCGGCCAAGGCCATGCCGCCGCCGATGATCAGCGAGTTGACGTTCAGCCCCTCTGACTTGGGCGCTTCCTTGGCGTCTTTGGCCTTGCCGTCTGCGGGTTTGGCCACCTCTTTGTCTTTGGCCTTGGCGGGGTCCTTGGCCGCTTCGGCGGCCTGCAGCGCCTGTTTTTCGGCTGCGGCGTGAGCCGCCTTCTCCTGCGAGTCGCGCTGCGCGCCAAGCCAAGACTCCAGACGCTGCGAGACCATCTGCCCAGCGCGGCGGAACGGCGCCAGCGCGGCCTCTTTGATCGAGATCGGGTGCTCGATCAGGTCGACCACCACCGCGTCGAACTGCTTGCCTTGGTTGTCGATGAACATGCCGCGCTTGCCGATGCGCAACCGCCCGCGTTCGCCGGCGGTCACGGGTGCAGCCAAGGTCAGCACGGGCGCCGTGCCTTCGCGCTCGTAGACCGCGGCGTAGACCAGGAACAGCAAGCTGAGGCTGGCCACCTCTTTGTGTGCCTTGGGGTCGCGCACCTTGACGCAGAAGTCCAGGCGGCGCCCGTCGATCACCAGCGAACCGATGTCGAGCAGGGCGGTGCGGCCACGGTCGTAGATCGACGAGAAATTCACGAAGTTGTTGACCAGCTCGACCACCCAACGATGGCACAGGACCAGCTTCTCCAGCTGCCCAAGCATCGCGATCGCGGCCGCCGCCGCTGCATCCCGCTCGGCCAGTTGGCGCAGTTCGTCAAGGCCTGGGTTGGCGAGCAGATCCGCCAGGGCGGGCGCACCCAGCGCGGCAAACTGCCCAGGGGGCTGGGCGGCCTGCCAGTCGGCCAGAGGCTGCAACAGCGCATCGACACGCTCGAAATCGGCACGCGACACCCGGACGTGGCGCCCGCCCAGCAGCGGCTCGAGCGCCAGCGACTGCCACTTGGCCAACGCCGGCGCCCACACCGCGTTGATCGGTCCCTGCAGATCCAAGTCGGCACCTGGCAGAACGGCGGCGAGCGGCGCAGCGCTCAACTCGGCCTGCAAATCCACCCCTTGCGTCAATGCCTGCGCAAGGCGTTCTGGCAGGACAACCGGCCGCGGCACCTCAAGACCGGCAGCGCGGTGGGCGTCGCACGCCAAGAACCAGGCCAGCAACTGCGGTTTCAGCGCTTGATGCGCCTGCAGGGCGCCCACTGGGTCGACGAGATCGGGAGTGAACTTAGCCAACACATTTGGCAATTGCCCATTCCAGTCCAACCAGGCCTTGCCGTCGGCGGCCAGACGGTCCAGCTCGGCCAGGCCGATGCCCGCGTGCCCGCTGACGTCGACGCGCGTCCCGACGCACGCCGCCACGGTCCGGACCAAGTCGGCGAGTTCCGGGGAGCTCACCAGTTCGGGCGGTACGATGCCATCGCCATTTTCCAGAGTCGCCACGTAGGCTTGGCGATAGGCGTGCACATCGGCAAGGGCAAGGGTTGGCTGACCGGCGCGGTCCAGGTGCTGGAGGACCCGTTCGGCCACCGCCAGCAACTGCAGGCCCAACTCGTCGCGCTGCAGGTCGGCCAGATGCAGGCTGTCGGTGCGATCCGCCAGCCGGTCCGGGTTCCGCAGACGTTCCAGCGTCCACTGTGCCAGGGACTGCACTTGCTCGACGCGCACGCGCCCCGTGCCGTCGCCGTCGGCGTGGCGCAAAAAGACCGGGTCGCACTGCAGATCGTCGGCGGGCGCCGACATGGCGGCCCAGCGCGCCGGGTCGATCGCCGCGACCCGCGCAAGGTCGGCGGCGCCCTCTACTGAAACCTGCCAAATTCCGCCATAATTGCGCACAATTGTCTGCTGCACCGCGCTACCCGCACGACCACATGGTCGCAGACAGGGTAGGCCCAAATGGTCTGCGGGCAAAGGGGGTGGGCTTTTTTGCGCCGCCTAGATCGAAGCCGCGACCGGAGCGTCCCAAGAAAGAAGGAAGGTCTACCGGGTGCAGGAGGGAGTGATGCGAGACACGACGGGAAGGCTTGGCACGGTGGCTGCGGCGGTCGCGGCGGCAATGACATTCGGTCTTTTGAATGCGCCGCCCCTGGACGCGGGCGACGACGCTGCAGGAAAGCAAGAAAAGGCGCGCTTGGCGGCCGTGACGCCCGAGACCGTGCGGACCCAAGGTCGGCTGGTCAAGGACCCGCTCTCGCCGTCGGGCTGGTCGGCCGAGATCGAGGTCAACAACCCGGTCGGCGAAGAAGTGGGCTTGGACGTCGAGGTGCAAGTCGCCGAATCGCGGGGCGGTGGCATGTCGCGCATGCCCGCAATGCCGGTGGTGAAATTCCAGCAGAAGGCCCACCTGGAGCTGGTGGCCGGCGCGCAGGTCAAACAGCGCGTGGCGATTCCCAAAGGCAAGCTGAGCCAGCAAGGCGCCAAGGTGCTGCGCCCGGTGACGGTGCGCGTGTCGGTCGAGCGGTTGCGGCGCGCTGACGGCACGGTCGTTGCCGCCAAGGTGCGGCCAAACCGCCTGGGGCCGCCGATGATTTTGGGCGAGGACGACGAACTGGAAGCGGCGGCGCCGAATCCGCCAGCCCCCAACGCACCGCCCGCGGTGGCCGCCAAAACGCCAGCGGTCGCCGATCGCGCCGACTAGACCTGCGCGACCACCCACCCAAGTAGACCTGCGCGACCACGCACCCAAGAGTGCCGCGCAGCCACCGCTCGCGGCGGTGTGATCCGCACCCCACCTGATTCGCACCTGGACGGCTTCTGTGACCCGTTCTGCAACTGGCGAGAATCAGGCGGGGACCCAGGTTCGGGCCCGAAAAATTGCCCGAGGTTTTCGATCCCATTCGGACGGAACCGGTGTGAGCGGACCGCTCGCGGCTACCGATGGCCGCGCGGGAAGGCTGGGAAAATGGAGCGCTGAACCGCGCTTGCCAGCCCGCGGCCAACGGAGCAAGCTCGCCCGCAGACGTTCAAGGACTTTGCGATGCCGCGCTGGGCCGCCATTGCCATGGGACTGCTGGTGGGCGCCGCGGCGGCCTTGCTGACCAGCAACCCGCGCACGCCAGCGCCGACCAAAGGGCCGGCAACCTCGCAAGCCATCTCAGAAATCGACGGCAGCCTGGCCCAAGTGTGGTTGCAGTACAGCGCCGAGGCCGAGCCGGTTGTGGGCAGGGCGCAGCTAGACTTCTTGGCCGGTCTGCCGCCCGAGACGACGTCGCTGTGGACCGTGGCGCGCGGCGAGGACTCCGCGAAATTGTCCGCGTTTTTGAAGCGCGCCGGGGCCGCGGCGGCCCGCGCGACCGTGGTGGAAGTGCCCGGCCCCCTGACGCCATGGACCCGCGATCGGGCACTGGCCTTGGCCCGCGACGGCAAGCTGTTGCTGCTGGTGCCGCCTGACCCAGGCGAGAGTTGGCCGGAACGGCAGGGCGACTGGCACGCGGCCCAGTGGCTCGCGGCAGCGCGCACGGGCAGCAAAAGTGTAGAGCTTCCGATCGATTTTGACGCCGGGGACCTGATCCTGAGCGACGAAGTGACCCTGTTCGACGCCAACCTGCTGGCCAAGAATCGCGGCCGGGGGTTTGCGACGATGAGCGAACTGGCCAAGGCCGTGGCGGGCTGGACCGGTCGACATGCCCTGGGACTTGGCGAAAACGAAGGAGATGTGCCGCGCTACCACATGGCCATGTACGTCATGCCGCTGGGGCAGCGCCGGGCGCTGGTGGGCGATCCGGCCCTGGCGCGGGCGATCACCGGGCCGGGTTGGCAGCCTGGCGACCGATCGCCCGACGACGACCGCGCGCTGCTGGCCGACGACAGCACCGGCACCCAAGCGCGCTTTGAGCGGGCTGCCCGCGAGTTACGGGCCCAGGGCTGGGCAGTGGATCGCGTGCCGGTCGTCCAGTTCGACGATCGGACCTACGTGACCTACACCAACGCCGTGGTCGAGACCGGATCGCGCGGTCGGCGCGTGTACCTACCGCAGTACGCGGACGACCAAGCGGAGGCAACCGGGCCGCTGCGGCGCCTGGATGCGGCCGGGCAACTGGCGTGGCAACAGGCGGGCTACACCCCGGTGCCGATTCGCGTCGCGGGCGTGTGGCGCCACCACGGCACCATCGGCTGCCTGGTCAACGTGTTGTGGCGCGGGGCGGCGCCGACCCTGCTGCGCTGAAACCGGAAATCTAGCCCCGCGGCCGCGATTCTTGTGTCCCTGCGGCGGTCTGGGTAGCATGGCAGATGCGGCAGGCGGCACGGGCGCAGGGCGCGCGGGCAAGGTCGGCACGCGAGGCGAGCGCAGGTGGCCGGCACCGTCGGGGTCATTCCTTGAAATACATGTCTGTGATTCAGCACTTGGTGAGCATTGTGGCCGCGACCGCCCTGCTGGCCAGCTGTGGCGAAAACGTGGTCGCGTCCGGCGGCATCACCGCCAGCGACGCCAAGGCCGATCTGCAGGTGGTCGATCTGCCGCAAGCGGCGAGCGTCGACAAGGCGGCCTGGCAGTGCCCCGGCGGATACGGCTGCCCCTGCGACAGCGACAGCACGTGCACCGCGTCGGGTTTGTGTGTCACCGGGGGCAGCGGCAGCGTGGCCGGAGGCGCGCCGCACTGCGCAGTCCCTTGCGCCGAGGGCTTTTGCGCGGCAGGCGAAGTGTGCCGGCAGCTCGCGGGCGCCAAAGGCGGCGAGTGGTGGTGCGTGGCCAGCGGCGGGCACCTGTGCGACCCCTGCGCCAAGTCGGAAGATTGCGCCGCCCCCGGCCACAGCGGCGCGCGCTGCGTGGACTACGGCAGCGAGGGCCGATTCTGCGGCGTGGCGTGCCAAGGCGATGCGGAGTGCGACGCCGGCTATCACTGTGGCCAAGCCACCACCGCCGAAGGCAACACCAGCCTGCAATGCCTGAAGAATGGGGCCAAGCCGACCCAGTTCGGTGTGTGCGAGTGCAGCGCACGGGCCAAGGCGCAAAAACTCGAGACGGTGTGCGGCCAGGGCAGTTGCAAGGGCAAGCGCAGCTGCGGCGAAGCGGGCCTGTCCGCGTGCTCGGCGGCCGCTCCGGCCAGCGAAGTGTGCAACGGCAAGGACGACGACTGCGACGGCCAGACCGACGAAACCTCGTGCAGCGACAACAATCCCTGCACAACCGACACGTGCGACCCCGCCAAGGGCTGCAGCCACGCGCCAGACGACGGTGCTCCATGCTCGGACAAGAACGTTTGCACGGACGGCGACGTGTGCGATGGCGGTAGCTGCAAGCCGGGAGCGGCGCTGGACTGTGGCGACAGCAACCCTTGCACCAGCGAGTCGTGCGATCCGGTCAAGGGCTGCCAGACCAAGTTCGCCGACGGCACGGCGTGCGACGACGGCGATCCATGCACCAAGGACGACGCGTGCAAAGGGGGAAGCTGCAAGCCAGGAGCGCCGTTGGTTTGCGACGACAAAGACCCCTGCACCGCCGACAGCTGCCAAAGCGGCAAGTGCACGGCCACGCCGGTGGAGGGGGCGCCCTGCGACGACGGCAGCGCTTGCACGGGCGCCGACACGTGCACGGGCGGCACCTGCGCGGGTACACCCTTTGTCTGCGACGACAACAATAGCTGCACCACGGACAGTTGCGACGCCTCGAAGGGCTGCGTCTTCTTGCCCGGCCCGCCCACGGCCTGCGACGACGGCAACTTGTGCACCACCGGCGAGGCCTGCAAAGGCGGCAGTTGCACCGGCGGTACCACCCAGCCCTGCCCCAACGACAACCCGTGCGCCGTCGCAACCTGCCAACCGTCTACCGGCCAGTGCGCCATCAAGAAGAAGTCCGACGGCGCCCTTTGCAGCGACGGCAAGACCTGCACCAGCGGCGACCACTGCGCCACCGGCGCGTGCGTGGCGACCCTGAGCTGCGACGACCAAGACGCGTGCACCGCGGATGTTTGCGGGGTCAACGGCAACTGTGCCCATCTGGCCATCAGCACTGGCAGTTGTGCGCCGCCGTCGTGCGCAGGCAAGGACTGCGACGACAAGAACCCATGCACCGTCGACGGTTGCAACGCCTCGGGCTGCACCCACGCGGCGGCGCTTGGCCAGACCTGCGACGACGCCAACGCTTGCACCCTGGGCGACGTTTGCGGCAGCGACGGGACCTGCATGGGCGCGGCGGCGATCTGCACCGACGACAACCCGTGCACGATCGACGCCTGCGACGCGACCAAGGGCTGCAGCAACGACCTGAGCACACTGCCCTGCGACCTGGGCAACTGCCAAGCGGGCCTGTGCGAGTCGGGCAAATGCGTGGCAACGGGCCAAGCCGGCTGCGACGACCAGAATCCTTGCACAACGGACAGTTGCGAGGTAGGTGGTTGCGTCCACGCCCCGGCCACCGACGGCGCCAGCTGCGACGACGGCCTAAAGTGCACGAGCGGCGACGCGTGTAAGTCGGGGCAATGCGCAGGCACGGCGCTCGATTGCACGGCGACCGGCAACGTTTGCCTGATTGGCTCGTGCGACGTCAGCACGGGCAAGTGCGCGTTTGCCAACGCCAGCGACGGCAAGGCGTGCGATGACGGCGACGCCTGCAGCAAGGCCGACACGTGCACGGCGGGCGCCTGCGGCGGCAGCCAAGTCGACTGCGACGACAAGAACCCTTGCACGGCCGACACTTGTGACAAGACCGCGGGTTGCCAGCACGCCAACCTGGCCGACGGCGCCACCTGCAGCGACAGCGATGCTTGCACCGTCGGCGACTCTTGCAGCGGCGGCAAGTGTGGCGGGACGACCAAGGTTTGCGACGACAAGAACCCTTGCACCACAGATGGTTGCAACTTGTCGGTCGGCTGCACCACCACGGCCGTCAGCGACGGTCAGGCCTGCGACGACGGCGACCCATGCACCCAAAGCGACGCTTGCAGCAGCGGCAAGTGCACCGGCACCGTAGCCCCCGACGCCGTGACCACGCTCGCCGGAGCCGGGATCGCCGGATTTGCCAACGGCAAGGGCGATCAGGCCAAGTTCACCCTGCCCTCCGCGATCGCGGTCGGAAGCGACGGCACGCTCTACGTCGCCGACGCCGCCAGCAACGGCGCTTATATCCGCAAGGTCATGCCAGACGGGACCGTGAGTCTGCTCGCCGGCAAAGGCCTGAGCGGTTTTGCCGACGCCACGGGGAGTTCCGCACAGTTCTGGGCGCCGGCAGGCTTGGCCGTGGACGCGTCGGCCACCGTGTACGTGGCAGACCGCTTCAACCAGCGCATCCGCAAGATCAGCGCGGCCGGCGTGGTGTCGACGCTGGCCGGCGACGCCCCGGACCCCGGATTCTTGGACACCAAGGCCCAAGGCGGCTACCAGGACGGCCAGGGCAGCGCGGCGCTCTTTGACGAGCCTGCCGGCATCGCGCTGGGGCCCGATGGCAAGCTGTACGTGACCGAGATCGCCAACCACAAGGTTCGCATCGTCGCCATGGACGGCACGGTGACCACCCTGGCCGGCAGCAGTCAAGGCTACTTGGACGGCGCGGTCAACGCGGCCAAGTTCGATTCACCGCAAGGCATCGCCGTCGCCAAGGATGGCACCGTGTACGTGGCCGACACGGGCAACAACCGCATCCGGGCCATCGCCAGCGGCCAAGTGACCACCTTTGCGGGCACGGGCATTGCCGGCTTTGTCGACGGACCGCTCCTGGACGCCTGCATCGCGGCGCCGGCCGGCCTGAGCCTGGGCAGCGATGGCACGCTGTACCTGGCCGACTCGGGCAACAACGCCCTGCGCGCCCTGAGCAGCACGGCGGTGACCACATTGGCCGGCATGGGCAGTGCCGGTTTTGGCGACGACACTCCGTCCAAAGCCAAATTCAACGCGAGCTTGGGCTTGGTGTGGGCCAGCAACGGCCTGTGGTACGTGGCGGACACCCAGAACTATCGGGTGCGCAAGCTGCTGTCGCCCGCCCTGGCTTGCAAACCGTAGGCGCTGCGGCGAACATGGCCGCGCACGCACCGGCAACGCCAATCCAAACTCTTCGAGGTCCCAAGCAGCGAGGCATACGGCCATGTACCCAGCAACTTGGCAGGCACCCCAGTTCAGCGGCTGGCAGCAAGCTGCCGTCTGGCGCCGTGCTGGAGTCTGGCTGTGCGCGGCCACCTGGGCCGGCCTGGTGGCTGGCTGCGACGTGCCCAGCGCCACCAACGTGGTGGCCCCGGCGCTGGCTGAAGCCGCAACCCCACTAGAAGACGGGGTAATCGAGGCAGTGCTGGTGTTTCGCCCAGGGCCGGTCAAAGCGCCCAAGGTGGCCAAAGCCGAGCCCAAGCCTGAACCGAAGCCCGAACCCAAGCCAGAGCCCAAGCCGACCGGCCCTAGCCCCGAGCTGATCGCCGCCCAGGCAGAACTTGCCCGCATCCAGGGAGATACGTCGGCGATCGCCGCCGCCGAAGCCGCCCTGCGCGCCGCGGAGGCCGAGGCCCGTGCCGCCACCGCCCCCGTTGAGGCCGAGCTAAAGGGTGTGGAGCGCAAGATCCAAGAGCTCGCGCTGAGCATGGAGATCGAGTCGTCGCAAGTACGGCAAAACAAGTGCTGTTCGATGTGCGGCGAAAGCAAGACGGAGATCGAGCGGCGCGGCGAGCCGTTCGAGACACACCTGACCAATGTCAAGGGCACCCTCGCTGAGTGCAAGCCCGGCAAGCTCGAGGCCGTGCAAAAGAAATACGCCGGCCAGCTGGAGCCGCTCAAGCAGCGGGCGGCCGAGCTCCGCGGCAAGGTGGGGCCCGCTGTGCAGGCCGCTCAGGCCAAGGTCAACGCGGCCAAGACGGCACTGGACGCCGCCAAGAACGAGCGCGCCCAGAAGCTGGCGGCGGCCCAGGCCAGGGTCGACGCCGCATCGCACAAATAGACGGGATCATACGCACCCCACCTGATTCGCGCCTGTATGGCTTTTCTGACCCGTTCTGCAACTGGCGAGAATCAGGCGGGGACCCCGGTTCGGGCCCGAAAGATTGCCCATGTTTTCGATCCGATTCGGACGGAACTGGGATCGATTGGGGTCCGGGCTACAGCCCGACGATCACCTTGAGCAAGCGCTCGATCGTGGTGCCGTAGGGCGGGTTGAGCAGGCCGGCGGCGTTGACGCGGCTCTGATAGAACACGCCCTTGTTGTGCGAAAACGCGTCGAAACCGGTCTTGCCGTGGTACGCACCCATCCCCGCGGGGCCCACGCCGCCAAACGGCAGGTCCTCTTGGGCGATGTGCAGGATGGTGTCGTTGACCGTGGCGCCGCCCGAAGTGGTGCGCTCGAGGACGGTGGCGGCGCGACCGCTATCGCGATCGAAGTAATAGAGCGCCAGGGGCCGCGGCCGGGCGTTGACGTAGGCGATCGCCCCGTCCAGGGAGTCGTACTCGACGAGCGGCAAGATCGGCCCAAAAATCTCGTCTTGCATGACGGCCATGCTGTCTTTGGCCCCGACCACCAAGGTCGGCGCCAGCTTGCGCGAGGCCGCGTCGAAGGTTTCGTTGCCGGGGTTGAGCTCGATGAGCTGAGCGCCACCGGCGCGCGCCTCGGACAGATAGCCCTGCAACCGCGCGTACTGGCGGTCGTTGACGATGGAGCAATAGTCGGGACTGGCGACGAGGGTCGGCCGGATACGGGCCAGAACGCTTTGACAGGCTTGGGCAAAGGCCTGGGTTTGACCGCGCGGCACCAGCACGTAGTCCGGCGCGATGCAGGTCTGGCCGGCGTTGAGCAGCTTGCCCACCAGGATCCGCTCGGCAGCCTTGTCCAGCGGGTAAGAAGAGTGAACGATCACAGGCGACTTTCCGCCCAGCTCCAGCGTGACTGGCACCAAGTTCTCGGCCGCGGCCTTCATGACGGCGTGGCCGACGCGGGTGGAACCGGTGAACAGGATGTGGTCCAACGGCAACTTGCACAGCGCCTCGGCCACTTCGGGCCCGCCCTGCACCACCTGCACCTGATCGGGGGCAAAAGCCTCGCTGATCATCCGCGCCAGCAGCTCGGAGGTCCGCGGCGTGAACTCGGAGGGTTTGATGATCACGCGATTGCCGGCGGCCAGCGCACACACCAGCGGCGCCAAAGCTAGCTGCACCGGGTAGTTCCAAGGCGCCAGGATGGCCACGACGCCCAGTGGCTGCGGAACGACCTTGTTGCGACCCGGCTGAAAAGCCCAGTGCACGGGCATGGTGCGCGGCCGCGCCCAGCGCGCCAGGTGTTGGCGAGCGTGCTTGAGGCCGGCCAGGGTGGGAAACAGGTCGGCCAGCAGGGTCTCGTGCCGCGAGCGCGTGCCAAAGTCGGCATCGATCGCGGTCACGATGTCGTCGACGTGGGCGCGAATCACCCCTTCCAGCGCGTCGAGCCAGCCGCGGCGCTGCGCCACGCTGGGCGGCGCCTCGGTCCGGCTCAGCTGATGCATCTTGGCGAACGTCGTGCGCAAAGCCGTCAAGGCCGGCGCCTCTTCGCGGTGGTCGTCCAGGTGGGCAAGCTTGGCGGTGCTCATGGGTGCTCCTGCAGAGAAGACGCGTGCCAAGAAGATGCCGCAATCCGCAGGGTTTGGCTAGACCCGAATCAAGACTTGCTGCATTTCGTCTGCATTTTCAACCACATACGGCGCAGCAGCCGCCTCCGCGGGCCGGAAGCCCCAGGTCACCCCCAGCGGCCGCATCCCCGCGTTCTGCGCGGTTTGCAGATCGACGGCAGTGTCGCCGACGAACCAGCAATCACCGGGCGGCACCCCAAGTTTTTGGCTCAGGTACAGGGCCGCCGCCGGATCGGGCTTGCGTGGCCAGCTGGGTCGCTGACCAGCCACCTCGCGCCACGGAACCTTGGGAAAGTAGTGATGAACCAAGGCGACGGTTGCCTCGTGTGGCTTGTTGGACAGGACCGCGAGCGGCAACCCGGCGCCGGCCAACTGCGCAAGAGCCTCCCCGATCCCCGGATACACGCGGGTCTGGTCGTACATCCGCTGAAGATACAGGGCCTTGTAGCGAGTCAGCCACTCCGGGCGAAGCTGGGCCGGGGCGACGGCGCGCTGCAGCAGCATCTCGGCCCCCTCGCCCACCATCGCATAAAAACTCGCGAGCGGGTGGCCGGGCAGCCCCACTTCGGCGAGCACCTGGTTGACCGCGGCGGCGATGTCGCCCACCGAGTCGAGCAAAGTGCCGTCTAGGTCAAAGATCACGGCGCGCGGCATCGCAACTCCACAGCAGGGCTATCCCGCGGCCTTGCGGACCAAGAGCATCAAGGCCAGCGGCAAGGCAAACGCGGCCACGGTGGCGAGCGCGCCCCAAAGGCGCAGCCGGGCGGCCACATCATCGCGACCGGCGGCGTGGGCGCGGTACTCGCCGATCACTTGCAGCGTCGCCAGGCCGATCGACGCATAGGCCGCGAAATACGACCAATCGACCACCGTCAGGTAGCCGACTTCGGGCAAGTGCCCGGCGGCGTTGACCTGCAACTCCACCGCACACAGCAGGGCCAGCACGGTCAGCAGGAGCTTGGCATCCAGCTTCTCGGCAGGGATCAGGCTGGCCGCCAACGCCATCAGCACCATGAGGAGCAGCGGCGCCAAGTCGGCCACGGCAAAGCGCAGCACCTCGCGGCGCACTTCCACGACGAAATTGTAGCGGCTGAAGAATTCGCTGGGCCCGTAGCGAGCCTTGACCTCTTCGGAGCGAACCGACTGAAGCCGCCAATCCTGCAGCGAAAACCCCGGCCCCAGGCGCTGGTCCAGGGTCAAGCCAGCCTCGGGATGCCAGCGGGTCTCGCAATGGAAGACCAACTGGCCGAACTGCAGCAGCGGGTGCTCGAAGGCAAGCTCGAACCGTTGCGTATCAAAGGGATAGGCGTGCAAATCGAACTGACTGCGCGCCCGCCCGTGCATGCGCCAGTTCAGGCTGTGCCAGGGGCCGTGCGGCTCGTAGCCGTTGGGCGTGACCTCGACTTCGTCGGCGTTCATGACCTCGAAAGGCCGCGGATCATCGGGCCCCATGCGCGGGTCCAGCCAGCGCAGTTCAAGGGTCGCGTCAAAGTTGAAGGTGCCTTTTTGCAGGTCCACGGCGCTGATGGCGATCAGCCACACGGTCACGCGCACGTCGATCGGCTTGTCCAGCGGGCCACCGCGCGCATAGGCATCGGCCGCGCCGGGGTGCAAGGGCAGCGGCGACGGCATCGCGGCCAGGGCGCGCTGAATTCCGGCCAGGCCGCGGTCGCCTTGCCGCAGCAGGTCCGGCTGGCCCCACATCGCCTCGACCAAGTCGTCGACCGCGAGCCGCGGCAACCCCGAACGACCAACGAGCACTTGCGGCACCGACAGTGTCACGACCTTCTTCTCGCCCAGCTGCTGAAATTGGCCGCGGTCGATGGTGGCCACCTGCCAAGGCCAGGCCGACTCAGGCAGTTCTTTGGCGCTGGGCAAGCTCAGCCAACGATCGCCCGCGGCCAGGGCCGCCGTCACGCTCACGTCCTCTGGAGCCACCACCACGAACGCGGCGTCGGCCTGACCGCTGTGCAGGGCCGCCAACGGATCCGGCGTGATCTGAAGGGGCACCGAGGCGCGCGGCACCCCGGCATGTTCCAGCAGCACCAGCAGCGCTTCGCGGTCGCCCGTCGCCGCCACAGCAACGCGCTTTCCTTGCATATCGCGCACTTCGGCAAGCTCGTGGCGGGTCAACACGGCCAGGTAGCTGGTGTGCAAGACGGCCAAAGCGCGCAAGTCCGGGTGCGGCGCCTGGAACCGCCCCGTGCCCAGCCACGCAGCCCGAGCGACATCGGCGCGCACCAGCGCCAAGGCATCGCCTGAACTGGCCAGAAGTTGCTGGATGTTGTCTACGCTTCCGCCGGTCGTGGTGGGCGTCACCGCCTCGCCCGCGGGCACGGCCGCCGCGGCCTGCGCCACACCCGCGGCCAATCGAGCCTCGGCCTTGCCTGCCGGCCCGCAGTACAGCGGCATGGCAACGGCCGCTGGCGCGATCCACAGCGCGCACCACAGCGCAACGCCGAACAGCAGGGTCTTCATCGCCAAGCCTCCGGAAGTTGCAGGCCAAATTGCTGCACCAAGAAGGTCAGCCGATCCGTGGCTTCGTCGATCAGCTTGGTGGTGGGCTTGCCGGCACCATGCCCGGCGCGGGTCTCGACACGGATGCGCACGGGCGCTGGCCCGCCCTGGGCAGCTTGCAAGGCCGCGGCAAACTTGAAGGAATGCGCTGGCACCACGCGGTCGTCGTGGTCGCCGGTCAGAATCAACGTCGCGGGATAGTGGGCGCCAGCCTTGAGGTTGTGGAGCGGGCTGTACTGGTACAACCACTGAAACGCCTTGGGATCCGCGCTGCTACCGTACTCTGGGACCCACGCCCAGCCAATGGTGAACAAGTGGTAACGCAGCATGTCCATCACGCCCACGGCCGGCAGCGCCGCGCCGAACAACTCGGGCCGCTGCGCCAGGCAGGCCCCGACCAGCAGGCCGCCATTGCTGCCGCCGGCAATGGCCAGGCGCTTCGCCGACGTCCACTTTTCGCGCGCCAAGAGCTCGGCCACAGCCATGAAGTCGTCAAAAACGTTCTGCTTCTTGTCCAACTTGCCCGCATCATGCCAGGCCTCGCCCAATTCGGCACCGCCGCGCAGCACCGCCACGGCCAGCACCCCGCCTGCCTCGACCCAGGCGTGTAGGTCGGGTTTGTAAAACGGCGTGATCTCGACAGAAAACCCGCCGTAGCCATACAGGTAGGCCGGCGCCGTCCCATCGCGTGGCAAGTCGCGGCGCGCCGTGACAAAAACCGGCACCTTGGTACCATCTTTGCTTGTAGCGTAGCGCACTTGCGTGGTGTAGCGGTCGGCCGGCAAGCCGTGCTTTGCGTCGAAGCGGACGGCAAGCTCGCGCCGGTCCAAGTTGGCGTGGAAGATCCGCGTGGGACTCAAAAAGTCGACGTAGCCAAAGAACAAGTTGGGGTCACCGGCGTGCCCCGAGATCCCAGCGACCGAGCCAAGCCGCGGGAATTCCGGCGCCGGCAACGGCTTGCCCTGGTAGTCGATGAACGCCAACTGGTGCGAGGCCTGCACCAAGCGGCTCACCACGATGCCCTGCCCGGCGAGCACCGCCATCGACAGCGTGGAATCGGCCTGGCCCTGGACCTGGCGCCATCCCTGCGGCAGCGGACCGGGAGCCTGATCCGTGTCGATCGTCGCGCCGATGCTCAGGTCGACGACCAGGAGACGACCGCGCGGGGCTGCCCAGTCGCTCCGCAAATAGAGCTGACCGTCGCGCACGCCTGCGACCTCGAACGAACCGCCAAAGCCGCGTGCCAGTTGGCGATTGGGACCCAAGCCCGTGGCCGTGATGGCGCGGACGTCCAGGCCATTGCGCGATTCGGCGCCGCGCCACGTGCTGAGCAGCCACCAGCGGCCGTCGTCGCTGACCTCGACCCCAAAGCCCCACTCGGGTTGCGCCGGGTTGTGATGGACTACCTCGTCGGCGGATTGCGGCGTGCCCAGCGTATGGAAGCAGACCTTCTGGAACTTGTTGACAGCCGTAAGCGTTTCGCCCGGCCTGGGCGCATCGTAGCGGGCGTACCAGAAGCCCTTGCCGCTTGGATGCCACGCGATCGAACTGAACTTGACCCATTGTAGTACGTCGGGTCGATCGGCGCCGCTGTCGACGTCGCGTACGTGGATTTCGTTCCAGTCCGAACCGCCGCTGGCGAGCGCATAGCCTACCAGCTTGCCGTCGTCACTGGGCGAAAAGCTCTGCAGCGACACGGTTCCGTCGCCGGCCGCACGGTTGGGATCAAGCAGTACCCGGCAGGCCTGCTCGCCTTGCGGCGCCCAGCAAAGCACCGCTTGATTCTGCAACCCATTGTTATGCCGCCAAAATGCCCGACCACCCCGCACTGCCGGCGGCGTCTCTTTGGCGTAGTCCCAGATCGTGGCCAGGTGGCGCGCCAAGGCGGCCCGTTGCGGCACCGTATCCAGCAACGCGCGCGTCGCCGCGTTCTGCGCTTGCACCCAGGCCTGGGTCTCGGGGCTGTCTTGCTCGAGCCAGCGGTACGGATCGGCAACCTTTTGGCCATGGTAATCGTCGACTTGGTCCCCCTTGCGCGTGGCGGGCGCGGTCGCATCGGCAGCGTGCGCCGGCGGCGCCGGCGTGGCCAACGCAAAGACGATCGCAGGGGCAAGCAGCAACGGCAGAGCGCGCATCGGGGTCCTGGCGGTCGAGTACCGACCTTGAAGCCCGATGGTGGCCCGGCCCCAGGGCTGTTGTCCAGCCGACCTGCGGGCGATCGTGCGGCTGCGACCGGCGACTGCCCCGCGGCGCCGCCATCTGCTACCGTGCGGCCCGGCCCAACGTGGGCGGGTAGGGGCAGCCGTGGTCGAGCCAGTATTGATTGGGGCGGGTCGGGTTGGTTTGGCGCTGGCGCGGCGAGCGGCCGAGCGGGGCCTGAAAGCGCCGTTGCTGGGCCGCAGCGACGGCTGGGACGTGCTAGACGCGTCGCCCGGGCAGCCGGTCGCCTTGTGTGTCCGCAACGACGACTTGGACGCCGTGCTCGACCGCGTCCCGCCGCACCGGTGGCCGGACTTGGTCTTTCTGCAAAACGGGATGCTGCGCGACTGGTTGCGCGCGCACGACTTGGCCGCGGCGACGCGCGGGCTGCTGTTCTTTGCGGTGGCCGACCGCAGCGCCGATGCCCAACCGGGCGGAACCACGCCCCTATGGGGTCCCCATGCGCAATCGCTGGCGACGTGGCTGGCGGCGCTGGGCTTGCCGGCCGAGGCAGTGGCCGAACGCCCGTTCGCCGATGTGGAACTGGAGAAGCTGCTGTGGAATTCGTGCTTGGGCGTGCTCTGCCAAGCGCACGGCTGCACCGTCGCGCAGGTGGCTGGGGACCACGCCGAGCAACTAAAGGCGCTGGTTGGCGAATTGGCGGCGCTGGCGCGTCCCGCCTTGGGGGCCCTGGCCGACGATCAAGGCCTCAGCGAACGCATTGCCCGCTACAGTCTGCAGTTGGGCGACTATCGCGCGGCGGTCAAGGAGTGGCGTTGGCGCAACGGTTGGTTCGTCGCAGAGGCTGCCCGGCGCCGCCTGGCCTGCCCGCTGCACACCGCGCTGCTGACTCAGGCTGGGCTCCCGATCTGACGGGCAGTCCGCAGGGTTGGTGCGCGCGCGGACCTTGGGACTGGTTGTGCACCGGCCGAGTCTCCGGTCGCGCCCCAGGAAAGAGACGGAGCAGCCGACCGGACCTCGACCGATTCGGGACTACTTGCAGGCGCACTTGACGTCGATCTGGTAGTCCTCGACCGCGCCTTGGTAGCCGTCGACCACGATGAAGTACTTGTTGCCCTTGGTGCCGGCAAAAGTCTTGGTGGCGGTGTTGCCCATCATCAGCGCGTGGCTGGTGCAAGTGGCGGCCCCACAAGTCTTGCTGCCGTCCAAAATGAACAGGTCCAGGTACTTGCCGCTCGACGTCGACGTCTTCTTGACCGTCACGGTGACGTCGCCGGTGCACGTCGCATCGTACGTGTAGGTGTACTCGGGGCCGGCGTAGTCGGCCTCGGCGCCGTCGGTGCACTGCCAGCTGTCGATGACTTTGGTGCTGCCAGCGCCGCCGTTGCTGTATTGGTCGCTGCCGCCGCAGGCAAGGTCGTAGTCGGGCACGCACTGGGCGGCCGCGGGCTTGCAGGCGGCATCGGCGGCGCAGTCGCTGTCGGCGCAGTCGGTCTTGCCGTCCTTGTCGTCGTCGATCTTGTCGGTGCAGTTGGTCTCGGTGGTGGGCGCGGCGCAGCTGCAGTCGATCTTCAGCGTGTAGTTGCCGTTGTAGTTGTTGTAGCCGTCGGCGACCACGTAGTAGGTCTGGCCCTTCTTGGCCGTCCAGGTGGTCTTGGCGGTGGTGCTGCTCATCAGGCCGTGGACCAGGCAGGCGTTGCTGGCGCAGCTCTTGGCGGCGTCCAGCACGAACAGGTCGATGTAGCCGGCGCTGGTCGAGGTCTTGGTGAGCGTCGCCGTGACCGGGCCGTCGCAGGCGGCGGTGTACGTGTAGGTGTACTCGTTGCCGGTCTCGCCGGTCATGCTGCCGTCGGCGCACTGCCAATCGGCGATGGCCTTGGTCGAGCCGGTGCCGTTGTTGCTGTAGCTGTCCGAGTCGCCGCAGCTCATCGGGTAGTCGGCCTTGCACTGGGTGGCGGCCAGGCAGCTGGGATCCTTGGCGCAGTCGTTGTCGGCGCAGTCGGCCTTGCCGTCCTTGTCGTTGTCGATCTTGTCGCTGCAGTTGGTTTCGGTCGCCGGGGTGGCGCAGGCCACGTCCTTGGTGCAGTCGCTGTCGCTGCAGTCGGTCTTGCCGTCCTTGTCGTTGTCCACCTTGTCAGTGCAGTTTGCCTCGGTGCCCGGGGGAACGCAGGCAACGTCCTTGGCGCAGTCGCTGTCGGCGCAGTCGGTCTTGCCATCCTTGTCGTCGTCGACCTTGTTGGTGCAGCTGGTTTCCTTGGTGACACCGCACTTGCAGGTGGTCTTGATGCTGTAGTTGCCGGCGTAGGCGTTGTAGCCGTCGACCGCGATGCCCAGCTTCTGACCGGACTTGACGGTGATCGTCTGGGTCGCGGAGGTGCCGCTCATCAGCGAGTGGGCCACGCACGCGTTGCTGCCGCAGGCCTGGCCGCCGTCGAGCAGGAACAGATCCAGGTAGCCGCTGGTGGTCGAGGTCTTGGTCAGCGCCACGGTCAGTTCGCCGTCGCACGAGGCGGTGTAGTCGTACACGTACTCGGGGCCGGTCTCGCTGCCGACCGTGCCGTCCTTGCAGACGTAGGTGCTGACGGCCTTGGTCGAACCCATGCCGCTGTTGTTCCACAGATCCGAGGTGTTGCAGTTCAAGGTCGACGCCGTCTGGCAAGCGCAGGCGCCCTTGCCCGAGCAGTCCGGGTCCGCGCAATCCACCAAGCCGTCGGCGTCGTTGTCGACCTTGTCGGTGCAAAGCGTTTCGCCCACGGGCAGCTGGCAAGCCACGTCCTTGGCGCAATCGCCATCGGCGCAGTCGGTCAGGCCGTCCTTGTCGTCGTCGAGCTTGTTAGCGCAATTGGTCTCGGTGGTGCCGGTGGTGCAAGCAGTGTCTTTGGCGCAGTCGCTGTCGGCGCAGTCGGTCTTGCCATCCAGGTCGTTGTCCAACTTGTCGCCGCAGATCGTCTCGACCGTGGGGGCGCAGGCCAGATTGGTCGCGCAGTCACTGTCGGCGCAGTCCAACTTGCCGTCTTTGTCGTTGTCGATCTTGTCGGTGCACGACGTCTCGACCGTGGGGGCGCAGGCCAGGTCCGCGGCGCAATCCGAGTCCAGGCAGTCGACCAGCTTGTCGCCGTCGTTGTCCACCTTGTCGGTGCAGTTGGTCTCTTTGCCGCCCGCGCAACCGCAGGTGATCTTCAGGCTGTAGTCCGAGGCAAAGCCCTGGTAGCCGTCCACGACGATGAAGTACTTGCCGTCCTTCTTGGCGGTGAACGTCTGGGTGGCCTGGGTCGACGACATCAGCGCGTGGGCGATGCACGAGGAAGCCTGGCAACCCGTGACCGCATCCAGGATGAACAGATCCAGGTAGCCGGCCTTGGTGCTCTGCTTGATGAGGGTGACCACCACCGGGCCGTCGCAGGCGGCCGTGTAGCTGTAGGTGTACTCAGCGCCCGTTTCGCCGTTGACCTTGCCGTCCTTGCACTCGTAGGCGCTCAGGACCTGGGTCGAGCCTTTGGCGTTGTTGGCGTTCTTCTCGGTGCCGCCGCAGGTCGAGACGCCCGCGTCGACGCACTTGTTGGCGGCGCACGCCGGGTCGGCCTTGCAGTCGCTGTCGCCGCAGTCGGTCAGGCCGTCCTTGTCGTCGTCCACCTTGTTGCCGCAGTTGGTTTCTTTGCCGGCGCAGGCGGGATCCTTGGCGCAGTCGCTGTCGGCGCAGTCGGTCTTGCCGTCCAGGTCGTCGTCGACCTTGTCGGCGCAGTTGGTCTCGGTGGTGGGGGCGGCGCACTGCTTCTTGCAGAGCGTGCCCACTTCGCCCACGCAGACGTCGTCCCACGCCGTATCGCAGCAGTACGAGTCGGCCTTGCACACGGTGGCGGCGCAGGGATCGCAGTTGGCGGTCAGGGGATCGGCGCTCTGGGCGCAGACATCGCACTTGCTGGCGCACTTGGCGTCTTTGGCGCAGTCGCTGTCGCTGCAATCGGTAAAGCCGTCCTTGTCGTCGTCGACCTTGTTGGCGCAGTCGGCCTCGGGGGCAACCACGCAGGTCGGGTCCTTGGCGCAGTCGATGTCCTGGCAGTCGATCTTGCCGTCCAGGTCGTTGTCCTTGCCGTCGCTGCAGTTGGTCTCGGTGGTCACGGTGATGGCGCAGGCGGGATCCACGCTGCAGTCGTTGTCCTTGCAGTCGGTAAAGCCGTCTTTGTCGTCGTCGATGCTGTTGGCGCAGTTCTTCTCGGGCGACTGACAAGCTGGGTCGCTGGCGCAGTCAGCATCGGCGCAGTCGGTCTGGCCATCCTTGTCCTCGTCCAGCGTGTCGGTGCAGTTGGCTTCCTTGGTGGGCGTGACCAGGCAGGCGGCGTCCTGGCCGCAGTCGTTGTCGGCGCAGTCGGTCTGGCCGTCGCCGTCGTCGTCGACCTTGTTGCCGCAGTCGGTCTCGTGGGTGGGCTTCTGGCAGCCGGTGGCGTTGGCGCAGTCGCTGTCGGCGCAGTCCGTGGCGCCGTCTTTGTCGTTGTCTTGCTGATCTTGGCACGCGGTCTCGGGGCCCACAGCCTTGCAGGCGGCGTCGGCGGCGCAGTCGTTGTCGGCGCAGTCGGTCAAGCCGTCTTTGTCGTCGTCTTTGGCGTTGCCACAGTCCGTCTCGGGGCCGGTTTGGCAGGTGCCGTTGGGCGTGCCCTTGCAGGCGCCGGCGGCGCAGGTGTCGTCGCTGGTGCACTTGTCGCCGTCGTCGCAGGGCACCTGGTTGTTGGTCGCCACACAACCCGTCTTGGTGTCGCACTTATTGTCGGTGCAGGGGTTGTTGTCTTGGCAGCTGACCGCCGTGCCGCCTTGGCACTTGTCGGCCTTGCAGGTGCGACCGGTAAAGCACTTGTTGCCGTCGTCGCAGGGGTCGCCGTCGGCCGAGGGGCCGGCCTTGCACACGCCCGCGGCGCACCAAGCCTTCTCGCAGGGGGCCAGGTTGGCGACCTTGCCCACGCAGTCGTTGTCGGTCACGCAGCCGCCCGTGGTCGAGTCGCTGACCGTGGTGTCTGGCTTGGTGGTGTCGGGTTTGGCGGTATCGCCGCCCTGGTTGCTATCGCCCAAGTTGACGCCCATGTCGTCGCCGTTGACGTCTTGGTTGGCATTGCCTTGCTGGGTCTGCGACGAGCCGGAGTCACCACAGCCGGCGGCAAGCACGACGGACGCAGCGCTGATGGCCAACACTGAACGGAAGCTCTTCAAATTCATGATATTTCTCCAAGACAGCCAGCACTTGGGCGCCAAATGCGGGCGAAGAGAGTACGGGGCACGGCGCGCGGCGTCAAGCGAAACCCGCAACTGCAGATGGCAACTAGCGGCCTCTGGCTCGGTCGCGCGCTTTCCCTGTGGCGAGCGTTTCCGCTACCCTGGCGGCCATGCACCTTCGCCTTCTGCTCGCGATCCTACTTATTACATTGGGCTGCCGCCGCACGGCCGCCCCAACTCCGCCCGCCCCAGGCCCGAGCGCGGCGCCTGCGCAGCCCGCAATGGCGGTTGATCTTTTTGCCGAGGCCACCGTCGCAGGGCGTCCACCGCCGGGGGCTCCACCGCTCGCGGCGGCGATCGCGGCGATCGCGGTCGAGGCGCGCAAACCGGCCTTGGGCGATCTGGCCAAGCTGGCGACCCCAGCTTCCGTGGCGCGGCTGGCCGATCGCACGGGCCAGGCCGCGGCGCCCCCCGGGCGACTGCCTTTGACCTCGGGCGGCGTACTGTCGCGTTTCGACGGCCAAATCCAGCAGGTCGAGTACCTGGGCGGTCGCGCGGTGGTAGTGGCGCAGGCGGCGGGGGCGCAGCCGCAAACCTCGTGGTTCTATTACCGGGACGGCCGTTGGCTGCTGGATCTGGCCGACGCTAGGGCGCTGCGCCCGGCTTGGGACGGGCCGTCAAGCCCCGATAATCACCCGGTTTCGCTGGCCGAGGCCTGGACGCCTTCGGGCGATCCCAGCCAGCCGCTGGTCGCCACTTTCCACAGCACGCAAGGCCAGGTCCGCTGCCTTTTGCACGAAAGCCAGATGCCCGAGGTGGTGGCGCACTTTGTGGGCCTGGCGACGGGCGCGCGGGCGTCGCGGCGGGCCGAAGCGCGCACGATGGAGAATACTTGGGAGCACAAGCGGTTCTACGACGGCACCGCCATCTTTCGGGCCCTGCCCGGCCGGCGCATCGAGGCGGGCGACCCGTTTGACCTGGGCACCGGCCACGCGGGGTTCCGCCTGCCCGACCACTTTGACCTGAATCTGCGCCACGCGACGCCGGGCGTCCTGGGCCTGCTCCCTCTGGGCCCGCATGCGACCAGCTCGATCTTCTACATCACCCTGCAGCCCGAGCCGGATTTCGACGACCGCGCCGTCATCTTTGGCCTGTGCCGCGACTTGGAGGTGGTGGACCGCTGGAGTCGCCAGCCCAAAGGCAGCGTGCGTATCCAAAGTGTAGAGTTCTCGCGCGGTTGGCCTGGCGACGCCCCAGCGCCGCATTGACGTTCGGGCCCAGGTTGGCAACACTGCGGGCATGGCATCGCACCCCATCGTTCACGGGCTCTCGGTCGATGTGGAGGACTGGTTCCACATCCTGGACTGCGAGGGCAGCCCCGATCCGGGCCACTGGTCCGCGCAACCGTCGCGGGTCGAACAGAACACGCGAATCTTGCTCGACGTTTTTGACCGTCACCGCGTCAAGGCGACTTTTTTTTGCCTGGGCTGGGTGGCCGAGCATTTCCCAAGCGTCCCGCAAGAGATTGTCCGCCGCGGCCACGAGTTGGGCTCGCACGGCCACATGCACACGCTGGTGGGCCCCCTGGGCCGCAACGGCTTTGCGCGCGACCTGGACGACTCGCTCACCGCGCTGCAGCGAGCAACGGGGACAGAGGTCAAGTGCTTCCGCGCTCCGGGCTTTTCGGTGACCCGCGCTGAGGTGCCCTGGGTCGTGCCGGTGCTGGTGTCGCGCGGGATCGACCTGGACTCGTCGCTGTTCTTGACCGAGCGGGCCCACGGCGGCTTGCCGCTCGACCGCCGCGGGCCGTTTGTGGTGCGCACGCCTCAGGGTCAGGAGCTGTTGGAAGTTCCTGTCGTTCCAAGGCATTTCGGTCGGCGCGAGTTGGCCTTCTCGGGCGGTGGTTACCTGCGCCTGCTGCCGTTGCCTGTGCTGCGCGCCAGCTTTGCCGAGGTGGAGCGCGCGGGCCACGGGGCGGTGTGTTACCTGCATCCTCGCGAGATCGATGCGGATCAGCCGCGCATGAAGCTGCCGCCGCAGCGCGCCTTCAAGTACTACGTCGGCCTGGCCGGGGTCGTGGCCAAGCTGGACGCGCTGCTGCAGCAATTCCACTTTGGCACGCTCCGGCAGATGGCCGCGCGCAATCCCCACGACGCCATGATTTCGCTCCAGGATCTGGCGCGAGCTTGATCCAGCCGGCGCCGGCGGTTGCGCACAGCGCCCGCGGTTTCTAGCATGCTGGCAGGGCCGCAGCGCGACCCCAAACGCAGGAGGCACTTCGATGTTCAGCACTTTGCAGCCCATGTGGCGCGCATGCGTGTGTTCGCTGGCTCTTGTCGCAACGGCGGTTGCTCAACCCGCTGCGGCTGCTCCGTTTTCTGGCGCGAATCAGTTCGTGGGCAAGTCGGTGGTCCCGGACGGATCGTCCGAGCACTTCTTTGCCGGAGCCCACTTCCAGGTCGCGCCGGTCAAGGCGGTCATCCAGTCGGTCGTCAAGAAAAAGGTCAACGAATACGCAGCAAAGGACCCTGCCGCTGCCCAGATGGTCCAGTACATGCAGTACGTGGACGCCAAGCAGGTCAAGCAGTTCGCCGATAGCGGCCAGGTCGAGGCCTACAAGGCTGAACTGAAAAAGCAATTGGCCGCCAATGGCCAGACCCTGACGCCCGAGCAGACGGCGCAGATCGACGCCATCGATTCGAACAAGCTGAAATTACTTGCAACAATGGTGCAGATGTACCAAGATCCCGAGCCAACGACCACCTTTTCTTTGGAACCCTACGCCGGCTTCATTGCCGGGCCGGTGATGGTCACGGCGCAAGTGCCGATCGCCGGCTTCCACACCTCGAGCAAGACCACGATGGTGCTGGGCAATCCGGGTCTGGACGTCAAGCTGGGTCAGCGCTTTGGCAATCAGGGCTTGGCCTTTGCCTACACGGTGGGCGGGTCGGGCTGGGCGCCGCTGGGCAGCGAGGATTCCAGCACGATCGTGCTGTCGAATGTGCTGGCGACGCCGCGGTATATGCACGACTACGCCTCGTGGACGGGCTACGTCATCCTGGCGGCCGAGCTGGCGGTGTTCGACATCCAGCTGCGCGGCGAGTATGTCGAAATGCGCCCCGTGTCCAGCTTGAACGACGATGCGAATCCGCTCAATGACTTGCGCCTGATGCGCTACGTCAACGGCGGTGCGTCGGTCTCGGCCGACTTGGGCCTAGTGGGGCTGTCGCTGGCGCTGGACGGGCTGTTCAACGTCAAGAACGCCAAGGCATACAACAACACGTTCCTCATTACCGCGGGCGCGCGGCTGTTCCTGAAGAAGGCGCAAATTGGCGCGGCCATTCAGGCCCCTATCGCCAAGCCGGGCGATGGCGACGCCGTGCCGGTCGGCGGTCTGAACTTGGGCTCGCCGGCAAGCTTCAACGTCTTGCTGAACGCGCAGCTGAATCTGTAAGGAACCTGTCGATACACACCCAAACTAGCTGGAACTATGAGCAACACCAATCCGGCGCGCGCCGTGGTGGCCGACGCGTGCGGCCGCATCTTCGATCACCCCGAGCTGCTGATGCTGGCGTGGGACGGCGCCGTTTGGCGTCAGCCGCGGCCCGAGGAGCTGATCACGCTGCCCAAGGGGTCGGATCTGTTCGTCTTACCGGGCCGGGTGCCCTACGCCGTCGACGGTGAAACCGACGAACCAGTCGAGGTCGTGGGCGACGAAGACACCGGCCAACTGCAGGCCGTGGCTGCGTTTGTTGCACCGGCCTATGCGCGGCTGCTCCACCCCGCCTACGACACGCCGGCCGGAGCCCCGGACTTGACCTTGTACGCCTACACCGCGGTGGGGTGGCGCGATGGCCGCTTTGTCGTGCCGGCTGTGCGTGTCGATGCCGACCAGCGCCAGGATCCCTACCGCTTCGACATCGCCGAAGTCGAGGCGGGCGTGCGCAAGATCCGCAGTGAACATCCGCAGAACAAGGCCCTGGAGCACATCGAGCATTGCGCCCTGGTCTACCACTGCCGGGCGGCGCAGAACTTCTATTTGGGCCGGTGGGAAGCGCCCATGCCGGCCGCGAGCACCTGCAACGCCGCGTGCATCGGCTGCATTTCGGACCAGAGCGGCTCGACGTTCGCGGCCAATCACGAGCGGATCGCCATCCCGTCGCACGCCGCCGACTTGGTCGAGTTGGCCTGCCTGCACCTAGAGCGAGTGCCCAATGGCGTAGTCAGCTTTGGCCAGGGCTGCGAGGGCGAGCCCCTGATGCAGTGGAAGGCGCTGCTCGACACCGTCGTGGGCATTCGCCAACGGACCGGCGCGGGGGTGATCAACCTGAACAGCAACGCCTCGTTGCCGGACAAGGTGGCCAAGTTGGCCGAAGTGGGGCTGGATTCCATCCGCATCTCGATGAATTCCGCACAGCCAGCCCTGTATCGGGCGTACTACAAACCGCGCGGCTACGATTTTGACGACGTGCTGCAAAGCGCGCGCGAGATGCACCGGCGAGGCAAGTACGTTTCGGTAAATTACTTTGTATTTCCAGGCGTTTCGGACTCACCCGCCGAGATCGACGCGCTGTCGAACTTCATCCAGGCCGGGGGCGTTGACCTGGTGCAACTGCGCAATCTGAATATTGATCCCGAGCTGTACTTGCGAGCCCTGCCGGAGAGCGCGGTCCGCGAGCCGATCGGCGTGTTGGCCATGATCGCGGAATTGCGGCGCCGTTTCCCCCGCTTGCGGTTCGGCTACTTCAACCCGGCCAAGACCAAGTTCGGCCGCCCCGGACCGACGCCGGGCGTCAGCACAACCCACTGAACATAGAACGGTTATCCGGCCCACTTGCGCCGCCGCCGCGACCTCGCCAGAATCGCGTCCGCAGCCGCTGAACCGCCCGTGCGCCCGTGCCGCCGCCGTGGTTCCTGCGGAGTGCCAGCGCGAGGCTGAACCGCAGCATCGACCCAGGAGGACGCCCGATGGCCCGCATCTACTTCTACAGCGACGAGGGCGAGCTCCTTGACGTCGAAGTCGGCCCGAACTACCCCGAGATCAGCATCGGTCGCCAGGCAACCTGCGAAATTCGCTCGGCCGGGCAGAGTGTTTCGCGACGGCACGCGCGAGTGTATTTCGACCAGGGCCAATACATCCTGCAGGACTTGAACTCGTCGAACGGCACCTTCTATGCCGGCGAGCGTCTGCCGCCCGGCGACTCCACGGTGCTGGAAGACGACGCTTTGTTCGCTTGCGGCCAGTTCGAGCTGCGTCTGGCGTACGATGACGCCGACCTGCTCATGGCCGAACAGGGCTGGGAGGCGCCCGCCGCCGCGATTCCGCCGCCGCCGCCGCAGGGCTGGGTCGACGCTGTGTCGTCCATCCCGCCGCCGCCTTCGCCGCCGCCTGGGGTGATGGTGCCTCCTCCG
>JBBISH010000004.1:0-150658 GCA_037441385.1 Myxococcales bacterium
GTCGCTGCCGGCGCCGGTCGTGGGCGGTTGAAAACCGCCGCGGCGATCGGCCTGCGCGTCGGCCGAATCGTCAATAAGTATAAGGTCGCCAAGCACTTCGATCTCACAATCGGCGAGAGCACGCTGCAGTTCGAGCGGCGGCAAGCCGCCATCGACGCCGAGGCCGCCCTGGATGGCATCTACGTGGTGCGCACGTCGCTCCCCGTGGCGCAGCGGTCGACAGAAGAGACTGTCCGTGATTACAAGCGCTTGACTCAGGTCGAGCACGCGTTTCGCTCGATGAAAACCGTGGACCTCCACGTCCGGCCGCTCTGGCACCGGACTGAGAAGCGGGTCAAGGCGCATATCTTCTTGTGCAAGCTCGCTTATTACGTCCAGTGGTACTTGGAGAAGGCGCTCGCGCCGCTGACTTTTGGCGACGAAACGCCCGAAGACCGGCTGACCCGCGACCCGGTGGCGCCGGCTCGTCCGAGTGAGGAAGCAAAGCAGAAGTGCCTGACCAAGCGCAATATTTCCGGCGAGCCGGTGACGCGCCTGACGAGGGTGCTCGGCCACATGGCGACCATCGTGCGCAACCGCTGTCGGACCAAGGGCAGCGACGAGACGTTTGACCTGGATACGCTGCCCAACCCGCTGCAGCGGCGGGCGCTGGAACTGGTGGAGGGGATGCTGATGTCACACGACGGCGATCGCTGAAACCGAGGCACCGTATTGTTATTACATGGAAATGCGTGATCTCGAAGCTGGAAGATCAGTTTAGATGGGATTTCAAGGTGCTCTGCCCGCCAAACCCTACTCTGCAGCCCGCAACGCTACCCTGCCCCCAAACCCGGCGCTCGACGCGGCCGGGCGACCTACACGGGGGGTTCGCTCTCGACTTGCAGCGGCAGCACAGACTCGCCGCGGCCAAACACCCTGCCCCACAAGCGGCTGGCCCAGCCGGACAAGTCGTCGAAAAGCGAATACGCGACCGGTGTTGCGAGCAAGGTTAACAGCAACGAGAACGTCTGGCCGCCGATGATGACAAAGCCGGTCGCGCGGTTGGTGCCCGCGCCCGCACCCGACGACAGCACCAGCGGAATCATGCCGGCGACAAAGGCCGCGGTCGTCATCAAGATCGGTCGCAACCGGTCGCGGTTGGCCCGCATCATCGCCTCGTGTCTCGGTAATCCGGCGCGTCGCAAAGCCAAAGTATGGTCGATCTGCAAGATCGAGTTCTTCTTGACCACGCCGAACAACACCAAGATGCCCAGCATCGAGAAGATGTTCAGGCTTTGGTCGAACAAGATCACCGACAGGATGGCGAACGGCACCGTCAGCGGCAGCGACAACAAGATGGTGATCGGGTGCAACCAGCTCTCGAACTGGGCGGCGAGCACCAAGTACATGAAGATGAACGACATGGCGAAAGCCAAGCCGAAATTCTTGGCGGCGCGCCCCAGTTCGCGCGACTGGCCGGCGGCAGCGGCGGTGTAGCCAGGGGCCAGATTCATCTTGGTCACGGCGCCGTCCAAAGCTTCGACGATGGTCCGCGTCGAGGCCCCTTTGGCCACGTTGCACATGACCATGGCGCTGCGGCGACGGTTGTAGCGGTCGATTTTGGACGGGCCTTCGCCTGGGCTGAAGCTGACCAAGTTGTCCAAGGTGACGGCGCCCAACTTGGTCGACGGCACCGACAGCCGCGATAGACCCTGCAAGTCCGCGCGATGGCTGGCCTCTGCCCGGGCGTGGACCTCGTACTGTTCGGCATTCTCGTTGAACGTCGTCACTTCGTAGCCGCCCACCAACAGCCGCAGGGCACTGGCCACATCGGCTACGCTGACGCCCAACTCGGCGGCCTTGGCGCGGTCGATGTGAGCCCGCAGCTCGGGCTTGCCCACGATGAGCGACGTGTCCGGGTCGACCACGCCGGGCTGGGCCTTGAGCGTGGTCAGTAATTTCTCCACGGTCTCGCTGATTTTCACCATGTCGGGCCCGGTGACCTGGTACATCACAGGGAAGTTCTGCTGGCCGCCCGAAAAGGGCGAAACTTGCGACACCGAGACGCGGTAGCCCGGCTTGGCGTGGCGCGGCACCACCTCGTCGCGGATCTTGGCGATCGTCTCGATTTGGCTGAGCTTGCGCTCGGCGACCGGCACCAGCTTGACGTAGATCGACGCGAGGTTCGGGGTCTTTTGCGGATCGTCGCCGATGGTCGTCACGGCGTAGCGCACGCCGTCCACAGCTTCGGCGTCGTGCGCCAAACGTGTCGCCAATACGCGGGTCTGGTCCAAACTGGTCCCCTCCGGGGTACGGAGCGAGATCTGCAGCTGCGACTCGTCTTCGTCGGGCAGAAAGTTGGCGCGGGCACTCTTGCCCAAGAGCGGAATGGACACCAACGCCCCCACACAGGCCACCACCACCACCCAGCGGTGGCGCAGCGACCAGCCCAGGATGACCAGATAACCGCGCTCAAGCCAACCGTAAATCCCGCCGGACTCGCCGCCGTGGGCGTGACTGGCCGCGGGCTTGCCGTCTTTGCCCAGTTTGCGGCGCAGCCAGCGCGAACACATCATGGGCGTCAGGCTGAACGAGACGAGCAGCGAGACCATGATCGAAAAACTCATGGTCAGGCCAAATGAATTCATGAAGCGGCCGACGATGCCGCCCATGAACGCCACCGGCAAGAACACCGCCACCAAGGACAACGTGGTGGCCAACACCGCCAGACCGATCTCTTGCGTGCCGTGCAAAGCGGCCTGCACCGGGTCCATGCCGCGTTCGTCGATGTCGCGCCAGATGATCTCTAGGACCACGATGGCGTCGTCGATCACGATGCCCACCGCAAGCGTCAGGGCGAGCAAGGTGATGGCATTCAAGGTGAAGCCGGCGGCCTGCATCACGCCAAAGGTCGAGATGATCGAAATCGGAATCGCGACGGCCGAGATGATGGTCGAGCGGGCATTGCCCAAGAACACGAACACGATGATGGCGGCGCACAGTGCACCCAAGACCAAGTGCTCTTTGACCGCACCGATGGCGTTCTCGATGAATTCGCTTTGATCGCGGGCCACTTCGACCGAAAAGCCGGGCGGCAGGCGCGTGCGCAGGTCCTCCAAGCGTTCTTTGACGTTCTTGACCACCTGGACCGTATTGGTGCCGGACTGCTTGCGGATATTCAACAAGATCGTCGACTTGCCAGCTTTGAAACCGACCGACTCGGGATCGGCGATGCCGTCTTCGACGCGCGCCACGTCGCTCAGCTTGATCTGCACGCCGTCGCGCGTGGCGACATAGACGTTCGCGAAATCGGCGACTTGCTCCACACGGCCCTGGGTGCGCAGCGTGAACTGCCGCTGCCCTTGCTCGACGCGGCCGCTGGGCAACTCGATGTTTTGGCTGCGCAACGCGCGCTCGACCTCCGAAGCGGTGACACCGAACCGCAAGAGCTTGGTGGGATCAATGGTGACGTTGACCTGGCGCGGCCGGGCGCCGATCAGCAGCACCTGGCCAACCCCGCCCAGCGACTCCAGCTCGCGGCGCAGCTTCTTGTCGGCAAATTCGCTGGTTTCGCGGGCATTGCCGCTGCCCGTGACCGCGAGCGTCAGGACCGGCGAGGCGTCGGGGTCCATCTTGCTGACGACCGGTGGGTCGATCCCGGCAGGCAATTCACGTTGAGCAGCTGCCACTTTCTCGCGTACTTCCTGCGCAGCGACGTCCACGTCCTTTTCCAGCACGAACGTCACGATGACTTGGCTCACGCCCTCGGCCGAGCTGGAGCGCAGCTCGTCGATACCGCTGATGGTGTTGATGGCTGCTTCCAACTTGTCCGAAATCTCGGACTCGACTTCTTCGGGCGCGGCGCCGGGCAGCGTGGTGATCACGGTCACGACTGGGAAATCGATCTTGGGGAAGCGATCGACGCCCAGCTTGCCGTAGGCGAAGACGCCGACCACCGACAAAATGAGCATGAGCACGGTGGCAAAAACGGGGCGGCGCACACAGACCGCTGCAAGCCATTGCATGGGTTCCTCCGCAGAACTACTGGCGGAAAATGGGGCGTTGCCCTACTTCTTGACGGCAACCTTGGCGCCGTCGGTCAGCTTGTCGACACCGCTGATGGCGACGACCTCGCCGGCCTTGACCGAGCCGCGCACTTCGACCAAGCCATCCCAACTCCGGCCCACGGCCACCACGTGCTCGACCGCGCGGCCGCCGTCGATGACAAAAACGCGCTCGGCGCTGCCGCTGGAGCCGATGGCTGACTTGGGGACCAGCACCGCCGGTTGCGGCTCGCCGCCCAATAGCAGCAGCAGGGTCGCAAAGAACCCTGGCTTCAGGCGTCCGTCGCTGTTGTCGAGCTCCGCTTCGACCGGCAAAGTGCGCGCCGCCGGTTTGAGCGCCCCGGCGATCCGCTTGACCGTGCCGGCGAACCGCACCTCGGGATAGGCGGCGACCGTGACCAGCACCTGCGCGTCGGGCTGAACGCGTGCGGCATGTTGCTCGGGCACGTCAAATTTGAGGCGCAGCGGCCGGTCGCGCACCAGCACCGCCACCACCCGACCAGCTTGAGCATATTCGCCAGGATTGATGCGGCGTTCCGTGACCACGCCTTCAAAGGGCGCGCGCACCTCGGTGTCGCCGGCAGCCTTTTCGCTCAGATCCTGGGCCGCTTTGGCCGCTTGCAGCCCTGCCCAAGCCTGCTGAGCGCCGTTGACGGCCGCATCGACCTGAGCACGCGCTTGCTCCAAACGGGTCTTGGCCGCGTCTAGCTGGGCCTGTGGCGCACTGCCGCCCTCGACTAAAGCTTTGGCGCGTTTGGCTTCAGTCTCGGCCAGTTGCAGGGCCTCGCGGGCCAACTGCACTTCGGGCACCTTGCTCGCCGCGAACCCTTCGCCCGGATGCATGCCCAGGCGAGCGTAGGCCTGCTGCGTGGCTGCCGAGGCCTGCGAGAGCCGCATCACCGCGTCGCGCTTGTCGATTCTTACCAAGACGTCGCCCTTCTGCACGCGCGTGCCCACGTCGATCAGCACCTCGCTGACGATGCCCGGCGTGGGCGCGGCCACTTCGCTGGTTTCGTCGGCCGCCAAGGCTCCGGCAAATTCCAAAGCCCTGGGCAGCAGTTGGCTGGTCGCTGCGCTGACATCCACCGCAAGGACCACCTCCGCCGCGCTGGGCGTGGCAGGTCGCGCGTCTTGGGCGGCCTTGGCGGGCGCGCCCTTGTCCCCAGCGCCGCCCTTGCCTTGGCAGCCGGCCAGCGCGGCCAGCGCCAGACCACTGGCCAACAGCGCACGGCTGCGCCCAAACATCCTTTCGTTCCGTAGCAATTGCATCGTCAACTCCTACTCCTTGGCGTCGGGCTGCGGCGCCCGCACGGCGCCGGTCAAATGGCGCACTTTCAAGATGGTAAGGTCCAGCGCTAGGCGCTCGCGTTCCACGTTGGCCTCGCTCACGCGCAGGTTGGTGTCGGCCTCGGCCTGTTCCAGCGAGGTAGAGGCACCGTTGGCCAGCGCGTTGGCCACGATCTCGGCCGTGCGCTTGGCGCGGGTCTGCTGCTGCTCGGCCAGGCTCAGGGACTGCTGGGCAGTGGCCAAGTCCAACTCGGCTTGGTCCAAAGCCGCGTTCAAGTCGCGCTCGGCTTTGTCGAATTCGCGCTGCATCCGGATGCGGCTGGCGTTGCGCTCGCGAGCATCGGCATAGCGCACGCCGCGGTCGAACACCGGCACGACCAGATTCACCGTGGCCGCCCAAAGCCAGTTCTTGCCCACAAAACCGGGCGTATCCGTGTACCGGCCGTTGGCCTGCAGGTTCAGCATCGGCAACCAGCGCAGCTGCGCTTCGCGCACTTGGGCCTCGGCCGCTTGCAGCGAGAGTCGCCGCGCCTGCAGGTCGGGCCGCTCGTGGTGGGCGCTGGCGCGGTGCTCGTCGGCCGAGCCGGTGGGCAACGTAAGGCTGGGCGGAACCTGGAGATCCGTAGGCGGCGCCTCGCCCAGCAGGGCCCCCAGCATGACCAGGAGTTGGCGGCGCGCGGCCTCGGCCCGGAGCAGATCCCCGCGGGCCCGGTCGCGCTCGCTCTCTGCACGCAGCACCGCTACGTCGGCCTCCGAGCCGCCAGCGCGCCGATTTTGCGCCACCGCAACCCGCTGATCGGCCAGTACGATGGCACGTTGAGCCGAGTCGATGAGCCGCAACACCCCGGCGTGGTTGTAGAAAATCTGGTTGACCTGGTACACCAGCTCGCGCCGCGCGGCCTCTTGGCCGGCCTGTTGGGCTTCGACCGCCTTGTCCGCGGCCCCAGCCAGCAGGATCGGCGCCAGAGCAAACAGCGTCTGGTCCAGGCTCAGCACCCCGCCGATCGTGTCCTGCTTTTGAATGATCGACGGCGCCGGCAGCTTGTCGGGCGGGATGGTGACGCCAACCATCTGGCCGATTCCGCCGATCATCTTGCCCAGATCCATCTTTGCTTCCACGGAGTTATGCGTGTAGCTGCCCACCGCCTGGACGTTGGGAAGGTACGCCGTGGTCACCTTGGCGCGAGCCGCGCGAGCTTCTTCCAAGCGTGCTGAGGCCACGGCCAGATCGCTGCTATTTTGCAGGGCGCGCTCTACGGCCTGCTCCAAGGTCAGGGCGGGCGCGGCGGCTTGAGCTGGCAGGGCCACCAACGCCACGCTGACGGTGGCAAGGCACGCCAACCACGCCGCGCTCGCGCGACGTGGCCGACAAAGATGGACTCTCACGGTGGGCTCCTTTGGGCGGCAGGCCAGGCGTGGCCCGCGCAGGGAGGTAGGGTCAGCGAGGGGTTACGACAGGGGAGCCGCGGCGGCCCCGTGCAAGAAAAGGTCGATGGCGGCGGGCATCGGGTCGGCGGTTTCGCCGTTGATGAGCGTGCGAGCCAGGATGCCCCACAGCATCCCCAGCAGCAGGTCTGCTTGCGCGTCGCCCACATCGGGGCGCAAATGCCCGGCCGCGACGCCGCGGGCCACAATCAGCCGCACCCGCTCGCGAATCGAGTGCGCCATGGCGCGGCGGTCGCAGTGCGTCAGCTTGGGCGGATTGGGCGCCTGCATGACCAGCGCGAGCAGCGGACCGTGGCGACGCCAATGCTCGGTAAAGACGCGCACGAAGCTACGGAAATCCGTCGGCCAATCCGCGCTGTGCTGCTCGATCGCAGCGTCCAAGTTGTCCAGCAGATCGGCGCGGCCCTTGGCCAGGACCGCCGCCACTACGCCGTCGCGGTCGCCAAAGTGGTTGTAGATCGTCCCCACCGCCACGCCGGCACGGGCGGCGATCGCTTGGATGCGGGCGTCTAGTCCTTCTAGCAGCAGGACTTGCTCGGCCGCCGCCACGATGGCTGCCTGCGTCTGGTCGCGCAAGACTTCGCGCAGCCGACGCGGGGTCGTCGACCACTCGGCATTTTCGCCGCTTGGCCCTGCATGCGCTTCGCTGTCTTCGCCGTTTCGCACTTTATCTCCGCCGTAGTATTGTTTATCTCCGCCGTAGTATTGATTATCTCCGCCGTTATATTACTTGAAATGATCGTTCATATTTTGTGAACTTACTCACCCCGATCGAGAACGTCAAGAGGGCCGCCAGGCAAGGCAATGAAACGCAATATTTCTTTGGATTGCGACGGTGTGATGACGCGGCGAGGGCGCGGTCGCCTTGCCGGGCCAGGGCCGCGGCCTACTCTGATGGTGAATCGAGCGCGGAGGGAGCGATGGCTACGAAGATGCTGCAAAACATCGTCGAGAAGTGGACCATTTGGGCGCTGCTGGTGGCCGTGGCCGGGCTGGCGGCCTGCTCGGGCGCGGACCGCTTGGGGCAGCCGCGGACCATTGCCGGGACCACCGATCGCAGCGGTCGCACGATCGGCGTCCTGCCACCCGGCGTTGGCATCGCCGCCGGCCAGCCCGCGCCGCGCAGCCACGCACACGACGCGGCGGACCAACAGGTTGAGCTGGGGCCGATCTTTGACGCCGGGCCGACCCTGCTCGTGTTCTACCGCGGCGGCTGGTGCCCCTTCTGCCAGGTGCAGATCCGCAGCCTGCTCGCGGCCCAAGACGAACTGAAGCACCGCGGCGTCCGAGTGGTGGTGGTGAGCGTCGATCCGCCGGCCGACGGCGAGAAGAAGACCCTGGCGATGGCCGACTCGATGCTCGTCTTGCACGACGCGGACTTGGCGGCCCACACCGCCTTTGGCGTCGTGCATGTGGCCGACGAAGCAGAGGTAAAAAGCCTGCGCGACCGCGGTGTTGCTGTAGACGGGACGCTGCCCGGAGATCGGCGTTTTGCCGTTCCGGCCGTGTTCCTGGTGCAAAAGGGTCAGATCACCTGGGCCCACGCCGAGCCGGAGTACCGGAATCCGCCGGTCTTTGACGACCTGCGACCCGTATTGGAAGCAGCGGGCCTGAGAATTCGCTAGTCGGCGGATCAACTTGGAATTTCTGCGCGTTTCGGGGCCGTCTAAGTCGGCGCGGCGAGTCGCTTATGGCGCCAGCTTGCGACCCACTGAGCATCAACGTGTTTTCGTCAGCGAGTGGTTGCTTTGCTCTGGACCTCGGAGATTTGTGATTGGTGTTCTAGTCGTCCAACCCGTCTGCAAAGACGCGGACCATGTGGCCTCGCGCCCGCACCAGATCGGCGACCTGGGCCATGGCGTGCGCACTGGCGGGCCGCAACGCCTTCTCGATAGGCGGTCGCGCCAGAGTGTACAAGTCGACCCGGCGGGGACGCATGAGGTCGATCAAGTCCAGCCACGCCGCGACTTCGGCCGGGGTGGTGTTGTCGACGCTGCCCTGAACGAGAAGGGTTTGCGCAATCGCATTAGGCAGTTGTGCCGCCGCCTGAGGTACCGCCGCAACGGGCAGCGCCTGCCAGGGCATGTCCAAGCGTTCGTACATGGACTGTGTGCCCGCGTCGAGCTTGACGGCTACCTCGTCCAGGCCGCAGCACGCCTGCAAAATAGCCGGCCGCAGCAGCTCAGTGCCAGCCGTCAACAGCACCAGGGGCGTGGTCGGCGCAAGCTGGGCCCGCAGCTCGCGCAGCACCGCGACGGCCTGGGGGAACTGCGGGTGCAAAGTCGACTCGCCGTTGCCCGAAAGTACCCAAGCATCAATCGGCACTTGAGCGTGAAGCACCGCATCAGTGACTTCGCGCCGCAGTCGGTCCAGGTCGGCATAGGCCGCATCGCGATCGGGGTTGCGCTCGGGGCCGATCTGGCAGTAGGTGCAGCGCAACGAGCAACGCTTCTCGCCGATCGGCAGCAGATTGATCCCCAAGGTGACGCCATAACGCCGCGAGGGCACTGGTCCGTAGATGGTCTCGGCCGCCAGCTCGGAGTGGACGCGCTGCTCGGGTTGGTCGTTCAGAATCATGGTGTTCCGTGGCCGATGGCGGCCTGACTCGCCAAGGGTGCGCCTTCCGCCCAGCCGGTGCAAGCGATGGCCCCCAGGCCTGCCCCACGCCAAGCGATTGACGTGACCCCGGCGTTTCGCTATTGCACGGGTCGGCACGCGGCGGGCTGGCCAACTTGGCACCACCAGCGTGCAGGAGGAACGGTTATGGGCCAATTCATGCGCAAGATGTCAAACTACTTCAAGATCTGGGCGAAGCCAACGCTCGCCGTGGCCGCGGCGGCGGGCTGCCTGCTGGCGGTGCCCCACCAGGCGCAGGCCGAGGTAGCTCCCCGCGTGCTGGGCGTGGACGCGGGCGTGCTGATTCCCGTGAGCAATTTGGCTGACGTGGTCGGCATGTCGTACGGCGTTTTGGTGCGCTTCGAGCAAAAGACGGCGCCGAACATGTCGGTCACGGGACGGGTCGGCGGTTTCCGCGGCTCGGCCAAGGACACCAACCTGGGCAGTCTGGCGCTAGACGGCTATGCCCTGTGGGTCGGCGGCGTGTACCGGCTGCAACCGTCGTCGGACGGGCTGTTCCTGTCGGGCGAAGTGGGCGCCAACTTTGTGCAATTTCGTGCGCCCAATACCACGCAGAATAACACGGGCGCGATGGCGACCAAGTTCGGCGCCGTGGTCGGTGCGGGCTATCGCGCGGATGTGCTGACGGTGAGGGCCGCGCTGGACATGTACGACCTGACCAAAGCCGCAGAGACAATGGGACTTTTCTTGTCGGTTGGCTGGGATTTCAAGGGGCTGTAGCCCGGCAAGAATCCAAGGTCGAATCGTGCAGCGAGCGTCGGTAGCCCTGGCATTGGGCGCCGCGCGGCCTACCTTTTTGGGCAGCACTCGCCCGTCGGCGGCCACAGGCCCAAGGCATGAGGCTCGACGTCCCAACGCTGGTGGCATGCAACGTTGCGACCCTTTGGACGTTGGCGGCCGTAGTGGCGCTGGTGCTGGGACGGCGGCTCCCCAAGGGCGCAGCCCTGTATCTGCTCGCGCTGGTGCTGCAGGGACTTGTCGCCGAACTGGCGCTGCTCAATGGCCACATCATCGCGCGGCCCGGCAGCATCGCGGGCGATCTTGGCTTGACCATTGCTTTTGCGATCAGCTACGTAGGCGTCGCGCGCCTGGTGGCCGCGCCGGTGTTTTGGCCCGCTGCGGTGGCGCCGCCCCTGCTGGTCGCGCTGCTGTGGGCGCTTGCCAGCCCCGCGGCGCACCCTGGCTGGGAGTGTGCGCTTCTGCAGGCGGCCCAGCACGCGGCGGCCCTGGATGCGCTTTGGTCGCGCCTAAGAAACCAGCGCGACCGGCCCACTTGGCTGCTGGCCATGACCGAGGCCGGCGTGGTCACCCTGCTCTCTGTCCGCGCCGTGGCGCTGGTCCTGGCCGGTCTGGCCGGCCTGACGGGCGATCTGATGGAGATGTCCGGTTTCTTGCTCGCAGCGCAAGTGTTGATGGCGATGCACGTGGTGTCCGTGTTGCTGATGGTGCAGAACCGCGCCCTGGATCGGGCCCAAGAGCAGGTCGCGCACGATGCCTTGACCGGTGTGGCCAGTCGCGCATGCCTCTTTGGACTGGGGCCGGAAATGCTGCGGCGGGCAACGGCGGGCGGGCGCCCGTGCTCGCTACTGATGGTCGACCTGGACCTGTTCAAGCAGGTCAACGATCGCTATGGACACTTGGCCGGCGACGAGGTGCTGTTGGCGGTGGCGCAGTCGATGCGCAGAAGTCTGCGGCCTTCGGATGTCATTGCGCGCTACGGGGGCGAGGAGTTTTGCGTCGTGCTGTTTGGCGCGGGAGCCGTTCAGGCCGTAGAAGTGGCTGAACGTATTCGTGAAAATTTGAGGTCGGTGCGACCACTGGCGACAGCGCCCGAGCTTCGGGTCACGGTGAGCATCGGCGTTGCTGAGTCGCAGCCGCAGGATCGTTGTCGTTTTGACGAATTGCTGAGGCGCGCGGACGCCGCCATGTACCGGGTCAAGGTGAGCGGGCGCAACGGTGTGGCGATCGACGGCATTTCGGCCGTGGCCCACGGCAGGCCGAGCGCACCCGATCTTCAAGCGGCGTCAAGTGGGCTCGCGGCGTTGCCGCAAGGACCCGAATCACACCCAGGGGATGCCGTTGCGCCTTGCCTGCCCCGCTTGGCAACCGGCGAGGATCGGGCCGGGCCCCCGACACGGGCCCCTTGATCCGGACCTTGATCCGGACCCTGCCCAACTCACGCCTGCACGGGCTTTCTGGTCCGGCCCACATCCAGCGAGAATCAGGCGAGGACCCCGGTTCGGGCCCGAAGAAGTGCCCGAAGAATTGCCGGAGTTTTCGAGCCGGATTGGGCGGATTCCGCGTGAGCCGGGCAGGCTTTCGCTCCGGATCGCTCGGATTGCGCACTAGGTGGCGACAACACCAGGGACGCGAGCCCCCAATGCGGAGGCCGCCGTCGCTCGCGTGTCTAGGAATGCGGTGCGAGATCCGCTAAAGTATTGCGCTGTCTGCCCGCGCCGGACCCCTGGGACCGCGCGCAGCTCGATGGCCCGGCGCCCGACCCCGCGGGCGGCGCCCCTTGTGCATAGAGACGACCCTGAGGCGGCCCGGCAGCCGGGCCCTGGGGCACGATCGCTGCGGAGCTGGAAGATGAAGCAATTTTGGCGCTACCCCCTGACCTTTCCGGCCGTCGCAGCCGTCGCCGTGCTGGCGGCCTGCGGCGCGACACCTGGCCACAACGGCGCCACGATCACCGCGGTGATCGATACGGGCAGCGATCTCGGCAGCGATCTGAGCTCTGCCAGCGACAGCGAGGGCGACGCGGCTGGGTCCGACGCCACGCCAGGCGAAGACGCGGACTTTGCGGACAACAGCACCCCCAATGCCGACGCCGGGGACGATACCAGCGCAGACGCGGCCGCCGACGATGGCGCGGAACCTGCAGATGGGTCTGGCGATACCGCTCAGGGGGACAGCGAGGCCGGGGATGCGGTCGCCACGGACGCCAACGTGAGCGACGCCGTCGCGACCGATGCCACTACGGGCGACACGGCCACCGGCGACGCGGCCGCCGATGCTGTGCCCCAAGCGGACAGCCAGGGCGATGCCGCAGGCGATACGACCACCAGCCCGGGCCTGTCGGCGCCCTGCGACAGCGACGACGACTGCCAGGGCAGCGGCACCGGCAAAGTCTGCAACGTGACCACGCACGCTTGCGCCCTGTGCATGGCCAGCAAGGACTGCCCGGCCGGCGAACTGTGCCAAGGCAACGCCTGCAAGCCGGCGGTGGCGTGCAAGTCCGACACCAACTGCAAGGCGACCAGCCAGGTTTGCGACAAGGCAGAGGGACTGTGCGTCAACTGCGCCAGCGACCTGGACTGCGCTGGCGGCAAGTGCGTCGACCACGCATGCCAAGCCGTCAAGACGTGCAAGAGCAGCCTGGACTGCCCAGCCGTGTGCGACCAAACCGCTGGCGTGTGCGTCCAGTGCAAAGAAAGCGTGGACTGCCCGACCGATCAGGCCTGCTTCTCGGGCACCTGCAAGCCGATTCTGTGCAAGGGGCCGCTCTGCTCGGGCGGCAAGTCGTTCTTGTGCAAGGCAGACGGCAGCGGCTACGAGGCCGGCAAGAACTGCGACGACAAGAACGCGTGCACCGATGGCGACAGCTGCGACACCGGCCTGTGCAAGCCCGGCCCGGCCAAGGTCTGCGACGACCAAAACCCTTGCACAACTGACAGTTGCGACCCATTGCTGGGCTGCCAGTTCAAGGCCAACACCGCCGCGTGCGACGACTTGGCGCCATGCACCGAAAACGACGTGTGCAGCGGCGGCGCCTGCGCTGGCAAACCCATGGTCTGCGAGGATGGCAAGGTCTGCACCGCCGACGCCTGCAAGGACGGCAACTGCGTCTTTGTGGCCCAAGGCGGCACCTGCGACGACGGCAACGCTTGCACCACGGGCGACGCTTGCACCGGCGGCGCATGCAAGGGCCCCAACGCCCTGGTCTGCAGTGACGACAACCCCTGCACCATCGACAGCTGCGACACCGTCAAAGGCTGTACGTTCACGGCCACCAACGGCGCCACCTGCGACGACGGCAACGGCTGCACCACCGGCGACGTGTGCGTCGGCCCGGTCTGCCAGGGCGTGGGCAAGCAGTGCGGCGATAGCAACCCGTGCACCGACGACGGGTGCAGCGGTGGCGTCTGCTCGTACAAGGCGAACACCAAGGCCTGCGACGACGGCAATCCGTGCACGTCCGGCGATGTCTGCACCAACGGTTCGTGCGCAGGGATGCTGGGCGGCTGCGACGACAAGAATCCTTGCACCACCGACGCTTGCCTATCGGTCGGCTGCCAGCACACGTCCAACACCGAGCCCTGCGACGACGGCGACGCCTGCACCACCCCCGACGTGTGCAGCGGCGGCGTCTGCGCCAGCAAGCCCAAGAACTGCGACGACGCCAACGAGTGTACCAGCGACTCGTGCAAAGCCGGCGTCTGCCAGTACGCACCCGTCGACGGGTCCTGCGGCGGCCCCGGCGCGTGCTCGGTGTGCCAGGCGGGCAAGTGCGCCGCCAGCGCCAAAGGCTTCGAGGACACGTATGGCGGCGCCAACACCGACAAATTCTACGGCGTGGCCGCCACCGCCGACGGCGGCTTCCTGGCCGCGGGCTCTACCGCCTCCAAGGGCGCGGGCAACGACGACGGCTGGCTGGTCAAGCTGGATGCGACCGGCAGCCTCTTGTGGGAGAAGACGTTCGGTGGCACGGGCTCGGACTCGTTCGCCGGCATCACGCCCATGGGCAACGGCAACTTCGCGCTGGTCGGCACCAACTCGTCCAAGGGCAACGGCAACCAGGTTTGGCTGGTCGTCGTGGATGCATCGGGCGGTCTAGTCAACGGCATCGACAAGGTATTCGGCAGCTCGTACAGCGACATGGGCCGGGCGGTCGCCGTCAATTCGGCGGGCCTGCTGATCGCGGGGCAGAAACAAGTCTACGCGTCGCAAAACTACTACCCCAACTACGGCTGGTTGCTGCAGGTCGACCCCACGGGCAACCTATTGTGGGACAAGGACTTGACCAACATGATCGACACCGCAGGGGTGGTGGCGATCGGCGACCAGAGCGTGGTCCTGGGCCATGGCAACACGACGGCCACCAATACGCAGGACATCATCCTGCAGCGGTTGAAGTCGGGAGGGGCGCAGGTATGGACGGTGACGATCGGCAGCACGCCCACGGACTCCGGGCGCGAGCTCGCACTGCTGAGCGACGGCAGCCTGCTGGTCAGCGGCCGCCTGGGCTACAACTACACCGAGGCGACCTTTGTCGGCCGCTACGACGGCACCGGCAAACAGCTGTGGAAGTCGAACGACGCCAACCTGACGGGCGACCTGAACGCAGTGATCGAGTCGGGCAAATCGCTGATTTTGGCTGGCAATGTGCGCTCGAACTCGCAGTGGGATGGCCGCTTGGTCGGCCTGGATCTGGCCACCGGCTCGACGCTATGGACCCAGACCTTGGCCTTCAGTGCCACCTACGACGACCAGTTCTTTGGCGCCATCCCCTTTGGCGGCGGCGCAGCCGTGGTGGGCGCGGCCTATGTGGGCAACGGTTCGAGCCACGACGGCTGGCTGATGGTCGTCAACGACCAGGGCAAGATGGCGTGCGAGTGCGACACCAAATGCGACGACGGCAACTCCTGCACCCTAGACACCTGCTACGCCGGGACGTGCAAGTCCAAGCCCGCCGCCAGCGGCACGTTCTGCCTGACCACCAGCGCCGCCCCGGGGACCTGCAACAGCAGCCAGCAGTGCGTGTCGACGTGCGGCAACGGCACGTGCACCAGCGGCGAGACGATCTACAACTGCCCACAGGACTGCAAAGTGACGGTCGCGCATCCCTGCGACAACTTCTGCGGCGCGAAAAACACGACCTACGGCTGCTACTGCGATGCCTTGTGCAAAACCCAGGGCGATTGCTGCCAGGCCAGCGGCGCCAAGGGCTACAGCTGCGCCGGGTCGACCTGCTCGATCTGCAAGTAGTGCGAGCCCCAGGTCTGGCCCGAAGATTGGCGAAGTTTTCGCGCCGATTCGGGCGCGATCCGCATCAGGTCGCCGCTGGCGGCAGCTGATCCCGCAGCACCCGCAGCGCCGCGGTCAGCGCCGCGTCGGCGATCTGGGCCTGACGCGGCAAGTCCTCGATCCAATAGACCAGCCGCATCTTGACGTCCTGGTCGACCACCTCGGCCAGCAGCACCTGCGGCGCCGGTTCCGCCACGACCCCGGCGGTGGCCAGCAACGCCTGCTGCAACTTCGCGCGGACGGTCTCTAGCTCGCAAGTCAGCGGAACGGGGAGGTGAAATTCGCGGGCAACCGGACGCGATCGCTGCGAAAAATTGACCACTTGCCCTTGACCGACCACGCGATTGGGGATGCTGATCAGCTCGCCGCCCACACCGGTCAGCACGGTGGCGCGCCAGGTCACTTCCCAGACCTGACCGGACCACTTGTACAGGCCTGCGGTCACGTCGATCCAGTCGCCGATCTCGTACGGTTTGTCGAACTGCATCGCGATGCCGGCGAAAAGATTGCCCAAGGTGTCTTGCATGGCCAAGCCCAGCACGACCGACGCCGCGGCCGAAGTGGCAAGCAACGGGCCAATCTGCAAGTCGAACACATTGGCGGCCAACCACGAATACGCCAAGAGCGCCACCAGCGCCGTCATCGTGTTGATCAGCAGCGCCGGCACAAACTCGCGCATATGACTCAAGAAAAGCAGTTCCATCGCCAGAGTCTTGGCGGCTTTGGTGAACACGACGCAGCCCTGAACCAACACCACCAGCCCCAGCCACGGCTGCATGCGCACCAGCTTGGACTGCTCGATGGCGTCGAGGTCAAAGCCGAAGTAGGTGATCGCCAGCCCCGCAAAGAAGGCCGCGTGTAGGCTCAGGTTGCCCAGCGCGCCGCGCAACATGCGGTGGCGTTCGGCAGACGCTTGGCGCATGGCCAAGAGGTAGATGGCCCACAAAACCACCAGGGCCAGGCCCATTAGCAGGATCGGCTCGGGCTGCACCAAGGGGTCGATACGCTGCAGCGGGATCCAGGGTGGGCGGGAGGTGGTCTTCATGGGCGATCTCGCAGCAATGATACGGAAACCGTATCAGTCGGACCGGCAGCGCGGCGGGCAAGTGGCGGGCAAGCGGCGGGTAAGCGGCGGCGTGCAGGTCTACGGGACGTGGCCGAGCAGGTTCCGCAGCGCGAGGTCGGTAAGGGCAAATAGTGCAAGCAACTCATCGACTTGGCCAGCCAGGTCCGACGTCTCGTGGCGATGCACGGCAACCTCGACCTGCTGGCAAGTGTGCGCCAAATCGCGCGCGCCGAACAGGGCACTGGACGACTTGAGCGTATGCGAGGCCCGGCCCAGCGTGTCCCAATCCGCACTGGCAAAAGCGCGCCGCACTTCGTCGGCCAGGCGAGCGCCGTTGACCAACTGCGTGTTGACCAGCTCGTCCCAGGCGCTACCGTCGTGATCCAACAGGTCGGCCAGCGCATCGAGCGCGCCCTTGTCCAGAGCAATCGAATTGGCGGACGAGCGATCCGACTTGGCAGGCATCGACATTCCTGGGCTCGCAGACATACGCCACGATTCTAGCCCGACATCCCACTGGATGCCAGCCCTTCGCCCCAGCCACCGCAGCGTAGTCCTGCGGATTCGCGCCCGCGCGGCATCCGGAGCCCGACCTGTAACTGACTAAACTTCATCATGGATCCCGGCGAAGGCCGGCGCGACCGCTGGAGTCTTCGAGTCGATTCAGCCGAACCCCGATTCGGGCCCGAAGAAATGCCGGAGTTATTAAGCCGAAATAGACGGATTCCGTATCAGGCAGATTGCGGCTGGGGCGAGAGCCGACCGCCAAAAACGCCACCGCGCGAACACCTGACTGGCAGGGTCCGCGCGGCGGGGGGAGGGAGCGTTGGGGGCTACTTCTTGGGCGCGCTCACCAGGCCGGTCAGGAGCGCGGTATTGACCTTCTGCCCCACCATGCCGGCGACTTTGGGCGCGGCCGGGGCGATGAAGCCCGAGAGGCCCTTGGTGTCCGGCTTGATGCCGGTGCTGTGCGCGGCGGGCTTGCCGTATTCGTTCAGCAGCTTGGCCGACACGGCGCCCGAGACGGCCGAGGCGGGGCGGGCGCCCTTTTGCTGCGTGAAGCCGGCGAAGGCCGAGGCGCCGAAGGACGGGGCCGCGCTGGCGGTGCTGAAGCTGTCGGCCGGGCCGGCAAAGACGGCGGTCGAGAAAGCGAGGCTGGCGATGAGGGTCAGGGCGATGGTCAGGGTGCTCTTCATGATGGCTCTCCGTGGTCCCTATGGGACCGGCTGTCTCGAGGTCGGGCGGACTCTGCGGGCAACACCTTGCTGCCTGGGTCCGATTCCTTCCTTCGTTTGGCGGGGTTCCGTTCCCCTTGCCCTTCAGACGCCCCATCGGCGAGCTTCGATCTGTGCGGTTCAAACTTTTTTCGCGCACGCAGCGTTTTTCTGACGTACATAAGACTTTCAGCCAGTTGCAACCCATCCCCAGCCGGTGCAGCGGCTGCACCGCCACAACCAGACGCGCTTCTGACTGCTCCAGATGGGCATCGCCGGGGCTTGGCAGCGGTCGCACGGCAAAACAGCTGGCTCTTGGCCGACTTGACTGGCCTGCGGCGGGTCTACCCAGCTGTTGCACGGCCCGCAGCGCAGCAGCCATTGTCCCTGCTTGACGGACCAGATCGCCCGCAGAAGTTGCCGACACTGCGGGCAATTCATCAGGGGCGGCGGCGGTGGCTTTTGCGGGTCGGGCTGGTCGGGCCGACCGCAGCGCAGGCAGACCACTGCGCCCTGCCGATCCTGGCGGCGCGGCCCCTGGCAAGAACGGCAGCGTCCGGCGCTGGGTTCGCCGTGCGCGTCGCATTCGTAGCCGTAGCCGCAGTCTGGCTTGGCCAGCGCGCTGCACGAGATGCGGCTGCGCTCGCCAAAACTCCTAGAAATCAGATTCGATCCGCACTCGGGACACAGCCCCAGGGGCGATGCGTGGCCCTTGGCGCTGCGCTGCCCTTCGCCGCGGATGCCGGTGACCAGCTGCGTCACGAACGCGCGAATTTGCGCCATGAACGCGCTGCGCTCGGCTTTGCCGCGGCGGATTTGCTCCATCGCCGCTTCCCAACTCCCCGTCAGTTCGGGCGATTTGAGCGCCGCCACCTGGATCGAGGCGATCAGATCGATGCCGCGCTGCGTCGCCACCATGGCGCGACCGCGGCGCTCGACGTAGCCGCGCTTGAGCAGGGTCTCGATGATGCCGGCGCGCGTCGCGGGCGTGCCCAGCCCCGAATCCTTCATGGCGCCGCGGAGTTCCTCGTCGTCCAGCAGCTTGCCCGCACCCTGCATGGCAGCCAACAGGTCCGCCTCGCTCATCGGCCGTGGCGGCGTGGTCTTGCCCGCTTTGACCGTCACCTCGTCGGTGATGGCCTTTTGACCGCGTGCCAGCACAGGCAATTCGCCCGCATCGTCGTCGCCCTCGTCGGCTTGGCTATCGTCCTTGCCCTTCTTCTTCTCGCGCTTGGGCGCCGCGTCGACTTTGGACCACCCCAGATCGACCACCACCGTGCCGCGGGTGCGGAAATGTTCCGTGGTGGTTACATCCACCAACACTCCGGTAATAATCGTAGTTTTCTGCTCGATGCGGTCGGGAAACCACGCAGCGAGCAAGCGCCGGGCGATCAGGTCGTAGATGCGTGCTTGATCTTGCGGCAAATCCAGGGCCCCGTCGCGGATCCGCACGGCCTTGTTGGTCACTACCAGGGCCGAGTGGTCCTCGACTTGGGCATCGTCGACAAAACGCGGCCCCAGCGCAGGCACGTTTCCTTTGCCAAATACCTTAATTTCATCCACATAGGACGCATAGGCCCCGCGATCGAGCGCCGCCACCCAACTGGGCGCTTTGGCTGCGTCTTCTTTGGTCAGGTGGCGCGACGAGGTACGCGGGTACGAGATGAGCTGCGCCTCGTACAATTGCTGCGCGATCTCCAGGGTCTGCTCGGCGGTGTAGCCAAAGCGGCGGTTGGCCTCGCGCTGCAGCGCGGTCAGGTCGTAGAGCAGCTCGGGCCGGCGCTTTTCCTTCTTGCTCTCGGTCGACAAAACCTTGGCCGGCTTGCCGATTAGGCGGTTGCGCAGCTCTTCAGCTTCTTGCGGGGTCGCCAGGCGCTCGCCACTGCCCGCTTCGCCCGCCTCGCCCTCCTTCTGCTCGGGCCGAAACCAGCGCCCAATCCAGGTCTTGTCGTCCTCGCTGCGGAACTTGGCCTGCAACGTCCAGAAATCCTTGGGGACAAAGTTGCGGATCTCGAGCTCGCGCCCCACCAGCATGGCCAGAGTGGGCGTTTGTACCCGCCCCACCGAGAACACGCCGTCTTGCTGCCGGGCCCGCGCCACCAACGTCTGGGCCCGCGTGCAGTTGATGCCGACCAGCCAGTCGGCTTCTTGGCGGCAGCGCGCGGCGTCGGTCAGCCCCTGGTAGTCGCTTTCGGGCCGCATCTTGCCCCAAGCGTCGCGGATCGCGTCGTCCGTAAGGCTGGAAGTCCACAAGCGGACCACATTCTTCGTGCAACCTGCCAGGTCATAGGTCAGATGGAAGATCAACTGCCCTTCGCGGCCGGCGTCGGTGGCGTTCACGATCTCGGTGACATCGTCGCGCAGCAGCAACCCGCGCACGGCAGCGAACTGGTCAGCGGTCTGCTGGTTGACCCGGAACTGGAACTGCTCGGGCAAGATCGGCAAGTTGGCGAACGACCACTGCTTGGCGCCATAGCTCTCTGGTTCGGCCGCCTCGACCAAGTGGCCCACGCACCAAGTAATCAGTAGTTTCTGGCCGCCCGACTCGCCCTGCAAGTAGCTGCGGCCCCTGCCCGTCACGCCCAGGGCATCAGCAATTGCGCGTGCCATCGATGGTTTTTCGGCTACGACTAGGCGCATCGGCGGCTCGACCCACGCTCGCGGGGGCGCCGAAGGCTAGAAGCTTTTCTCGAGCATGTCGATCTGCTCGGGCATCGAACGCTTGGCGGGCGACGGCTCGTAGGCGCGCTGGGACCGCGGGCTGCGATGGACATAGTCCGAGGGATAATCCAGTGTATAACCAATACGGAATGTCACTTTACTGCGCGGTGGCAACGTCTCGGTCCAGCGGACCACGCCCTGCCCGTCGGGCTTGGTCTTGCGCGGCGTCTCGACGTCGTCGACTTCGATCTCCTCGGTTTGCGCGACGGGAATGCGCTCCGACAGCTCGATCGCGACCGGCTGATCGGACAGATTCTCGGCGGTGACGGCAAAGGCCAGCTTCATTTGGGTGCGCCGACCGCCGCGGTGCAACGAACTGAGCTTCTTGTCCAGCGCGCGCTCGAGCTTGATGCGATCGTGCACGCCTAAGAACACGCTGAACGCCTCGCCCACCGCGGCAAATTCGACCTGCCCCGATCCGATGAAAGCCCCGTCCGAGAACAGCGCCACATTGCCGGGCAGGATAGGGGCCTTGCCTTGGTTGATCACCTCGGCGACGCGGACCGCATTCAGCGACACCTCGGGCACCGCGATGATCTTGGTCTTGGCCGCAAATTCACCCGCGGCAATGGGCACGCGCACGGGCTTGGCGTCGCTGCGTACCTGACGATCGGCCAAGGCGGCAAAGTGCGCGGTCGTGCCTCGTTGCGTCAACCGCGCAAAACTCTCGATGGCGCGCTGTTGCACGTCGCGCTGGTGCGCCAGCGAGTCGTCCCAGTGCAAGCGGTTCTTGGCCATGGCCTCGTTTTGCTGGGAATAGACGGTCTGGGCCCGCGAAAACGACTCGGTCATGCGGCCGACCACATCGCTAAGGCCCGCACCGCCGCGGTCGAGCATGAGCCCGTGCGCCTGCGGCACATCCAGCACATCGCCAGGCCTCTGGGTCGAGAAGGTGAGCGCTGCGCCGCTCCAATCCTCGCCCGTGGTCTGCACCACGTTGGCATACTGCAGCACCTCGACCTTGCTGGCATCCTTGGACACGCGCAGTTCGCCGGTGGGTTCCCAAGAGGCCCCCGGCGTCAGGTAGGTGAGCCGCATCTGCAGCTTGCCCGAGCCGCCATCGATGCGCCGCAGCTCAACGACCACGGTGCTGCTCTGAAGCTGAGCCCGTACCTGCACTTCGGCCAGCTCGGCCTGACGCTGCTCCAGAACGGGCTGCAGCTCGCGCTTGCGTTTGGCCAGGCTCCGCAGCGCCTTGCGGTCGTTGCGCACCGACTCGGTCACAAAGGCCATGGCATCGCTCAGGCTTTTGACCTTGACGTCGCCCACCGCCAGCTCCCGCGGCAGCTTGTCGACCGCGATCGAGCGCAGGGCTTCGAGCCGGGCGATCTCGTCGGTCAAGGTGCGCTCTTCGTCGGTCAATTCGCCGAGTTCGTCAGCGATTTGCGCCAACGCCTGTTTGGCCGTGCGGACGGCCTCTTCGGGCGACTCGGCGGCAAACGCAGCTTGGGTGCTCACGTCCAGGATTTGTACGGCGCCGGCGGGTTCCACGGCCACCCGCAACGACTCGACATCGATCCAACCAGGCAAGCGGGTCACAGCCACCCGGCTGGCTTCGGCACGGGCCTCGATGGTCGCCACTCGGCTCACTTCGGCGCGGTCGGCAAACACGGTCACTGCCCGAATCTTGCTGGGCACTACCTCGGGTTCAACGGCCCGGCTTGATGTGGGTGCAAAACAGCTGGCGGCAAGGGCTGCCGCGGTCAAGAAAAGTCCAAAGCTTCGCATGTTGCCTCTCGCTGGGCCGCGGGGCCGGAGTTCGGGCGAGCGCACGCCAACGCCGAAGGCCGCGACGGCAACCCAAATGGGCGACCGCGCAGGCGATCGGGCAAACAACTAGGCTTGGGAACAGAAGATTCCCTGAGCGCGCTCTGGGCCCGTGGCGTGCACGGTACGCCGCCAATGGGCTTGGACGCACAGGACAGGGCCCGGATCTATTGGTCGTCCTGGGCGGCCGCAGCGCGGGTGGTCGGCGCGACGTGCGCGCGGTCAGGTCAGCAAGCTCTGGATCATCACGAAGTGGCAGATGGCAGCAGCCACCACCAGCGTATGGAAAATCTCGTGATAGCCAAAGACCTTGGGCACGGGGTCGGGTCGCTTGAGCGAGTAGATGACCGCGCCCAGGGTGTACAGCACGCCCCCGGCAAATAGCAGCGCCAGGTCGCGCGTGCTCAGCACCGCCCGCAAGGTCGGCCATTCGCTGACGACCAGCCAGCCCAAGCCCACGTAGAGGAGCGCGCTCAATGGTTTGGGCGCGTGCACCCAGAGCAGCGACTTGACCACACCGGCGGCCGCTCCCAGCCAGACCAGCCAGAGCAGTCGCCGCCCGGTCTCGCCGCCGATGGCCAGCAGGCACATGGGCGTGTAGGTGCCAGCGATCTGCAGGTAGATGCCGGCGTGATCCAACCGCCGCATCCGCGCACGCGCCGCCGGCTGCCACGTGGGGCGGTGATAGGCGGCGCTGATGCCAAAAAGCGCTGTCAGGCAGCCTGTGTACACGCCAATGGCCCAGGTGCGCACGCCCGGTGGCTGCTGCAGCGTCAGAATGGGCGCCGCCACCAGGCAAATCAGAAAAGTGACTTGGTGCATCACGCCCCGCAGGGACGGCTTGACGCGGACGGCGGGTGGAGCGGCGGTACTCATGGCAACGAGTATGTCTGGACGGGCAGGGGTGCACAATGTAGCAGCGCCAAAGCCGCGGCAATTGTGCCGTGCTTGCGCTCCAGCGGCCGGCCACCCTTTACCCACCGCCCGGCAATGCGCACACTGCCCGCTCGCCGGCGACGCGACCGCCGAGCAGCAGGCCCGCCCATGACCCGCCCCTTGGCCCTTTCTGCCCTCGCTTGCTTGGCTCTCGCCACGGCGGCTTGCGCCAACACCGGCACGGCCGCGCAGACCGACGCGAGCGCCGACACCGCCATAGCCGACGCCAAGTCCGGGGTCTGTACGGCCTGCGTCATCGACGAAGACTGCCCTGGCGGCCACTGCGCGCGGATCGGCGGCCAGTCGTGGTGCGCGGCACCTTGCCAAACGGCCACGCCCTGCCCGAGCGGCACCACCTGCACGGCAGCCCAAGCGACCAACGGTGGCCCCTTGCAGGTCTGCGTGCCCAATCCGTGCAACGCGCCGGCCGCCAGCACCGAAACCGGCGTTTGCCCAGGCTATTCGCCGCCCACCACCGCCGATTGCTGCCACTGCACGGGCAAGAACTGCACGCCCAACGGCTGCTATGGTGGCTGGTATTGCCAGACCCAAGGCTGCCAGTGCCGGCCGCCCAGCGACGCAGAAAGTTGCAGCCCCACACCCGGCACCGAAGCCCTGGGCGATTTGGTCATCAACCCGAGCGGCGGCGATGTGGACGGCGGTACCCTGGACACGTTGAGCTTTGCCATCGTCGGCGACACGCGGCCGCCCTTCAAAGACGCGACCGACACCTACCCCACCCCGATCATCACCGCGATTTGGCAGCAAGTCGCGGCCAGCAAACCCGCCTTGCCCCTGGCTGTCACGACCGGCGATTACGTCTTTGCCAGCACCAGCGGCGTGCAGGGCGCCAAGCAGCTCGATCTGTACCTGCAAGCGCAGAAGGCCTTTGGCGGTCCCGTGTTGCATGCCATGGGCAATCACGAGTGCACGGGCTATACCGCTTCGAACTGCGGCGAGGGCCTGAGCGACGGCGTCACGGGCCTGTACGTGGCCTATCTGGACAAGATGGTCAAGCAGCCGCTGGGCCTCAAGCGCCCGTTCTTCTCGTATTGGGTGCACGGCAAGACCGGCACCTGGACCGCCAAGTTCGTGGTGGTCGCGCCCAACGCTTGGACCAAGCAGCAGGCCGCCTGGCTAGAGGCCGAGCTGAGCAAGCCCACCACCTATACCTTTGTGCTCCGCCACGAGCCGAGCTACTCGACCACCGCGCCGGGGCTGCTGCCCAGCCAGGCCATCGTGGGCAAGCACCCGCTGACCATGCTGCTGACCGGCCACTCGCACACCTACAGCCGCGACCTGTACAAGCGCGAGTTGGTGGTGGGCAATGGCGGCGCTCCGCTGACCTCTGAAGTGCCCTACGGCTACGTGAGCGTGCGGCAACAGGCCAATGGTAATCTCAAGTTCGACGCCATCGACTACCAGAAGGGCGCCGCCTTCGACACGTTCACCGTCGACGCGGCCGGTCAGGTGGTCAAGTAGGCGCCGCGGCGGGGCTCGAACCGCAGCCCACGGCGTGTCGCGGGTCGGCCAGGCAACGCTGTCGCCGGAGCCGATGCGGCAAGAACACCAATCATACGCACCCCACCTGATTCGCGCCTGTACAGCTTTTCTGACCCGTTCTGCAACCGGCGAGAATCAGGCGGGGACCCCGGTTCGGGCCCGAAGAATTGCCGAAGTTTTCGAGCCGATTTGGACGGAAACCGTATCAGTGGGTCGCAAGCGGGCCCACCAGCGCCCTGCACTGGCGCGACCCGCCGCGACGTTTGCCCCCAGGACGGGGTGTCTGATCGGTGCCCCAGCGAGCGGATCAATTTGAGTTGTTCGCCGCGCCGCACCCGCCGCAATTGGAGCGGCGAGTCCCCAACGGGGCGAGCTTGCGACCCACCTGGCAGCGAGAGACCTGACCAGAGCATCCAAGTACTGAACGAGTGTGCAGTAATTGGTCAGGTCTCTAGGCGCAAGGACCTACCGGCAGCACACGGCGCAAGCGCGCGGACTCTCAAAGTTGTCGGTCTGGTAGGCGGCCCACGTGGCGCCGATGCCGCCGTTGCCCGAGCAATTGGTGAGCGCGGTCTTGTCCATGCACATGGTGGCGCCCTGCTGGCCCCACGACTGCCATTCCAGGGCCGAGGTGATGTAGCCGTCGACCATGAGGGTCCAGCCGCTGGGGCAGGCGTTGCTGCCGAACTTGGTGAAGCACTGGCCGGCCGGGCGCCCAGGGCCCTGGTCGGGTGCGCACACGGCGCACGGCATGGCGCTGTTCTGGTAGTGCGAGCAAGTGTGACGATAGCTCCACTCCACGCCGGTCCCTTGGTCGTTGGCCAAGCCGCCTTCCAGGCAGATCACGTCGTTGGCGCGGCCCCAGGTCTGCCGCTCGACCATCAGGGCCGAAGCACCGGTCGACACTGCCGACCAGCCCGTGCCGCAAGTGCTGCCGCCCCAGTGGATGTAGGTCTGGCCGCCGGTGAACTGGGCGGGGGTGTAGCCGTTCAGGGTGCCGTCGACGATCAGGTTGCCCTTGACCTGGATCTTCTTGCTCGACAGCGTCTGGATGTTGACTGACCAGGTGAAGGTGCCGTCGAAGCCGCCCGAACCGCCGCCGGCCTTGACATCCTTGACGGTGATCGACCACGCGCCTTTGATGTTCTTGCCCACCCAATCGCCGTTCATGTCGCCCGAGACGAGCGGCGTGTCCGTGTTGAAGTTGGTGACGAGCGAAGTGCCGGTCTTGCCGCCGTTGAACAGCACATAGGCGTTGGCCACGCCGGGGGCGTACAGCTCGACTTTGACCCCGGTGAGGTCCGAGTTGGCAATGTTCATGTTGATCCAGATCTTCTGGGCCAAACCGATGTCTGGGAAGGTCAGCGTGTCGGTCACGCCCGCGCCCAAGCCGTCGGGAATCTTGATGGTGCCGGTGCCCGCCTGCGAGTCGACAAACTGGTTGTTGATCAGGCCGTTGCTGACCTCGTCGATCCCATCGGCGGGCATATCGCCTTCGACCAGGTCCTGACACGCCAGCGAGCCGTCCGCGTTGTAGCCCTTCATGTACAGGCCGGTGCCGCACAGCTTGCCCACAGTGGGGATGCCGGGCTTGTTCGCCAAGTCGGCGTAGTCGCCCGTGGTCGCCACCTTGGCCAAGACGGGCTTGTTGGCCAGATCGGCATAGTCGCCACTGCCCGCGACCTTGGCCAGCGAGGCTGCCTTGACGTAGGCCGAAAGGTCCGTGGTTTTCGCGTAGGCCCCCAGATCAGAGGTCTTGGCGTAGGCGGCAAGGTCCGCGATCTTGGCGTAGGCGGCCAGGTCGGTGGCCTTGGCGTAGGCCGTCAGGTCGGTCGCCTTGGCGTAGGCCGCCAAATCCGTGGTCTTGGCATAGGGTTGCAGCACTGCGGCGTCGAGCGCATCGGCCTTGACACAGCCCGAGCACTCCAACGCTTCGGCCACCGCGGCGCGCAGGGCAAAGAAGGTGGCACCGGCCGGACGGCGCGGCAATTCCGGGTCCGTGGCCACTTGCACGCCGATCCACGCGTTCTGCAGGCTCAGGGCCGCTGGCGACAACGGCGTCTTGCTGCCCAACATAATCGAGAATTCGCCGCTTTTGGCCGTGACCGCCAACGGACCTTCCGTCCAGACTGGGCTGCCGCCCACCTCGCTGGAGTAGATCGACACCGTCATGGCGTACGTCCCATCCGCCGCAGGCCCCCCGCCAGCGGAATAGAGCAGGCCTTCGATCGGCGTGGAAAGGGGCACGGCCGCCTGGGCCGGGGCCGCGGCGAGCGCGGCTCCCCCAGCCAACGCAAGCGCCGCCAGCCAGTTCGACATCCCGTGTACGCGCATGGTTCCTCCCAGATTTTACTGCGAATCGGCGCCGCGGAATGCGCAGCCAAGGCAAGTGCGGCCAGCCCAGCATGCTCAGACTAGTGACGGCGATCGCGGCCGTCAATTTTCTTCGGATCGGCAGTGCTTTGGTGCAACTAGAGCACCGATCAGAAACCCAGTCCTGGGGGCAAACGTCGCGGCGGGTCGCGCCAGTGCAGCGCTCTGGGGGGCCCGCTTGCGACCCACGTGGGGCCAGCGACGCGACCGGCAGAACGATTTGCTGAACAAATGTCCAGTAATTGGTCGAGTCTCTAGGGCTACGGCACAAACGGCGCGGTCCGCGCTGCGAGCTCGCTGGGCAAACCCGCCGCCACCCGCCGCTTGGCCTGCCAGGCTGGATAGATCTGGCTGATATGATAGGGGACGAACGTGCCCTCGAAGTCGCCCAGTTGCTGTGCCAGCACTGCCAAGTGGCTGTGCCCCTTGCCCTCTGCGTCGCACGGAGTCCGCAGACCATCCAGGAAGGTGGCTTCGTGCATCAGGACCTCGGCCTTGCGGACCTCGGGCACCCGATCCCATAGCGTCGGCCGAGTGTCGCCCGTGATCGCCAGCAGTACCCGTTCCGAGGGCTCGGCGACCTCGACTCCGGTCTGGGCCAGCGCGGCGATCTCAGTTTCGGGGCGATCGGCCAGGTCGGGGCGCAAGACTCGCGAGCGGGCGACCACCGCATAACCCCTTGTAGGCACGACGTGATCGGCATCAAAGGCCCGCAAAATGCGACCACCGCCCAAGTCGAACTCGTCGCCGGCGCGCACGGGCTGCAGGTGCCAGTCAAACGCTCGCCCGTGTAGGCCTTCCCAAACGCGGACCAGCGCCATCAGCTCATCGCACGCTTCGGCAGGCGCGAGCACGCGTGCCGCCGGCAGGTGGTACATTCGCCGCAGCGCCAAAAAGCTGGGCAGCCCGCCGGCGTGGTCCATGTGGGCGTGGGTAATGGCCAAGGTCTTGCAGTGCACCATCGGTGCGGCGGCCCGCCCCACGTCAAAGCCGAGTGACCACTCGGGGATGCGGACCCAAGTCTCTACGCCCGCGACCGAAGCGCCCTCGATCGTCACGCCGATCGACTTGAGCGGCAGGCGGGCCAGTGCCAGCGCGTGAATTTCGGGTCGGTCGGCGTGCGGGCTGCCCATGGTCGCCCTACCTGACTGGTGAGAAAGCTAGTTGCAATCCTTAGTTGCGCAGTCGATCTGGACGACGCGCAGCCTGCAAGGGACGTTCGGCCACCTCGACCACGGCCTCGGCGAACGCGGCCGCCGCCGCCTCGACCTCGGGCAGACTGCCGGTCAAGTAGGCGCCGCCAAAGTTGGTCTCGGTCGGCGGCCCAAAGAACTGGCACAGGCGCACGTCGGCCGCCTTTAGGGCAGCGTCCAGGGCCACCATCGCCTCGACCGGCGGCGCAATCAGGTAGGCGAGCGGCTCGCCACGGGAAATCCCGGCCAGACGGCTGAGGTAGCGCCCTGTCTCTGGGATGACGTGGGGAAAAAACGATACCGGCTGTGCGGCCTTGCCAGGCTTGTAGAAACAAGCGTGGCGGAGCAGGTAGTCGCGCAGCGCGCCCAGCCCTTCGGCCACTTCGTCGGGATCGGGACCGGCCAACACGCCCAGGATCTCGCCCGACAGCGGCCCCGACGAGTTGCCCGAGCCGGCGTAGAAGCTCCGCGCGTAGATCACTTCCACATCCGCAAACTTGGTCGCGTGATCCAAGGCGGCGTAGGTCGAATCATCTTGGTCCGCGGTCACCAATCCCAGCGACGCGTGACGGTCGCCCGCGCCCAGCTTGGCCGCCAAGGCTGGGTTGGCATTGGGAATCAGCCGGCAACTGAGCAGGGTCGGCAGGATGGGCGTCAGCCCCTGCGGCAACCACGCCGGTTCGATGCGGGAACTGTCCATGGCGACTCCTGCCTACCAGGTCCGCTGCGGGGCAGCCACGGCCAAGCCGCCCTGCCCCAACTCGCGCGCCTTCTTCAGAATCTCGGCCGCTTGCCGCGCCGCTTCGTCGACCGAGAGGCCCAGCGGCCGCACGTTGCTGATGCAGTTCTTCTCGGCATTGTCTTGGCCGATCTTGGGATTGTAGGCCAGGTACAGCGACAGCGAGTCGCCGGTGCCGAGCCCGGGCCTCTCGCCCAAGCCGATGACGGTGGCCTTGGCGCCCAGCTCCACGCCGATCTGGTCGGCGACGGCAATGCGCGCGCGATGCACGTAGATGGGCCGGCCGGTGCTGAAACCCACCCGGGCCATTTCGCGCTGCAGGGCGGCGACCAGGCCGGGGTTGCGCTCGGCGGCCCAGGCGCTCAGGCCGTCGGCCAGGATGATCTGCACGTCCACGCCACGGGTGCCCTCTGTGCGGAGCCGCCCGAGCGAGGCGGCATCGAGGGTACGCCCCAGGTTGGGTTGCAGCAAAAACGTCTCAAGATCGGCGGCTTGCGAATGGAGTTCGACGGCACCCAGCTGACTGACAAAGCCCTTGGTCGGGACACTGGCCACCGCCTCTTTGGCCGTGCCGTGGTCGGCGCGCAGCGCCAAATAAGTCTTGGTGGGGTAGCGGAGGCCAGCACGGCCCACGCCGATCCGCGAAGGAGTCGCTTTGGTCAAGCGCGGCAGGGCGGCGCTGTCGGCCAGGCGATCCAAACCGGGCAGCGGTCGCCCGGGTGGCTGCGGCGCCTGAGCCCAAAGCTCGTGCGCGGCGTCGACGATCATCTGCTCGAGTGCGCGCGGTCGTATCGGCTCGTCATTGGCGTGGGGCGCCGTGGGAGAAACCGCGGAAAGCGCTGGATCTTCAAGCACCTGCCGCACGATCGCCGCAATCAGCCCGTGCAGTTCTTGGTCGGGCCCGCCCTGTTCCGTGGTCGGCTTGTGCGCCATGATCGCCTTGCCCGCCGGCAGCTTGCCGGGCGCTCAGTGTGCCGCTGGGCCCAGCTAGGGTCAACCAGCATCCAGGGCGATGGTCATCGCGTGCAGCAGGTTGCCGTCGGGGTCGTAACTCTGGCAAATGACTTGGTGCTTGGGCTGGCTGAGGATTCGAACCACGCCGATGGTGTTCGGATCGGTGCCCAGTTGATACCACTCAGGCCACAAGTCCTTGGCAGGCATCGCGAATTTCTCGATCAAGTCCATGATCGGCGCCTGCGAGATGTCCAGGTTGGCCGCCATGTGGATCGGCGGGCAATCGGCGTCGCGGGCCTTCATGGCGCCCATGTGCGCGTCACCTGTAAGGAAAACGATGTTCTTGACTTGGCCAGTGCGGTGCAGCGCCAGGATCTGGTCGCGCTCGGTGGGATAGCCGCACCAGCTGTCGCCCAGGGCCTCGATGACCGCGCCCACCGGCGTCTCGTGGATGGCCTTGTTCATCACGGCGTCGTAGCGCGGGTTGATCTCGACCGGCATGAACACGAATTTCCACAGCGCCTTCGAGTTCTTCAGGCCCGTGATCAGCCAGTTCAGCTGCTCTGAGCCCAACATGGTATGGCCCGGCGGCTCGGCAAAGGTGTAGACCAGCTTGCCCTCGGCGCTCATCTGCGACGACAGCGCCTTTTTCAGGTCACTGCGCTGCGATCGCATGTCGACCAAGAAGAAATCGCAATGGCCCACGCTGAACTGCTGCCAGACTCCGGCCTTGGACTTGGGCAGGACGTGACACGGCAGATAGCGCTCAAAGGCCGCCATGCGGTCGCTCTGCTTGCCGGTGACGCCGCTCCAGGCGTTGTTTTCGGCAAAGTCATGGTCGTCCCAGACGTGGGCCACCGGCATGGTGGCCAGCAGGTCGCGCAGCGGGTAGCCGTCCATCAAACGGCGCCGCCACGACTTGGCGATCTCTTCTGGGTAGACCGTGTAGTTGTTGCCGGCAGCGTCGGTGCCCTTGGTCGCAAACGCGTAGTCCGGATAGGTCCAGTCGCCGATCTGCGCGAAAAACCACGGCTTGGGCGACAACTTGCGGACCACATCAAACACCTTGCCCATGCTCTTGGTGCCGACGCCCTTGTCGTCGTAGCGGCAGCACGAGCCAAAACTAAACAGGAAATCCGTGACTTGGCCCGGCTTGGCATAGGTGCGGGTCTGGATGGTGCGCGCGGCGACCGCGGCGTCGTCGATGACCGGTACGGCGCTATACTCGGTCGCGGGACTCAGCCCCGGCACATCCAAGACCACTGAGAAATCATCGGTTTGACTGGCTACGGCGCAAGTCGAGCGCAGCGTCTTGCCGCCAGCGGCCGTCACGTCGAAGGCGACCTTGGCTGGGCCGCTCAGGCGTACCGCCAAGCGCACGCTGGTGGCGCTGCAGCCGCCCGAGATCGGCCCGTGGGTGATGGTGGCGCCGCCGCCAACGGGACTGCAGACCTTGGGCGCCGGTGCGGCGGGCGTGGCCGTTTCGCTTTCGCACGCGGCGACGGCACTGGAAGCGGCGAGCAATTGGAGCAGTTGCCGTCGTGAGAGCTGGGTCATGCGGACCTTGCCGGGGCTGCGGCCTGTTTTGGTCGCGAACCCGGAATTTGCGCCCGCGCGGCCGACCTTGCAACTGGTTCCGATCCGTGGCAAAGGCTGCGACGCGCGGGTGGCAGTGCCTGCCCGGTTGGCCAAAGCCCGTGACAAGGTCTGTGACAAGGTCTGTGACAAGGTCTGTGACAAGATCTGTGAGAAGACTCGTGACAATTCGCCACACACTGTGGAAATTTGCCACGTTCGGGCGACGGTTCCTGCCGTGGCTTTTTGCCACAGGGCTGTTGCACGGCTGCTTTGGCCGCGGCGAGATCGGCGACGCCTGCGCCAAGCGGTCGGATTGCCGGGGCGAGCTGGACTGCTACGCCGGCCTGTGCAGCGAACCGGATATGTGCCGGCGCACGCCCAGTTGCGCCAAGCGCGGCGTCTGCACCGCCCACGGGCACAACTGCATCGTGGCCCAGCGCCGCGATTGCGAGTACGCCGAGGTCTGCGCGCAAGCGGGCCTCTGCTCGGCCGTAGACGGTAGCTGCGCCGCCACCTCGGACAGCGACTGCGAAGGCTCGGCAGCGTGCCGCGGCGAGGGCCTGTGCCGCGCGGATCACGGCCGATGCGAGGTGGGCGGCACTTCGCGCAGCCGCTGCGGCGACGCATGCGACACGTGGGGGCGCTGCGCCGTGGACGCCAAGGGCCTGTGCGTGGTGGGCGCAGACACCTGCCGCTCGTCGTTCCGCTGCAGCGAGTTCGGCGAGTGCGGCCGAGCCCTTCTGCCCGGCGCCGCCAGCCCAACCTGCGCCGCAGAAGACGACGCCGGCTGCCAAGCCAGCAGCTTGTGCGCGCGCACCGGGGCGTGCAAGGCCGTGGACCACCGCTGCCTGGCGGCGAGCGACGCCTGGTGCGCCCGCTCCAAGGGCTGCCGCGACCAGGGCGCCTGCACGGCGGTCGACGGCACCTGCGTGCCCGCAGGCGAGGACTGCCGCAAACGCAAGGAGTGCCGTGACTTTGGGGCCTGTTCGGCGCTGAATGGGCGCTGCCAGGCGGTGTCGTCGGGCGACTGCGAAGCGAGTCGCGTCTGCCGCGAGCAGGCCCGCTGCACCGCCCGCGATGGCGTGTGCCAAGTGTTCCGCGACACCGACTGCCGCAGTCACGCCGCCTGCCGCCGCGACGGCTGGTGCAGTGCCCGCGAAGGCAAGTGCACGGCTGCGAATCGCGACGACTGCCTGGGCAGCCAGGTGTGTCGCGAACAGGGGCGTTGCACCGCCAAAGACGGCCGCTGCGTGGTAGAGACGCGCCAAGACTGCCTGCAGAGCCTGGCATGCGCGATCGAGGGCCGCTGCCGGCCGGTGAGCGCCCTGGCCGAAGAGCTGGCGGGCTGGCGGCCGGTCGGCTTGGCGGGCGACGCGAGCGAGACCACCTGCGGGGTGCGCGCCAACAGCGACTGCCGACGTTCGCAAGCCTGCAGCGAGGGCCGGCGCTGCTACGCCCGCCGAGGCGAGTGCGTGACGCGGCAAGAGCTGCAAGACCATGGGCAAAGTCCCGGTGCCGCGCTACCATAGGGCCCAGACGGCGAGCCGCGAACCCGGAGGCAGTATGGAGATCCAAGGAGCAGGCGGAACCCCTGGCGGAATCGGCCATTTCGTGGTGGGCAGCGGACTGGCGGCGGGTGGCCTGTACTTGCTGTTTTCGCGGGTGGTCGTCTCGGCCGGCATGTGGCACGGCTACTTTGGCGCCCACTACGGCGCGGGCGGCTCGATTGGCACGGTCACGGTGCCGTTCATCGCTGGCGTGGGCCTGTTGTTCTTTGACGCCCGGTCGCGGCTCGGCTGGCTGATGCTGGCGGGCAGTCTGGTGCTGCTGGCGGTCGAGGTGATCACCAGCCTGCAAATCCACTTCATGCCCACCACGCTGCCGACTCTGCTGGTGATGCTGGGACTGATCGGGGGCGGGCTGGGGATGATTGCTCGCTCGTTCCGGGCGTCCTAACGTGTCCCTAGAGGACGCCATGACAAAAACGCCGACCATTTTGCTGGTGGGTGGGCTCGATCCCGGCGGACAGGCCGGGCTTGCCGCAGATCTGGAAGTGTGCGCCCTGCGCGGCGCCCTGGGCCGGCCGGTGATCGCCGCCCGCACGGCCCAGACGGACGGCCGCTGGCTGGGTGCCTGGCCCACCATGCCCGACGAGTTCCAACTGACCCTGACGGCTGCGCTGGCCGACGACCGCCCGCGGGTGGCCAAGACCGGCATGCTCGCCACGCTGGAAAATGCCCGGCATTTGGCGCACGTGGCCCGCGAACGCGGCCTGGCGCTGGTGGTGGACCCGCTGCTGCGCACCACCTCGGGTGGCTGGGTGTGGCGCGAGCCGGATGGCGGGGAACTGGCTCAAACGGCGGTCCGCGCGCTGTTTTTGCGCGAACTGCTGCCCAACTGTGCGGTGGTGACGCCCAACTGGCCCGAGTTGGCCTGGCTGGTTGGCGCGGCGGAAGCGACCAGCCTAGAGGGGGCACTGCAGCAGGCCCACCAGTTGCCGTGTCCGGTGCTGCTGAAGGGCGGCCACGCCCCCAAGCCCTGGCTGGGTCAAGACGTTTTGGTCATGAAAGGCCAAGTGCTGCCCCTGCCGTCCAAGTTGGGCTGGCCACCGCGACCCGATGGAACGCCCAGCCATCTGCGCGGGACGGGCTGCCGACTCGCGACCGCCTTGGCGATCGAACTGGCCAAGGGGACGCCACTGCTCCCGGCCGCCGCCCATGCCAGCGAGTGGTTGGACCAGTGGGCGCTGGCGCGACTTTTGCCGTAGCAACTGCGACCCAAACCCACGAGTGGCCAAAAAGCGCCGCGCCCGCCGCAACCGACCAAAGTCGCGCTGCGACGGGCGCTGGCCCATTCATCCGCGAGCAGAGCCTACGGCTTGTAGTTCCACTTGGCGAAGTTGGCAGCGATCTGCTCGGCCGTGGGCGAGTGATCCTTGACCACCTTGGCGACATGGAAGTCGTCGATCGAGTCGGTGATCGCGCGGTTCTTCTCGACGTCGGCGGCGAACACGGCCGGCACTTGATCCTCTTCGAACACGGCCTTCCACGGGCAGGCGGGCTCGCAGTTGGTGCAATCGATGCATTCGTCGGGGTTGATGTACAGCTGGTTGGCGTAGCCACTGGCGCCGTCGTTGACTTCGTAGATGCACTCGACGGGGCAGACGTCGGCGCAGGCGGTGTCCTTGCAGTCGATGCACAAACTGGTAATCACATAGGGCATTTGGATCCTCCGGGCTTGACTTTGGGCGCCTGCGTCGAGGCGCTACAGCAGCGCCATCATGGCGCGAAGGGACGCGATTGTCGAGATCGGTGGCCGTGATATCGCAACGACGTGACGCGATCCGCTGCGCTACTTCAAGAAGTCCTCGATAGCGCGGACGGTCTCGTCGGGTTGCTCGGCCAAGGGCATGGCGCCGCTGGCTTCTAGCTTGACCAGCTTCATCTGCTTGCGCACGTTGCCCGTCAGCGCCTGAATGGCTGCCGCGCTGGATTCAGCCCAGGGCGCCTTCTGCCCGGCCAGAACCAGCATCGGTATTTGCGCGCCGCCCAAATTCCAGGTGGCGGCGTCGGCAATGGCGCGGTCGTGCGCCTCGACCGAGAACCCGTCGTAGAAGTAGCTGGGCTGCGGCAAGTTGCGCGCGATTTCGGGGTTGGCGAGCAGTGTGCCGTACATGGCGCGGCTCAGCTGCCGCAGCGCCAAGTCGGGAACCAGCAGGCCTTTTTGCTCCAGCGCCCAGGCCATGTCCTCTTTCCACGGGGCCTGCATAGCCGCGGAGACCTGGCCCGGCAGCGCCCGCACCGCCGCTTGGGTGGGCCAGAAGCCGCCATGCAGCAGCACCGCCGCGATCGCCTTGGGGTGCTCGTTGGCGTAGCGCAGGGCAAAGTGGCTGGCTGTGGGGTCCGCCAGCAGCGCGATCTGCGCCTTGCCCAGCTCTTGCTGCAGCTTGGTCAGTTCTTGCGCCAACACTTGCTCGGACAGCGTCGCCGCCGTGTGGGCGCTGATGCCGCGCAACGGCACGACAACATGGTAGCTTTTGGCCAGGCGCCACACCTGCGGCACCAAGTGCGAGGCGTCGCGCAGCGGCCCGGCCGCCAACACCACGATCGTCTTGTCGTCTGGGCTGCCGGCTTCCAGCCAGCCCATCTCGCGGCCGTCTACCGAAAAGCGGTGGCCGCTGGGCTGAACCTTCTCAAAGTCTTCGGGCTTGCGGTCGGCGTCCGCCGCCAGCCAAGCCAGCCACTCGGTTTCGCGCCGCGGCCCGCTGTGGAACGTCAACCGGCGCAAGCTCGCCAGGGCGGCGCGGAACACGGCGTCGTTGGGGTCGGCCAACTGCCGCGCCAGCACCGGCACGGCGGACACGTCGTCGACGCGGCCGATGAGCCGAATGACCTCCAGCCGCTCGTCCAACTCGTTGACCGTGATCAACTTGCGCAGATAATCCAACGCTTTGGGGTCGCCCAGGCCCACCATGGCGTGCAGCGCCTGCAGCCGCAGCCCCACGTCGGGGTCGCGCGCCGCCACGTTGCGCAGAGCCGGCCACGTCTCTGGATCGGCCAGGCGCCACAGGTGCTTCAGGGCCAACTTGCGCACAGAAGTGTCCTTGTCCGCGACCATTTCAAGGAGTAGCTTGCGCACATCCTCGTCGTAGAGCGTCAACGCCAGCAACAAACCCTGCTCCAGCTCTGGGAATTTGCGCTCGCGCACCATCCGCAGCACTTCGGCGCGCACTTCGGGCACGGCCAAGTGGGCCAGCATGTCGACCACCAGACCGCGGGTCGTCTCGTCCTTGGAATTCACCAGCAGCGGCACCAGCTCCGGCGCGGCGGCCAAGCGCAAGTGCGACAGCACGATCAACGCCGTCTCGATGCGGCTGCGCTCCGCCGTCTGCAGCAGATAGATGGCGGCCTTGATCGCCGGCGCGCCCACAGTCTGCAGCCCTTCCAAGGCCGCTTCGCGCTGATCGGGTAGTTCCAGCGCCTCGAACAGGGGGGCCACTGGAGCGTCGTGGTCAGCGCCGATCTGGGCGATCGCATGGATGATTTTGGCGCGAAGACCCAGATTCTCGGGCGAGGCCTGCAGCCGCTCTTGGCCCAGCCGGCGCACCAGGGGCGCCATCGCCGGCTCCCAGCGCTTGGCCACCAAGGTGTCGATCGCGTAGCTGCGCACACCTGGGCGCTGATCGTCGATGAGCGCGACCAGCCGCGGCATCGCGGCCGGGCGGTCGCGGGTCACCAGCTCGGGCAAGATGAGCAGCAGGATCTGCTCGTCGTTTCTTGGCAAAAGCGCTTCCAGCAGCGCGGTCTGGCGATCGTCTTTGGGGAAGCGCAGCACCTGCCGACACAGACGCAGTGCCGGGCCGTCGGCCAGTTTGGGACCCCACACCAAGATTTCGTCCAAGGCGAGCGGGCCAAAACCAAGGAGCAAGTCGACGACCACATCGGCGCCGCCGTCGATGTTCGCCAGATTGGGCAGGGCCGCCTTGACCTCGGGCCACGCCGACTCACCGAATTCCAGCAGTTCGTCTACGGCGGCGTCGCGGTCCTTGCCGGGCGCCGAAGTGCTGATCTGCTTGAGCGCCGAGGCCGGCGTAGCGCCCTTTTGCCTCTTGGCGTAAGCGGTGGCCGCCAGGCTGAGGGGCCCCGGCAGCAAGCCGTCCACGGCCAGGACCGTGCCGGCCAGCGACGCAAACGTGGCCCATTTCAAAAGGGTGTGGTTCAAGTGCATCCCCGTCCGACCGTCCGGCCGCATCGGCGCGGCCACCCTGCCCGCCATCCTAGCCTACCGACGCGCCGGGCACCATCCCAGGCGTTCACCGGCGATCACACCGCAGATTCGCGAGCAATTCTCCGGTCGTCGCGGGCCAGCCGGTAGCGCAGCACGTCTTCGCGCGACAGCACCCACAGCTTGCCATGCTGCTCGCCGCGAATTCGACCAGTTTTTACAGCATTGATCACGGCTTGGCGGGTAATGCTCAGCATCTCCATCGCTTCGCCCACCGTGACGATCGCCTCCGTGGTCAAGCCAGCACCCTGGCTCGGCCGTGACACCACCGAGGCACCGCCGCGCAGACCAGCAGGCAACGCCGTAAATTCGCTGGCACTTGCTTCGATCACGCCCTCTGCCACTCCTGCCCGGTAGACCAGATCGCGGGCCGCCCGCAGGGCCGGCAGGTCGTCGCTGCTGGGCGCCAGCGGACTGCGCCCTTCGTACAGCGGTCCGTCGGGCCGCAACACCCGCGCCAGCAGCTCGGCGTAGCCCTGCCCTTGCGCCAGGCGCAAAGCCAAGTCGTTCAGGTAGTTGCGCGCCAGGTCCGACGCTGGACGGAGGTCCACCGCTATCCCCGACATCAGTCGATAGGTATCAAGCAGATCGAGGTTGTTGTCCTTCACCCAATGCCTCTCTGGACCCGCAAGCCCTTGGACGCGCAACGCGTCTCTAGCTTGGGATCTAAACCCCACTTGACGCTTGTCAAGTCAATTCGTGGGTTACGAGTAATCATTTGTCATTCCCCACCGTTGCCGGCCGCTCCCCTTGGCAGGCGACCGCTGCCGGCGCTACCCTGCCTGCCCCATCCGCATGCCGCGGCCCAGGTTCCGCTGATGAGCAACCCAAGCGTTCCCAATGCCGTTTCTCAGCAACCCGACGCCATTTCGCAGGGCCGCGCCGACCTGGTCGCGTGGCGCCAAGCCGACGACGGCAACTGGTATGGCGGCAATGCTGCGTTGGGGGCGATGGTCGCGCACTTTGCGCCGCAGACCGGGCCGGCGACGCACCAACACCTGGAGCAAGTGGGCCGGCAGGTGGGCGCCAGCGAGGGGCTGGTTCACCGCTGCAGCCACGACCCATACCTGCCGGTGCTGGACCGCTTTGACTACCTGGGCCGCCGCCAAGAGCGGGTACGCTTTGACGCCAGCTACCACGAGTGGGGAAAGATCGTCTACGGATCTGGGGTGATGGGGCTCACTGGCCAGCACGGGCGCGCCGTAGAGCAGGCGACGCTGATGATGCTGGCGGCCCACCACGGCGAAGCCGGCCACACCTGCCCCCTGGCCTGCACCGCGGGCATGATCAAGGCGATTCAGCGCTGCGGCCACCCCGCCCTGAAGAAGGCTCTGCTGCCCGGACTGCTGAACCCCGACTACGACAAGCGCTTACACGGCGCGCAGTTCCTGACCGAGGTCCAAGGCGGCTCGGACGTGGGCGCCAACGCCACCCGCGCCAATCTGATCGGGGAAGAGACGCCGGAGAGCCCGGCCCTGTGGGCCCTGACCGGCGAAAAATGGTTCTGCTCGGTCATCGATGCGCCGCTCTATGTGCTGACGGCCCGCCCCGACGGCGCCGCGCAGGGCACCAAGGGACTTGGCCTGTTCCTGGTGCCCCACGATCGGCCGACCGGGCGCGAGGTGGGCCAACAGCCTATGTCACATACACTTTTTCAGGTGCCGCGCGAGCCCAACCACCTGACCATCCGCCGCCTGAAACACAAGCTGGGCACGCGCGCCATGGCCTCGGGCGAGGTGGACTGGCAGGGCGCGTTGGGGTGGCAGTTGGGGCCGTTGGAACTCGGCTTTCACCACGTCGTCGACATCGTGCTCAACACGTCGCGGCTGTGGAACGCTATGGCCTGCTGCGGGATGTTGTGGCGCAGCTACCGCGAAGCCTCTGGTTTTGCGCGCTTCCGCCGCGCCTTTGGCCAGCCGATCGGCCGTTTTGCCAACACCGACGCGCTGGTCGCGCAAGTCTTTGCCGAGGCCTGTGCCGCGACCGCCAGCACCCTGGATCTGGTCGCCGTCGACGAGGCCGGCAGCGCGCCCGAGGCCGTGCGCCTGGGCCTGAACATGAACAAGTACTGGACCAGCGTGCGCACCACGCAAATGATCCGCAACGCCATGGAGGTCATCGGCGGCAACGCGGCCATCGAGGATTTTACCCCGCTCGGTCGCCTGTACCGCGATGCGCTGGTCACCGAGTCGTGGGAGGGGGCCCACAACGTGCTGATCGCCCAGTGCTGGCGCGACATGCAGCGCCTGGGCCTGCACAAGGCCTGGTTCGACTGGCTGCTGGGGCGGCTGAACGCGCTGCCGGCCGGGACCGCGCGCGACCTGCTGGCTGGGCGGCTCCGCGACTTGCAGGCCGACGCCCAGGCTCTGGTGGCCTCGCAGGACCCGGCCGATGCGCGCCAAGCGAGAGCTTTTGTAGAGAACGCGATGGTCGCCCACCAGGGCCTGTGTCTGGTCGAACTGGCCGAGCGGGCGCCGGCGGCCATCAACCCTGCGGTCGCCCTGCACTTCTTGGAGCTGCACCCGCAGCGGCGGCCGTCGGCAAGCATGGGCTGGTGGCCCGAGCGCGATCAACTTCGCTAGTTAATTCAGTCTGCTCAGTACTGTAGTCACGCGCCAGTCACCGTGGCAGCGGGCCGTCACATTTTCGGTTGCCGGGCCGCAGCGCCCTCGCTACTATCGGCGCATAGGGTTCAACGCGACCGGCCCAAATGGCCCACGCTGAGCCCAGCGGCGCCAACTCAGTGCGCCGCGCCAATCGCGGCTTGACTTCGCCGCAAGGAGGCAAGGCATGGAACATGTTCCGGTCAATCAGGACGAGCGGTTCGAGCTGCTCGAGCAATTGAACGTTGAACACGCGGCCCTGGAGCGCCGCCTGCACGAGCTCGACGGCTACCACTCGCTGACCCACGAAGAAGAGCTCGAGCGCGCTCAGGTCAAGAAGCTCAAGCTCCAAAAGAAAGACAAAATCGACTACTTGACGCGCATCACCCTGCCGTCGTAGCTCGATTCCAACATTCGCGCAACGCGAACTCGCCGGACTGGCCGCGGCCCATCGCCGCACCCTTCGCTCTGCCAGTTGCGAGTTCGCGTTTGCATTTTTCGCCCGCAGGCAAGGGATCTGGGCGACGAGGCTGTGGCAGGACCGGCCCACGCCGCCCTGGCGCCCCTGCCCAAAACGCTTAACCTATAGGCGGGCGGCAAAGCGGAGGCGCAATCATGGATCTGAAACACATCCTGGTCCCTGTGGATTTTTCGGAACCCAGCAGGCAGGCGGTGCAATGGGCGTGCGAGCTGGCCCGGCGCTATGGCGCGGACTTGACGCTCCTCAATGTTTACCCAGTGCCCGGCTACGTGCTGCCCGACGGCTTTGTGACCGCCGGCCCCGAGATCCTGGGCGAGGTAGAGGCCAAGACGCGCGATTCGCTGCAAGAGTGGGCGCAACTGTGCGCGGGCGAAGGTGCTCCTCGGACGGAAATCGCCACCGCGCTAGGCCAGTCGTCCAGCGAGATCGTGCGCTGGGCGGCGGAACACAAGGCCGACCTGATCGTCATGGGCGCCCACGGACGTTCGGGCCTGGCGCTGCTGCTGCTTGGCTCGACGACCGACAAGGTGGTGCGGCAAGCGCACTGCCCGGTGCTGGTGGTGCCGCCTGCGCCGCGTGCCGTCGCTAAGTAAGTCCAATTGTAGCGAAGTCCGCCCCGACTACCGCCCTACGGCTTGTCGTTGGGGGCGCACAGGTACTTGGTGGTCGAGTAGCTGCAAGTGCCGTCGTTGAACTGGATGTTGTTCGGGTCCCAGTTGTACATCGACAGCCAGCAGTTGGCGCCGTAGTCGCCGTTGGGCTCGCTGTAGGTCGAGTCGCGCAACCACCACTTGCCGCCGTCTGCCACCTTCCAGTCCGCGCAGCCCGAGCCGTAGGCCTTGGGATCGCGCATGACGCAGCCGGTGTAGCTGCCCGAGCCAGAGTCGCGGTAGACGCCCGGGATGGTGGCGAAGTAGCTGGTGCCGTACTTGTTCAGCATGGCGGTCCACTGGCCCTTGGTGCGCGGATAGACGATGTCCCAGCCGTAGTCCTTGCAGCTATTGTCGTCGGTGGACTTGTAGGTGGTCTTGCCCGAGTCGATGGGCAAGTAGGTGTAGCCGCCGCCGTCGGTGGTCATGTCGCAGAACACCTGGAATACCTGGCCCTTGGGCGCTTTGACCCAGAAGCTGCCGTCTTTGGCCGTGGCCCCGTCGTTGGTCCAGCTCTTCTGGATGTCCAGACACGAAATGCCGGGCTTGGCCTTGATGAGACCCAGCGAGGCGATGCACGTGGAGCTGCAGCCGTCGCCGTTGGCGTTGTTGCCGTCGTCGCATTCTTCGTTGACGTCCAAGATGCCGTTGCCGCAGCTGTCGGCCAAGGTTTTCCACACGGTGCCATCGCAATAGCGCAGGGTCTTGGCGGTCTTGTCGAAGTACATGGCGCCCATCGTAGAGGGCTGGCACGGCACGGGCGCCGAGGTGGCCGGCGTCATCACCAAGGCCCCCGACACGGAAACCTTCTTGCTGGACAGGGTGTTGACGGTGATGGTCCAGCTGTTCAGCGCGCCGTCCGTCTTGGGATTGCCCGTGGCGGCGGCCAAGTCGGCCACGTTGATCGACCAACTGCCCTTGGGGTTTTTGCCCACCCAGGTGCTCAAGTCGCCCGACACCAGCTTGTCCGGCGTGGGGTAGGTGGCGACCAGCTTGGTGCCGGTGCCGCCCTGGTCGTAGAGCTTGTAGGCGGTGCCGGCCGGATCGTAAACGGTGACGCGCACTTTCGAGATGTCGGAGTTGGCCAGGTCGACCGAGACGGTCAGGCTTTGGGCGGTGCCGAAATCGGGCACGGTGATGGCGTCGGAGATGCCGGCCGGGAGGTTGTCGGCAATGGCGATCGGCGTGGCCGTGCTGGGCGCGATTTCGGCGAATTCGGTCGAGAGCAGACCATTGGACACCTCGTTCAGGCCGTCGGGCGGCAGTCCGCCGGCGGTGCAGTCCAAGCTGCCGTCGGCCTTGATGCCCTTGACGACCAGACCGGTGCCGCAACTGCTGTTGACTTTGGCCATCACGGGTACGTCAAGCAGATCGAGGTAGCTACCCGACTTGGCCACAGTTGCATACGTAGGCGTATTCTTTAGGTCTTTGTAGTCGCCGGTGCCTGCAACGGCCGCCAGGGCGGCGGCCTTGACGTAGTCGGCCAGATCGGTCGTCTTGGCAAACCCACTCAAATCTGCGGACTTGGCATACGCCGCCAGATCGCTGGTCTTGGCGTAGCCCTGCAGCAGCGCCGGATCCAAGTGGCCGGCCTTGATGCAGCCCGAGCACTCCAGGCCTTCGGCCATCGCGCTGCGAATGGCGAACAGCACGCCGCGGACGGGGATGGTGGGCAGGGGCGCGTCGGTGGCCACCTGGACCTGCAACCACCGATCACCGGTGAGCAGCGCCGCGGTCAACGGCGTCTTGGCGCCCAGCACGTGCGAGAACGAGCCGCCCTTGACGGTGATGTTGGTCGGTCCTTCGGTCCAGACCGGCTGGCCAGCCGCGGCGTCGAGCAGCGAAAACGTCAGCGGGTAGATTCCGTCGCTCACCGGACCGCCGCCGGTCGAAGACAGCGCGCCCTCGATCGCAGTGGTGGTGGGCACCGCCGCGCGGGCCGGGGCCGCAAACAGGCCCACAGCCGACAGCAGCCCCAGGGAAGTGAGAACCTTGGCCGACAGCGACGAAAAGGTGGAGTTCTTCATGCCGCACAGCCTAGCGCGGCCGCCAGCATAGGACAAGGAAGGACTACGAAATTCGCCGGCGGCCGTGCCGCGAGCGCAGCTCCCGCTCGACCTGATCCAAAGTCAGGCCCAGCGACACCAATTTGACCATGCTAAAGAACAGCACGTCCGCGGTCTCCCACACCACGTCGCGGTCGCTGTGGGCGCGGACCAGCTCGTCGGCCTCTTCGCGGATCTTGGCATGGAGCAGCTTGCGGTCGGCGAAAAGCCGCGAAGTGTAGGCGCCGGGCTCGGGGCGATCACGCCGCTCGCGCAACACCCGCTCGAGCTGGTGCAGATCGAAGCGCTGCGGCCCAAAGCAGGACCGCTGCGGCAAGTGGCAGGCCTCGCCCGTCTGTTCCACGCGGTACAGCAGGCAGTCACGGTCGCAATCCCACCGCACCGCTTGCACGTGCTGGACGTGTCCCGAAGTTTCGCCCTTTTTCCAAAGCTCTTGCCGCGAGCGCGAAAAGAACGTGCCGCGGCCGGTCTTGAGCGTCTCGATCACCGCCTCGCGGTTGGCCCAAGCAAACATCAGCACTTGCGAATCGTCTTCGACGACGACGGGCATGAGATCGCCGGTCTTGGCCCAATCGAGCAGACTGACATACGCCTCGGCCAGGTCGAGCTTGCCGGTGTACAGCGCCATGCCCAGCTGGCTGTTGGCCCCCAACTTGTCGATCGCCGCAATTTCTTGAACCGTGGTGATGCCGCCCGCGGCCGTGATGGTGTTGCGCGTACTGGCGCAAACCTCGGCAATGGCCGGCAGATCCGCGCCTTGCATCAGGCCCTCGCGGTCGACCACCGTAAAGAGGTATTCGCTGCAATAGGGGGCCAGGCGGCTACAACGCTCGAGCGCCGTCTCGCCCGCCGTGGCAGTCCAGCCGTGCGTGGCCACGCGACCGCCTTTTTGATCGATGGCGACGATCAACTGCTCGCGGGCGTAGCGCTGCAGGAATTCTGGAGTCGCCGCGGTGCCAATGATGATCTTGCGGGCGCCAGCGCGCAGAAGCCGGTCCGCGCGGCCATGGTCGCGAATGCCGCCGCCCACCCGCGCGTCGACCTTGGCCAGGATGCGCTCGATGGTGGCCAGATTGTCGCCGCGGCCCAGCGCCGCATCCAAATCGATGATGGCCACCTCGCCGTAGCGCGAAAACTCCTGCGCCAAGGCCACTGGATCGTCGACCACCACCGCGCAGTCGTCGGGGTTGCCCTGGCGCAACTGCACGGCCTTGCCGCCCATCAGATCGATCGAAGGAATCAACATCTCGCTCACCCACTGGCTGCGGACCAGGCCGCGGCGCCCCCGCTAGGTCCGGACAGGGATGCCGCGCGACCGCAGGCAGTCCTTGACATCCCGAATCGAAAAATCGCCCTGATGGAACACGCTCGCGGCCAAAACGGCGTGCACACCGCCCTGCTCGACCGCTTCGGCAAAATGCTCGGGCCGTCCCGCGCCGCCGCTGGCGATGACGGGGATGGGCACGGCCTGCACGATGGCCCGGTTCAAGTCGTGGCCAAAGCCCTGGCGCGTGCCGTCGGCGTCCATGTCGTTGACGAGCAACTCGCCAGCGCCCAAATCCGCTACGCGCCGGGCGAATTCCACGGCATCCAGCCCCGTGTCGCGCCGTCCGCCGTGGCTGGTCAGCGCGTAGCGGCCGCCCATCCGCTTGACGTCGAGCGACACAACCAGGCACTGGCTGCCGAACTCACTGGCGATTTGCTGCACCAACTGCGGGTTCGCCACCGCCGCCGAACCCACCGTGACTTTGTCGGCGCCGGCCCGCAGCACCGCGCGCACATCGTCCAGCGTGCGGAGCCCACCGCCGACCGCAAAGGGAATGAACAGGACTTGGGCCACCTTCGCGACCAGATCGCGCAAGATATCGCGCCCCTGGTCCGAGGCGCGCACGTCCAAGAATGCCAATTCGTCGATGCCCTGGGCGTCGTAGCGAGCCGCCAGCTCGACGGGGTCGCCCTGGTCTTGCAGATCGGCAAAACGAACACCCTTGACCACGCGACCGTGCTCGATGTCCAGGCAGGCGATGAGGCGAACCGTGTGCACAGAAATCCTTGATCCAGTGGGCAAAGGCCGTTGCTGGGCGGCGGGCGTCTAGGCCAACCGCAGCCAGGCCGCCAAGTAATCCAGCCCGGCTTGGCCAGACTTTTCGGGGTGGAATTGCACAGCACACAGGTTGTCTTGGCGCACCGCCGCGGCAAACGGCACGCCGTAGTCGGCCAGCGCCGTGACGGCGTCGCCCAGGGCTGGCGCGTAGTAGCTGTGGACGAAATAGTAAAATTGACCTGGACTTTCAAGGCCACATGGGTGTGGCTCGGCCGGCGCGCGCAGCTGTTGCCACCCCACGTGCGGCACCGGCAGCCCCGGCGCAAAGCGATGGCACTGGCCGGGCAGCAGGCCCAGGCCGGCCACACCCGGCGCCTCGTCGCTGGCCTGGTACAGCAACTGCAACCCCAGGCAGATGCCCAAGAACGGCTTGCCGCTCTGGAGCGATTGCCGCAGGGCCGGCAGCAGGCCACTGGCCTGAAGTTGCCGCATCGCCTGTGCAAAATGGCCCTGACCGGGGAAGACCACGTGGCTGGCTGTCCGCAATTGGTCGGGATCGCGGACGAGCTGGGCGTCGCCCCCCAAATGGCGCAGCGCGCGCACCACGCTCGCGACGTTGCCGGCACCGTAGTCGACCACAGCAATCAACGTCCACTCCTTGCGTTGGCTGGGTCAAACTCCCGCCATCGGCGCTACCACGCGGCCGGCAAGCCTACGGGCAAGTACGGCGCTCGTAAAGGCCTTGGCCCCTTGCCGCGGCGCACCGCGTTGCCGGATGGGGGCGAAACGGCTACCGTGCGGCCGGAGCGCGCCATGACCGACGACAAGCAAGACAACCAGGACCTGCCCAGACTCAGCAAGCGGATGGCCGAGCTGGGCCTGTGTTCGCGGCGCGAGGCCGACGACTACATCGCCCGCGGCTGGGTCAAGATCGATGGCGTGGTGGCCACTTTGGGCACGCGCGTGCGGCGCGGTCAGAACATCGAGCTGGACAGGCGTGGCTCAGCCGTGCAGCAACAACGCGCGACCATTTTGCTCAACAAACCCATCGGCTTTGTCTCTACGCAGCCCGAGCATGGCTACCGCGCCGCCGTGGAGTTGGTGCTGCCCGAAAACCGCGATCCGCAGTACCTCGGTCCGCCGCTGCGCCGCGAGCACCTGCGCGATCTGTCGGTGGCGGGGCGACTGGACATCGACTCGACCGGGCTGCTGGTGCTGACCCAGGATGGCCGCGTCGCCCGCCAGCTCATTGGCGAAGACCGCACCATGGACAAGGAGTACTTGGTGCGCGTAGAGGGGCAATTGCCCCAGGGCGGCCTGGAGTTGCTGCGCCACGGCCTGTCGCTCGACGGCGAGCCGCTGCTGCGCGCAGAGGTCGAGTGGCTCAACCGCGACCAGCTGCGCTTTGTGCTGCGCGAGGGCAAGAAACGCCAGATTCGCCGCATGTGCGAGGCCGTGGGCCTGCGCGTGGTGGGCCTAAAGCGGGTGCGGGTCGGGCGCGTCAAGCTGGGCAAGCTGCAGCTTGGAATGTGGCGATTCCTGGGCGACGACGAGGTCTTTTGACCGCTACCCGCCTACTTGCCGACCATCCACGCGTAGTAGCGGTCGTAGTCCCACTCTAGACCGGTGCCCGTCAAGTCCAAGCTGCCGCTGGCAAATCCGGCCCACAGGCGATGCATGTTGTAGGTCGACGCCAAGAAGTAGGGCGCGGTCTTGAGGACCAACGTGGACGACGTGTTGGCCGGGAACGTGACATTTTGACAATTGGTGTTGACCGTGTTGGTGGTCAGGGTCCAGACGGCCATGCCATTGAGGGCCAAGCTGGCGCCGTAAGTGGCGTTCATCGAAGAGTAATTGGCGCAGATGCTGCGCGTGACGGCGGCGGCGGTCGGATTCTTGATAAAGACCACCACATACTGCCGGCTGTGGTCGGTGCTGGACGAGGTGTAGCCAAGACCGCGATGAAACTGGATGTTGCCCTTGCTGTCGGCCCAGTGCAGTTCGCTCACGGCGTTGTGCAAGGCGGCATTGTCGCTGTAGGGCACGGCGGCGGCCGTGTCGTACTTGGTGCCCACCAGGGCGTTGCCGGCCATGGCGTCGATGTATTCGCCGTACAGGACCGGTCGCGAGCCGGCCGGGAACAGCAGCCGCGCCTGGGCCGAAGCGCCCACCGTTAAGTTGCCGGTCACGCTCAGGTCGCCCGTGATGGTTTGATTGCCGGTCAGGTTGACCGCACCATTGACCGCCAGCTTGGACTTGGAGTTGGTCACGATCTTGAGCGACCAAGTGAACTTGCCATCGTCCGCGGTAGCGACATTGTCCAGGACATCGCGCACGACCAGCGACCAAGTGCCCTTGAGGTCCTTGCCCAGCCAATCCGCGTTGAGGTCGCCGCTGACCAGGCCCAAGTCCTGATTGAAATTGACGGTCATCGTCGTGCCGGTCTTGCTCCCGTCGTACAAAACGTACGGCGTGGCGTTGCCCGGCGCGTACAAGTCGACCTTGACCTTGGACACATCGCTATTGGTCGCGGTAAAGGCGATCCACAGCTGCTGCGTGTTGCCCGTAGAGGGTACGGTGATGGTGTCGGTCACGCCAGCGCCCAGGCCATCGGGGATGCCCTTGTTGGTCGAACCGGCAAAGCTGTCTGTGAATTGGGTCGAGAGGACGCCATTCGAGATCTCGTCCAAGCCGTCTGCGGGCAGGCCGCTGGCCGAGATGGCGCTGGTCGCGCACTCGTAGCTGCCGTCGGCCAAGATGCCTTTCATGACCAAGCCGGTGCCGCATGACTTGCCCACTTTGGCCAAGACGGGAACGCCCTTGAGGTCGCCAAAGTTGCCGGTACTGGCCACGTCGGACAGCGTGGCCACCTTGGCGTACTGGGCGAGATCGGTGGCCAGGGCAAAGCCGCTCGTCACCTCGGGAGCGAGTTGCTTGAGGCCAATGCAGCCCGAGCAGTCCACCGACTCGGACACAATGGTTCGGACTGAAAACGGCACGGATGTCAGTTGCTTGCGCGCCAGCTCCGGCTCTTGGCCCACGGCGATCCCTACCCAAGCCGCCGAGGCCATGACCGAGGGCGGCAAGGCCTTGGTCACGCCCAAGTTGGCAGAGAACATGCCGTTCTTGATGCCGACGGTCAGCGGCCCCTCGAACCAGAGCGGGGTGCCGCCCGACTGATCCTTGTACAGCGCGAAGGTGAGGTCGTAGGCGCCGTCTGGGGCAGCGCCGCCCGACGAGGTGATGGCCCCGGTCACGCCAAGGACGCTGGGGGCCGAGGCCAGGGCTTCGCGGGAGCCGGCCAGGCTGGCGAAAGCGACGAGCGTCATTGTGAGCACCAGCGACCACGACGGGAAACGCTGCAGGATCTTGGACATCATCGATCTTCCTCCCCGATGGGTGGATGCTAGCATTCGCGGCTCCGCGATGCCAACGCCGGCTGACGCCGCGGCGCAGGCGCAAGAGCGATTGACCCCTTGGCGGCATAGCCTTAGTCTCGGCAGTGGCCCAGCGGCCAAATGGGACGGACGCCGTGTCAGGGACCGTGGTCGACAACCTTCAGCGATTGCAGGCCGTTGGACAATCCATCGGGCACAACTTGGCGACGCAGCTGGCGCAATGGTCCGAGCCCGAACGCCGCCGGACGCTGGCCGAACTGGTGGCCCGCGAGTTCTCTGAGGCGTCGCAAGAAGTGGCGTCGTTGCTGCTGTCTGGCAGTTGGCGCACGCCCGACGACGAACTCGAGCGACGCATCAGCCACCTGTTGGCCTCCAAGAACCTGAGCCCGCATGGCACCGATTCTTTTGGGTTCGCCCCGGCCGAGGTCCGCAGCGTGGTCCCCTACCTGGAGTTTCTCTACCGGGTGTGGTTCCGCGCCGAAGTCCACGACATCCAGCGTGTACCCGAAGGCCGCTGCCTCCTTATCGCCAATCATTCTGGTCAGTTGCCCTTTGACGGCGTCGTCATCGGCACCTCGCTGCTGCTCGACCGCGATCCGCCCAGAATGGCGCGGTCGATGGTCGAGAAGTTCGCCACCTCGCTGCCTTTTTTTGGCACGTTCTGCAACCGCATGGGCCAGGTCACCGGCCTGCCCGACAACTGCCGTCGCCTGCTAGAAAGCGAAGAGGCCGTGCTGGTGTTCCCAGAGGGCGCCCGCGGGATCAGCAAGCCCTATTCGCACCGCTACCGAATGACGGCATTTGGACATGGTTTCATGCGCTTGGCCCTGGAGAGTCAGGTTCCGATCGTGCCCATCGCGGTCGTGGGGGCCGAGGAGCAGACCGTCAACTTGGTCAACGTGGCGCCGCTGGCCAAGCTGCTGAACATGCCGTCGGCGCCGCTGACCCCGCTGATGCCGCTGCTGGGTCCTGTGGCGATGCTGCCGGCGCCCGTGAAGTATCGCGTCTACTTTGGCGAACCCATGGAATTTACCGGCGATGCCAACGACGACGATGCGGTGGTGGCGGGCAAGGTCGCCAAGGTGCGGGCCGCTATCCAGGCGATGATGGACAAAGGGTTGGCCGAGCGACGCGGCATCTTCATCTAGCGAATCCGGCGCGGGGCGGGCGGTAGGCCCAAGGGGAGCGACATGGCCAAACGCAAGACGTTGGCAGTGATTACGGGAATCGGCGGCCGCCTGGGTCAGCTGCTGGTGCGGCGCCTGCACCGCGAAGCCGAGACGCGGGTCATCGGCATCGACCGGCGGCCGTTCTTGCGCAAACCGTCGGATGTTGAGCATTTGCGCATCGATATCCGCCGCAAGGCCTGCGAAGACCTGTTCCGCACCCGGCGTGTGGACGTCATCTATCACCTGGGCCTGATGCACGACCCGCGCCAGGGTCTGGGCGAGCACTACACCTGGAACCTGTTTGGAACCAAGCAGATTTTGGAGTTCGCTCAACGCTATAGCGTGCCCAAGGTGGTCATTCTGTCGACGGGCGACGTCTATGGGCCGCAGAGCGACAACCCCGCCTTCATCAGCGAAGACGCGCCCTTGCTAGGTGCCCAGCGTTTTGCCGGCATGCGCGACCTGATTGCGGTAGACATGTTCGCGCAGTCGTACTTCTGGAAATTCCCAGAGATCGAGACGGTCGTGCTGCGTCCGGCGCACATCGTGGGCGGCGTGCGCAACGCGGTGTCGAACTACCTGCGCCTGCCGCGGTTGCCGCTGCTCCTGGGCTTTGACCCCATGGTGCAGGTGCTGCACGAGGAGGACGCGGTTTCGGCGATTCTGGCGGCGGCGCGGCCCGGTGTGCGCGGCGTATTCAACGTGGTGGGTGCGGATGCCCTACCGTTGCGCACGCTGGTGGGCCTGACCGGCAAGCCGACTCTGGAGGTGCCGCACGTGCTGCTGCCCAGCCTGGCCAGACAACTTTTCCAGTTGCGGCTTGCCGACTTCCCAGCGGCCGAGCTGGACTACATTCGCTACTCGGCCACGCTGGACGGCGAGCGCCTGCGCACCGTTACCCGCTGGCATCCCCAGTATACGGTGGAGGAGGCCGTGCAAGCGGCGTTGCGGTCGACCATTTTTGACGGCGGCGCAGAGCGAACGGTCGCTGGGAGCGGTGCCGGTCATACGGAGTCCGTCTAATTCAAATGCCCGATTTTCATGCATATCCGGTGCCGGAGGCATTTGAACTATTTCGGCTCGAAAACGCCGACGATTCTTCGGGCCCGAATCGGGGTCCCCGCCTGATTCTCGCCAGTTGCAGAACGGGTCAGAGAAGCCGTATAGCCGCGAATCAGGTGGGGCGCGTATAGGTTGGGGTGCGCATCAGATCGTCCGAATCGGTAGCGCCGGTGCAGCCCCCGGCCGGAGCATGGGGCCGGCCATCGATGTCCCCGTGGGGGCCGCGCGGACCGCGGGCGAGGCTGGCTCGACCTCGTGGAACGCGCGCGCGCCAGCCACGACGAGCGCTGGCGCCACCCAGACCAAGTTGCGCACGATGTCCGTCAAGGACTGGCTAGAGACGATGACCGAGACCAGGTGGGCAAAGGCGGCCATCAGGTAGATGCGCTCTGGGCCTTGGACGCGGAAGTTGCGGACGAACTGAGCAATCCCGACGAGTTGCGCAATGACGTACGCCGCTACCGCTGGAATGCCAAAGGCGACCAGGCCCGAGAGGGGACCGTTGTGGATCGCGGTCACTGTTCCCGTTAGATACAGGTTGCGGAGCTGCCAGCCCGACGCGCCCAGGCCAAACATGGGCGCCTCTGAAAACGTCTCGAAGGCCAGGCTGTTCAACGCCATGCGCCCCGACGTGATGTCGCCGTGATCTTCGTTGGCGAACTCGCCGATACCGAAAGAGCCCAACACGCGGTAGGCGTAGGCTTCGGGGGCAAAATAGAACAGCGTCGCCGCCAGCGCGACGAGGAGCAGCATGCCGCGCATCGCGCTGCGGACATTGTTGCTGGTCGCCAAGCCAAAGGCGGCGGTCGCGGCCACCATCGCCAGCGTGCCGCCGCGCGATGCCGATGCGAATTCCGAGTACACGGCCGCAATTACGCCAAGCGTGCCCAAGGCCCGCAGCAACTTGGCATTGGTCTGGTCCAGGAACAAGGCCAAGCCAAACGGCAGAATCCGCGCCGCGGTCTCGCCGGTCCAGTTGGGCTCGGCACAGAAGCCTGCGGCACGCGCGGCCGCGAGGTCGCCGCTGCTCGACTGGTGCATGAGCGGGATCGACAGCGCCAAGGCCAACGACACCAAGGTGTAGCCAATCGCGACCCGGCGCAGGCCGCCCGGACGCGAGGCGGCGCGCCACACCATGAGGATCTGGATGAAGGACGCCGTCAGCGTCAGGATCAAGATCGCGGGCTCGATGGTCATCGCCATCGTCTCGCCCACCATGGCCCACACGGCAAAGAAGACGAAGGGGACGACGACCGACGCCGAAGGCAGCCGCCAGACGCCGGTGCGGAACGACTCGAGGATGGCGGCGGCCAAAGCCAAGGGCGCCCAGAACTTGACGGGCGTGATGCCACCGCCCAGGTCGATCTGGACCGGAGCGAGCGCCAGCGAGGTGATCGCCATGACGTCGGGTCGGCGAAACAGCGCGGGCCCGACCATGCCGGCCACCGCGACCAAGATCCCCTGCGCCCACAGGTCGGCCAGCATCAGCGACAAACCGATCGCCGTGGCGACCATGGCGATGGCCAGTTGGTTCATGCGCGCACGGCTCCGTTGGCGCCCGCGGCCGGGGTGGCTTGGGCATGCAGGTCGATATGCCGCAACAATTCGCGCATCTTCTCGCTCAGGGCAGCTAGCTTGACCTGGTCCTCGACGATGCGCTTGGCCACCTCGGCCGCGCGCCGCGAGGCGTCTTCTAGTTGCGCCACCAGCTTCTTGCGCAAATCGGCGGCGACGGTGCCCGGCGGCAGCGAGTCCAGGTTGCCTTGGATGCGCCGCTGCTCTTGATCCAGCGTGTCGCGCTGCTGGGTCAGGTTCTGCATGTCGAGCTGCAGCTTGGCAATTTCTTCTTGAGTCGCCAACACGTCGCGAATCGGCCCCGCGATGGCGTCTTGTGGTTTGGCGTTCTCCAAGTAGAACTTGAGCGCGGCGATGACGGGGCCGGTCAGTCCGGCCTCGACCACCGAAATCGGCGTCTCTTCTACAAAAGTGACCTCAGCCTTGGCCTTGGCAGCCACTGCAACGGGCAGGTACACATCGTCGCCGGTCTGCACCAAATCCTTGGGCGGCGCCACGATTTGCGTGCCGCGAATGCGGGGCAACCGCACATAGGCGACGCTGGGCTCGTCGCGATTGGACTGCAGGCGCACCGTCCGCGTGTGGCGCTGCTTGCCCTGCAGGGTGATGCGGCTGTCGACGATGCGGACCAGGCGCAGTTCGTCCGTTTTGCTGCTGTAGTCCAGGTTCAACGCCAGGCCGGCTTCGCGCGCATAGGGCACAAACGTCACTTCGTCCTTGCCCAGGCGGGCGATGAAGCCCTCGCCAGCAAAAGTGCCGTCGACGTAAAGGGTAATCGGCCCCGCCTCTAGGGCGCTCTGCTTGCCGTTGCGCAGCAGCACGGCGCGGTACGGCGACTGGCCCGACTGCGGATCGCGGAACAAGAACACGTCTTGGCCGTCGATTTTGCGCGACACGATGTTGATGAGCGCCGCCGAGCGATCGGGGACCGTGACCGGGCGCTGCGCGCGATAGGTGTACAGAGCGCCGACCTCGCGGCCCGTCACCAGGGCCTGCGCCTGCTGCATAGCGGCCTCGCGGCGGGCGGTCTCTTGCTGGGCGCGGGCGCGCTCGTACTGGCTTTCGCGGGGCATGTCGTCGTCGGCCGCGGCTGGGGCCGGCGCATGGTCGGCCTTGGGCTTCTTGTATGCAGCGGCCGGGCGACCACCGCCACCCTTGGCACTTTCGCGGTAGGCGGGCGAAGGCGGGGGAGGCGGCGCCGGAGCCTCGTCGGCTGGGGCCACGTAACCAGCCTCGGCTTCTGGCGGGGCTTCGGCGGCCTGGGGCAACCGATTGGACAGATCCGGGCGAGGCACCTTGTGCGGCGTGTGCAAGTCGTAGCGGAACGACAGCGGCGAGCCCACAACTAGAGTCAGATCCACGTCTTTCCAGGTCTCGCCCGAGACGTTGTCGACGATCGCCCAGCCTTGCAGCGTCACGCCCTTGCCCTGCTCGACCCACGCGCGGTAGGCGGGCCGCCACACCGGCACTTCGTGGATGTAGCTGACCAGCAAGTCGTGACTGCCGTCGTCGGCCAGGCGGATCTGCACGGCCACGGGCTTCCAGCTGCCGTCGCGGCGCGCCAGATCCAGGCTCTGCTCGACGCCCAGCGCCAATGCGCGGTCGCCGATGACGACCTTGTTGATCCCCGACAGCGGCACCGACTGCAGCGTTTCACCAGCAGAAAGCAGCGTCAGCATCGCGACTTGTTCGGTCTTGCCGTCGCCCTGCGCTTCGCCCCGCTCGACGCCGACCACCTTGCCGGAGAAGCTGCCGGCCGAACCCTCGACCTGGACTTGCGCGCCACGCAGCGCCGTGAGCAGGCCCTGCAAGCCCCCGACGTTGCGGACCTGCGCCGGCAACTGCGCGGCCAATTCGTCGCCACTGCGCTCGACCGGCAGGCTGACCGAAGCGGCGACACTCCCAGACAAGTCGAGCACGGTCAAAGACTTCAAGACGTCGTTGATCTGGTCTGGCCGCACGCGCAGCTCGATATCGCGGCCGCGCACGCTGCCGTGGCGCTCGAAGTAGCCCACGCCATTTTGGTACAGCACCACCTTGGTGACGGGAAGGTCGGCACCTTGCGTTTCAACGACTTGCGGGGCCGAGCACGCGCTGAGTAGCGCCGCCGACAGTACGCAACTGGGCGCGAGCGCGCGAACTGCGGCCGGGAAAGAAATCGACATCCTCGCTCCTTGGAACTGCGCCGCACCCCGCAGCCATTGTGCCAACGCCTTGGGCCATTCGCAATTGGCTGAAAACCTACTAGTACGCAAAATCTCAAGTTCGTTCGGGGTTGCAGTCGTTAGCGTACTAGGCGGCGTGAGCCACACGCGGGAGTCGCAGGGGGCGGTTGTCCAAGAGTGCGCGGCGCGCTCCCTTGGCATTTTCTACCTAGCTTTCTACCTAGCGCGGCCACTCGGTCAAAGCGCCGGCCACGCCGGTGTCGAGCCAGACCCAATCGAGCTGGCCGCGCTGGCCATTGGTCCACGCCGTCCACCCTTGCGTATCACGCGCAAGCCGGCTCAGGTCCGCATCCGCTCCGCGCAGCTGCTGTGCGGGATCGACGAGCCAGGCTGCCGCGCGGTCCAAATCGCCTTGGGTGCCCACCGCCGCCACAGAGCCAAGGACCCGCCGCTGCAGCGGGCAATTCGAGTCGCCCTGCGGCGTTGGCGCGTCTGTCGGCAGGGTGGCACCGGCGCGGAGCGGCGCCAAGGCCAGCAAGCACGGCCCCGTCTTGACCCATGCGACGGGCCCGACCAGCCACTGCTGCCAGTCGCGCCGGTCGGAAAAATCGGGAAAGGCCGCTTGGAGTTGGGTAGAGGGGGCCAGCGTGGCGGTCAGCATCGGCCAGCTTCGGCGCGGCAAGCGCACGACCCCAGCCTGCCCCGCTTGAGCGACGACGGCAGGCAGCAAGGGTGCCATGTCTTGGTCGGCTTGGATATCCAAGTGATCCTTTAGGAAAATCACGCCCTTTTGCCCTGTCCCCAGGTGGGTCTGCACGCGCACGAGCTCGCCGTCGTCGCGCAACGCGGCGGCCACCCAGGTCAGGTGCGGCAGGCCTTCGCGCCACGGCGCCAGCGACCCCTGTTCGGGCAGTTGCGCGGCCAGCCAAGCGCGAGCCACGCTGCCCCGCACGAATACGCGTGCCTGGCCGCCGCCCACCCGCTCGATCGACTCACGAAACTCTTTGTCTTTACCAAGGTTAGCCGGCACACCCGCGACCGCCAACCCAGCCAGCGCGGCGATGGGATCGGCGGGGGTCCCCGTTGCGGTGGGCGCGTCAGCCAGGAACGCCGCCACCCACAGACCGGGCACCGACTTGGCCGCCGCCAGCACGGTGCCGTCGCTGGCCGTCTGCACTTGCACGCCCAAGCGTTCTGCCCACTTGCCGTCGCCCGGCAGCCCCAACCCGGTTTGCCAGGCGGGCAGCCACTTGGTCAGGGGCTGCGGCGCGCCGGTCGCCGCGGGAATGGCCGCCAGCCAAAGCGCTCCGCGGCGACACACCGCCCATGCTTGCCCAGAGTCCAGCCCAGCCAGTGAACCGGACTGCTGCAGCGGCGCGGCCCAAGTCCGAGCCAAGGTCGCCAACGCGTTGGGTGTTGCAGGGTGCTGCGCCAGCCGTTGCAGCGCGGGGCCCGCTTCAGATGGGCGGTCGAGCAAGACCACCGCGTCGCAATCCCCGGGCAACGCGCCAAACACCGGGTCGGTGTCCTCGCCGTGCATCAGCATCCAGCCGCTCCAGATGGCGCCGGTGGCCGAAACCAAGAACATGACGATGAAAATGGCCGCCGCTGTGGTGGTGCGGCGGGCGCTGGCGGGCGGAGACGGTGGAGCAGCAGGCGGGGGCGTCGACATGCGCAAGAGGATCGCAAACCGCCGCGACGGCCGCAAGCGCCGGCTACAGGGCCCCGCGCATGCGCCTGGCCACGCGCACCAATTCTTTGCCCTGCGTCTCCAGGGTAGTCCTCAGGGCGGCGTCGAGCGGTTGCCCTTGCGCGTCAAAGGCTTGCCAAGCGCGTTCCACCGGCGCCACCAAGGGCAACGTCAGTCCGCGCAGCGAGCGGACCATCGGCTCCATCGCGTTGATGCCCTGCATGGCCTGCACGCCGCCCGCACAGCAGCCGAGGGCGATGACTTTGTCGGTCAGGTAGGCCGACGGGGCCGTTCGGAGCAATTCGAGCCAATCGATCGCGTTCTTGAACAAGCCGCTGACTGAACCGTGGTACAGGGGCGTGATCCACACCATCGCGTCGGCTGCGCCAGCGGCCTCGACCCAACGCAATACATCGGGCGTTGGCGTCAGGCGATGTTCGTACAGAGGGATGTCCAGGGCGCCAAGGTCAAACACCTGAGTCTCGGCCCCCGCCTCGCGTGCCGCCGCCAAGACCAAATCCAGGGCGGTTCGCGTGGACTTACCGCCGTCTTTTGCGCCGGCCAGGCCGACAATTCGCACCCCCTGCATCGCCAGGCCCCCACAGCTACCCAAGCGGGCAGCGCGGCGGCAAATCTAGCGAGTCGCGGCGGTGGCGACAAGCGAGGCAGACGGTTCGCCAAGGGTTGGCGCGAGCTTGGCGATACTGCGGGCCTATGTCACACTCGCAGCATTGCCTGCCCCGACAGGACTTGGAGGCCCCGTGCACGTCATCCTCATTGCCCCGCACTTCCCAGCAAATCAACGGCAATTCGCCAGGGCTCTGCGGCAAGTCGGCGCCTACGTGACCGGCATCGGCGAGTGGCCGGTCAGCAGCCTGGGCGACGACCTGCGCGGCTGGCTGGATGCCTACGAACAGGTGGGCAACGTGTGCAACGACGACATGCTGCTCGCGGCCGTACGCAAGATTCAGCAGCGCGGTCCTTGGGTTCACCGGCTAGAGGCCACGGTCGAGTCGCACATCCTGGCGGCGGCGCGCGTGCGCGAGCTGACCGGCATCCCGGGCCTGTCGGTGCGCAACGCCATCTTGTGCCGCGACAAGCCGACGATGAAAGAGTTCTTGCGCGACAACGGTGTGGCGTGCGCGCAGTCGACCGGCGCGGACTCGGTGGATGAGGCTGTGGCCTTTGCCAACCGCGTGGGCTACCCGCTGATCTTGAAGCCGCGCGCCGGAGCTGGCGCCTCGGGGACCAGCAAGGTGGGTAACGAGGCGCAACTGCGCGCCGCGTGTCAGGAATTCAACCTGGGCCACGGCGGCTCGTGCGCGGTGGAAGAGTTCATCGAGGGCCACGAGGGCTTCTATGACACGCTGTCGATCGACAGCAAGCCGGCGCTCGAATTCGTCACACACTACTTCCCCGGCGTGCTCGAGTCGATGCGCGAGCGCTGGATCACCCCGTACTTCATCACTACCAACCGCTTGAACGCGCCCGGCTACGACGAGGTCAAGCAGATGGGCCGCCGCGTCGTTGCCGCGATGGATTTGGGGACCACACCCACGCACATGGAGTGGTTCTACGGCCCCAAGGGCTTGAAGTTCAGCGAGATTGGCGCACGGCCGCCGGGCGTGGGCACCTGGGATCTATACTGCGCCGCCAACGGCTTTGACCTGTACCGGCAGTGGGCGATGGCGGTGGTGCACGGCCGCCTGGACCAGCAGCCGTCGCGGCAGTTCTCGGCGGCGATGATCTCGCTCCGTCCCGACAAAGACGGCATCATCGCGGGTTACAGCGGCTTTGACCAAGTGCAGCGCGAGGTGGGGCACTGCTTGATCGATGCGCACCTGCCGCCGCCCGGAACACCGACCCAGCCGGTCGAGGCCGGCTATATGGCCAACGCGTGGGTGCGGTTGAAGCACCCCGACTACGACGCGCTGCGCCAGATCTGCGAGTGGATCGGCCGGACGGTGCACGTGTACGCGCGCTAGCCGGCCCCAGCCCACGATCCCCTTCCAAGTCAGCGAGGTGCGCGCATGCGCGTGGTGTTTCTGTCGCCGAACTACCCACCCGAGATGCCCGAGTTTACCCGCGGCCTGGCCGAAGTGGGCGCCGAGGTGTGGGGCCTGGGCCACGACCCGGTCGAGTCGCTGCACCCGCAGGTGCGCCGCTATCTGAGCGGCTACATTCGGGTTCCCAACCTGCTGGACCTTGAAAACGCCGTGCGCCATGCGGTGCCGCAGCTCGAGCGGTTGCGCCCGGACCGCATCGAGTGCTTGTGGGAAGTAGGCGTTGAGTTGGCGGCGCGGTTGCGGCAAGAGCTGGACGTGTGGGGCCAAAGGCCAGACGACGCCAAGGCTTTCCGCGACAAGGACACGATGAAGCTGCGGCTGGAGGCGGCGGGGCTGCGTGTGCCCAAACACGCGCGCGTTCGCAGCGCGACGGAGGTCCGCGCGGCCGCCGAGCGGATCGGCTACCCGCTGATCCTCAAGCCAATCGACGGCGCCGGCACCCGCGATACGCACCGCGTGGACAATGCCACCGAGCTGGAGTCGGTGCTGCGCCAAGTGGCCCACGTGCCCGAGATGAGCTTGGAAGAGTTCATCGACGGCGAGGAATTTACCTACGACACGGTGTGCATCGGCGGCGAGGTGGCGTTCGACTCGATCGCCCAGTACCACCCGCGGCCGCTGATCTCGCGCAGCACCGAGTGGATCAGTCCGGCGCAGATCGTGTTTGCAAATCCGCATGTTCCGCAGTTGGAGGCGGGGGTCAAGTTTGGCCGCGACGTGCTCAAGGCCATGGGCATGGGCACCGGCTTTACCCACATGGAGTGGTACCGCACCAGCAAGGGCGAGATCGTTTTTGGCGAGATTGCCGCGCGCGCCCCCGGCGGTCGGCTCGTAGACCAGATGAACTATGCCAACGACTTCGACGTGTACCGCGAGTGGGCGCGCGCCGTTTGCTGGGGCAGCTTTGAGGCCAAGGCTCAGCGCCGCTATCACGTGGCCTGCGTCTTCAAGCGCGCCCAGGGCGAGGGTCGGATTGCGGCCGTCCGCGGGTTGCAGGCGGCGCGTCAGCAGTTGGGCAACTACTTGGTGGTCGAGGACTTGCTGCCCATCGGCGCCCATCGTCGCGACTGGAAGCAGACCCTGCTGTCAGACGGTTGCCTGATCGCCCGCCACCCGGACTACGACACGGCGCAGCGCATGATGAAGCTGCTGGTCGAGCAAGTGCACCTGTACGCGCGCTAGCCATGGGAGCCGGACGTGACGCCGGAATTCGCCGAATACCAAGCTGTTCTGGCCAAGGTCGACGCCAAGTTCGCGGAGATCGTGGGCCTGCGCCCCGCCCACTACGCCTGTACGGCCGGTTGCCACAGCTGCTGCCTGCCCGACCTGAGTGTGGCACGGATCGAGGCCGCGCATATCCGCGCCTGGCTTGCGGAAAACCCAGAGGCCTTGGCTCGGGTCCGGGCCGCGCTGGCCGAGCGCCCCCACGGCCACACGCGCTGCGCCCTACTTGATACATCGGGTCAGTGCACCATCTACCCGGTGCGGCCCATGCTGTGTCGCGCCCACGGCGTGCCGGTGCGCGTGCGCGAAGGCGAGCGGCTGGACGTGTGCCCCAAGAACTTGGTGAATGTGCCGCTCGAGTCGCTGGCGGCCGGAGAATGCATCGACCAGAACCTGTTGGCCACGCTCCTGTTCGTGGTCGGTCGCCGCCGCGATCCCGGCGACGACGGCAGTCGCATTCCGTTGGCCGAGCTGGTCTAGTCGATGCCGGAGCCGCACGCAGCGCTGGTCCAGCCGGCTGACCCAGGCAAACCGCAGTGGCGGCGCCTGTTTTGGCTGCCGGCATGCGCGGCCGCAGTCGCCCTGTACGCGGGCACGCTGCGGTACGACCTGGTGGCCGATGCGCGCTTCCTGATACGCGACAACCTGTTCCTGCGCCATTGGAGCGACCTGTGGCCCAACGTAAGCCATGATTACTTTTGGTCCTCGTCGGGCAATACCCTGCCCTATTGGCGGCCGCTGACCAAGGCCAGCTGGCTGGTGGAGTACCTGGCAGCCGGCGGCCAGGCCTGGATGTTCCACGCCGTGCAAGTCGGCTGGTTCGCAGCGCTTTGTGGCGGTGCAGCCGTCCTGGCGCAGCGGCTGGGTGCGCGGCCGATTTGGGCGGCCTTGGCCGGCGTGGCCGTGGCGCTGCATCCCGTAGCGCAAGAGCCGGTGGCGCTGGTGATGGCCCGCTCGGATGTGGCGGCGGCTGCGGCAGCCGTGTGGGCGCTGGCTCTGCAAGTTGGCTCGCAGCCTGGCGATCGCGGCGCCCGCTGGGGCAGCCTGGCCTGCCTGGCGGCGGCGCTGGCCAGCAAAGAGGCCGGGGTAGCGCTGCTGCCGGCGCTGGCGACCCTGGCTTGGCTGCGTGCGCCGCGGCCGGTGGCCTGGACCGCTCTGGGCCGCGAACTGGCGCCGCATACGCTGATCACAGGAGCCTACCTGCTGGCGCGGCACGCGGTCTTGAGCCCAACGGCTCCGGCGCCCCTGGCCCTGGATCCGCTGCGCTGGGTGGCCGGGTTGGGGCGCTACGCCCAGAGCGCCTTGCCGGGCCTGCTGGAAAGCGGCGTGACCAACTTGCCGCGGGCCTACGCCGCTGACTGGAGCCAGTGGCTGCCGGGTGCGGCGGCCGCGCTGGCGCTCGCCACGCTGGTGGGCATCGGGCTGTGGCGCCGGGCGGCATGGACGGTGTTGCCGGTGCTGGCCATGGCCTCGTTGGCGCCGGTCTTGTTGGTCGAGCAGCTCAACGTGCCGGGCGTGGCAGGCAAGATTCCGTTGGCGGATCGCTGGCTTCTGCCGGCCATGATCACGGCCCAGGTGGGGGCGGCGCTGGCGGCGAGCCGATGGCACTGGCAGCGGGCGCAGCGCTTGACCCTGCTGGGCGTGGCGGCGTGGGTGGTGGTCCGCGCGGGTTTGGTGGCCGCCGAGCCGGCCTGGTACCAAAGCGAGGTAGCGCTTTTGGACCTGGAAGACCGCAACGAGGCGCTGATTCCCCAAGACTTCTGGACGCACGAGGACCTTTGCCGGCATCACATGCGCGCGGTCGTCCGGGCCGGTCAGACGGGCCATCCCGAGCAAGTCGAGCCAGCGGTGGCCGCGATGCCAGCCGATTGCCGCCACCATCCAGAGACGCAGTTCAACTTGTTGGCCGCGCAGGTGACGCTGGGGCGCTTTGCGGCCGCGGTCGAGACGGGCAGCGCCTTGCTGGCCCACCCGCCGGCCGATCGGCGCTTTGCCGGGCCGATGCGGGCGCTGTATGGGCGGGCGCTGGTGGAAATGGGCCGCGGCAGCGAGGCCGTGCAGCCGCTGCAGCAGGCGCTGGCGCTGGGGGCCGGTGGTTGCGACGTGGTGATGGCGCTGGGCCGGGCGCAGATCGACGCAGGTCAGCCGGCGGCCGGCGGCGATCGGCTGGCCGAGGCGGCGCGCTGTCTGGAGCAACAGGGCCAGCCAGCTGTGCCCTTGTGGCTTTTTGCGGCGCAGGCGCACCTGCAGGCCGGGCAACGCGACAAGGCTCGCGGCGAACTGGGGCGCGTCGATGGCCATTTGCGGTTGCCAAAGGCGTTGCGCGACGTGTATGACCAAGTTCAGCGGACGCTGGCGGCGCCGCCATGACGAACGGAGGCGCAATGCAGCGCATGCGATGGGGAGCCTGGCTGACCCTTTGGGCCCTGGCCGGGTCGGCGTGCTCGTCGGCGTATACGCCGCGGCGCTCCGCGGCGCTCAAGCTCATGATGGAAAGTGGGCAACCGGTCTTGGCCAAGAACGGCATGTATGTGCCGATGGGCATGTTCGGCAGCGGTTTGGTCGAGGCGGTGGCCGAGCACCCGCAGGCCCTGGAATATGCCGAGGCCTACCGCGATGGCACGGTCTGGGGGTTCGGCACAGCCATCGCGGGCGCCGTGGTGATGGGTTTGAGCCCGCTGGCGCTGGCGACGGACGGCAATTCGTCGAACCGCGGACCCAGCGACCGCGCCGTGAACACGACCCTGGCGGTCGCCGGAATCGGCCTGGTGGCCTACTGCGTGGGTCTGGCGATGGTGGTCGACGCGCAGCCCCACATGTTCGACGCCATCAACCGCTACAACGACGCCGTGGAAGAGGGCTGGCGGCCCCCGGCGCCGGCGACGGCGGCGACCGAGTAGTTTGCCACCGCTGGGCGGCGCGCGTATCTTGTGGGCAGCGCGCACGCGCAAAGGCATGGCCATGGTATCCTGGGCCCGTCGCATCCGCCGTTCCACGACTCCCCTGCAGCTGCTAGCGATCGCGGCCGTATTTGGCCTGAGTCCGGCCTGCGACTTGGGGGGCAGCGGCGCGGCTAGCTGTCCGCCGCAATTCGCCAGCACCACCGGCACGGTGGTCTACGTCAGCGCCGCTTGCGGGTCCGACACGGGCGACGGCACGCTGGGAGCACCCTTGCGCAGCATCGGCGCCGCCGTGGCCCGCGCCCAGACCGGCACCACCATCCTGCTGGCCGCCGGGAACTACAGCGAAGACATCAAGTTGCCGGGGGGCGTCCACATGGTGGGCCAGGGGGCCGTGCGCATCACCCCCAACCTGGGCGGGCTGACGATCTGGGGCGAGGGGCAAAGCACGCTGTCTGGACTGACGATTCGCGGCGCCAAAGGCGACGGCATCCTGGTGCAGAATACGGCGGTGCGACTCGAGCGGGTCACCGTAGAGCAGACCTCCGCGACCGCCAGCGCGCCGGGCAACGGCGTCGCGGTAGAGGGGTCGCCCAGCGTGGAGCTGTCGGCCTGCCAGATCCGCGACAACGCCGGTTTTGGCGTTCGGGTGCAGGCTTCGGGCCCCACCAGCATCATCGACCCGCTGTTCCACGGCGATCCGCGCAGCGCGGGCGGCACCGGCGCGATCATCGATCCGCTGTTCATGCCGTCGAGCGTCATCGGTCACAACTTGCTGGGCGGAGTGGCCATCATCGACCCGCTGTTCGCCCCCAACCCCGTGGCGACCGACCTGCTGCTGCACGCGACGCTGGTGCACGACAACAGCCAATACGGCGTATTGTTGCAGGGAGCGAGCGGCAAGCTGGCGCACTCCGCCGTGGCCGGCACGCTGTTTGCGGGCGACGTGGCTGATGGCGTGTCCGTCCAGACGCGCGGCGACGGTCAGAGCGCGCCCAATCCTACACTCGCCATCGACAAGGGCTCGCTCGTCCTGGGAAGCGGCCGCGTGGGGGTCAACGTCGCCACCTACGCCAGCGCAACCATTGACGGCGAAGTCAGCCTGTCGGGCCGCGGCGGCGTGTGGGGCCTGGGCTACCAGACTACGATTACATTGAGCAAGACCGCGTCTTTCCTCAAGAACACCATGGTCGGCGTGGCGGTCACCAACGGCGCGCACTTGGTGTGCGAGGGCGCCCACATCGCGGGCACCATGCCGCGCGCCGTCACGGCTGGCAGCAAGTCCGACACGATGGCCGACGGCATTGGCATCTACGGCGCAGCCCACGGCGCCATCAGCGGCGCGACGTTGGCGGACAATCCGCGCGCCGGCCTGGTCGCGAGCAAGTGCGGCATCAACAGCGAAGGCGAGCCCGACGTCAGCGTGACCGGCACTCAGATCACCGGCAGCAAGTACGATGTGGTGATCCAGTGCCCGCCCATGAACCAGCGAGCGACGGGCGCGCCCAAGGATCCCTCTGCATCGGCCGATTTTGGCGAAGACGGCAACGGGCTGGTCGTGCCCAACTCGTTCTGCGACAACGGCTCGCTCGACCCCAGCTGCACCCAGTAGCCAGGGCCCGATCGTTCAATCCAGCCTGAACTCTTCGCGCCAGTTTTCGCGATCTTGCCAGCGCGGTTGCTGCAGCTTGTGCAATAGGAATGGCCCAAGGGCCAGGGCGTCGATGCTGGTGCGCATGAAGCACCGGTAGGCGTCATCGGGCGTGCACACAATCGGCTCGCCGCGCACGTTGAAGCTGGTGTTGATGAGGAGCGGACAGCCGGTCAGGCGCTCGAAGGCCTGGATCAGCTCGTAATAACGGGGATTATCGCGCTGCGAGACAGTCTGGATCCGCGCTGAGTGGTCCACGTGGGTGATGGCCGGCACGCTGGAGCGCGGCCGGTTGACCCATTGAGTGAGATCCAGTTGCTTTTCATCGCCTTGCAGCGGCAACTGCCGGTCTTTGGCCACGTCGGCCACCAGCAGCATGTAGGGCGACGGGCGATCCAGGTCGAACCATGCGCTCGCATGCTCTTGCAGAACGGACGGCGCGAACGGTCGAAAGCTCTCGCGGAATTTGATTTTCAAGTTCATCTGCGACTGCATGTGCGGGCTGCGCGGGTCGCCGACGATGCTACGATTGCCCAGCGCGCGTGGGCCGAATTCCATCCGCCCTTGGCAAAGGGCCACCACTTGCTGGTCGGCGAGCAGCTGCGCCACAGCGGCGGGCCACTCGGCGTCGGCGATGCGGGTGTAGGGATAGCCGTGGCGGTCCAGGTAAGTCTGGATGTCTGCTTCGGAAAATTCCGGACCGAGCAGCGCTCCGTGCATGGCATCGTGCACGCCGTCGGCCTGCCGCGCCTGGTCAAAATGCCCATGCCAGACCGCCCACGCCGCCCCCAGCGCGCCACCGGCATCGCCCGCGGCCGGCTGGATCCACAGGTCGCGAAACAGCCCCGAACGCAGCAGCTTGCCGTTGGCGACACAGTTCAGCGCCACGCCGCCGGCCAGGCACAGGTGCTCCAGGCCCGTGGTCTTGCGCAGGTGGCTGGCGAGCCGAAGCAGCACCAACTCGGCGACTTCTTGGATGGATCGGGCCACGTCCATGTGGCGGCGCTCGATGGGCCCCTCGGCGGCGCGCGGCGGCCCGCCGAGCAGCCCGGCCAGCTTGGGGCCGGCCATTCGATCGCCGCCCAGATAGTCGAAGTAATCAAGATTCAAGGCAAATGAACCGTCGTCGCGCAGATCGATCAGGTGGTCCAGCATCGTCTGGACGTAGCGCGGCTCGCCGTAGGGCGCCAGGCCCATCAGCTTGTACTCGCCGGAATTAACTCGAAACCCGCAGTACTGTGTGATGGCCGAATACAGCAACCCCAGCGAGTGCGGATAGGTCAGCTGCTGGTGGAAGTCGATGCGGTGGTCCGTACCGCTGGCCAACGTGGTGGTGGCCCACTCGCCCACACCGTCGACAGTCAGGATGGCCGCCCGCGGGAACGGCGACGGGTAGAAGGCGCTGGCGGCGTGCGACAGGTGATGCTCGGGGAAAAGCAGCCGTTCTGGGGCAGAAATACCCAGATCTTCTAGGGCTTGCGTCAGCCGCGCCTCGACCCACAGCTTGCGCCGCAGCCACACCGGTACGGCCTGGAGAAACTGGCCCAAGCCGCGCGGCGCCACGGCCCGCTGGGTCTGCAACAACCGATGGAACTTCAAAAGCGGCTTGTCGTAGAAGGCGACGGCGTCCAGCCTGTCACCGGGGCGTAACCCCGCTTGCTGCAAACAGAAGCGGATCGACTGCAGCGGCAGGTCCGCGTCGCCCTTTTTGCGGCTAAAGCGTTCTTCCTGGGCGGCCGCGACCAGGACGCCACCTTGCAGCAGGCAGGCGGCCGAGTCGTGGTAGTCGCAAGAAATGCCAAGAATGTTCATCAGTAGGGCCGCCAGTTGCGCGTTTGATCCGCATCGCACGCGACAAAGAGGCTGGCCGGTCGGGCCGGCGCGCGCAGGCGCAGGGGATCCCGGCCGCGGAGGCGAGCGATCCGTCCCAGGGGCCACATCACCGCGACGAACACGGGCGTCAGCAACAGGACCGCAAGCGCAAACTCCAGGCCGCGGTCGAACTTGCGACCCAGCCACGCCGCAGCCAAGGCCAGGCCAGTGCCAAGGCCGGCCCAAAGCCAGTGGCCCGTCCAAGCGAGCGCGGCCGCCACCGCCAGCCCCAAAATCAGGTTGCGCAGCCGACGCTTGCGGTCTTGGGCCGCTTCGACCAGCTGCTGCTGGGTGCGCGCACTCTGCAATGGATCCCAAATGGCGTACGGGGCGGGCGCGCTCATGCGGCGAGGGTAGCGGCGGCGGCGGCGTGCGTAAAGACGCTCCTACTCGTCGTCGCGCAGGTAGAAGCTGACCTTGAACGAGCGGATCCGCACCGGCACCGGCTTGCCATCGCGCAACCCTGGCTGGAACGGGCAGCGCTGCAGAGCCTGGACCGCCGCCTGGTCCAAACCGTGACCGAGGCCCTTGATCACCTTGATTTCACGCGCTTTGCCGTCTTCGCCCACCACCAAGTCCAGGACGACCGTGCCTTCCACCGCCGCCTGGCGCGCTTCTTCGGTGTACTGCCCCTTGCACAGGTCGCGGTCCTTCATCTCGGGCGCCTTTTCGACCTGATGCGCCGGCACCGGCGGCGGCAGCGAAGGCGCCAAGGGCTTGACCTTCTTGGGATCCTTGGCCGTTCCGTCCGAGCCGGTCTGGATTTGGTTGCCCACGGGCACCGCCGGCCCGGCCCCCGCGTCCGACGTGGAGGCCATGTCGATGCCGAACACCGGTTCGTCGCTGTTCGCACCGGCAACGGGCGTCCGTTCGCTAGGTTGCACGTCTTTCTGCGGCGTGTCGGGCGGCGGCTCGTGCTGGATGGGGCTGGGCGGCCGCGGCTTGGCCGGGCTGTCTCTTTGTGCCTGCTTGGGCGGCGTCTTGGGCGGCGTAGGCTGAGGGGTCAGTTCGTCGGGGACCTTCTCTTGGGGCGGCGGCTCGGGAGGAGGCGGCGGGGGCGGCGGCGGCTGCGACACCTGAAACATCACGACTTGCTTGGCAGCCGTCTGTTGGTCGGGCAGGCGTTCCAGGCCGTCGAACAGCAAGAAATGCAGCAGCAGCGACGCTACCACAAAGCCGGCAATGCGCAGCTCGTACATGGTCCAGGCCTACTTGCCCGCCGGCGGCGTGAGCGCCGCGGGGTCGATCTGGATAGCAAACGACACGACACCCAAGGCTTTGACGGTGTCGATCACCCACACCACGCGGCCGTGGGCGGTCTGCTTGTCGGCGGCGATCATCACGACGGTCTTGGGGTTCTTCTTCACGGCATCCCGGACCAGCGCCCGCAGCTCATCGGGCGTCTTGGCTTGTCCTTCGACGTACATCTCGCCGGTTTTGGTCAGTGTCACACCGATCGGCTTGTTGTCGAGCGAGCCGCCCTGGGCCGCTTTGGGCAGATCGACCTCGATGGCCTGCTTGGCGATCAGGTTGGCGGTGAGCATGAAAATGATCAGCAGCACCAACATGATGTCGACCAGCGGCGCCACGTTGATGTCGGTGATCATGCCGCGGCCGCGCCGCGCTCCGCCTGCCATCAGGGCACCTTCCCTTGGCCTTCGCCTGCCGCGGCGCTGGGAGCGGGTCTGGCCTTGATGTGCGCCAAAATGCTGTGCAAGAGCGCCGTGGACGACGACATGCTCGCCTCGACGTGGCGCGAGAAGGTGTTGTACAGGGCCACCGCCGGCAGTGCGACCAGCAGGCCCACGCCGGTCGCCACCAGCGCCTCGGCAATGCCGGCCATCACGGCCTGCGCGCCCTGTGCAGTGTTGGCGGCCAGGTCGTGAAAGGCGCGGATGATGCCGAGCACCGTGCCGAACAGGCCGACGAACGGGGCGTTGCTGCCCAGCGTGCCCAAGAACGCCAGGCCGCGCTCGTAGCGCAACCGCTCATTTTCCAAGACGCCGGCCACGTGCTCGGCCACCGAGTCAGCGCCTTGGTGGGCGTTGCGCAGGGCCACGCGCAGCACAGAGTCTTGCATCGAATTGCCGTCGCCCAGCTGGATCAGCGCTTCCGGAGCACCACGATTCTGCATGGTCTCTAGGGCTTTTTGTATCTGCGCCGCCCGCTGCCGGGCCCGCCAGAAGAACCAAACGCGCTCCAGAGCGATCGCCACCGCGACCACCGACAGGATCAGCAGCAGCCACAGCACCCAGCGCGACCCGACTTTCAGCATCAAGTCGAGCAGTTGCGCGTCGACGGTCTGGCCACCTTCGGCCACGGCGGGGGAACTCATGCCTATGCCTCACAGACGGCCGCGGATACCCACGGTCGGCAACACGTAGCGGATGAAACTGCCCGCCACCACTTCTTCGGGAAACAGCGTGATGTTGGTGACATCGACGTAGAAGTCGAACAGCCACTTGTTGTAGACGGCGCGTTTGTCCACGCGCATGTCGATGCGGAAATAGCCCTCTGTGCGGGCGGTGTTGTAGCCGTAGGTGGTGGTGGTGGGCTTGCCGCTCTGGTACTGCAGGCGCACGCCCAGATCCCAGTTGCGCGGCAGCGGCATCCCTGCGACCACATTGAGCAAGTGCGTCCGATCGAAGTCGTAGGGCACCCACTCGCCTTGCCGCTGACGTTCAGACAGCGACAACGTGTAGGCGAGCCAGCCGTAGAGACCCGTCTTGGACTGCCGGCGCAGCATGAATTCCGTGCCGTACGAGCGCCCCAGCTGCGGCGTATACAGGTTTTGCTGCAAACGCTGCGCCGCCGAGGTCGTGTCGGGGTTGGGGATCTCGCCGGGCATCGTCGTGGGCGCCAGCTTGGCCACCGAGCTTTGGTTGATCGACAAGTCAAAGACCACGGGATTCATGTCGTTGTAGTAGGCCTCGACCGTCAGGCCCACGCCGCTCGCCACCGGGATCTCGGCGCCGATGCTGGTCTGGACGGCCTTGAGCAGCCCGTACTTGAGCGGCATGGTGTCCAAGCCTGGAATCGGCAAAAAGAACCGCGGTGGCTGGTGGTAGACGCCGCTGCCGCCCTTGATCCAGACCGAGCGGGCGTCCGAGCCGGCCGTGGCGGTGACGCCATCGGGCAGGCCCAAGTCCATCAGGCGGTAGCGGGCGGTCAAGCGCGGGTCGAAGGCGCCGATCGAGGCCGAGCCGTCCGTGCGGTAGTCGTAGCGCACACCCGGCCGGATCAGCCAGTTCTTGGTGGGTCGGTACAGCGCCTCGGCAAGGCCAGCAAAAAGACTGGTACTTTTGATATCATCGACAAATGAATTGCCCAGACCCTGGGAGCCTGTGGTCGCCGCCTGCGACACCTGTTGCTGCGTGTAATGCCAGAAACCTTCCAGACCTGCGGTGGTGGTGAGCTGCTCGCTCGGTCGCCAGTGCCAGCGCGCGCTGGGCTCGACCACCCAGGTGGTCACACCGTTGGCCGAGCCGAACAGGCTGTCGTCGTAGCCGGTGACCAGGCGATAGGTGAAGTCATGCTGGCCCTGGCCATTTTGCCCGCGCAAGTCCAAGCGATGGAAGGCCAATTTGAGCGAGGGCTCCAGTGGCGGATTCGCGACGCTCTCGTAGCCGGCCTTGGGTGTGCTGACCGTGTCGCTGGCGCCAAAGGCAAAGATCGTATAGCCGTTGCGGGCATTGCCGCCGTCGAACCGCAGCTGGTAGTCCCAGTAGGCCAGCGAGGCCTGATCGGTGGCCAGGCTCATCAAGAAGCCGGGATAGCCCCAACGCCCCGCCGCCGTCGCCGTGCCGCCCAGCGCCGGGATCGGCTGGCGCACCAAGGCCCCGGTCTGCAGCAGGTTCATGTCCACGTCGATCAGGTGCTCGTCACTGCGGGCGCGGCGGGTCCGACCGTCGATGATGCCGGCGGTATAGCCGCCGTAGAGCACCGGTGCGCCGCCAGGATAGAATTGAATTTCGTCGATGAACTCAGGATGAATCACCGACGGCCCAGCGAGCATGTGGTAGAGCAGCGGCACCCGCGTGCCATCGATCAAGTAGCCCGTGCTGCCGGGACTGGCGCCGCGCACCACCGGAAACGGCAACAGCGACATGATCGACGCAACGCCCGGCAAGGCCTGCACCACCCGGAACGGATCGCCAAAGGTACCAGGAACTTGGCGGATCTCGGGCCCGCGCAGCGTGACGCGCGACAGCTCTTCGCGGCGCTGATCGCCGTAGACCATGATCTCGTAGGGATCGTAGCGCTCGCGCTCGACGAAATAGGCGACGCCGACGTCTTGGTTGTCGCCGACGGTCTCGTACTGGAGGAATGCCTTGTAGCCTACGGCGTGGACGCGGACCTCGACCTTGCCCGGTGGCAGCGCGATGCGGAACCGACCGCGCAGGTCGGCATCGGTCTCGTACACTTGGCCGCCCACCTTGGCCGAGAGCGTCGCGCCCTGTACCGGTCCGCGGGTGCCCTTTTCGACCAGCCTGCCGTGCAACATCGCGGTCATCGCCGGGCCACCGGGCTTTTGCGGCACCACCCGCGGCGGCGGGCGCGGCACAAAGGTGTGGGTGTAGCTGATGGCGACGGCCACGGGCTTGCCACCGTAGCGGGCTGGCTTGAAGACCCATTTCTGAGCGGCATCCAGCACGGCCTGATCGAACGGCGGCTGCGGTTCGCTCAGCAGCTCGACCTTCTTGACCGTGCCTTCGGCGGTCACCGTGATGCGCACCCGGACCACGACGGGCTGACTGATCTGCGTCACGCCGGCCGGCAGATCGATGGCTGTCGACGTCGCCGGCTTGGGCGGATCGAGCACCGGCTTGGCCTCGGCCGTAGACGTCGCAGCGGCAGGCAGCGGCGCAGCCTCGTCCGCTCCAGCCGGGCCGGCAAGGAGCAACATGCTCACACAGGCATACAACAGCCTAGTCAGGGTTCTTAGCGCCATCCGACCACCCATCCCAGGCTGCCACCGTAATGGGGCCACCACTGGCGGCGCGTGATCGGTTGCCCGGTGTCGGTCTCGATGTTGACGGCGGTTTCGACGCAGGCGGTCCACTGGCCGTCGACCTGGGCGGTGGCGCCGGTGGTGAGCATCGGCCCCAAGACGAACAGGTACTCGGCGCGCAGCAGCGCCGCGACGCCGGTGCCCGAGCACGACGACACGGGCGGGTAGGTCTTGGTCATGGTGTACGAGGAGGCCAGGACCTTGAGCTGGTCGGCGTTGGGTTCTTGGCGCCCCGACCGGCCTTCGGTGATGCCAGCAAAGCCGAAACCCATCGCCAGTTGCAGGTTGTCGGTCACGTGCCAGGTGGGATCGAGGGTGCCGGTCCAGCGCAATCCGGCAAGGCCGGTGCTGGACGTGCCGTAGCCGCTCGATACGGGCGCGGCGGCAACCGACCCATAGGCAAAATTCATCAGCAGGGACCAGTCTTGATCGACCCGCAGACCAAAGCGGATCACGACGCCGTTGCCGCGACCGCCCGGCGCGCCCGACAAGCCGTACAGCCAGCCATAGTCCCAGCCAAGGAGGATGCGGAACCCCGTTGATTTCCAGGCTTGGCGGTCCGACTCGGTCGGCAGGCTAAGCTTGATCTCCAAGTCGTCGTCTTTGTCGGGCGACGCCGCCGCCGGGGCGTCCACCGCCGTCGCGGCCGCAGCAGGCGCCACGTCCTCGGCCCAGGCCGGTCCGGTCGCGAGCAGGCCCGCAGCCAGCAGCATGGAGATGGCCAACTTCATTTGGTCTTTGGCTCCGGGAAGGCTTCGCATGGCCACCAAGCCGGTGGCACTTTGCTGACATCCCAATCGGGCTCTTTGCACGTTGCGCTGTTCTGGCAGCCCTTGAGCAAAATGTGGCCGACGGCTTTGCACTCGCCGGGCACGCCCGTGTAGACCAAGTGATTCTTGTCGACACAGGCCCAGTGGGCAGGCGGTGACCAGAATTTTTCGGCCTGGCGATAGCGGACGGCGCCTTGGCGACAGATGACGTCGCGGACGGCAGGCGTGGGACCGGCGGCCAAGTCGACAACGTGGTCGGCGATGGGACTGTACGCGCAGGTCGCTTTGGCGGGCGAACCCTCTACGTCCTGCCAGGTGAAACCTTGCGGCGGGTCGCTGCAGCCCACCGTGGGGTAGAAGAGCTTGGCGAGGTTCCACTGCCCTTCGCGAACCATCAGGCGCGTGCTGGACTTTGCCATCGACAAGAAGCTGGCGGCGTAGACGAAGTCTTCTTTGACCTGCTTGGGGCCGCCCATCATGCCGCCAGGACCGCCGCCCTGGCCACCCCCCGGCCCGCCGCCGTCGCCCATTTCGTCCGACGAGGTAGTGGCTCGCGGCAACTGCGCCTGCAGCAAGCCCAAAGTGGCGCTCTGATCGCGGTCGTCGTAGACGACCACCGTGGCAATAGCGGCCCGGTCGCCCGGCAAACCGACGAAGACGTTGGCCACGGGCAGTTCGTCAAACACGATTTCGGCTGTCTCGCCGGGCTTGATCGGCACCGACGGGCCAAACGCGCCGCCCTGCACGCCACCACCGCCTCCACCACCACCGCCCGATGCGTACGGCGCCACAGAAAACACGTCGGTGCAGCCGGCGGCGGCCACGGCGGTTTGCGAGGCGTCCAGCGGCTCGCCCACGCCCAGGCTGGCCTGGTAGGCCTGAAGGCAGAAAAGGTCGGGCGACGGTAGGCCAAGCCAGACCACGGCGGCGCGCAAATGCTGCGGCCCGGGCGGGCTGCCCGGAGTCGGCGCAGGGGCAAAGATGGCTGGATCGTTGGTCAAATGCACACGGATGCGGCCAACGGTCTGCGACGTGTCGGTCAGGGCCAGAGTACCCTGGTCGCAGGCCGCCAGGACGGTCACCGCAGCGGCGGCCCAATGCAGCAACCTCATGGCAGCCACCCCGCGGCCAAGCTCGCCGTAAACCCAAGATCGGGCTGGCCATCGCGCAGGTGGAAAGCCGGGCCGATCAGGACGGTGGCCCCCCAACCGGCATAGACCGGCAATTGCACACCCAGCCGCAGGTCCGCGGCGGGCAAGGCCGCCCAAGCCGAACTGGTCGTCGCGACGTTGAGTTGGCTGAGCCGGCTGGCCTGGGCACGGGCGCGATGCTCGTACAGGGCCGTTACACCGGCTCCCACTTGCACAATCAAGCGCGCCCGACCCGCATAGGCCTGCAGGCCGGCCAGCGCCCGCGCGCGGAATTCGTCGTGCGTCACCGCCCACGAGGGGCTGTATTCGGTGGCGCGGACCCAGCCAAGCTCGGCGCCCCACACCACGGTGTCGCCGCGAATCACGCGCACGCTGGGGCCCATGGCCAGCCCCGTACCCAAGGCGGCCGGAGAAGCTGCCACCACGGACAAGTCGGCAGCAGCCCACGCGGTGGTTGGCGCGGGTGAAGTGGCTGGGGTGGCCGCATCGGCGGTCGCGACGGCATCGGCGGGATCGGCGCACGCTGCGTAGGGAGCCAGCAGACCCGCCGCGAGCAGGATCACCGCCACACGGTTGGCCACAGGCGGGCGATGCCGTAGCCAAGCGACCTTCGCGGCCAGCATCCTGCAAGCGAGCATCGTGCCTCGACCATGGCCGCGCGTCTGCCCGGCCGGTCCGCCACAATGGCGCTCACCGCACGCTGGGTCAAGTGGGCGCTGGCCTACCAGGCCCGTATTGACACTTCTTCGCGACGCAATCGGCACAGGGCGTGACGCAGCCGCGACACGACTGGCTAGGCGACCAAGGCGGCGACTGCGATACTGGCGGCAACTGGCCGGGCGGGCGCGATGACCTTTGCAGACCACCAAAATCTCAACGGCGAGCCTTGTCAAAACTGTCCGTCGCGTGCGTACAGTGAATTTGCTGATTTGTCGTACGAGTGTGCCTGCGACATGGAGCGGGCCCGCAGCCGCGTGCGCGCCGAGCCCGGCACACGCATCGCAACGCAAGGGGCAGTTTCTACAGCGCTCTATTTTGTGACCGACGGCATGGTGGGTCTGTGGCGAACCGACGTCAATGGCAAGCGGACCCTGGTGCGCCTGGTCCACGCCGGTCAAAGCCTGGAGTACCTGTGCCCGCTTGAGAAACCGTGCCCGTATGACGCCATCGCCATCAGCACCACCATGATGTGCCGAATCGACGGCTCGTTCATGAACCACGCGGCGCGCGACGTGCCGGCGTTGGCGGTGCAGCTGTTGGACCACGCCCGCGAAGACCTGCAAGACGCGTACGAAATGCTGCTGGCACGCAACACGCGCACCGTACGGGCGCGAGTGGCCGCACTGCTGGTCGACCTAGCGAGCCGTTACGGCCGCAAGGGGCTGCGCGGCATCGAATTGGAGCTGCGCCTGTCGCGCCGCGACATTGCTGAGCTGGTGGGGGCGCGGGTCGAAACGGTGGTGCGCGCCATTGGCGAGCTGGAGGCCGAGAACTTGGTCAAAGTGTCCGGCAAGCGCATGGTGATCTTGGGCGCCGATGCCTTGGCCGAGGCTGCCCGAGAGTCGCCGCCGGCCTGAGCCAAACCCGCACGAAGCCCCCGTTTGGGCACGGCATTGGGGCGCCAGAGCGGCCCCATGCACCAAGATCGCGCTCGCGGCGCGGGGATTGCTGTGGTTGGTGCATTGCCGACCAAGGTAAACTGGTCTACCCTTCGACCAGCCATGGGGGGCGGCAGTTCAAAGGCGCGCACGGCGTGCCAGTGAGGGTTCCGTGACAACGGTGCGCAGCCATACTGTGCTGGTCGTTGACGACGATCCTGTGGTGCGACGCGTGGTTGCACTGCAAGTCGAGCAGCTTGGCCACCGCGTGCTCGAGGCGAACTCGGGGCGCATGGCGCTGGCGACGATTGCCGAACAGCCGGTCGACGCCGTGCTCCTCGACGTCATCATGCCCGACATGAGCGGCCTGGACGTGCTGCACCGCATCAAGGCCGACCGCCGGACCGAGAGCCTGCCGGTGCTGATCATGACCGGGCTGGCCGACCAAGATCTGCGCCTGTCCGCGCTGGGTCTGGGCGCTGAAGAGTTGTTGTCCAAGCCCGTGGATCGCCTGGAACTGGGCGCGCGCCTTCGGAACATCTTGAAACTGAAGACCCTGGTCGACCTGCTGGCCAAGCAATCGGGCTCGGGCGGTGCGGTCTCTGCGCTGGCCGAGCAGGACCAGCTCGACGCGTCGTCGTGGCGGGCGCTGCAACAAGTCCTGGCCGGGCCACAAGACAAGCTCCAAGCGCCGCGCATCTTGCGGCTAGACGGAGACGGCCGCGTGGCCAGTCACGATGGCCGCAGTAGCCACCTGTCCGAACACGCGACGGATCTGCTGGGGCGCGACCGGCTGGTGTCGGCGCTCGCGGCGCTGCGGCAAGGCGGCACGCAGCAAGTGGAAGTATCGCTTACGAATTTGGGGAAGTGTACGGTGCGACTGGCCGCGGTGTTCGTGCCAGCCGGCCTGGGCGAACGGCGCGCGGCGACCGTGGCCGTCATCTATCCCGTAGAGGGCCGAACCTGATCTCTGCGAGCGCGTGCGGCGAGGTGAAGCGCCGAGTTCGCCGGCTCGGACGTGCGGAGAAAGCCTGAATTGTTCAGCTCTCTAGCTGTCGAGTTCCTTCACGACGACGGGCACCGCCTGCAGCGCGGCCCCAAGCACCTGCTCCAGAACCAGCGCGAGTTCGCGGGCATTCGGGTCGTTTGCACGCAACGCTTCGTCCAGCTTGGCGGCGGCATCGCGCACCCCAGGCATCCCCAGCATACCCGCCACGCCTTTGATCGAGTGAGCTTCGCGTTGCGCTTCGCGCAGTTCCTTGCCCTCGTCGATTTGCCGCAGCAGCTTCTGGCAGGCATCCTTGTACTGATCGGCAAAGCGCAACAGCATTTCGCGCAGCAGCGAGGTGCGGCCGCCGGTAAAGCGCATGGCCGTCTCGACATCGATCGAGTCGGACCACGTGCCTTGGGTGGGCAGCGGCCGCGCTTCAGTGGGGCGCGTGCGCCGGCGCGGCAGGTCCGCCAGGGTGCGGAACAGCGTATCGGGCTCGACCGGCTTGGCGATGTGCGCCACCATCCCGGCCGCGCGGCAACGGTCGCGTTCATCGGCCAGCGCATGGGCGGTCATGGCGACAATCGGCAGGTCGTCGTAGCGCGAGTCGGCGCGGATCGCCTTGGTGGCTTGGTAGCCGTCCAAGACCGGCATCTGCAAGTCCATCAAGATCACGTCGAAGCTGTTGGCCCCCAGCATGGCCAAGTTGTCCAGCGCTTCCTGACCATGGGCCGCGGTCGTCACGCGAACCCCAGCGTTGGTAAGGAGTTCCACGGCGATATCGCGGTTGATGGCATTGTCCTCGACCAGCATGACGCTCAGGTCGCGCAGCTGCGGCCACTCGGTGTCGCCCGCAACGGTATCCACCGCGCGCTCGCCCGAGCACAAATCCAGCACGGCATCAAGCAGTTGACTGGCGTGGATCGGCTTGGCCAACACCCGCGAGACGCCTAGCTCGGCGGTCGCCGCCCGCACATCGTCCGTCCCGTAGGCGGTCACGGTGGCCATCGGCGGCATGGAAGTGCCTTCCGGCACGGCGCTTTGCAGCAGACGGACCGCGTCAGCGCCGCTGGTGCCGGGCAGCTTCCAGTCGACCAGCAGTAGACCGTAGGGATCGTGCTGCTCGATGGCCGCGGTCAGCGCTTTGGCGCCAGGCTCGGCAGACTCGAATTCGTCGACCCGCAGGCCCCAGCCGCGCAGCAGATCGGCCAGCGTGGCGCGGGCCACGGCCGCGTCTTCGATCAGCAGGCAACGTAACCCATGGAGCGACCTAGACAATTGAGCAGGCGCCTGCACTTGCTGGGCGGCAACGCCAAGCCAAACGGTGGCGTGGAAGGTGCTGCCCAGGCCGGCGGCCGTGTCGACCGTGACGTCGCCGTCCATCATGGCCACCAGCCGGCGCGTAATCGAGAGGCCCAGGCCGGTACCGCCGTAGCGGCGCGTGGTGGTGCCGTCGCCCTGTTCGAACGGTTGGAACAGCCTTTCGACCTGCTCGGGTCCCATGCCGATGCCGGTGTCGCGCACCGAAAATCGCAGCTTGACGCGGCCCGGCTGCTGCTCGATGTGGCGCGCCTGGATCGCCACTTCGCCGCGCTCGGTGAACTTGACGGCGTTGCTGACCAAGTTGACCAGGATCTGCTGCACACGCATCGGATCGCCGCACAGCGCCGCCGGCACCATCGGATCGATGTCAAAGGTAAGCTTCAGGCCCTTTTCGCTGGCGTTTTGCCCGTTGACCGTGGCGACATGGTCCAAGACATCGACCAAGTTGAACTCGACGTCTTCGAGGTTGAGGTGGCCGGCCTCGATCTTAGAGAAATCCAGGATGTCGTTGATGATCCCCAGCAGCGAACCGGCTGCGGCGTGCAGGCGCGTCTGGTACTGCATCTGGCGCTCGTCCAGCTGCGTCTTCAGCATCAAGTGCGACAGCCCCAGCACCGCATTCATCGGCGTGCGGATCTCGTGGCTCATGTTCGCCAGAAACATCGACTTGGCGCGCGCAGCGGCCTCGGCCAGCTCTTTGGCGTGCTGCAGTTCGCTGGTGCGGCGGGCGACCAGGCCCTCCAAGTTCTGCTGGTGATCACGCAACTCGCGATTACGCCTGCGCAACTCGGCCATCAGCTCGCCGGCGGAACGCCAGACCAGCCGCCGACGCAGTGCATCGACCTCGGCCGGCGACAGCTCGGCGCGGCGGGGCGGCATGGGCCACGCTATCTCGGCCAGTTGGCGGGTCGCCTGCGACCACGGCGCCAGACTGACCACTTGGTCTTGCCCTGACCGCGGCCCGCGCAGCACCAGCATCACACCGTGGCCACGGCGGTCCAATTCCAGCTCCCACGTGGTGCCGATCCCGGCACTTCGCGCCCACTGCGAGAACGCCAGCGCAAATTGCATCGCCGCGCGCCGGTCTTCGAGCAGGTCGGCCAGGACCGTGAACAGGTGGTGACGGATCTCGGGCAACAGCTCGATGTCGTCGAGGCGCATCTCGCCCAGCAGCATCTAGAACCCCCTTGGGTCGGGCGCGATGTCGACCACCAGACAGGCCGCGTCGTCGTGCGGTCGGGCGTGCCCCTGGACAATGTGCTCCGCCAGGTCGGCGGCATTGGCGCGGCTGGGACGCATCAGCTCTTGCAGGGCCGACGAACGGATGCCGTCGGTCAGGCCGACAATGCGCATCGCGCCGCGCAGGCGAATCGGTGATCGCGGCAGGGCCGGCAGTGCCACCCCAAGCAAACCAGAAGCACTGGGAATACGTTGAAATTCTGGATACTGCACCACCCACACCACGTCGCCGATGCATACGGCGTCCAGGGTGCCGTCGCGCAGATCCACGCGCAGCGCAGCGCCAACTGCGCCAAAGGTCCCGGCCAGTTGCATGTGCAGGTGCTGCAGCCACGCCTGCGGCGTATCGTCGGCCAGGTACTGGAGCGTGCCCACCAACTCGTCCGCGCGCCGCGAGGCCTGATGCCCATGGCCCGCCGCATCAAAAAGCACAGCCATCACGGCATCTTGCCCAAATCGGCGCACCACGGCTCGGTCGCCCGTGGCCGTCTCGCCGCGGCACGGCAGCACATAGCTGGCCGTAGAGACCGTCCATCGCGCCGGCGTCTGGACCGGATTGCCGTTGCCCGCTTCGCCCTTCATGCCATCCATCGCCGCACTTTGATCGTGGTGCCCACGCCGGGCGCCGAGTCGATGTGGAAGTCGTCGACCATCCGCCGCACGGCGGGCAGGCCCAAACCCAGGCCGCCGCCAGTGGAAAATCGCTCGGTCATCGCCGCGGCCACGTCGGCAATGCCGGGGCCGCGGTCTTCGGCGGTGATCTCGACCATCACGCGCCGTTCCAGGTGGGTGACCACCACGGTGAGCAGGCCCGAGCCGGCATAGCGAACGATGTTGTTCGACAGCTCCGAGGCCACCGTAACCATGCGCATCGACTCGGCATCACCGCAGCCGGCGTCTTGCAGCACGCGCCGCATGCCGCCCACCATCGCCGGCAAATCGGTCTCGCCCGTGAGCCGAAAGACGTTGCGGCTGATGGAGTTGCTATGCATCGCTTGGCTACTGCCCCAACGCTTGCAGCGCGCCGTGCACGGTCGCCACGGTGGCGTCGAACCCCCCGGTGTCGGCGTCGAGCGCAGCGAGAGTTTCGACGACTTGCGGCGCCAGCCCGGCCAGCACCACCCGCGCGCCCAGCAAGCGCACCATGGCGGCAGTCTGCTGCAATGCCTTGAACTCCCAAGGATCCATCAGCTGCAGGCTGGCCACATCAAACACGACACCCTGGGCCCGCACTTGGTGGACACGCGCCAGCAAATCGTCGCGCAGGCGCTGCACCACCGCAGAGGTCAGGTCGCGGGTCAAGGTGGCGATGACCACGCGATCGATGGTCGACAGCGACGTCGGGGTCAGGTCGGCGTGACTCCTCTCGGGACGCTCGACCAGGGACACGCCGCTCATGCTGCGCCCCCGCGGACGATCTCGCCGGTCTTGCGAATTTCGATGCCGATGCGGCCAAAGGCGTCTTCCAAGGCGTCGCGCAGGGTTGCGCGGGTGTGGACCTTGCCCACATCGATGCCGAGCTCGACGATGGTCTGAGCAATCGCTGGCGACAAGCCCGAGAGCAAGCACTCGCAACCCATCAGGCGCGTGGCACGCGTCACCTTGACCAAGTGGTTGGCCACGGCGGTGTCCATCACCGACACGCCCGAAATGTCCATGATGAACACGCGGGCGCGCGTTTCGGCGATGCGGGTCAGCACCGAGCGCATGATGTCTTGGGCGCGCCGCGAGTCGACGATGCCCACCACGGGGAGCATCAAGATGTCTTCCCAAAGGGCCGTAACTGGGGTCGACATCTCTAGAATCGAGCGCGCTTGGTCGGCGATCTTCTCGTTGATGACCTGGGAGTACGCCTCGACCACGATGGCCGTGTCGATGTGAATGAGCTTGGTCACCGAGCGCTGGCAGGCCAGGAATTGCGCGGGTTTGAGATTGCCGTCGTAGACCTCGTCCATCCACAGGCTCAGGCCCTTGTCCATCGCGGCGAAATACGCCGGCAGGCTGAGGCCCACGCGCGCGTGGACGATGCCCACGTCGCGCCGGTAGCGCACGTAACTATCGTCGACTTCTGCGGTAAAGAACGTGCGCCAGTAGCTGGCCTGCAAGCCGCGCACGCGCGCCAAGCGGCCGGGGTCAGCAAAGAACAGGTCGTACTCGGGCTGGCCCGACATCCAGACGTAGAAGGCGGTCAAGAAGTCTTCGATGCGCGGCGCCAGGATCGCGCCCATCTTGCGAACGAGATCGCGATCGACTTCGGTGAATTGGTGCCGCTCGATCAACTGGTAGGCGTTGGTGAGCGCAGAAAACGGCACGTCGCTGCCCGGCCAGGTGCCCGTACGGTAGCTGTCGCTGCCGGTGTTCGGCGGCGGGTGGCTGGGAGCTTCGGCGGAAGAATCGCCCAAGTTGCCGTGGGTTTGGTTGGATCGACCGGCCTGTGGCATTCTGCCTCGTCGGGCGCCCCGGCGCCGCGCGCGTCATGGTACTGCAATTCGCCTCAGGATGACACTTGATGCGCACCCCGGTTCGGGTCCGAAGAAATGCCCGAGTTTTCGATCGGATTCGGACGGAACCGTTGGGCAGTTCCTCGCGAGGACGGCGACGGTGCCGCGGACTGGGCGGCTGCCACGGCGGTGGCGCTGCGGTCACGTAGCCTCAGGGGACGCAAGGATGTTTCTGGAAGCGGTTGCGACCCCGCGCGAACTTGCCCACACTGCCCATCGCGCCGCACGCGATCGCGGCCAGGCTGCCGATGACCCTCGCCATCCACCAGTTTGAACGCCAAGCCGGCCACGACGCGCGCGCAGTCGACGCGTTCGTTGCCCAGCACTCGTTTCCGATTATCGAAGGCCGCACGGGCACCTTTGTCTACCGCGGCAAGGCCGACGACGTGCGGCTGCGCCACTTTGTGTTCGGGTTGCCGTCGGATATGCCGATGACGCGCATCCCGCGGACGGACCTGTGGTACGTGGTGCTCGACGTGCCCGCGCGATCGCGCTTTGAGTACAAATTCGAGGTGGTGCGCGGCGGCAAAGGCACTTGGGTCCGCGACCCGCACAACGCGCGCCAGGCCCACGATCCTTTCGGCTCCAATTCGGTCTGCCACGGCGAGGGGTATCAGCTGCCGGACTGGGTGGAAGTGGACGCAGACGCGCGCGAGGGCGCCCTGCACGAACTGGTGATCCCGACTACGCCCTGGGGCGAACCGCGCAACATCACGGTGTATACCCCGGCGCGCTTCCGCGTATCGCGGCGCTACCCGCTGCTGGTGGTGCACGATGGCGGCGACTACCTGAAATTCGCTCGCATGAAGGTGGTGCTCGACAACCTGATCCACCGGCTTGAAGTGGCGCCGATGGTGGTGGCCTTCACGCATCCCCGCAATCGCATGGTGGAATATCCAGACCAGGCGCAACACCAGGCCTACATCGTCGAGCACGTCGTGCCGTTCATGGAGGAGCACTACCCGCTGTACAAGACGCCCGCGCAGCGCTGCCTGATGGGCGCGAGTTTTGGCGGCGTCGCCAGTCTGAGCACGGCTTGGCACTACCCCGGCGTGTTTGGAAAACTGCTTTTGCAGTCGGGCAGTTTTGCCTTTACCGACATTGGCCAGCACACTCGCGGGCCCGCGTTTGACCGGGTGGTCGAGTTCGTCAATGCCTTTCGCGAGGCGCCCGGCAAACCGTGCGATCGCGCCTACCTGTCGTGCGGCACATACGAGTCGCTGATCTACGAGAACCGCTCGATGGTACCGTTCTTGCAGGGAATTGGCCTGGACGTGCGCTTCGAGGAAGCCCGCGACGGCCACAATTGGGAGAATTGGCGTGATCGCCTGCAGTCGGCCCTGAGTTGGCTGTTTCCGGGGCCGCTGTGGATGGTCTACGAGTAGCCGCCGCCAGCCTGGCGCTGGCCGTAGCGGCGACCGGCTGCAAAGAGCGCGAATCGCCGCGGCCCGCTCCGTTGCCGGCCGCCGCAAGTGCCTGGCCCAACGCAGACTTGGCTGGTTTGGAGTTGGCTGGGCCGGCCACCGCCGTGCTAGAAGCGGGCATCGCCGACAACGCGCCGCCTCTTGAATTCGACAAGCTTGACGCATACTTGCGTGCGACTTCGGCCTGCGAGGTGGGGCCGGTCGATGTCGACCCGTACTGCCCAGCCTACCGCCGCTATGCCACGGCGCGGCAACGGTTGCAGGTGCGTCCGGGCCTGGTGGCCGACTATGCCGCATTAGGGCTGCGCTTTTTGGGCAACGCCAGCCCGGTGGTGCGCATGCTGGCCGCGCAGCTGGCGACGGCGCAATTGCAGAATACCTATCCGCAGTTGCTCGCGGCCGCGCGGCGTGAGTCGCACCCGCAGGTCCAGGTCGTGCTGCTGACGCTGCTGACGCAGCCGGCCGCGGCGGCGGGGCGCCCTGCCGTGCTGGAGTTGGCCGACGAGCGCGCCCGATCCCCGCAATTGCCGGTGCGGGTCGCGGCCTTGCAGGTGCTGGCCAGCGAGCCGGCCGCCCACCTGGCGACTTTGGGCGATCGGCTGGCCCACGGCGATGTTCCCGAGCAGATGACGGCATGCCGGCCCGTAGCACGGCTGTCGCCGCAACACCACGAAGTGGCTGAACTTTTGCAGCAACCGGACCTGAACAAAGAGGTTCGCGCCGCGTGCTCGCAAGGTCTGGTGGACGCGCTGTGCGGCAACGGCGACGACACCGTGCGCAAGTCGGCATGGATACTGCTGAAGGCGGAGTTGACCCGCACCGACGCCAAGCGCCCGGCCTGGCAAGCGGTTGAGGCGCTCGGCTGCCTGGCCAAGACCGACGCGCCAGAGCGGGCCGAAGTCCTTGCCTTGCTTCGCGATCTGGTAGACAGCGACGCCGCTTCGGGGTTTGCGCGGGCCGCAGCCGTGCGCAGCCTGGGCCGGCTGGGGGCGCCACACGAGTGGCAAGGCGAGTTGAGTAAGCGCTATCGAAACGAACAGTTTGGTGCCGCAGGCCAAGTCCGGCGGGCCATGCTGGACGAAGGATGGCTGCATCCATGATCGAGGGCATGCCACAGATCGGGATGGGCGAAGTGATGGCGCTGAGCTGCGCCGCTTGCTGGGCCACCGCGGTGATGCTGTTTCGTCGCGTGGGGGCAGTGGACGCGACTGCCTTGAATCTGTTCAAGAATGTCGTGGCGTCGGTGCTGCTACTGGCGACGATGGCGGCGCTGGGCAAGGGTTGGGACACGCACCGTTCGACCGAAGACTGGCTGCGGCTGGCGGGCAGCGCGGTGCTGGGCTTGTCCATTGCCGATACGCTGTTCTTGGCCGGGCTGCAGCGAGTGGGGACCAGCGTCGCCGCGGTGACGGACTGCATCTACTCGCCGATTGTGATGACGCTTTCGGCCCTGCTGATCGGCGAGGAGCTGCGCGGCGGGCTGCTGATTGGAGCGCCACTGGTGGTGGCCGGTCTGGCGGTGGTGGCCTGGCAAGGTCGTGAAACACTTGAGCATCTTGACTTGGGCGGGGTGGCTCTGTGCCTGGGCGGCGTGGCGACGACGGCGCTGGCGGTGGTGGTGGCCAAGCCGGCGCTGAACCGCTCGGACTTGCTCGAAGCGACCACCTTTCGGCTGGTGGTGGGCGCGGTGGCCATCGTGGTGTGGGACGGACTGACCGGCAAAATCGGTCGCAGCTTCAGCTTATTTCGACCTCAAGCCGCCTGGCGTATGGCGATCCCGGCGACACTGGTGGGCACCTACCTGTCCATGCTGCTGTGGCTGGGCGGCATCAAATACACCATGGCTTCGCGGGCGGCGCTGCTGAACCAGATGGGCACGGTGTTCACGCTGCTGCTGTCGGCCTGGCTGGGCGACAAGATCCCGCGGCAGCGCTGGGTGGGCGCTGGGCTGGCGATCGCGGGCGCGATGGTCGTGCTGGCGGGCTAGAGGCTTGACGGCGCGGGTGCGCGGAGAATGCCCTAATTCCAGTTCCGTCCGAATCGGATCGAAAACTCGGGCAATTCTTCGGGTCCGAACCGGGGTCCCCGCCTGATTCTCGCCGGTTGCAGACCGGGTCAGAGAAGCCGTACAGGCGTGAATCAGACGGGGTTCGTATAACTAATCCGCTCTCTAGAACACCAATCACAAATCTCCGAGGTTCAGAGCAACGAGACCACTCGCTGACGAAAACTCGTTGATGTTCAGTGGGTCGCAAGCGGGCCGCCCAAAGCACTGCACTGGCGCGCCCCGTCGCGACGTTTGCCGCGAGGACTGGGCTGCTGATCGGTGCTCCAGGAGCCTGTCGCCGTCGCCCACCTACCAGAAGCAGCAGCAGTGCCGGTCCCAGCCACCCAAGCCCAGGCGGCGAGCGCGGTCGCGCTGCACAGCCGGTGTCTGGCGAACTGGCGCCGGCCTTGGCAGGGGTGCTGGCGCTGTCCAGGCTGCCACCATCGGGGCTGCCGATCGCCGCTCCCGCCGGTGGCGGCGCTCCAGACTCCCAGCCCGCCTTGGGATTGCAGCCCGCGGGCGCGTGCCAGACGCCCACCGCAGTGACCAGCGGGTCGCTGGGCGGAACCGTCCATTGCGGAGCCGGCTGGGCAACAAAGTCTTTGGGCAGCTGGGGTTGCCCCGGCTTGGCTCCTGCTATCGCGCTGCTGACAACCAGAGCCTGCGCGGGTGCCACGGGCAGGGGACCGCCCTCTTCATCGAGCAACTGGATCGCGGCGGCGGCCGGCGTCTGCGCAAAGCGAGGCGCGACTGCGGTATCGTTGTCCACCACCCAACTGCCCAATTCGGGCCACGTAATGCGCTTGGCTGTTTGCCCGTAGCCCGCCCAGCCGGTCAAGCAGACTGGGTTGATGGACCCTTGCCTTGTGTTCGCCACCGAAGGCAGGCCCTTGTTGAAGGCGAACACCGGGTCGCGGTCCATCTCGTCTGGCGAGATCCGCATCACCAGGCGGGTCGCCACCGCGGCCTTGGCCAACTGCGCCGCTACCTCGGCAACCGGATCCACCAGCTGTTTCTGGACTACTTCCGCGGCTTTGACACCGTCGACCGCGTGCTGGGACAAGGCCTGGTGGGTGAACAACTCTGGCGAAGCGGCCACCGGGCAGTGTTCGAAATCAACCATGCCGGCCTGCCAATACTTGGCGCAGCCGCGCAGGTTGCCCAGCACCTGCAGGGCCGTGGTGCCGGTCGCATAGGTCGACAGACCCAAGGCCTCGTCCAAGGTGTCTGCCACTTCCTGCGTGACCGGCAGCCCGCCACCAGCCAAGAGCTGGCCAAGTTGCAGATAGTTCTTCACCGCGCTCATGGCCGCCGGCGTGCCAGCTGGAATCCAGGCCAGCCCGCCCACCGCGCTGCCCGGCTGCGCGTACTCCGTCACGAACGCGTTGCCCCCAGCCTCGTCCACGGCAGCGGCCAGCAGCTGCGCGTAGTTGCCTGGCACGCGGCACACGCCTAGACCAGCTGCCGGATCGGGGCACGGAACTTCTGGGCCAACGGCGTAGCTCATGCGCAGCGGATTGAGTTGCACATCCAGATGGTTCTTGACGATGGCGCGGCCGGGTCCCGCGAGCGTGACCACCACCGTCATGTCGTCCTGGGCGGCAATCGAGGTCAACCGCAGCGGCACGCACGGCTCGGCGTCGTCCATGGTCAGAGTGATGGGCCGAATGGCACCGATGCCTTGGCCGTTCTGCAGCTTGACGGCGACGAAGAGGTCCCCTTTGGCCACGTGGCTGGCCAGGATCGGTTTGGCCTTGCTTGGGGTCGCATAGCCGTGATCGTTCAACCACTTGTAGAGCGGTTCTACCTGGGATCCTTGAATGATTTGGTAGTCGTACGGCCCGGTGGCGCCGCTGGCCAAGACGGCAACCTCGCCTGCCCCCACATCCGCCGCCCAACCGTCGTCGGTGGCCGAAGCATCGAGGCCTTTGGCCACGTCGCTCGCGGCCGACACCTGAAAACTGGCACACCCGATGCCAGGATCGCGGCAATTCTCTGGCGGCGCGATGACCAAGCGAATTCGCGCCGCCATCCTCTGATCCAGGGCGTCCAAGACAGCTACCGTTCCCACGCCCACCTTGGGGAGCTTGGGCACGGGCAACACCCAGGCGAAATCCTTGGCCAATCCAGAGTAGCGGACCTCTACCCACACCGTGGACACCTTGGACACAGGGTCGCGCAAGAACAGCACGCGCTCGGCGTTTTGCACCACGACCTGATTGGGCGCCGTGTCCAGGGTGGGGCTGATACAGGCGCCGCACGCGTATGCGGTGCCCGCTTGAGTGCCCATGATCGTCCACGCCAGTGCCAAGAGCGCACATAGAGACTTGAATTCTTTGCGAGTACTGGACGGCCGCATGGTCACCTCCATCTTCGAGCTAGCCTTGGCCACAAGTGACCGCTGCCGGCAAGGCCACATGCGCACAACCACCTGGATTGACGCAGCTGTCGGCGGTGCACGGGTCACCGTCGTCGCAACTGGTCAGGCCTGCGCAGGGGCCGGCGGCCTTGCAGCCCAGGTGCCCCCAGGCATCGGCCAAGCCGAGCCAGGCACTGGCATACGTGGTGTAGACACCATTCTTGCTGGGCGTGCTCAGGCCCGCCACAGCCAGCCGCCCATCGGCGAGGGCAATGACGTCCGTCGCCAGGTCTTGCCCGCCCAGGTTCATCTCGGTCTGCCAGGCGACCTCGTCCTGGTCGTTCAAACCGATCAACCACTTGGGTCCGCCCTGCGGCGCGGAAATGACCAACAAGTCGCCGGTCGCCGTCGGTTCTGCAACCATCAGGTAGCCGGCCGGCAAGTTGGCCTTGCTCCACAACAGGTTGCCCGCTGCATCCAGGCGGAGGCACGCCATCCCGACGGCCGTCGTCGCGTTCTTGAGCCCGGCGATCGCTGTAATCGCCCCCGAGGGCCTGGCAATCAGCGCGCGCACATCCAGGTACAAAGTCGCATCGAGTTGGACCGTGGCAACCGTGGTGCCTTGGCCGTCCAACCACAGCAAGCGCGAGTCCGCTTGCCCATAGCTGCCCGCCTCGCCGTAGGCCGCCGCCACCGCCTGCCCGGTAGCCGGCGCCACGGCGGCCGTGACCATGTTGTACTTATTCAGGTTGATCACGCTGTTCCAGAGCACCTTGTCGTTGGCGTCAACGCGGCCAAGCCAGGTGGTAGAAAAGACATTGGACTCTGTCTCGGCCCAGCCCGAGAGCAAGGCGCCGCCGTCCGGTGTGGGCTGCAAGTGGAAGCAACTGCGGCGATTGGGGCTGTCAAAGTCCAAGACGACAGGTGGCGCCATCCCCTTGGAACGGCCAAACCAGGCGAAGGTCTGACTTTTGCCTGGCTTTTCCCCGCAGAGGAGCACGCTGCCGTCGCTGCCGCGACGCGCCGCGTTGGCCGCAGGAACGCTTTGCCAGCCGGGCGCCTCGTGCATGGCCACGCCCTTGGCCTGCAGGTCGATGACGGCCACGCGCTGCTGCCACTGTCCGCTGGTGCCACTGTAGGTGTGGCCGATCGCGGCGATCTGGTTGCTGCCCAGCTGCGCCAAGTGGATGGGCTCGAAACCCTTGAGGCCGTCCAACGCAAACGCGCCAAGCTGCGTCCCGTCCGGGCAATTGTCGGCCACGCAGGTGCCTCTCGCGCAGGTGCCGCTGCCCAACGGGCACAGCAGGCCGTCTGGCGCCGGTTTGCTCTTGCAGGCGTTCTTGATGCACGTATCGATGGTGCAGGGATTGTTGTCGCTGCACCCTGCCGGTCCGTGCGCGCAGCCGCTGTACGGGTCGCAGCCGTCGAGCGTGCACATATCGCCGTCGTCGCACGAATAGGGCGTGGTCGTGCATCCGGCTTTGGGGTCGCACCCGTCAAGCGTGCAAGGGTTTGCGTCCCAGCACACCCGGTCGGCGTGTTCGCACCTTGACGCGCGACAGACGTCGAGCGTGCATGCGTTGCCGTCGTTGCATTGTCCGTTGTTTTGACAGGGATTGCCTGTGCTGGCTTGCCCCACTCCTTGGCCGCCGACCTGGACTGAATCATGGGACGACGCCGGGCACCCCGCCAAGGCCAAGCAGATGGCCAAGGTGGAGAGGGGCTGAGTGAAGCGTGATTTCATGGCCAGCTTCGGGACACATGGGTCTACAAGGGCAGTATCTGCCGCCCCCATGGCGTGTCAAGCACCACGAGAGCGGGCCCGGCCACGCTGCACCGCGGCTCGGCTCCGAGCACCTTGCGCGGCACGGCCAGCCGGTCGACACTTCGGCCATGCCGGACGCCGCCCACCGCCAGCCCCTTGCCCCGCTGCTGTGGCTACTGGCCGCCGTGAGCCTGGGCCAGGCGCTGCGCATCTACGACGGCACGCGTCCCGATCCGCTGGCGTTGCGCTGGGTTGCCTTGACGCTGCTGCTGGCAGGCCTGGCGACTTGGGGCCGGTTGACCGTGGCCTGGCGCGCACTGCCGCAGTGGACCGCCGCGTTGGCGCTGGCTGCGGTGGTCGCCCAGCTGGCGCAGTGGCTGACGCTGCCGCTGGGCAAGCACTGGCTGCATCCGCGCGAACATATGGGCACGTTGCATGGGCTGGCGCTAACCGCGACGGCCGCCGCGGCGCTGACTGTGGCCCAAGCGAAGCAGCGCAAGTGGGCGGGAGCGCTGTTCCTGGTGGCGATGCTCTTGATCGGGCTGTGGTTTGTCCGCTGGGACGGGCGGCCCGAGATCGACGTCTTTGAGTTCCAGCAGCAGGGCTGCGCCGCACTAGCCGGCGGGCACAATCCGTATTCGATCACGTTTGCCAGCCCGTATCCCGACGATACGCCTTTCTACTCGCCGGGTTTGGTGGTGGGCGGCCGGCTGCAATTCGGCTACATCTACCCGCCGTTGCTGCTGGGTCTGGAATGCCCCGTGGCGCAAGCGACCGGCGACGTGCGCTTTGCCCACTGGCTGGCGCTGGTCGTGGCCGCTGTGCTGGTGTGGCGGACGGCGCGCAACTACCTGGCGGTGGTGGCGATTGCCGTGTTGATGACCACGCCGCGGACGCTGTTCCTGGTCGAGCAGGCCTGGACCGAGCCGTTCGTCATCCTGGGGCTGGCGGCGGTGTTGTGGTCGGCCGTGCGCAAGCCGGCGTGGCTGCCCTGGATTTTTGGCGCGTTTCTGGGGACCAAACAGTACTTGGTGCTGGTGGCGCCGCTGGCGCTGCTACTTGACCCTAGCCTGTGGAAGCCCAGGTCAGCGCTAGCGTTTTTTGGCAAGGCCGGCTTGGTGCTACTGGCGCTGCATTTGCCGGCTGTGCTGGCCGATCCGCCGGCCTTTTGGCGCAGCGTGGTGACCCTGCAGATGCTGCAGCCCTTCCGACCCGACTCATTGAGTTGGCTTGCGGCCTGGTCCACGGACGGCAAGCCGCCGGTGGGCGTGTGGATTGCCTTTGTGCTCGCCGTGGTAGCTCTTGCGCTGAGCCTTTGGCGGGCGCCGCGGTCCCCGGCTGGCTTTGCCGCGGCGGTGGCGATGGTGATGCTGGCGTTCTTGGCGCTGAACAAACAAGCGTTTTGGAATTACTACCACTTTCCGCTGGGAGCGCTGGCCATGGCGGCGGCGCTGGCCACCGGCGACGAGGACGAGGCATGAGCATCCCCGTGGCTGGCTGGCGGGCAGTGATGCCCGCTTTCCTGAGCACGCGTCTGGGCTTGCTGCTGTGGGCCTGGCTGTGTACGGCGCTGGCGCCGGCCCGGCCGGGGGTCTGGAGCCCGCTGCCGCACTTGCCGCTGCTGGACGGCTGGTCGCGCATGGACGCCGGCTGGTACGCCAGCATCGTCCGCGACGGCTACCAGTTCACACCCGGAAAGGCCTGCAATGTCAACTTCTTCCCGCTCTACTCGTGGACGGTGGGGGTGCTGGACCGGCCGCTGGTGGCCAGCTTGGGCGAAGATGCGGCCTTTGCGGTGGTGGCGCCCCTTTTCAGCTTGCTGTGCCTGTGGTTGGCCCTGCAGGGCCTGTGGCGGCTAGCTGCGGGCGGTTGGGGCGAAGCGGTGGCGGGACGGACGACCTGGCTGCTAGTGGTGTTTCCGTTTTCGCTATTCTTTTCGGCAGTCTACACCGAGTCGCTGTTCCTGTGCCTTGGCGTGTGGGCGTTTGCCTGGGGCCGCGAGCGGCGCTGGGCGCTGGCCTGTGCCGCGGCGAGCTTGGCGGCCGTGACCAGGACGGTCGGCTTCCTGGTGGCGGTGGGCCTGTTCGTCGAGTATTTATCCATGCAACTGCCCCAAATGGCCAACGGAGCGTCTTGGCGCTGGCCACGGTTGGATCGCAACGTGCTCTGGTTCTTGGCCACGCCGCTGCCGCTACTGGGCCTGATGGGCTACTTTTACAGTCATTTTGGCCATGTGCTGCCTTTCTTGCTGACCTATACGACCGTGTGGGACAAGCGGCCCGGACTTCGCCGGCTGATCGACCTGCTCAACTCGCTGCGCCACGCCGACGTGCCCCACACGCTGCGCTTCCAGAACGCCATGTACCTTCTGGTGGTTTTTGGCACCTTGGCGGCGGTGGTGGCAGGGCGGCGCAAGCTGTCGCCGGGGCTGGTCGCCTACGCCGCGCTGTCGACACTGCTCGTGATGTTCACAGGTTTTGACGCCTCGGGGCGCTACATGAGCGTGCTTTTCCCTACGTTCTTGGTCCTGGCGCAGCTGCTGGACGGGCGGCGCTTTGCTCTGGCCGCGGCCGTGCAAGTGCCCTTGCTGCTTTGGTTTACCTGGGCGTTTACCCAGTCGCTGCACATCAGTTGAGCGCACCCGCCGCACGAGAAAATCGCCATGCCCCAACCCACGCTGATTCCCTGGCCCGCGCCGGCCGTAACCGGCCAATTCCTGGGGCGCCGTCAGCGCTTTTTTGCCGACGTGCGGCTGCCGGACGGCTCGACCAGCGTGGCCCACTGCGCGAACACCGGCTCGATGGCGGGCCTGCTGCACCCGGGCTGCGCGGCGCTGCTCGGCGACCATGGCAGCGATAGTGCTCGAAAACTAAAGTATACCTTGCTGGCGCTGCAGGTGCCCGGTGGGGCGTGGTGCGGCGTGCTGCCCGTGCTGGCCAACCGCATCGGCGCGGCGGCGCTGCGGGCTGGGTGGCTGCCCGAACTGGGGGACGTGCGCGACTGCAAGACCGAGCAGCCGCTGGGCGACGACAGCCGGGTGGACCTGTGGGTGGACGGTCCGTCGCCGTGGGCGATCGAGGTCAAGTCGGTCACACTGGTGGAGGGCCGACGTGCGTTGTTCCCCGACGCCAAAACCGAGCGTGGGCGCAAGCACTTGCAGCGCCTGGCCGAGCATGTTCACGCCGGCGGGCAGGCGGCGCAGCTGTACGTGGTGCAGCGCGACGACGCAGACTCGGTGGCGGCGGCAGCACAGATCGACCCCGACTACGCCGCCGAGCTGGCGCGCGCCAAGCAGGCAGGCGTGCAAGTGTGGGCGCTGGCTTGCCAAGTGGGCGTGGACGGCGTCGCGGTGCTGCGGCGGTTGGCGGTGGAGTAGCCCGGCCTACTGCCCCAAGTGGTGCGCCAGAGCCCGCGCCACCGCCTGCCCCACCGCCTCGGCCTGGTCGATGAGGTCCAGGCGCAGCTCGACGGTGGTGGCAAAAGCGCCGGTCTCCGCCAGGAATTGCTCGGCAAGCCGGCTGGCCTGGGCATCCCACGCGAGCGTGATCTGAGCGATTTCCTGTGCGCCCTCCAGCCCCAGGACCGCCTCGCCGGCAATCGTGCGGTCCAGGTCGGGGTGCTGTTCGTCGCTCCAGGCCAGTTCGCCCAAGCGCTCGGCCGTGGCCGCCGGCAGGCGCCCGGTCGCGGCCAGCCACTGGAACCACCGCTCCGCAAGGTAGCGACCAGAAAGGGTCCACGGCGCCTGGGCGGGGTACGGGTGCGGCCCCAGAGCCAAGCCCGCGGCGGCCAGCTCGTCGCCCAAGCGGCGGTGCAGGGACCACGGAAGTCCGCGCAGATCCCCAGGAATCAACCGCGCTAGTCCCACCGGCCGCGCCGACCGCCACGGCACCGAGTCGACGATCGCCATCGCCGCCCGTCGCACCGGCCGCCCGCCGTTCAGCTGGTCGTAGGTCGAGCCCAATTCGCCGTAACTGTGCAGCTCGACGATGCCGCGCGTGCCCCGCGCTGCCTGCCGCAGCTGCGTCATCGCGCCGTGATACAGGCCGCCCAGCTGCTCCAGCGCGCCGGGGTTCAGGCGCTCGCCCACCCAGCGATCCACGGCGCCCTTGCCAAACAGCGTCTCCTGCTCTTCGACCCGGCCGCGCCAGCCGCGGTTCAGGTCCAGCAGGCCGCGCGGCAGCCCGGCCTTGACGGTGGTGGCACCCAGGGCAAGCCCGCACGCCTGCAGGACTTCCGCACTCCCGGCGTCGTGCCACTCGGCGACGTGGGCGGCGAACTGCGCCTGGATCTCTGGATCGGCTTGGATGTAGCCCGTGGCCGGGGCCAGCGGCGCAGTGGCGTGCGGGGCGACCAGCACGACCGGCGCACCCGCGCGCAAGTCGACGTGAAGCATAGGTACGATTTCGGAACGATCAGCCACGATTTCTGCTCCCCTGGCGCGCCGCGGTACGACGTGGTGGCGCTTCGGCTGGCGACATTGGGGGCTGGCGGCTGGGGTGTCAAGTCGAGGCCGGTATCAGGTATTGGCACTTGCGACATCGCTTGGCCCCAGCTGCCCCTCCAACCGCGCCACCTGCGCCTTCAGCGTCGCCAGCGCCTGGTGCATCCGCAGCCGCTGGGCACCGCGGAGCTTGCTGCCGTCCACGCTCGCCCACGCCTGCTCCCAGGCCTGCAGCTCCTTGCCCGCCTTGACCAATTGCGTGACCAGGCGCCCCGGCTGGTAGGTCGCCACCTGCGGTTCGTCGGGGAGCGGCGGCGGCTGGGTGCCCGGCGTGTCTGGGTCGATGTCGTAGTAGTGGCCGTCCTCGGCGCGGTGGATGGCGTCTTCCAGCTGCAGCACCGTCCAGCCTTGGCGGGTGGCGTCCATGGCCAGCCGGGCGCGCATGGTCGGCTCGTCCACTCGGGCCAACGTGACGATGTGGTTGAATTTCAGGCCCTCGCGCACGGCCGGCGGCAGGCCGTCCCAGGCAATTCGCGCCAGGATCGACTGGCGGGCCAGGTTGTTCGTCAGGCCGGCGGCGCTCAGCTCGTCTTTGCAGACCTTGGCAAACTCCACGAAGCTGGCCTCTTTGTCGGGGTTCTTGTCGTGGTAGGCATGGGCGCTGCCGCCAAAGAAGCGGTCCAGGAACAGCTTGCCGGCCTGCAGGCGATGGGTCAGCAGCAACTCGCGCGACAGGCGGTCCAGGTCGGCCAAGATGTCGGCATAGTCTTCTTTGGTTTTGCGTGTTTGCAGGCTGGTGCTCACGGTGCTCCTGGTAGGGCTGGTTGGCGGCAGTGCGAGCTTTTTGACATTCACCACGTGGTCAATGACGAAAAGCTTGCAGGTGACCCGTCGTTGCGGGTGCGGCGGTTGCAGCCGATGGTGCGTTTGGGCGTTGGTTTTGGCAAGGGGGCGTTCGGCCGGCACGGCCAGGCGCCAGAGTAGGCGGGTTTCCATGCCCGCCCGGTTCGTTCACGTGCCGAAGGTAGCCAGATCGCTGCCGGGCAGTGCTGGCGTGTGGTCCGGGTGGGGATGCGCGTCCGGCGCGTCAGGTTCCAGGGCGTGACTCACCAAAACGCGCCCAAGATCGGCCAGTTCTTGACGGTCCCCCGCCCTCGACCGCAGCATGAAAGATCGCGTCGCACCGCCGGATGCCAAGGCAAAGGTGGTGACGCAGCGGCAGCGAAAAGGAACTGGGGGCAATTTGTGCGCTTGCGTAGTGCGCCTGCGTTGGGGGGCATTTTCTACCCCCCAAAAACAAAGGACTTTGGGCGTCCCGGCCCGGCGAACGGGAAGTTGGGGGGCAATTTCTGAATCCGCGCCGGGCCGTCGCGCTGCGGCCGCCGGTCGAAGGAAAGTCCTTCGAAACCCACACCGCGGGCTCCCGGCGGTGGCGACGCCTGCCCGGCGCCACCACCCCTGCGGGGCCAGCATCGCTGACGCACACCTGGATCACCCTGAGTAATTTCAACCGGTAGAAAATGCCCCCCAATGGGTCGCGAGCGGTCGCCCGAAGGGTGAACGGGTCGCCCCAGTGGGGCAACCCGTAGCTGGGACGACGTAGCAACGCCGAGTTGCGCCCAAAGCGGCGGATCGGGGCCCAGCCACCCGCTTGCCCAACCCGCCGCACCGGCCCACAATCGCAGCCCCAGCGCACCTCTGCGCTCGCGAGAACCCTGCGATGGCGACCGAAGCTCCCGTGTGGCTGCCGGCGGCCGATGGCTATAGCCTGGCCCTGCAAGGCGACAAAATCTTGTGTAAAAATGCCAAGGGTAAGGTCTTGACCAGCCTGCCCAAAGAACTGCGCGAGAGCGAGTCGGTCGAGGCACTGCAGGCCTTGCGCGACTGGCTTGGCAACCACCGCAGCGAGTGCCTGGCTACGGCCGAGACCTGGCTGCTGCGCTCGCTGCCCGTGCCCCGCAGCGTGCTGGCGGCGGTCTGGCCCGATCCGGCGTGGCGGGCGGCGCTGGAACATGCCGTGGTGGCGCCGATCGACGCCGCTGGGCAGCCCGATTTCCTGGCGGCCGGCATCTTGCGCGCGGCCGACGCCCACAAGGGCCTGGGCATCGTGGATCTGGACGGCGAGACCCGCTGGCTGCAGTGCGAGACCGTCTTGATCCCGCATCCGATTTTGCTGCCAGAGCTTGCGGACTTCCGCGCCCTTTTGGGCGAACTGGGCCTTACACAGGGCCTGCCGCAGTTGTTCCGCGAGACTTTTGTCCGGCCGGCCGACTTGCCCGCAGACGAATCGAGCTGGGACGTCTACGCCGACGCCGAGTTCGAGGAGCTGCGGCACGCTCTGGCCCAATGCACCAAGCTGGGCTACCGGGTCACGGGCGGCTCGGCAGTGTGCAAGGTACTCGAGAACGGCCAAACCATCGAAGCGCGCTACTGGATCGGCGATGGCGACCCCGAGTGGGAAACCGAGACGGGTGAGTTGGTCTGGGTCGACGCCCAGGCCAACGGGCTGCACTTGCGCGAAGTGGGGCCGGTGGCGTGGTCCGAAGGCCTGCGCATGGCCGCGGCGATCTATGCGGCCCGTCACGTAGAAGGCGAGGAGGACCAAGATGCTTGATGCCACAGCACTTCTGCAGGCGGGCGCCTTGTTGCCGCTCCACGTCCAGACCGACGGCGCGGACCGAGTGGCGGCGCACAGCTTTGCCCATCCTGGGCTAGCCGATCCGGTCATTCGCTTGGTGCCCGAGGGGTTGGTGGCCGGCAGCGAAGCCGAGATGGAGGCCTTGGGCTTTGCCAAGCAAGGCGCGACACCCGCCCTGGCCTTGACGCGTCGGCGCGCCCCGGGCTTCCCGGGCTGGGCGCTGCTCCACGACCCCAAGAACGCCCGCTATGCCCTGGCAGTCGTGCAGGAGCTGAAGAAGGCGACGCGACGCATGACCAGCAAACCCGGCCACGCCAAAGACGCGTTGGTGGCGATTGCCCAGAAACTAAGCCGGAGCACTCCGCATTTCTTGCCCAGCTACTGGGAGGAGTGTGCGCGCCTGTTCCTGGCGGCTGGCAATCGGACGTTTGCGGCGCAGTGCTTCGAAAAGGCCCGCGAGGCCGAGCGCCAGTATGGACTGCAAGTCGTGGAAGAAGTGCGGGCCGAGGCGTTTCTCGAGTTTGCCTTGGCGGGTGCCCTGACGGCGAAGTCCCTGGCGGCCTATGGCAAGTCGCTGCTGGAAATCCCGGACAAAGGCAAGGCGTTTGCCGCCTTTGCGCACCTGTGCCTCAAGCGAACCTTGGGCGGCATGCCGCCATGGGCAGGCATGGCCAAGGACCTGCGCGGGCTGGCCAAGGCGGCCAAGCTCGATCCCGATGGCGAGGAGCTAAGCTTTATCACTCAGGTTCTGCATGCACCGGCCTTGGTGCGCGCCCCAGCGGAGGTGTGGAAGGCTTGGCAAGCGCCGCTGAAGAAGCTGTGCGCCGCCCAGCCCGAGACGGTGGTGCAGTTGCTGGACCTGTGGCCAAGGCCGCAAAAGGTAAGCGACGAGGCGGCTTTTGCCGAGCAGTGGTCGGCGCTGTTGGTCGAGTGCGGCGGCCGGGCGTGGCTGCAGCAGGCCCCCAAGGGCAAGCCCGCAGCGTGGCTGAGTAAGTTGCTGCGTTGGAGCGAAGACCACCCGCGCTATGTGTGCGATTGGCTGGGTTGGCTGGGGGCGCGGCTGGCCAGCGACCAAGTGCCCCTGGCGCTGGAAATCGACGTCGACGACGACGACGACCACTGGTACGGCGAGCTGGACGCGCGCTTCGTCGAGCTGGCGCTGACCCACGGTGTGCCGCTGGGCGAGAACGAGAACCTGAGCATCGACTTGCTACCCTGGGCGCAAGACGGCGAGACTGCAGAGGATTTGCCGCGCACCGTGGCCGACGCTCGCTTTGGGCCGCTGTTCCTTACGGCCTTGGACCGCGTGTTTGGCGAAGAGGCATTCGAAAAGGTCGCGCGCGGCAAGGTGGCGCTGCGTGCGGGCCGAGCGGCCTGGCTGGACAAGCACATCGGCGAACTGGGCGACGGCGCGCTGCTGAGCTGCGCGGATGCGTTGGAAACCCTGGAAGAAAAGACCAGCCCAGAGCTGTTTGGCGAGTTCCCCGAAGCGCTCGAGAAGCTCCGTGCCGTCGCGGTGGCGCCGCTGCTGCAAAAGGTCTTGAATGCCGGCGTGTTCGATGAGCTGGGCTGGCCGGCGCTGGAAGCGGTGGTGGCCGAACTGCGCGGCACTGGCAAGACGCCCGCCGACGTGGAAGTAAGCGGCGCCTACCCGTGGCTGGTGGCCCACAACTTCAAGCGCGCGGTGGTGGTGGGGCCGAACGGTCCGGTCTTCAGCCACGACCTGAAACTGCCCAAAGGCGGGCGGCTTTTTGGCCTGCGCTACGCGTGCGGGCAGTTGCTGGTCGTGTTCCGCAACAGCGACTACGACGGCAAGGCCTACTGGTCCAGCAAACCCGCCGAGCTTTTGGACGTAGAGAACGAGTACTCGTGGCGCGGTGTGCGCCGCACCGGCGTGATCCTCGCCGATGGCAGCTTCTGCAACGGCGGCAAGGCCTTGCGCCCCGGTATGGCGGGCGACGGCGGCGGCGAGACGCTGCTCAGCGATGGCCGTTCGTGCTGGGTGTGGGACGACGGCCGCCGCGACGGCAAGGACCGTGTCGCGCCGGGCTGGTGCCTGCTGGATCCCCAGACGGGCAAGCAAGGTGAACGCAACACGCCGCCGTGGCTAGCGATCCCGCTGCCGGGCGGCACGCGCTGGGGCGACTACGACGACCAGCAGTGGCTGCCGGCGCCCGCAGGCCTACAAAGCTCGCCGTTGGGCTTGGCCGACGGGCAAGTGGGCGTGCGGATTTGGGAGTCGATTCCGCCCAAGACCGGCCCGGACGCGGGCGACGAAGGTGTCGTGGAATGGATGGTGGCCGAAGGCATCGACGGCCGGCGCTGGCACGGCTTTGTCGACGGCGACGAACCGAACGGGCTGCTGCGCTACCCCGGCAGCGAGCAAGTGCTGGCCGCGGTGGGCGATAGCGACGTGGCGGTCTGGCAGGGTGCGGGCGAAGACGACGACGCGGTCAAGATCCAAGACGTGGACGAAGACGACGACGACCGGCCGGCTGGCACGCCGTTGCTGCCGCCGCTGGCGTTTTGGCACTTCATGCAAACGCGCGACCTGCAAGGGAGTCAGGCGCTGCGCGCGCTGAATGGCGCCACTGCGCAGGCGCTGTTGGACGCGGGGGTGGCCCACGCCAACCAGGCACAGGACAAGAAGGAAGACGACGAGGCCGAGCTGCCGCTGGAGGTCGTGGCCCGCGTGATGCCCGCCCTGAACCACCCTGGCTTGCAGGCCGGCGTGGCGCAACAGGTGGCCTTCGCGGCCGATCTGCAGGTTCGGCTGGGCAAGCTGACCAGCGCCAGCGAGGAAGTGGCGGCGGTCACCGACGGGCTAGGGGAGTTCAACGACAACGACATCCAAGAGGCCATTGGCCGGCAGTTCTTGGGTCACCGCTACGGCTACTCCGAACTGGCGCAAAGTATGGCGGCCGCGCGAGCGCAGCTAGAGGTCCTGCCGCCTGCCGGTGGCCATGCTCTGCCCGCCAGCGACTTGCCGTGGCTGGAATGGGTGGGGCAAGAGAACACCCTGATCGCGCTGGCCTGTTCGGTTGGCGCGGCCCACCGCGAAAACGCCAAGCCAAACCTTCTGGCTTTGCTGCGGCGTTTGGCGGCGATGCCGTGGACCCAGGCGCCAGGGCAGTTCGAACGGCAGAAGCTGAGTTTTGCCAGCGATCGTCCAGACTTTGTGCTCTTGGGCGAGTTCGACGAAGAGGACTACGAGCCCGAAGATCCCAAGCCGGTGGCGGCCAGTTGGGTCTACAGCGATGGCCAGCGTGCCTGGATCGTGCAGCGCACCAGCGACGACACGGATCGGCCCATCGAGCTGTACTGCCTGCATTTTGCGCCGACCGGCGAATTTGCGCTGCCCGAAGGGACCACCTCCGCCGAGCGCACACCGCTGCCTGGGGCCCCGTGGCGAGAACGGCTGGAGACGGCGATTTCCCTAGCCGAGACACATGATTTCAGTGTGTTGCCCGCTGGCGTGGCCGAGGCGTTGGCCGAGCGCACCGGGCTGTCGCGGCCCGAGGCGGCGTGGCTCTGGGCCGGACTGCCGGTGGTGAGCCGCTATGCCGCCGATTTCATGGGCAAGCCGCTCCGCGACGCGCTGGGTCTGAAGCTGGCCGAGGCCAAGGCCGCCAAGACCAGCCTGGGGGATCTGGAGAGCGGGCCGCTGTGGGCCATGTTTGCCGCAGCGCTGCCCGAGGATCCGGCCGGACTGCGCGAGCCGCTGCAAGGCAGTCCAAGCCCCGTCGAGCGATTCGCCCAGGCATACGCGGACTCGCAGGGCAAGCGTGTGCCGCTGCCGCCGGAGCTCTTGACCGAGGTCGAGCGGCGCCTGAGCCCGGACCTGGACACGCGCGAGCTGTTGACGGCGCTGGCAGATCCCGGCCTGCCGTCGCCGTTTGCCCGCGACGCGGCTTGGACCATGGACGCCTATGGCAGCGTGGATCAAGCCGATGCAGTCCCGTCCCCCTTTGACCTGGAGGCAGCAACCTCGCTGGCCAAGTTGGTGCCGTTCGTGGCCACGCAGCTGGCCGCGGGCGACCCGATGCGATCGCGGCTGGCCGAGCTGACCGACCTGGCGCGGCAGAGACTTGCCAACCCCAACCTGCTGTTTTCGCTGGACACGTGGTATGGCGAGGACCGCGGCAAGAAGAAGCGCAAGGCCTGGTTCGAGGCCCTGGGCGGCGAGCCGTTTGCGCCCAAGCTGGAAGACGCCGAAGCCAAGCCCCCGCTGGGGCGCGACGCCGGGTTGGTACTGGCAGTTCTGGACGACGATGCCTGCCCCAGCGCCGCCTGGCGGCCGGCACGCGTGCGCGACGAGCACGATTGGCAGCAATTGCAGGGCATTGTCGACCTGTTCAGCGAGGGCAGCGACGGTGCACTCGACGAGGGGCTGGCCGCGGTGCGGTTCCTGCAGAGTGCGGGGTGTCTGGCCCTGGCGGCGCGCGCGACAGCCTGTCCACTGCCGGCGGGCATGTGGGAGCAGAACCCACTGCAGTCGGCACCCGAGGTCGTGGCCGCGGCGCAAAAGCAGCTGAAATCATCGCAAGATGCCGCCGTTCTGTACCTGCAGCTGCTGACCCTGGCCGCGCCCACCCAGCGCGACGTGCTGGTGTGGAATGGCTGGAAGGCGCCCCAATACAAGAAGGCGGCCGAGGAGTTGGCCAGCCTGGGCCTGATTCTGACCGGAAAGCGGGCACGGGCCGGACGCGACTGGTTCTTGCCGGGTGGCTGGGAGGAATTGCCCAGTCCGGACCTGCCGCTAGAGAGCTGGAAGGTGCCGCTCTACGGCCTGCACCGCAAGAACAATGGCAAGTTGCAGGCTCCGCTGGGGTGGGTTGCGCCGCTGCGGCCGCTGCACGAACTGTTTGCCCAAGCCTGGGAGCGGGTGGCCGCGGGCGACGTGCCAGCGCTAGAGAAGGCGCGGGCGGTCAAGGGAAAAATCTAGTCGAATCGGGAGTGGACCATGCCGACCGCGATGCAGGCGCCGCCGCCTGAGCTGACCTATGCGACCGAATTGGCGTTCTTGCAGGCCTGGGATCCGGGGCCGCGGCCGCCCGGCTGGCGGCTGACGCCGCAGGCCGTGGTGACTTTTGTGGTCGGCTCGCGCGGCGAGACCTTGAAGTTCAAGCGCTCGGCCGACGCGCCCGAAGGGGTGCCGCAAGCCCTGGTGATTGCCGAGAAGTACGTGGGCGAGCGGGCACTTGTCGAGCGGTGCGTGGTCACGCTGGCTGGCGAGCGCGGGCTGCTGCTCGTCGGCGAGCCGGGTACGGCCAAGTCGATGCTGTCCGAGTTGCTGGCGGCGGCGATCTCGGGGTCGAGCGCCCTGACCGTGCAAGGCACCGCCGGGACTCAGGAAGAAGCGCTGCGCTACAGCTGGAACTACGCGCTGCTCTTGGCCAAGGGACCGGTGCCCGAGGCGCTGGTGCCGTCGCCGCTGCTGGTGGCGATGCGGCGCGGGGCACTGGCACGCGTCGAAGAGATCACCCGCTGCCTGCCCGAAGTGCAAGACGCCCTGATCTCGCTGATGTCTGACCGGCGCTTGAGCGTGCCCGAACTGGGCGGCGACACCCAAGAGCACGCCCTGCCCGGCTTCAACGTCATCGCCACCGCCAACCTGCGCGACCGCGGCGTGAGCGAGATGTCGGCGGCGCTCAAGCGGCGTTTCAACTTCGAGACGGTGCCGCCGATTGCCGAGGCTGCGCGCGAGGTTGCCCTGGTGCGGCGCCAGGCCAAGGCCAGCCTGGAGCGGGTGGGGCAGCCGCTGCAAGTCGACGACCACGTGCTGGCGGCGCTGGTGACGGCCTTCCGCGACCTGCGCAACGGCCGCAGCGACGAGGGCTGGCTGGTCGAGAAGCCGGGCACGGTCATGAGCGCGGCCGAGGCCTGCAACGTGGCCAGTTCGCTGGGAGTTCAGCGCGCCTACTTTGCCGGGGCCGAGCCGACGGCGCTGCTGCCCGGCTACCTGCTGGGGGTGGTGGAGAAAGACGACCCCAAGGATCGCGGGCGGTTGCTGGCCTACTGGGATGGGCCGGTGCGGCGGCGGGCCGAGGCCGAGAAAGCGAGCGCGGGTGGCCCCGGTGTGTGGGCGCAGCTTTTCGCCCTGCGGTCGATCTTGGAAGCGCAAGGCTAGCAGATGGCCCCGCAGCACCCCAACCCGGCCGACGTGCTGGCGATCCTGGCCCAAAGCCAGGCGCCGCACCTGATCGGCGTGCGTCACCACTCGCCCTCGCTCGCCGCGGCGATGCCGGCGCTGCTGGAGGCCGCCCAGCCCGACGTCTTGCTGCTGGAATTGCCTGCCGATCTGCAGAGTTGGCTGCCGTGGCTTGCCCATCCCGACACGGAGGCACCGGTGGCGCTGGCCGCCGAGGGAACCGCGTTCTACCCCTTTGCCGACTTTTCGCCCGAGCTGGCGGCGGTGCGTTGGTGCCAGCTGCACAGCGTGCCGGTCGTGGCGTTTGATCGGCCCATTGGGGCAGAAGGGCTTGCAGATACTCAGGAAGCCGGGTCGCGTCTTGGGCTGGGCGAGCACTTGGAGCAGCAGGCCCAAGCCGCGAGCGCCGCCGATTTGTGGGACCAACTGGTCGAGGCGCGGGCCGCCGATTCGTCGGCCGAGGCGCTGCGACGGGCGGCGCTACTGGCGGGCTGGGCGCTGCGACTGGACGCCGGGGCGCTGGCTTGCCGCGATGCGGCCCGCGAAGCCCATATGCGACAAGTCCTTGCCGAGCAACAGGTCAAAGGCGTGCGACGACCTGTGGCTGTGGTCGGTTCGTTCCATGCGGCCGCCCTGATCGAGCCGGGCCCTGGCGATCCCTATCCCCGGGCGCCGGCGCCGACCGGGGCGGTGCGACCGGTGACTTCGGCGCTGTTGCCCTATGCTTTCGAGCTGTTCGATGATCGTTCCGGCTACCCGGCAGGGATCCGCGACCCGGCGTGGCGGCAGGCGCTGTGGTCGGCGTTGCCCCAGGGCGCGGCGGCCGTGCACGCGCGCACCGAAGAACTGTTGGTCGACATTGCCCGGCACTTGCGCAGCGAGCGGCACGTGGCTGGCCTGCCGGATGTGGCCGCGGCCACACAAATGACCCGAGATCTGGCGCAGTTGCGTGGCCTACCCGCCCCCGGACGCGCCGAACTGCTGCAGGCGGTCATGAGTGCACTGGGCCAAGGCGAGCCCCTGGGCCGCGGTCGGGTGCTGGCGCGGGCGCTGGAGTCGGTGTTGGTGGGCCGGCGGCGCGGGCGGGTGGCGCCGGGGGCCCCGCGTTGTGGACTGGCGCCGCACGTGGAAGCGCTGCTTCGGGAACTGAAGCTGCCCGGTCCAGACGAGGCAGGCAAGAATCCCCAGCAGGTGCGCCTGGATCCGCTGCGCTCGCCGCTGGACCGGCGCCGCCACGTCGCCCTGCATCAACTCGCGGCCTGCCAAGTGCCCTACGGCGAACTCCGGACCGGTGAAGGTGAATTCCTGACGGCGGTGTGGTCGCCGCAGTGGACGCCCGCCACCGAGGCCATGCTGGCGGTGGCAAGCCTGCGGGGGGCGACGCTGCCCCAAGCGGCCGAGGGCGCGCTGCGGGCCGAATACAAGCAGCGCTGTGAGCAAGGTGATCGCCAGGGCACCGCGCTACTGGACAGTCTTGAGCAGGCCGGCGAGTGCGGCTTGGTCGACTTGGCGGCCACGTGGGCAGGTGAACTTGTGGGGGTTTTGGGCAGCCAAGGCGAACTGGCCGAGCTGGTGCGGGCAGTGGGTTTGCACGACCGCATCGCGGCTGGGCATGTCGCGGGCCTTTTGATCGAGCCGGTCCGCTCCTGGTTCGCACCCGACACGCGCGTGGAGCTGCTGCGCGCGGCCGTTCGCCATCTGGAAGCGCTGGCGGGGGCCACGGATCTTGGCTCTGCGCAAGCGCTTTTAGAGCTTGTGCAACTGGCGGGCGAGCTGGACTCGGCGCGGTTGCGGGCGGCCCTGGACCAGTTGGCCGCGCAAGGCTCGCCCCTGATGCAGGGGGCGGCGGCGGCGGCAAAGGTTCATACAGGACAGGCGGATGCAACGTCCTTTGGCGTGGACGCGGCCTCGGTGTTCGACTGGACCGAGCCGCACGCCCGCGCGGGCTGGTGGCAGGGCGCGTGGGCCGTGGCTGGTGCACAGATCGAGGCGGACCCGGCGCTTTTGCAGCCCTTGGCGCAGCGGGTCGAGCAGACGGACGACGCGAGTTTCTTGCGCACTTTGCCCAGTCTTCGCGAAGGCTTTGAGGCCCTGTCGCCTGGGGCGCGCTCCCGCCTGCTGGAAGAGCTGGACAGTCGCCTGGGGCTGGGGCGCCAACTGGGTGAACTGCGGGCGGACCCCGCGTGGCTGGCCCAAGTGGCGGCTGCCGACGCCGCCGGGCAGCGTGCGGCCGAGGCCGTGTTTGGCCCCTGGGCGACACAAGAGCCTACCAGTACAGGGGAATCACCGATCGCCCCGACCGCGCAGTGGCCCGACCAGGTGGCGGGCGCCCTGTCCTCGGCCGATCGCTGGCGGCTGATCTTGGGGCGGCAAAACCAGCGTCGACTGTGTCAGCACGCCGCCGGATTTGCCCACAGTTTGGAAGCGTTGTATGGCTTTGGCCAAGGCGAGGGCAGCGAAGGCGACCTGGCCGGCAGCGACCACGAGGCCCAGCCCACCGTGCGCGAGTGGGCGGGCGAGCTGGAGGCGCTGTTCGGGGCCGAGGTCCGCGAAGAGGTGCTGGCCCGGGCGGCCGAGCGAGGCGAGCCCCAAGCGGCGCTGGAATTGGATCCGGACCAAGTGCGGCCGTCGGTCGATCTGCTGCAGGCCATCTTGCAGCACAAAGGTGGGCTGGCCGAGGGGCAATTGACCCACTTGCGCAAGCTGGTCGACCGCATCATTGCCCAGCTGGTGCAAGAGCTTGCGGTGCGCCTGCGCCCTGCACTGTGTGGTTTGGGTACGCCCCAAGTGACGCGGCGCCCGCGCGGGCCCCTGGACCTGCGACGGACTCTGCAGGCCAACCTGCGCGGCGTGCGGCCCGACCGCGATCCGCCGCTGCTGCCCGAGACGTTCCGCTTCCGCACACGGGCCAAAAGGTCGCTGGATTGGCGGGTGATCGTGGTGGTCGACGTGTCGGGTTCGATGGAGCCGAGCGTCATCTACGCGGCCCTGGTGGCGGCGATCCTGGCGGGCATGCCGGCGTTCTCGGTGGATTTCCTAGCGTTTTCCACCAAGGTCGTCGATCTGAGCGAGCACGTGAGCGACCCGTTGGGGCTGCTGCTGGAAGTCCAAGTCGGCGGGGGGACTTACATCGGCAAGGCCTTGCAGGTGGCCCGCGAGCGAGTGCGGGTGCCCAACCGCACCTTGCTGCTTTTGCTGAGTGACTTCGAGGACGGCGGTCCGCAGGGGCTGCTGCTCGAACAGGTGCGCGTGCTCGTTGAATCGGGCGTGATCGCCCTGGGGCTCGCGGCCTTGGACGACGTGGGCCAGCCGCGGTACAGCCGCAGCGTAGCCGAGCGCGTGGCGGCGGCGGGCATGCCGGTGGCGGCTCTGACGCCGCTTGCCTTGGCCCAGTGGATCGGGGAGCAAGTGCGATGATCAAGCCCGCGATCGCGCCCGGAATGCTCGCCGAACTGACGGCCGCCGTGCCGCCGCGCCTGCTCAAGCGCTTGGATGCGGCGCCCACGCTGGCCGAGGCATGGGCGTGGACGGCCGGCGACGGGCAGGTGGTGGTGGCCACCGACGCTGGCGAGACCGTGACCATTGCTGTGGCGGACCGGCACGCCAATGCGCTGAGGTGCAGCTGTCTGTTGTCGCCCAGGTGCCTGCATGTCGTGGCCGTTGCGGCGGTATTGCCGGTCGCCTCGGTAGAGGCAGAGCCGGCCGCTACCGCTGCCACAGACTCCGACCCAGCGACTGCACTTCTCGCCACCGTCCTTGCCGATGGGCAACTGCAGGCTGTCCGGATCGCGCGACGGTCGGCCGAACGCCTCTTGGCCACAGGCGCCGCAGCAGCTGGGGCCACCGGCAGGGCCGAACTGCTCCGCGCCGCCCACGCCGCCAAGGCCGAGGGGCTGTACCGTCTTGCTGCCGCTGCAGTGGCCGTGGCAGGGCAAGTGCACGCGCTGCAGACCGGCGCCGCAACCTTTGGCTTGACCGAGTTGTGCGCGGCGTTGGCCGAACTGGCCGCGGTGGTCGTGCAGTTGGAGCGGCCTGCGGTCGACCCGCTGTGGCTGGGGGTGGCGCGCCGCGAGTACCGCGAAGTCGGCCACCTGACCCTGACTGGGCTGCTGAGCGAGCCGGTGGTCGAGCGCGGCCAGTCCGGCGTGGTCACTTGGCTGTGCGACGACCAAGGGCGCCTGTACCGCCGCGGCGACGTGCAGCCTGGCGACGCCGAGCGGGTGCGGCAAGCCTATCGGCACGGCGCTGGCTTGGGCGACAGCAGCGCCGAACATCGGCAACTCGGCCGCTCACAGGTGGTTCTGCAGTCGGCCACGGCGTCTGAGGACGGCCGGCTGGGCGCAGGGCAAGCGGTGCGCGCCGTGGTGAGCGGTTCCCGGACCTGGAGTGCCCCCGGGCCGCAGCGCCGTTTCGATCAGGATCTGAACGAGCAAGTCCACAAGGCTGCCGCGAGCGACGACGCTGGCGAACGCCTGTTGTTCTTTGCGGCCCAAGTGTTGGGAGTGGCTGGGCAGGCGCTGGTGCTGCAGGCCAGCGGCGGTCAGCAGCCGTTGGTGCTGGCTTTTGGGCAACCTGGAAACAAGATGGCGCGCGAGGGCTTGCGGGCCTTGGGCTGTGCAGACGGGCTGCAACTGCGGGCCGTGGGTCGCTTGCGGCGCGGGCCAGGTCTGGCGATCGACCTCCTGGCGGTGGAATTGGGCGAGCGCCTCCCGGCCGTCTGGATGGGCACGGCCAACGTGGGGCTGGACAAGCTGACCCCTGAACGGCTGAAGACCGAGCGCGCGGCGCCGCTGGCGGTGGCGCTGCCCGAGGAGCCGGCCGATCCGTTCGCTGGCGCGCGTCGGCGCTTGGGCCAAGTGATTTTGGGCGGTTGGTCCGTGCTCACCCCGGGCGTGCTGACGGCCCTGCGCACCGAGGCGGGCGAGTTGGAGGCGACGATGGCCCGACATTCGGCGGCGCTGCTGCGCGCGGCGGCCGGGTTGCCGGCAGACCAGCGCCTGGCGTGGTTTGGTCGGACTTGGCTTGCCACGGGCGCAGCGGCCCCGCCTACCTATCCCTCCTGATTCATACCCACCCCACCTGATTCGCGCCTGTACGGCTTCTCTGACCCGTTCTGCAACTGGCGAGAATCAGGCGGGGGCCCCGGTTCGGGCCCGAAGAATTGCCCGAGTTTTCGATCCGATTCGGACGGAACCAGTAGTATGCTGCAGCCCTGGTTCAACGCGCCGGGCAGGCGACGCCACACCTCGAGGTCTTGCTCATGCGATGGTGCCCTTTGCTTCTGGCGGCCCAGCACTGCGGCAGCCTTTGCCGCGGGCGTGCGGTGGGAGCGCCATGACTCCGCCGTCGCACCTGACGTTTTTTGTCGAGCTGCCGGCCGACGAGCTGGACGTGCTGCTGAGCGACGCGGTGCTGGGCCAGTTGGCGCGGGCCAGCGCAACGTTGGCCGTGGCGATGTTGGATCTGCAGCCCCGGCGGGCGGACGCGCTGCGGCGGGCGGCGGCCCACGGTGTCCAGCTGACGGCGTGGCTGGTCCTGGACCCAAGCGACGGCTACTGGCTCACCGTGGACAACGCGCACCACGCAGCCGCGCGCTGGCAGCAGGTGCGGGCTTGGCTGCTGGCCCAAGGCGTGGCCGTGCAGGCGGTTGGGCTGGATATCGAGCTGCCCGAGCCCGATGCGGTGGCCCTGACGCGCACCCCGGGCCTGGCCATGCGGCAGCTGTGGCGGCAGCGGCGGCGGCGCGGAGTGGTGGCCCAAGCCGTGGCCGCGTACCGTGCATTGGTGGCTGAGTTGAAGGACAGTGGGCTGCGGGTCGAAACTTATCAATTCCCATTGGTGATCGAGGAGCGGGCGGCAGCCTCGACCTTGCTGCAGCGGGTCCTGGGGATTGCCGACGTCCGCGGCGACCGCGAAGTGCTGATGCTGTACCGCAGCGTCTTGCCGCATCCGTGGGGCCAATGGCTGATCGACCTGTGGGGTGCCGAGGCCGAGGCCATCGCCGTGGGCATCAGCGGCGGCGGCGTGGCGTCGCTCCAGCCAACGTTCGCCAATCGATTGCTGGACCTGCACTCGCTGCGGCTAGAGCTCGCCCGGGCGCGACACTTTGGGCTGCCGCTCTATGTGTTCTCGCTCGAAGGTTGTGTAAACGCAGGCATTCTGGGCGAATTGCTGGACCAACCGTTGCCGGTCGTGGCGCGGCCGCAAGCGCCGTGGCTGGTGCGCGGGGCGCGGTGGTTGGTGCGGACGTCGCTGCGCGCCGATGGGCTGTGGGGGCAGTGGGCGCGGCGATCGTAGGCGCGGATGCCTCGCCACATGGGGGCCGGATCGCCCAAGCGGGCGCTGCAGCATGCCGGCCCGGCCACACCGGGGCGGCGAGCGGAATCCCAAGTCGACTCTTGACTATGCGGTTTCCGTCCCAAATCGGCTCGAAAACTTCGGCAATTCTTCGGGCCCGAACCGGGGTCCCCGCCTGATTCTCGCCGGTTGCAGACCGGGTCAGAGGAACCGTACAGGCGTGAATCAGACGGGGTTCGTATTATCTCGGTTTTGTGATGCTGCAGCGACATCTGGTAAGCTGCCTGTCATGGCGAGCCAGGGGTGCGCGCCCGCCCGTTCTGCCGCGGTGAGTTCAGCCATGCTCCACACCTCCCAACCCGGATCGCGCCGCCCAGGCCGCCGAGCTGCTTGGTTTGGCCTGTGGCTAGCGATCGTTGGCGCTGCGCCGGGTTGCAGTGGCGGCGAGCCCACCGGAGTGACGACCGTGGCCGCCGTCGAAGACGCTCCGCAGTCCGCACAGTTCACCAGCGATAGCACGGGTCTGAATGGCACGGGTAAGTCGGATTCGGGGTCGGTGGGCGACAGTGGCTACCCTGGCACCGGCCTAGGCGACGGTGGCTCTTCTGGCGATTTAGGCAGTATTTCCAAGGATTTCGACGCCACTACGCTGGACTCGGGCGATCCCGCGCCGTGCGAATTTCCGGCCAGCCCTGGTCTCGGTCAGCCGGGCGCGGCCTGCAGCAAGGCGGGCGATTGCGACAGCGGCTGGTGTGTCAGCGGCGCCAGCGGCAAGATCTGCACCAAGACTTGCTCGAACTGCTGTCCGGCCGGTTTCGCTTGCGCGGCAACCACCGGCGTCTCTGGCGGCGACAACGTCTATGTGTGCCTGCCCAAGCAAAACGCCTTGTGTCGCCCGTGCTTGACGGATAGCGAGTGCAGCGCCGCCAGCCCTGGCGCCCTGTGCGTGGCCTACGGCGACGCGGGCCGATTCTGCGGCGGGGCGTGCAGCAGCGACGCCAACTGCTACGCCGGCCACACCTGCAAACTCGTCGATGGCACCAGTGGCGCAGGCAAGCAATGCGTCAAAATACAAGGGGAATGCAGCTGCAGCGACGCGGCCATCGCCGCCGGCGCCACCACCACTTGCCAAAGCCAAGGCAGCGCCGGGACCTGCCAAGGCACGCGCAAGTGCACCGCCAACGGCCTGAGCGCGTGCAGCGCGACCGTCCCCACGGCCGAGAGCTGCAACGGCCTGGACGACGACTGCGACGGCGCGACCGATGAACAGGGCGCAACTGGTTGCACCAACTACTGGTTCGACGGCGACGGCGACGGCGCGGGACTGCCCAGCGCGGTCACCCAGTGCGCCTGCTCTATGCCGGCGGGCGCCACAGGCACCACCAACACAGACTGCAACGACAGCGACCCCAGCGTGCACGTGGGCGCGGCGGAAATCTGCAACGGCAAAGACGACGACTGCGACGGCATCGTCGACTCGGGGGTGACGGCCGACCTGGACGGCGACGGCATCGCCGACTGCATCGACCCCGACATCGACGGCGACGGCGTAGACAATGGGGCCGACTGCTCGCCCACCAGCGCCGCGATCCACCCCGGCGCGGCCGAGGTCTGCAACGGCGTCGACGACGACTGCGACGGCAGCACCGACGCGCCCGGCACCACCGGCTGCCTTGCCCTCTATGCCGACGCGGACCAAGACGGCTTTGGTTTTGGGCCGGTCCAGTGTCTGTGCCAAGCCAGCGGCACCGTCACGGCCCAGAGCAACAAGGATTGCGACGACAGCAACGCCGCGGTCAACCCCGGCGCCACCGAGCAATGCGGCAACGCCAAAGACGACGACTGCAACGGCCAAGTCGACGAAGAGGGCGCCTCGGGCTGCCTGCTGCTCTACTTTGACCCCGACGGCGACGGCTACGGCAACGACGACAAGGCCTGCTTGTGTGCCAAGCAAGGCGCGTACCAAGCGCCAAAGGGCGGCGACTGCGCGCCGAACGATCCCTCGATTTCGCCCGGAGCGGCCGAGGTCTGCAACGGCGTCGACGACAACTGCAAAGGCGGCACCGACGAGGCCGGGGCCGACGGCTGCACCACCTACTACCTCGACGCGGACGGCGACGGGGTGGGCAAGACCGGCTCGACCGAGTGTTTGTGCGCCCCCGCGGGCACCTTCACGGCACTGGTCGCGGGCGACTGCAACGACAGCCTCGCCTCGGTCAAGCCCGGCGCGATCGAGACCTGCGACAGCCTGGACAACGACTGCAATGGCAAGACTGACGAATCCGGCGCCGCTGGCTGCAAGACGTGGTACGCCGACAAGGACGGCGACAGTTTTGGCGTAACCGGCCAAGGCACCTGCCTTTGCGTCGCCTATCCGCCCTACTCCACGCAAAAGGGCGGCGACTGCAACGACGGCAACAACCAGGTCAGCCCTCAAGCCCAAGAACTGTGCGACGGCGTGGACAACGACTGCGACGGCCAAACCGACGAAGAGGGCGCAACCGGCTGCACCGCCTACCTATTGGACAGTGACGGCGACACCTACGGCCAGACCGGCCAGAGCAAGTGCCTGTGCAAAGCCGCCGCCCCGTACACAGCGGCCAATGGCGGCGACTGCAACGACAACGCCGCAGGCGTCAACCCCGCAGCCGCCGAAGTGTGCGACACGCTGGACAACAACTGCGACGGCGTGACCGACGCGGCCAACTCGGCGGGGTGCTCGGCCTTCTACCAAGATGGCGACGGCGACGGCTATGGAACACCCTTTGCCGCCCCCAAATGCCTGTGCACGCCCAAAGCGCCCTTCACCACCGCCGCGGCGGGCGACTGCAACGATGCCGACAAAGCGGTCTACCCCGGCGCCGCAGAAGTCTGCGATGGCAAAGACGACAACTGCGACGGCAGCGTGGACCCCGCCGGCAGCGGCGGCTGCACGACCTACTATGCCGACAGCGACGGCGACACCTACGGCACCGCCAGCGCCCAGTGTCTATGCCTTGCGGCCGCCCCCTTCACTGCCAGCAAGGCCGGCGACTGCAGCGACCAAAACGCCGCCGTCCACCCCGGCGCGAGCGAGACCTGCAACGGCCTGGACGACGACTGCAACGGCAAGACCGACGAAAGTGGCGGCACCACCAAGTACTACCAAGACGCGGACGGCGACGGCTACGGCACCGGCAGCCCGGTCACGGCGTGCGGCCCTTCCAGCCCCTACACGGCCAGCAAGAACGACGACTGCAACGACAACGACAAGACCGTCTACCCCGGCGCGACCGAGGTGCAGTGCAACAACAAGGACGAAGACTGCAGCGGCGCAGACCTGTGCAACGCCTGCCAAACCACGGTGCTCGAAAGTTTTGACAACGGCGCCAACGGCTGGACGTTGGGGCCGGGCTGGTCGATGCAGGCGTGGGCCGGCAAAGGCGGCGGCGCGGGCATGGCCTACGGCGACGGTGCGGGCAGCTACCCCGCTTCACTGACGCCGTCGGTCTCGTCCAAGTCCATTACCATCCCCACGGGCACCACCAAGCTGCAGTTCTACTACTTCTACTCCCCAGATCCCAACGACAACATCGGAACCTTCGACATCCTGTCCATCACGGTCGATGGCCAAGAAATCGTCCACCGCTACACGACCGACGGCAAGTTCCACGGCTGGGTGCAGTTCACGCTCACGGGAATTCCGCAGTCTTGGTGGGGAGCTTCCGTGCCGTTTGTCGTATCGGTGCAGACCAAGGACAGTGCGTACAACAGCGGCCCAGGCATGGCCGTCGACGCCATCACCGCGCTGTGCAACTGAGGCGAACCTTGCCGGATCACGCCCGCACGGCTTCCCAGGGCCGCCGTGCAACGCGCGGAAATCAGGCGGGGACCCCGGCGCGGGCCCATAAAATTCACCGAACTATCGATCGGCTGTGGACGGATCCGGCATGGCTTTGGCGCGTAGCCGAGAGCGGCGAGCCAAACCGCGACTGCGCTGGCGGTGGACCGCGGGCGCGGTAGAATCGCGGCGGCGCGGATCGCCCCCAGGCTGCAGACCCAGATGGTTCGTAGGATTTTCAATGCATTGCGCGAGCCAGGCCGCCACGGACTGACCCTGTGGGCGGCGTGGGGGGCCCTGGCGGCCGTGCATCTGGCCGTGTTGGCGGTGCTGCGGGCGTTCTGGCTGTTCCGGCCCGACCCGTTCGGCCATCCGCTGGTCGGCAAGGTCGATTGGTACCTGTTCCACAGCATCGCCTACGACTCGGCGGCGACGGTGGCAGGGCTGTTGTACTTGATTCCGGTCGCGTTCTTGCTGGGTTGGCTGCCCGAGCTGTGGCGCAAGCGGCTGAGCGCGCTGGTGGCGGCGGTGGTTGCGCTGGCGACGGCGGGCTTGCTGGCCTTGGGCCAGGTCGACTTTGAGGTCATGCGTTTTGTGGGCACCCACCTGCAGCCGACCCTGGTGCAGACCTACGGCAACCCCTTGCTGCTGCGCGAACTGCCCAGACTGCTGCAGCACGACGCCGGTGGGCCGTTCTTGGGGGCCGCGCTGCTGTTCGTCGCGCCGCTGGCGCAGTGGGCCTGGCAGTGGTACTGGTGGCGGCGGCGCCACGTGCATGTGCGCGCCGTGGCTGTGTTCCTGGGCGTGGCGGCGGCCGGCAAAGTCTTCACCTGGCTGTGGGCCGGCTCGACGTGGAAGGTGTCGGCGGTGGCCGCCCTGTTGCCCGGTCTGACCGGCGCTGGGCCCCACGCCGACCTCTCCGCCGCGACCCGTCAGGCTGCCGTTGCCGAGCATGTGGCGCGCTGGCAGGCCGCACACCCAGGTGATCGCAGCGTTTTTCCGTCGGCTGACACGCCGTTGCTGCACCTGACCCCGCACCAGGCCTGCCTGCGCGATGCTCAGGCGCCAGGTTGCGCGGCCGACGCGGACGGCGACGGTTCGCCCCTGAGCAAGGACTGCGACGACGGCCGGCCCGACGTGCACCCCGGCGCGAGCGAGGTGCCAGGCGACGGCATCGACCAGGATTGCAGCGGCGTGGACGCAGAGCCGTGGAACTTCTTGGTGTTGGTGCTCGAGTCGCACCGCGGCATGTCGGTGGGGCACATCCCCGGCGCCAAGTCGTGGTCGCCGCAACTAGATCTGCTGGCCAAGCAGGGACTGGCTCACGGTCGTGCCCAGGCTGCCGCGCTGCCGACCATCGGCGCGTTCATGGCGATTCACACCGGTCTGTGGGCGTGTTCGCTGGATCAGGTGGCGACGCAGTTCACGCTGGCGCGCATGCCGTCGCTGCCGGCCGTGCTGGGTCGCCACGGCTACGACACCCACTTCTTTTCGGCGTTTGACCCTGCCTTTGACAACCAGAACGTGTGGCTGCGGCAGTGGTACGGCGAGGTGCACTACGATCGGAGCCGCGAGGAGGACGCGCAACTCTTGGAGTACGTGGGCAATTGGCTCAGCGAGCGTCCGGCCAACGGCAAGCCGTTCCTGGTCACGGTCACCACCCGCACCAACCACTTTGGCTTCGAGCGCGTGGCCGGCGTGCCCAAGACGGGCGACGAGGGCTGGCCCGACCGGATGCGCGACACCATGGGCTACTGCGACACCGCGGTGGGCAAGCTGCTGCGGCACCTAGAGAAGCAGCCGTGGTTCGCCCACACGGTGGTGGTGGTCACCGGCGACCACGGCTACCCGCTGGGCGAGCATGGCGTGTGGTACCTGCACCAGAGCGTCCACATCGAGTCGACGGCGGTGCCGCTGATCGTCGCCGGCAACCACCCGGCGCTGCAGCGCTGGCGCGGCGTGGTGCAGATGGAGCCGGCCACGCACGTCGATCTGGCGCCCACCCTGCTCGACCTGGCCGGCATCGATGGCTCGGGCGCGTGGGTGGGGCGGTCGCTGGTGCGCGACGGCCAGGGCACGGCGATCTCGTACAAGGAATCGCACATGGGCATCGAGCGCGGCCGGCTGCGGGTGCTGGCCGAAGAAGGGCACACAAGTCAAGACGAATTCTGCAAATTCTACGATCGCGTCGCCGACCCGCGCGAAGAGCACGCCCTGCCCATGTCGACAGCGGCGCGCGCCCTGGCCGCCGAGGTGCAGCGGACCTCGGACCTCATGCGCGATTTGTACCGCCGCGATCAGCTTCTGCCCAAGGGTTGGGGGCCGGCTGGCGAGCCGAGTCCGGTCCCGTAGCCCCTACGGCGGTGCAGCGTGGGCAAATCGGCTGTGCGCAAGAAATTCCAGGACCTGCCGCGCCGTCTCGGGGTGCCGCAGAATCCAGGTGTGGTTGGCAGCAACGGCCACAAAATCAGCCATATCCGGGTGATGCGTCTCGGCGACCGCGACCGTGCCGTCGTGGTCGGCGTCCTCGCCAAAGAGGTCCAGCGGGTGGGTCAACCAGCTGGTGGGATTGCCCAGCGAAAATCGCTGAGTCCCAGCGATCACGCCAAACGGCTGTGGCGGCGGCGGCACCTCCAGGCGCTCGCCAGGGCCGATCGCCAACTGCACGCCGGCCGGCCCGTAGATGGCCCGAAACAGAGCGAGATCGACGAACTTCTTGGCCACGCGGCTGCCCGAGTTGGGCGGCGCGATCAGCACGGCGGACTGCCAGGGCAGGCGGTCGGCCAGCAGCCGCAACAACACGCCGCCGAGCGAATGCGTCACCGCCGCCAACGGCCGATCGGGCAGGTCGCGGGCGATGCGATCGTGCAGCCAGTCGGCCAAGGCTTGCAGGTCCAGCTGCCGCGATGGGTAGCTGACCGACCATGTGGGGTAACCGGCCTCTTGCAAACGCAAATCCAGGGATCGCAGCGAGGTCTGCGACCGCAGCAGCCCGTGGATCAGCACCACCGTGGGGCGAGTCGTCGTCACGGCGCCACCGTGTCGCGGGGGAAAAGCGCGACCATGTCGGCGGGTTTGTAGCGCCCCACCAGCTCGACCACCTGCCGCTCCAGCTCGTCGCGCTCGACCCGTAGGTCGCGAAGTTCGCGGCGCAGCGAGAAGATCCGCAGGCTGGTGGTGAGCAGCCGCTGCAACGCCAGACCGCGTTCCAACACCCGCAGGGTCGCAAGCCCCGATACGGGCATCAGAATCGCCGCCGCAATCGCCGCCCCGCTGCCCCAGAGGTGCCACGCCGCGCCCACAAAGGCCGCCGCCACCGCCGGCATCGCCAGCAGGCCCATCAGCAGCTTGGTCGTGGCCACCACGTCTTTGCGGGGCGAAACCAGCGGACCGGCAAAGCGAATCGCCAAGCCGATCGGCGCGTGGAGCACCCCGCCCGCCAGCGCCAGCGGCAGCCACAGGCCCAGCAGCGCCAGGTGCCCCACCGAGCGACCCAGCAACTCGAGCGGGCGCCAATTGCGCGTCAGGTCGCGGTCGCGCAACCCCGCGGCCTCCAACCGCTCTAGCCACGCCTGCACCCGCGCGAACAGGGCCGCCACCTCAGGCTTGTCGGCAATGGTGGCGTAGACCGCGGTGAAGCGCCGCGCCAGCTCGACGCGCGCCTCGAACGAGATCCCTCGCGGTTGGTAGAGTCGCCGCACCGCGTCCAGCACGCGCAGGGTCGGCCAATCGCAGGCGTTGATGGTCAAGCCGCGCAACCCTGCGTCCAGGCTGGCGGTCAGCGCCCGTCCGGCGCCAAAGAGGTCGTTGCGGGCCTGTTCCACCAGCGCATCGTCGATCGTCACCGGCACGCCAAATTGCACCAAGACCCGGCTGCGAAACCGCTTGGCGCGCATGTAGTTCAGCCCCACTGGCACCAAGACAGGCCGCACTCCGCTCACCAGCGCGGTCTGCAGGGCGATGCGCGCCGCCCCCGTCTTCAGGTCGTGCAAGTGGGCGTCGTCGTGCGACAATCCCTCTGGAAAGATGCCCATCGCCCCGCCGCCCGCCAACACACCGGTCAGGGTCGCAAAGGCATCCGCATTGTCGCCGCCGCCGGCGTGATCCGCTTTGCGGGCAATCGGCACCGCTCCCAGACCGGCCAGCACCGGCCGCAGCAGCGCACTGCGAAACAGCACGTCTTTGGCGGCAAAACGCACCTGGCGCGGCGTCACGGCGACCAGCAGCGCCGGATCGATCAGGGAATTGGGGTGGTTGCCGGCCAGGATCAGCGCCCCATCGGCTGGCACGTGCTCGTCGCCCACCACGGCAATTTCGCGAAAAAACACCCGCAAGGCCGTGGCCAACACGCCGCGCAGGGCAGAATACAGCGACACGCGATCCTCCCGTTGGGCGTGGTGGGTGCAAGCGAGCTGCCGCCCGTGAAGCTACCTGGGTTCGCCAGGGCGGGCAAGCGGCAATTCCGTCGCCGCAATTCCGTCGCGGCAATTCCGTCGCCGCATTTCCGTCGCCGCAATTCCGTCGCGGCAATTCCGTCGCCGCATTTCCGTCGCCGCAATTCCGCGGCGCGCGCGCGGACATGATCCCGCTGTCAGGGTGCAGCACGCGGCTGGCACGGATTTCGCAACTGTCCAGGGTACCGCCCGGCCCGTGGGCGGCCCGTGCGCGACGCGCCAAGGTCAAACGACACCATGCAACCCGTTGATAATCGATGGCTCTTTGTCCCTGTCAGCCTGGCCGTGGTGGGCCTGCTGGCCAGCCTGTGGAGCGCGCTGGGCCCCGATCCGCGCCCCGAGCGTGCCAATTTGGCACAAGACAGCGAAGAGGCGAGCCCTTCTGACGCACCGGCTGTCACGCCCGCACCGGCCGCCGTCCGTACTGCCAAACGCTGACACGAACCCCACCTGATTCACGCCTAGACGATTTCTGTAACCCGTTCTGCAACTGGCGAGAATCAGGCGGGGACCCCGGTTCGGGCCCGCAGAGTGGCGCACGTTTTCGATCCGATTTGAACGGTCCCGGCAGGACGCGCTACCAAGCCGCCGGATCGAACCAGCGATCCACGTCTGGCCCAAAGTACCCAGAAAGATGCTGGTACTCGTTGGCGTGCGGGTCGTAGCGGTAGTCGGCCGCCCAGGCTGGACCGTGCCCGGCGATGGCGGCAATGGCCTGCAGGCAGGTGGCCAACTCGGCAGATCGGAAGAGCACATGCAGCGAAATCCGCACCCAGCCTGGCTTTTCGGACAGGTCGCCGTGGTCGATGCCGGTGGTGATGCGCTGCGAGCGCTCGGGATCGACGTGCAGCAAGTAGTGGCCATAGGTACCGGCGCACGAACATCCGCCGCGCGCCTGGATGCCAAACCGGTCGCTGAGCAGCCGCACCACCAGGTTGTAGTGCAAGCCCTGTAGATAGAACGAGAAAATCGGCAGCCGCTGCCGGATACCCGGCGCCAGCAGGTGCAGGCCTGGGATGCGCGCCAACCCAGCCAGCATCTGCTCGGTTAGCTGGTGCTCGCGCGCCTGCATGGCCGCCACGCCCATCTCATCCTTGAGCCGGACCGCCATCGCCGCACGAATCGCCTGTAGGAATCCAGGAGTACCCGCGTCCTCGCGTGCCTCGATATCTGGCAGGAACGCGTAGCCGCCCCACGGGTTGGTCCACGCCACGGTGCCGCCGCCCGACTCGTCCGGCACGGTGTTCTGGTACAGCGAACGATGGAACACCAGCACGCCGGCCGAACCCGGCCCGCCCAGGAACTTGTGCGGCGAAAACAACACCGCGTCCAGGCGTTGCAGCGGATCGGCCGGGTGCATGTCGATCGCCACGTAGGGCGCCGACGCCGCAAAATCGACAAAGGCCACGCCACCGGCGCGGTGCATCGCCGCCGCCAGCTGCGGGTACGGCGTCATGGCGCCGGTGACATTGGAACAGGCCGTAAACGAACCAATCTTCAGCGGGCGCTCGCGGTACTTGGCCAACAGCGCCTCCAGCGAAGCCACGCTCACCAGCCCGGTCGCATCGGGCTCGATGACCTCTACGTCGGCCAGCGTCTCGTACCAGCTGGTGTGGTTGCTGTGGTGCTCCATGTGCGTCACGAACACCACCGGGCGCTCGCGCTCGGGCACCTGGATGTAACGCCGCAAACCTTCTGGCGCTTTCAGCCCCAGGAGCCGCTGTAGCTTGTTGACCGCACCGGTCATCCCCGAACCGACGGTCAGGATCAAGTCCTCGTCGCTGGCGCCCACGTGGGCCTTCAAGGTCGCATGGGCGCGGTGATAGGCGCGCGTCATGGCCTGGCCGGTCGCCGACGCCTCACTATGGGTATTGCCCAGCCAAGGCCCAATTATTTCAGTCAGTTGACGCTCGATCGGCGCGTACAAACGCCCACTGGCTGTCCAGTCGGCATAGAGCAGCCGCGGCTGGCCGTAGGGCGTGTCCAAGTGCGCGTCGTAGCCTACGATCTGCTTGGCGTGGGCCTGGAACGGAGCGGCGTGATCGGCCATGTCTACCTTGCATCGCCGCAGACTGCGGCGCACGGCCAGCATAGCGCAGTGCGGCCCCACCGGACATGGAGCCCGCGCAAGGTGGCGAGGTTCGCCCCAAAACGCCACAACCCCAGGCACCTTGCGGGGCCTGGGGTCGCGACTAGCCTTGCGGCAGAGACTGCGAAGTGCAGCGAGTCGGCTTACTTGCCGCCCAGCTTCTTGAACTTCTCCAGGCCGTCCTTGGTCAGCTTGAACTCGGGGGCCAGGTTCTCGTGGCAGCTCTTGCAGGCGATGGTGGCGTCGGTCTTCTTGGCTTCGGCAACCCAAGCCTTGAACGCCTTCTTGGCTTCTTCCTGGCCACCCTTCTTGCAGGCTTCTTCGGCCAGCTTGGTCTCGAACTTGGTCAGCTTGCAGGGCGCGGCGGCCGGAGCATCGGCCATGGCCATGCCAGCGCCCACAACCATCAGACCAGCCGCCAGAATCATCGCGAACTTCTTCATCTTCTTGCCTCCTCCGGCGCGTCAGCGGGCACCCTGCCCCCTTCTTCGTCGGCTCTTTCTGCAGCCCGCTCGCAACCCCGAACGTCTGCTTCACCAGAGCGGGACCAGCGCCTCTGCGGTCCGCTCTTGCACCTGTAACGTGGGGGCCGTCACCTGGATTCACCGCTAGTAAACCAGCAAGTAAATCAGGTCCCTCTTTGACGGCCGCACCAGCCGGTGCGCGTGAACGTTCGGAAACCCCTGTAAATGTGTCAGAATTTGGCGCGAGCCAGCGACACTGCGGCGCATCTTATGCGGTTTTGCTGCCCGGCCGGAAGCCCCGTGCGACGCAAACGTGACAAATCGAGCCGATTCGGATGAAACTCGGATGAAACTCGGATGAAACGGTGACCCAGCCGGCCGCGCCTAGCCCTGGTCCAGCCCAAGCAGGCGATCCAGCTCTTGCGAGGCCGTGCGGGCCTCTTGCAGGCTTTCGCCGCGCACTTCGCGATAATCCTTGATGATATCCTCGGTACCCGAGGCGCGCTTCAGGACCCACGTGCCGCTCTGCAGCACGACCTTGACGCCGTCGCCCACCCGCACGCGCTCGATCGCACGGCCGGCGACCCGCTGACCCTGCAGCAAGGCTTCGACTTCGTTGGGGTTCTTTGCCAGCCACCCCAGGCGGGCCTTGCGGGCGGCGCTCGCGGGCGTGTCGACCCGTTCGTAGGCGTGCGGTCCGTGGCGGGCAGTCAGATCGGCGTACAGCGTGCCGATGTCTTTGCCGGTGCGCGCGATCACCTCCATGATCAAGAGCACGGCGGCGATGCCGTCCTTCTCGGCGACCCAGGTGCGGCCATCGCGGCGCGGTAGGCTCAGGCCCGCGCTCTCTTCGCCAGCCAGGACGTAGCGGCCGCTGCGCAACCCTTGGACGTACCACTTGAAGCCTACGTCGACCTCGTGGACGGCGCGGCCGTGCTCGGCGGCGATCCGGTCGATCAGGTGGCTGGTGCCGATGGTGCGGCCCACTTCGCGCGCTGCGTCGTACTGGCGGATGCGGCATAGTTGGTCAAAGAGCACGCACAACACTTGATTGGGATTGAGAACCCCACAACCGTCCTCGCCGCCAAAGCGATCGGCGTCGTTGTCGTTGGCGCCCAAGAACGGCACGCCGCAGCGCTGGCGCAGGCCCGCCACCGCCGCCATCACGTAGGGCGACGACGGATCGCCGCGCAACTTGCCGTCCCAATCGTAGGTGCGGGTGGCGCTGGCCGGATCGGGCTCGGGCTGCACCACCTGGATGTCCAACCCGTAGCGCGCGGCCACCGCCTCGTAGTAGCCATGCGCCGATCCCCCCAGCGGCGTGGCGGCGAACTTGGTACCCTTGAACACGCTGAAATCGATGACGTTCTGTAGGTCTTCGACGTAGGGGCCCAACAGGTCGACCTCGACGATGCGGCCCCGGCGCAGACCGCTCTGCCAGTCCATGCGCTCCACCGGCTCGCGGCCCTGCAAGATCGCGTTGGCGCGCTCGTCGATGGCGGCGGTGCGGGTGTTGGGGCCGCCGTCACGTCCGTTGCTTTTGTAGCCCGCGTCCTCGGGCGGATTGTGCGACGCGGTTACGATCGCGCCCTCGGCGTTGTCGCCGCGCGCTTGGGCCGCCAAGATCGCGTGCGAGATCACGGGAGTCGGCGTGGACCGCCCACCGCGCTGGACGCGCACTTCAAAGCCATTTCCCGCGAACACCTCGGCGGCCGTCTGCAGGGCGTAGTCGCTGGTAAAGCGCACGTCCTTGCCCAGGTAGATCGGCCCAGGGGCGGCGGCCGGAAGATCGGCCAGATCGGGGCCGAACGTGCCACGCTGCTTGCGGATATCGCACAGCGCTTGAGTCATGGCGGCGACGTGCGCTTCGCAGAAACCGGCCCCCGTCAAGCCGCGATGGCCGCTGGTGCCGTTCTTGATCGGCGCCAAGCCGTCGGGGTTGCTGAAGTACCGCTCCTGCATTTCGGCTTGGGCGACAAGGTCTTTGGCCAGCGGCCGGGTTCCGGCCAGGGGATGCGTCATGGCGAACTCGCAGACGCCGCCAGGTTCAGCGGCCGCGACAGCATGGCAGCACTGCCGCGCGCTGCAAGGGGTGGGCTACAGACCGGCCGCGCGCCCCCCACACCCAACGCTCCACACCGTCAATTTGTGTGCAAAAGTAGCTTGCGGGCTGACGGGTTGCAGTGTACGGTCACAGCAGTGGAGTGCGATCCTGTGGCGTCAGGCGACTGGCATCACCGGCGGTTGAGTGCGGAGGTCGTCGTGCGCAAGCCCTTGCTGTCGCTGACTATTCTTGCTCGGAGTCTCTGCATCTTGCTGACCCTGGCGGCGCTGGGCGCGTGCAGCGTGCAAGAACCGGGGCCCGCAACCGTGGGCAACCAAGGGCAGACCGCCGTGCTCAAGCACCGGCCGCACGCCTTTGAAGGCCGCCATCCCGACGAGACCCTGAACACCTTCCCCACCTATGTGGGTCCCGTCCCGCAAGAGCGCGGCCAAGATCTGCGCCCGCCCGAGATGCCGCCGCCGGACCACAAGGCGACGGCGACTACCACCGTGCCCGCCGGTACGCTGGTGCTGTACGACAAGACGGGCCCGTACGGCTGGTTGGGCGAACTGTACGGCATCGCGGCCGTGACGCTGGCCGGCCACTTTGGCACCGTGGCGAGCAAGCCGGTGGCCAACTACGTGGTGGGCGATCTGGCCAAATACAAGGCGGTGATCTACGTGGGTTCTACGTACGACGAGCCGCTGCCGGTCGGGTTCTTGGACGATGTCTTGAAGAGCAGCTCGGCCACGCAGGTGCTGTGGATGTACGACAACATCTGGCAGCTGGCGAATCGCTCGACCAGTTTTGCGAGTACCTACGGCTACAACCCGTACCTGTTCGACACCGCGACGGTCACCACCGTGACCTACAAGGGCACCGATCTGGCGCGCGATCCGCTCAACGGCGGCGGCCTGATGACCTTTACCCAAGTCGACACCACCAAGGTGACGACCCTGGCCACCGCCCGCAAAAGCACGGGCGCCACCTTGCCCTGGGCAGTGCGCAGCAAGAACCTGACGTATTTCACAGAGATTCCGTTTGCCTACATCGGCCCCAATGACCGCTACCTGGCCTTTTGCGATCTGCTCTACGAGGCCCTGGCGCCCACCACCGCGGTCCGCCATCGGGCGCTGGTGCGCTTGGAAGACGTGAGCCCGGCCGAGGACCCGGTGGCGTTCAAGGCGATCGTCGACTATTTGTACAGCGCCGGAGTGCCGTTCTCGGTCGCCCTCATCCCCACCTACACCGATCCGCTGGGCTACTACAACGGCGGCAAGGCGCAGACCCTGAAGTGGAGCGATCGTCCGCAGATGAAGGCGGCCATCACGTACGCCACCAGCCGCGGCGGTACGCTGGTCCTGCACGGCAACACCCACCAGTTCAGCACCAAGTACAACCCGTATTCGGCCGTCAGCGCCGACGATTTCGAGTTCTTTGCCGCGCACGTCGACGCGAGCAACAACGTCGTCTACGACGGCGCGGTCGCTGGCGACTCGGCCACCTACGCGGCGGGACGCATCACGACGGGTCTGAACACGGTGGCCACGGCCGGCTTTGCCGCGCCCACGATCTTCGAATTTCCCCACTACGCCGGCTCGCCGACCGATGCCAAGGCCATCCGCAGCAAGTTCGCCACCGTGTACCACCGCGGGCTGTACTTCAGCGGCGGCTTGGGCCTGAATGCCGAGAATCTGGCGCACATGATCGGTCTGTACTACCCCTATACTGTCAACGACATCTATGGCTTCAAGGTCCTGCCAGAGAACCTGGGCAACTACGAACCAGAGGCCTACAACAACCACCCGCCGCGCCTGGCCGCCGATCTGGTGGCGACCGCCAAGAAAAACCTGGTGGTGCGCGATGGCGTGGCCAGCTTCTTCTTCCACCCCTACTACCCGCTGTCCGAGCTGAAGGCGATCGTCCAGGGCGTCAAGTCGCTGGGCTACACCTTTGTCGCGCCGTCGGCCATGTAGCGTACCCCGCCCGCGAGCCTGCCCGCCATGCCGCCTTGGGCCCCCTACCTTGTGGCCGCGCTGAACGTGCTCACTTGGAGCATTGCGGTGGCGATTTTGGCCAGCGGTGTCGACGACTTACTCATCGACTTGCTGTACTGGGCGCGGCGACTGGGTCAACGGTTGGGCTGGTTGGCGCGGCCCAAGCGCGTCACCGTGGACGAGCTGCGGGCGCTACCGCAGCGGCCGCTGGCGCTGCTGGTGCCGGCGTGGCGCGAGGCGGAGGTCATCGCCCAGATGGCGCAGAACACGTTGCGCACGCTGGAGTACGGCAACTACGTCGTGTTCATCGGCACGTACCGCAACGACGCGGCGACGACCGACGAGGTGGCTGCGATGTGCCGCGCCGATCCGCAGCGCGTCGTGCGCGCCCATGTCGACCGCGACGGCCCGACCTGCAAGGCCGACTGCCTGAACTGGGTGTTGCGCGAGGTGGCCGAGTACGAACGGCGCACCGGGATTCAGTTTGCCGGCACGGTCATGCACGACTGCGAGGACGTGGTGCACCCGCTGGAACTGCTGTACTGCAACTGGCAGTTGGGGCAGGCGGACCTTGTGCAACTCCCCGTGATGTCTTTGGATCTGCCCTGGCATAGCTGGGTGGGCGGCGCCTACCTGGACGACTTCAGCGAAGTGCACCAAAAGGACTTGGCGGTGCGCCACTGGCTGACGGGCCTGGTGCCGGGGGCGGGCGTGGCCCTTTGCTACAGCCGGCGGGCGCTTGCGGCCATGTCGCAGCACCACCAGGGCCAGCCGTTCAACACGGACTCGCTGACCGAGGACTACGATTTCAGCTTCCGCTTGGCGCAGCTGCCGGGTGCGTCCGGTGCGGCGACCATGCGCCAACACTTTGCGGATCAACCGGTGCTGGGTGCGGGGGCCCGGCAGCGGCATTGGTGGCGGCGACCGGCGACCGCGACGGGGCTGCTGGCGACCTGCGAGTACTTCCCAAGCACCTTTCGCACGGCCTACCGGCAGCGGACCCGCTGGACCATCGGCATCGCGCTGCTGGGCTGGCGGCAGTTGGGCTGGCGCGGCAGTCTGGCGGCGCGCTGGATGTTCGTGCGCGATCGCAAGGGGTTGTTCACGGCGCCGATCTCGATGCTGTCGTACGCCCTGCTCGCGGCCGTGGCGCTGTTGGCGGCCCTGCAACCGCGGTGGATGCCCCAGCTGGCGCTGCTGCAGGCGCCGATCCGGCCTTTGCTGTGGTGCAATTTGGCGCTGCTTGCCAACCGCGCCGGTCAGCGCATGTACTTTGTGGCGGGGGCCAACGGCGTGGAGCAGGGCCTGGCGGCGCTGCCGCGGATGATCGTCAACAACTTCATCAATTTCGTGGCGGTCTCGCGGGCCTGGCAGCAGTGGCTGGGCCACCTGTGGAGTGGCAAGCCGATCCTGTGGGACAAGACGCAGCACACCTTCCCCACGCAGGATGCGCTCAGCTACCGCGAGCGGATGCTGGGCCAGGTGCTCATCGATCGCGGCATTTTGAGCGAGGACCACTTGAACGCGGCCCTGGCACATCACCGCGCCTCGGGGACGCGCCTGAGCAAGGTGCTCATCGAGCAAGGCCATGTTACGCCCGAGGTTTTGGCGGACGCCGTGGCCGACGAGCACAAACTGCCCCGCGCGCGCCGCGACTCGCAGCCGCTGCGGCAGGTCGCTGGGCGCATGTCGCAGCTGATCGCGGCCCACCAAGTGGTGCCCGTCGATGTGGTGGGGCAGGATACCCTGCAGGTGGCGGTGGCCGACGTTCCGGGACCTGAAGTGACGCGAAAACTGCGTGCCATCAGCGGGATGCAGGTAGCCTACGTGGTGGCGCGCGACGACGACGTGGAGCGTTGGGTGCAAGAGCTGACCCCACTCGGCCAGCCGGACGACCTCCAGGCATGAGCCGACGCGCCATTTTGCTAGCCATAACCTTTGGTTGCCTGACCAGCGCTGCGGCGATGCCGGCCCGTGCCGACGTCGGTTCGCCCGCGGCCGCCACGCCAACCGAGGCCTCGGCCGATCCAGCCACTGCCGCCCTGCGCGCGCGTTGGCAGCGTCAAGCGACACCCGATGTGGGCCTGCAGATTTTGGCCGCGCTGGTCGCCGCCGGACAGCCCGCCCAGGCCAAGCAGTGGGCGCTGCAGCTGGAGCAGCGCTACCCGGCCCAACCGGTGGTGCGGGCAGACCTGGGGTATTTCTGGTACCAGATCGCCGACTTCAAGCGCGCCCAGGCTGCCTTTGCCGCGGCCTTGCAGGGCGACGTGTGGTCGGCCGAGCAGCGGCGCAACCTGCAACTGGCCTTGGCGACGGCCGCGGAGCAAGCGGGCGACCTGGCCACGGCCATCGGCGCGCTGCTGCCCCTGTGCCACGACGGCGACGTGGCGCTGCTGCTGCGCGTGGGGCGGATGTACCTCAATGACCGCAACCGTCCGGCTGCACTGGCGATGGCCCGGAGGATCCAGAAGTTGGCGCGCACGCCCGAGCAGCTAACGGCGGCCGAAGAGTTCATGGTCGATGTCGTACAACCTGCCAATGATACAGTGGGTTTCTACCATCTGAACCAGGGCTACAAGCACATTCGCCAGCACGACGACGCGGCAGCCGTCGAGGACTTTGCCCGCGCATTTGCCGTGGGGGCCGGTCGCGGCTTCCACTTTGCCGACGGTGCCTACGCGGCCAAGCGGGTGGCCAACAACCCCTTGTCGGTCAAATGGTTTCACTTTGCGCTGGATCTGGACAGCGAGGACCATGCCTTTGACCCCCAGCAAGCCTACGGCTTTCGCCGCGAGATCGAGACGTTGGAGCGGCAATTCGGCGGCCAGATCGGCTCGCCCTTTCACGCAGGGATGCTCAACGTGTGGCAGGTGGGGCTAGAAGGCTATTGGCAGCCGCCGGTGATCGGCTTCCGCAATGGCCAAGTCCTGCAAGTCATTGCGCGGATGTACGAAAACCTGCGCAACGGCGGCTACGGCGCGATCGGCTGGCGCACGGCGCAGGCGGCGTTTGGTGTGAAGTACAAGCCGCTGTTTGACCAGAATGTCATGATCTCGCTTGAGAAGCTGGTGGCGATGGGCGGCCAAGCCAGCGACGACTGGCTGGTTCGCCTGGGCTGGTCGGGCGGCACCAACATCGACGTGCGGGTCGCGGGCGGCAACTGGCCGTCGTGGCGGGTATTTACCGAAGCGGCCTGGTTCGTGCAGGCGTCGCGGCTGCTTGTGGCCGGCGAGGCGCGGCTTGGCTGGACCGTGGCCGCGCCCCGTTGGCCGCAGTGGACGGTGGCGCCCCATGCGCTGCTCGCGGCCGAGTACGACACGGCGGCGCAGCAACCCCGCGCCCTGGCCGCGGGTCCGGGCCTGGACCTGCGCTGGTGGTTCGATGGCGACGAATTTCACGCGCCGCGACGCTGGCTGGAGGTTCACGGCAGCTTCCGCTGGGGCGACGCCGACCGCGCTGGCGGGCCGATGCTGCGGGCGACGCTGGCCCTGTAGCCGCGTGCCGGTCTTCCGCACATTCCCTATCCAACTCAGGCACATGACACAAGGGCGCATCGTGTCCGGCGCATCGTGTCTGGCGGCGGACGGGCGAAGTCGCAGGCCGGCGGCCCGCTCGTACCCATAGCCCGGACCGGGACCGAACCCCAGAACCGGAACTGGAGCCCGAGCCGGCCGTCAAGCCCCTACATCGGCGGAATCGCGTAGGTGCCGGGGTGCACTTCGCTGACGAATTCCAGTCCGTCCAGGATGACTTCCGAGTCAAAGATGCCGTCGCCGGTGTCGTGGACGTGGAAGGTCAGGTAGAAGTCCTCGCCCGGCTCGATGGGCCACTCGGTCTGCAGCCAGCCGGTCGACGAACCGGCCGAGGCGCTGTCGCTCGACTGCGACGCCGCGCACTCAAAACCGGTGCCCGAGATGTTGGTCTTGGCCTTGCCCTTGGGGCAGCCGTTCAGCCAGCAGCACTCGGAAAGCGCAGTGTTGATGGCAATGTAGCAGTAGCGGTCGCGCGGGTTGCAGAACTGCATGCCGGGGCTGCAGACAAAATCGGCGTAGGTGTCCGGCGCGCGGCAGTCGGTGTAGTTGATGACGGTGGGGGTGCCGCCGTTGGTGCTGCCGGCTTCCAAGATGGCGTAGAACTTGTCGTTGAAGCTGGAGCCCACGTAGTCGTCGTACTCTTCGCTGAAGAACACATGGCGGAAGCGCAGGCCGTTGGCGCCGGCCGGGGCCTTGAGGTGCAGCCGCCACTCCACGGCGTTGTGGACGTCGCTGCCGCCCTTGCCGCCAAAGGCAAACTTGTCGGCCATGACGCTGCCGCCGATGTCCTGGCTGTGGCTGGTGCCCGTGGCCGGCCCGGTGGCCAGCAGCGCGTAAGTGCCGCCCAGCTTTGGCTTCAGCGCGTTGCTGCTCGCGCCAAACTGGGTCACGGCGGCGTAGGTGCCGCTGGTGTTGCTGCCGGTAGGCGACGTAACCTTTTGATCCAGCAACACACTTTGATCGCAGAGGTCCAGGCCGCACGCCATCGCGGGCAAGTCGGTGCCGCCCTGAGCGCAGCTGCAGGCCCCGCCGATGGGTTTGGCCGTGGTAGCGGCGGTCTGCGTGCTGCTCTGCTGGCCGGCGGCAAAGGTCTGCTGGTACACCGCGAGCAGGTCGGCGATCTGCTGCAGATCCTTGTCGCTCCCCAGGGTCTCTTGCGCCGCCGCCACTTCGGCGCTGGCCGCCTGCAGCGTCGCCTTGGCCACCGCGCCGGTCTGGTTCTGGGTGGCCTTCAGGGCGTCGCAGAACGCCACCACCGCCGCGCCTTTGTCCAGCAAGGCGTGCTTGGCCCCCAGCAATTCGCCAAACGTGGCGCTCCAGGTGGTCGTCATCGCCTTGTGGCTGACAGGGTGTTCCCATGTGGCGACGACTTCCACCTTCTCGTTGCCGGTCAGCGCGTCCGGCGCGCAGCTCTGGATGACCTGGTGGAAAATCATCGCGTCGTTGGCAGCCAGGTGCTGCGGCTCCACTTCGTCCTTGTTGGTCGAGATCTGCTCGCCGTAGAACTGTTGCACGGCAAACGTAGGCGGCAAGGTCACTTGCACCTGCACGTTGCGGGCCGCCACTTCCAGGTGCCGCAACAGCGCGGTGGCGAACAAATCCTGGGCCTCTTGCTGGCTGTCCAGGAAAACGTAGGCGCCCTTGCCCGCGTCCGTCACCGCGTTCATTAGCTTGTCGTTGTAATTCCAGGGATCTCCTACGCCCGCGCCCATCAAGTAGATGCCGGTGCCGTCGTCTTTGCCCTGGGCGTTCTTGGCCGCGGCCGCGATCAGGTCCACGTCTTGCTGGCCCACGTTGGCGCCACCGTCGCTGATCAAGATCACGCGGTTGATGGCGGTGCCGGAAAAGTGCTGGCTCGCCAGGCTGTAAGCCGTCTGCAGACCCGTCGAGAACGGCGAGTCGCCATTGGGTTGCAGGCCCGCGCACAGGGCCGCCAGCTTGCCGTCGTCCTTGCCCGTCATGGTCTTGCCGTCGACCAGCACTTCGACGGTCTTGCCCCAGCGCACCAGCGAGAAGGTGTCGCCCTTGTCGAGCGCGGCCACCAGGCCCGTGCACGCGGCGCGGGCGCGGTCGATGCCGGTGTCGCCGGGCGTCCCCCAACCCATCGACGACGAGGTATCGATCGTCAGCACCAGCTGGAAGCGCCGACGGGTGGCCTCGTCAAAATCAGGCGCACGCACCCCCACTTGCAAGCGGAACGCCCCCTTGGCCTCGGCGCGCAGCTCGGCGCTGACGGTGACCTGGTCGGGCAGCGCCGCCGGGTAGGCAAAATCGTAGTAGTTCAGGAATTCCCATGGGCGCACGGCCTTGTACGCATATTGCCCCTGCAGGATGAGCCCGCGGGCGACCGTAGCGCTGGCCATCGAATTGCTGTCGTCGGCCGACAAGTAGAGCGTGGTGGGGTCTGTGGTGTTGCAGCCGCCGGCGTCTTTGCTGGTGTCGCCGCTCGCGGTGTCGCCGGGTTGCGCGTCGGGCTGGGCGGTGGCGTCGGCCGAGCTCTCGCCGGTGGTCGTGCCGGCGTCGATGGACGGAAAATCGGCGCCTTGGTTGGGGTTTCCGGGCACGGCCGTACCGCTGGCGTCGCTAGCTGCCCCGCCCTTGCCGCCGTAGTCGCCGCTGGTCTGGGTGCCGGTGTTGCTGGACGAGCCTGCGTCGCTCTGGCTGGTGGTCGAGCCCAAGTTGCTTTTGCCCGGCGTGGACGTGGTGGCGCTGCCCATTTCTTCGGAACAACCACTTGCCAACAGACCGAGTGCGGCGGCGGCAAGCGAAAGGGCCAAAGAGGGTCGCAGGCGTTTCGAGGTGGTGCTGGTCATGGCTGTCTCCCAATTAGGTTCGCCGCGGCGGGTGGCTGCCAGCAGGCTGCTCCAGTGCGTTGCACACAGCGTGCCAGCCGCCCAAAGGGCTACGCAACGTGATTTTCGGCTCCGGCTGGTGTAGAGATTTTCAGCAGTGCTGCTTTTTTCGACACACCCTGGAACACCAACTACAAATCTCCGAGGTTCAGAGCAACGAGCCCACTCGGTGACGAAAACTCGTTGCTGCTCAGTGTGCTGCTCATTCGAACCCCGTCTGATTCGCGCCTGTACGGCTTCTCTGACCCGGTCTCCAACCGGCGAGAATCAGGCGGGGACCCCGGTTCGGGCCCGAAGAATTGCCCGAGTTTTCGATCCGATTCGGACGGAACTGGTGTCAGTGGGTCGCAAGCGGGCCCCCCAGAGCCCTGCTCTGGCGCGACCCGCCGCGACGTTTGCCCCCAGGACTGGGTTTCTGATCGGTGCCCTAGAAGCCCAGGATCCCGGCTCGCCGGTGCACGACCTGCCACTGGCCCGAAAAGTCCATCGCCAGCGGCAGCAATTGGTCGCCGTCGACCTGCAGCCACACGTGGTCGGGGTGCGCCAGCGGCCGTGGCAAGCGCAGCTCGATGGCGGTGGGGTGCCCGGCGGCATCCAGCGACGCCACCGTCACTTGCGCGCCGCCCAAGTCGACGACCTGCCCCACCGGCAGCGGCCGACTCGCCGCGCGGACCAGGCGCTCGGCTTCCGTAGTCAGCATCGGGGCTTGCAACGTCTCTAGCCGCAGCGTGTGGGCGTCCAGCGCGCGCACCCGCACGTCGGTGTAGGCCATGCACAACGGCAGCCACAGCGACGGCGACGGTTGCCCGCGGGCCATGCGGCTCACGGGCATCCAGGCCACCAGCAGGTCCGGCGACACCGGCAAAATCGCCACCTTCCCCGCGGCCGCGGTCATGGCGGGCGCTGCAACGACCCGATCAAAGCGCTTGCCCAGCACCGCGAGTCCCGTGCCCGCCACCGCGAACGCCAGCGGCGACGCCACCAAATGAACGGCCAAGGCGAGCAGGGCCAACCCACGCAAGCCGGCGATATCACTTGGCCCATGCGCACGCTGCACCGCCGCGGCCAGCCGGGGCCAGGCTTCGGCCGCCGCCAGCGCCACGGCCGCAGCCATCCCCAGCGAGGGCACCAGCAACAGCCGGCCCGCCGCAAACGTCGCGCATGCCGGCAGCAGCGCCGCCCCGCAACCGAGCCCCAACCAGGCCAGGTGCCGCTGCTCGTCGGCGCACAGTCGCTGCCAGGCCGACCGCAACAACCAGGCAAATCCGCTGGCGATCGCCGTCCCCAGCAGCGCCAAGGGCACCTCCGCCTGCGGCACCGCCACCGCCACCTCGACCGGCAGGCGCAGCAGCCCGCCGCCCACCAGCGCCGGCAGCCGCAGCAGCGTCTGCGCCAAGAAAGCCCGCGTCTCGCCCAGTGGATCCAGGTACGAACCCGAGCCGCGCGCGCCGTAGCCGCCGGCCTTGTACAAGACCAGCCACACCGCGATCGGCGCGGCCAGCGCGACAACACGCCGAATTCGTTGCCGATACGAGCTGGCACTTGGCTGCGGTCCCCCCAGCGCCTCGTAGGCCAGTGGCAAGGCCAGCGCCCCCAGCGCGGTCTCGCCCCCGGCCAGGCCCAGCAACCAACCCAGCACGGCCAACCACGCCCCGGGTCGCCAGCGCTGCTCGCGCCACTGCAGCCAGAACTCCATGCCCCACAGGGCACAAGCCGCCGAGATCAGGGCGTTGTGATTGGCCACCCACGTCACCGACATCGCGTGACCGTCGTCGACGGCATAGATCAGCGCCGCCAAGGCACCCAGGCGAGGCCCCAGGGCCCGCGCCAGCAAACGCGCCACAGCGGCCACCGTGGCCACATACAGCGCCACGCCCAAAGCGTGCAGCACCCACGGCTGCTCGAAGGTCGCCCGATACCCCAGCCACAGCACCGCGCTGGACAAAGGGCGCCAAAAACGCAAGCTCAGGTCTGGCGCTGTCCACCACGGCAGCCCGTGGCCCACCATGAAGCGCCACCGCTCGGGCTGACCATCGGCAAAATCAAAAAGTTCCACGCCACCGGGGTGCCCAGGCAGGTTGCCCAGGGCGGCCGCGGCGTGCATGTAGTCGTCCACGAGCCAGCCCGCCGCCAAGGTGGGCAGCGCCAGAATCAGCGCCGCCCCCAGCGCCGTGCGCGGCGAAGAGGCCCACGTCAGGAGTCGGCTCAGCCACGCCGCCACCGGTGGCTAGCTCCGCCGCCAGGGCCAATCAGCTGGCATTCGGCCCCACTGCACGCACCGCGGCGGTCACAGAAGTGTGCATGCGCGCTGGGCGTGGCGGCAGGTCGATCAAGTCGCTCAACAACCGCGCCACGATCCGCTGCGACGCCTTGCCATCGCCAAACGGGTTGGGACCGCGGTGGAACCACGGCGGATCCTTGCCGCGCTCCAGCGACGCCAGCAGTTCCTCCAGCGCCGGCTGCACCACCGCGGGCACAAGGCCCACCAGCTGGGCCATACCGGCGGCCACCACTTCGGGGCGCTCGGTCGAAGTGCGCAGCACCAGCAACGGCTTGCCAAAACTGGGCAACTCCTCTTGCAGTCCACCCGAGTCGCTCAGGGCAAAGTCGACGTGCTGCATCAAATAAAGCATCGCGCGGTAGGGCAGCGGCGGCATCAGGTGCACGCCGGGGAGATCGGCCAACAGCTCCAGAGCGACCTGGCGCACCGCCGGGTTCAAGTGGTACGGGTAGATCAGGTCCAGCTGCGGGTGCCGGGCAGCCACCTGGCGGATCATCCTAAAGAAGTCACCCAGTTGCGCCCCTTGATTCTCGCGCCGATGCACGGTCAAGAGCGCCAAAGGCCGCCGACACCCCGCACCGCGCGTCGCCAGGGCGGCCGCCAGCTCGGGCGCCTCGTGCGGCAACAGGCGTGCGGCGTAGTCGGCCGGCAACTTCTCGCTCAGCACCAGTTGCAGCGTGTCTACGATGGTGTTGCCGGTAATTTGCCGTGCCGCCGCGGGCACTTGTTCAGCGGCCAGTTGCTGGTCCGCCTCGCGAGTGGGCGGGAAGTGCCACGTCGCGATGCGGCCAACCAGTTGCCGGTTCAGCTCTTCGGGAAACGGCTGGTCCAGTTGGTGCGTCCGCAGCCCCGCTTCGACGTGTGCCACCGGAATCTGCCGATAGAAGGCCGCCAGCGCCGCGACAAACGCGGTGGTGGTATCGCCTTGCACCACAACGGCATGGGGGCGCTCGCGGGCGAACTCGGCGTCCAAGGCCTTCAAGAGCGACGCAGTCAGTGAGGCCAGGTCGGGCTGCTGATTGGCCACGCCCAGCTGCCGGCAGTCGTCCAGGTCAAACAGTTCGGGAAGACCCCTCAGCAATTCGCGGTGCTGCCCGGTCAAGATGACAGAAGTGTCCACCGACTCGCATTGGCGACGCAGTTCGAGCACCACCGGCGCGAGCTTCAAGTATTCGGGCCGCGTGCCCAGCACCACCGCGATCCGCGGGCGCTGCGCTGGGGGAGCAGAGTGGGGGGACGAAGCCGGCAACCAACACCTCGCAAGCAACGAACCAAACCGACGGGCAGGGGCGAGCTACCTCGCCTTTTGCTGAAATTGCCGCACATACTCCGCCGCGTCGGGCGACAGGTCGTAGGTGGTGGCCGTAGGGTGGGCAATCGTGAACAGCGAGAAGCCCAAGAACTGCGATGGCGAGCTGGGCAGGCTCTCTAGGTAGGCGGCCAGCAAGTACTTTTGCACGTTCGGATTCGGCTTGCTGCTCGCCGCGGGATCCCAAGGCGTCTGGGCCCCAAAATCGACGGCCGGACAGCTGAGCTCGCCCAAGAAGATCGGCTTGTTCCAGCGTTTCTGCAGTTGCAGCATCTCGCCCAGCACATTCTGTTTGCGGCCAAAGACCGTGCTGGACTGCAGCGCGGCCTTCACTTCCGCGGCGGTGGGCGCGGCTTGGTCGGTCAGTTCGAAGTAGGCGGCGATCGCGATCACGTCCACGGCACCAAACACAGCATTATCCAACTTCTTTTGCCAGGCCACCTGCAGCGACGGCTCCCAGGCCGCGGTGACCCACCACTGCGTGCGGTACAATAGCTTGCCCGCATAGGCCGGTCGCAGCGCCTGTACCAGTGCCAACCAATCGGCGGTATGCTGCTCCAAGTGCACCAAATTGCTAGCAATGTAGAAGCCCCACGCGTTGGGGAACTGCCTGGCCAAACTGAGCAGGGCCTTTTGGTAGGTGCCAAACCACGCCGCGGGTTGGCTGGGGTTGAGATCGGTCTCGGGCACATTGCCGTTGGAAATCCAGGGATACGGCTCGATGATCACCTTGACTGCGCCCAGTTGAGCGGCGAGTTGCAGGGCGAACGCCAGGCTGGCCGGCTCTACGCTCACCTCGGCCGAGCGGGCACTGGGCATGGCCAGCCGCACCGGGATCGTCACGGTGTCCAGCCCCAGGCGCTGCACATCGCGCACGACCTTGTACACGTCGCCGCGGTTCCAGGCCGAGACGTTGCCGCCCTTGATGAAGGTCCATGGGGCACTTTCGGCCGCCAAGACGGGCAGTGCGGCTTGCGTCCACGCCAAGCACAGCGCCGCAAGCAGCACCCAGCGGCGCAGCCAGCTTGGAACGCGCAACGTCGCAGGGGTCGGCACCATGGCGTCCTTGGTAGGCATCCCAGCTACTCCTGCGACGCTACCGCCCGGCTACGCCGCTGTCAACGACTGAAATTCGGGCCGCTTCGCCGCCCATTCGGCCTGCGCTTGACGATCGCCGGCCGGCAGGCGCAAAGTCGGCCGGCCCACCGCGACGGGTGGCATGGCGAGCTCATGGTGCCCCGCCTCTGGCAGAACTCCCGCGTTGCGCGATCGCCCTGGCCGCATCGGAACTTGCGGGGGGCGTTCGGCTTGGCCGCGCTCTTGGCGACCTTGACCGCGACGCCGGCTCACGCCGCACTGACCGACGGCTGGCCGCAACTGACATCGGGGGGACGCAAACCCCTGGTGGCGCTGCTGCCGCAGCTAGAGCGGCAAGCGCTTCTGCTGGTGACCGCGGCGGCCGACGAACGCAAGGCCTGCGAAGCAGCGCGCAACAAGGGCCACGGCTGCGGCGACGAGTTGCAGGGCGCGCTCTTGCAGATCCAGTCGGTGGCGCAAGGGCTGGACCAGTTGGGGCAGGCCCTGAGCGAGCGGTTGGCCAGTCCCCCGGCGGCCGAAGTCGAGGCCGATGCCCGCGCCTGTGCAGCCAAAGTCGCCGACGCCTGCCAGCGGCAAGCGGCCGACAACGCCAGTTTGGACGCGTTTGCCCAGTTGCGGGTCGTCCCCGCGCTGGAGCGCCTGGCGCGGCTCGCGGCCGAGGCCGACAAGACATTGGCCAGCACGCGCGCCGATCGCGAGGCGGACAGCCAGAAACTACCCAAGAAGAAAGAGAAGCCCGGCCAGCACGTGCAGCTGGAACCACCGCTGGTGGTGGGCGCCGATCGCCGCGACGAGCCGCCGCCGCCCCCGCCGCCGCCCAAGCTCTGGCTCAAGCAGTGCACCCAAGCCAAGGCCAGCAAAGCGAACAAGGGGCCGCGCGGGGCTGTGTGTGCCGACATCGCCCAGGTCTACACGCTGCGCAAGGAGCCGGAAAAGGCCCTGGAATACTGGAAGTTGGCGTGCAAGCAGGGGCACTCCACCGCCTGTGCCAAGCTGGGGCCGCAGCCCGACAGCAAGTAGGCTAACCCAGGTCCGTATCTGCGTTTTATCCGCGCGCACGTCGGCGCAGGATCAGCGCCACCGCTCCTGCCAGCCCGATCGCCGCGGCAGCGCTGCCCACCGGTCCGGCGTGGCAGGAACTGCTGCTGGTCGTAGTGGTCGATCCGCTGGTGGTCGGCGTGGTTGCAGTGCTCAGCTCGCACTTGAGGCAGTCGTAGTTGCGGCTGGGTGGCGACGACGACGCGTCTTTGTCCCAGTGCGCGTAGTCCAACTTGCTGCAGGTTTGAGTGACGCACGAGCCCGAAGCGTCGCCGTCGGTCTTGCAGGCCGCGCCGGCCGATTTGCTCTGGCAACCTGCGGTGTTGGGGGGCGGAATGTCGGCCTGCGCCACGGCCGCCAAGCCGGTCAGGGCCAGCGCAGCCGCCCACGCCACGGTGCGGCGGAGTTGGAGCGTCTTCATCAACGGACTCCTGCCTGTGGACCACGCCACAGCAACGCCACCATGCGACTGGAGTTATGCGATGTCAACCGACCACCGCGCCGCTACTTCACTTTGCCGTTCAACTCGTAGCCGGTCACGGTCTTGGCCGCCCCGGTCTTGGCATCCAAGAACGTGATGCGCCCCGAGGGGTGGTCTTGCGTGACGGCCAGCAATCCGGCCTTGGTCAAAAAGCGCGCGTGCTGCGGCGCCGAGCCCAGCTGCGTGTCGGCGGTCTGGAACGTCGTCAAATCCGCTTCTTGCACCAGATGGTTCACGCCGGCCGGGTCGGGGAGCAGCAGCCAAGCCTTGGCCGGGATCAGCGCCGAGGCGACCTGCAGCGGCTTGACCGGCGTCAGCACCAGCTTGGTATAGCCCGTGTCCAAGTCGAACAGCGTGTAGCCCTGCGCGTCGTCTACGAATTTCTCCGTCGGATCGTCGTAGCCTGGGCCTTGCCCCGGTTTGTGCAGCAGCACGGCCTTGCGCGTACCCGGCACCAGCAGCACGTTGTCCACGGTCTTGCGGATCGCCACCGGCGTCACCACGCCCGACTTCAGGTCCAGCGTCGCGACTTGCTCTACCCCCGCCAGCGACGTGTACAACAGCGCGGACTTGCCGTCGTCGGTCACGCGCGCGAGGCCCGCGACCAAGTCGCCCATCTCGGCCAGTTGCACCGCAAAGGTCTGGGTCGCCCCGTCGGGCAGCGGAATCATGGCCACCTGGCCCGCGTCGCGCAGGACCGCCAGCGCCGAATGACCACCGGGGATCAGGTCCACGTCGGTCGGCGTGGCCCCGAGCGGAGCCAAGGCGATGGCTTTGCTGGGCAAGTGCACCATCGTCAGCTGCGGCAAGCCCGCTTCGCGCATGACGGCCCACTGGCCGTCGTCGGTCACCAGCACCTCGCGGTCGATCTTGGCCAGGGGCTTGGTCGCCAGGGGGATCGCCGTGACGATCGCGCCGTTGGTGAGCTTGTCCAGCTCCAGGACCGACACGCCGTCGTCGGTGACCACCATGGCCTTTTGTCCATCCGCCGTGAACTGCACCGACTGCGGCCGGAAGCCCACCGACACCGACAGCGCCGACGAGCCGCTCGCCCCCAGCTTGATCACCGACATGGCCTGGAAACTGCCCACCGGGTCACCGGTTTTCGCGGCGCTGTGGTTGTACCAGATCACGGCGTACTTGCCGGTAGGGTCGATGGCCAGCGCGTTGCAGTGCGCTAGCACGGGCACCGTTTGCACCGTGTCGGCGGCCTCGGTGGACCAAATCACCGCCGCTTCGTCCGCGCCGCGATGCAGCACCACGGCGGCGTCTTGGCCGGGAACGACTTTGAGCACGGTGGGTTGGCTCGACACCTCGATCAGCGTGACCTGCAGCGTGGCGCCCGAGACGCGGACGATGCGGTCCGTGCCCGCCGCCGGGATGTAGACGTAGTTGGGCGAGCCTTCCGGGGCGCCGAAGTCGGCTTCCGGTTCCTTTTCGGGCGGTTTGTTGGTGTCCTGCGTGCCCGCGGAGCCGCCGCTGCTGTCGTAGCCGCCGGAACTGGTGTCGCTGGCGGCGCTGGTGTCGCCCCCGTAGTTGTACCAGCCGCTGCTGCCAGCGGTGCCGCCGGACGCGCTGGAATCGCTGCAACCCAGCAGACCGACGACACAGGCAATCCAAGTCAATCGTTTCATGGCGTTTGCCTCCCTGCGCGATCCGCCGCTAGAACCTCACCAACAGCGCTAGCCGCACCAGCGACCCGGTCAGCCCGGCCGTGCCAAAGTCCAGCGGTTTCTGGGTCATGGCGGGCGATAGGGCGCGCTGGGCGTCCAGTTTCCAGTCTGCGGCAAATAGGTGCTGCCAGCCCACGTCAAAGCTCATCCCCAGGGTGAACTCGGCTTTGCGCCCCGGGCGTTGGAAGTAGTGGCGCGGCACCACCAGCTCGAACCCGGCCGTGCCCAGCAGCAGCGGCGTGACCTGCGAACCTTGGAACTTGGCTCCATTTTGCTCCAGCTCCAGGGTATGCCAGGCCAGACCGGCGCCCACCCGCAGCCGCGGCTGGAACCAGGCCAGCAGCGGCCAGCGGAACACGCCGTCGACGATGGCCGCTTCGCTGCTCAGCTTTTGCGACCACTGGCCGCCATTGCCGCCGTTCGCCTCGGGACTCCACCACTCGGCGCCCACGGCCACCTGGGGGACCACCTCGCCGTACACACGCACGCCCTGGCCGCCGTAGCCCGGATCCCCGCGCGACAGGCGCAGCGAGGATTGGGTGGCCAGCCGCATGGTCGCGTAGTCCAGTTCGATGCCCAACTCGCGGGCGCTCGCCGAACTACCGGCCAGCGTGGCGATCAGCGCACCAAGTATGCACAGCCGCTGCAGGAGGTTGTGAGTCATGGCGCACCTCCCTGCAGCCAGTGCTCCAGCGCAAAGCCCTCGAACCACACCAGGTTCTTGGCTTCGATCGGCTGGTTGGGCAGCCAAGCCGCCCACAAGCCCGCCAAGCCCGCGCCGACCACCGCCAGACCGTCGCCGACGCGGTACAAGCCGGCAGAAACAGTCAGGTTGTGCCCGGAAGAACTCAACGGTGTGCTGTCGCCGTGCAAGGTAGCCAGGTCGATGCGCGACAGCCGCAAGTCGCTGCCGTTGCTGCCCAAAAGCCAGGCGGTGGCGCCACTGGCCCCATCGATGGCCCGCAGGTCGATGAGGTTGCCGGTGCCCTTGAACTGCGTCGAGGTGCTGCCAACCACGTCGAGCAGCGACAGCCCCACCGACGTCGACTGGTGCCGCACCAGCACTTTGCCCGCCACCGGCAGCAGGTCAACGATCGGGAAGTCAAAGGCGATCCGCTCGATGGCTTTGCCCTTCTTCTTGGCCAGGTCATCCAAGGTGATCACGTACAAGAAGTTGAAGCCCGACCCAGGGTTCCATGCCAGCACCCGCGCTTTGCCGTCCGGCGCCGGGATGACCCGGAACTGCCGCACCACCCCATCCAGCGGGATCTCCAGGCCGCTGCCGGTGGCGGGGTCCAGCACCGACAGGGTCTTGGCCTGCACGTTGGCCACGAGCACCCGCAGCCCCGCCGTGGTGTCAAAGACATGCAGGTCGGCGGGATCGGCGCCCGCGGCGATTTGGTCCAAGCTGACGTCCAGCGCCGTGGCCGCCAGGTCCGCGCGAATATGGATGACATCGTTGAGGTTATCGACCAACAGGTAGATGTCGGCCTTGTCGCCCACCACCCGAACGGCGCTGCGGATCGGCGCCAGCGTATTTTGCGGATCGGCTGCCAGCGGCACCACGGCGGTGCGCACCTGACCACCTGGGCCAAAATCGCACAGGCCCACGCGCCCCGGCGCTTCGACCCAGATCAGCCGGTGCACGCCGCCAGGCCCATTGATCGGCGGGGCAATTCGCGCCCGCAGCGGCGCCCGCCCCAGGCCGGCAATCGTGGCCGTGCGCGGGGTGCTGGCCGATGGGGGCTGTTCCAGATCGACCAGCGCGACTTCGTCGGTGTTGACCAGCGAAGTGGCGGCGTCGCTGCCCGCCGGGTGGAGCAGCGCCGCGGCGTGGCCGTCGTCACTCGAAGCCACCCCGGCAAATTCCGAGGGCAGCGAGAAGACTTGCACGGTCTTGCCGTCGCTGACCGCCAGCCGGCGCGGGGCGGGCTCTAGCCACAGGGCGCGCGCGCCATCGGCCGTCGCCACCGTGACTTGCGGAGCGCCGGCATACGCCAGCTGAGTCAGCTCGGCCGTACCCTTGGCCGCAGACAGCACCGCGACCCGGTCGCGCGCCGGGTTGCGCATCACCAGGCCGCCACTGAGCTCGATCGCCGCGGGGGCCGCAAAGGTGGGGATGTCTGCCGGACTTGGACACCCGGTGGCCAGCAGCGTCAGCGCGACCGCCGCCAGCCAACGGGATGGTTTCGGCACCGCTTGAGCCTTGGTCATCGCTCCTCCCTGTCTACCCGCTTGGCGGCACGCTACAACTTCTGCGCGCCATGCACGAGCCAGGTGGCGTCACCATGACAAAAAGATCAGGGTGGCCGCCCAAGGAGGCGCGGCGGTCAGCGCAGATTCTTGTCGGCCGCCGTCTGCAGCATGGCGTCGCGCATGGGCTTCTTCAGCTTGAGCAAGAAGTCGAAGTGGGCGCGCTTGGTGATGTCGAAGCGCAGGATGGCGGGCTTCTTGCCCTGGCCGTCGATCTCGATTGGGCCCATGTCGATGAATTGTGCCGATTCCTGGCTGGGGCTGCGCGCCGGGTGGGCGGCCTCGCGTCGAATTTGGGCAAAGGCGGGCAAGGCCAAGCTGGCGATGAGCAGCGCGGCAGAGAGCGAGAACAGGCGGAGCTTCAGCATGGTTCTTCCTTGAATTGGGGGTAATGGTCCGGTTTTCAGCCTGCCCGACCAGGGACAGGCCCGCAACGAAATTGCGACGTACCAGCGCCGCGGGGCGATCTATTTTTGTCGGCCGCAATTGTCCTTGTGGGCGAACAATCTTTGCACCAAATGGCTATCGCCGCCGCGAGTGGATTGGCTATCTTGCCAGGAGCTTGGGCGCCTTTGCGCCTGCTGCTGGGGACCATGTCGATCGCTCCCGCACAACCCCAAAGAGCCGAGCGACTGTCGCGCCGCCGCGCCCTCGGCCAACTGGCCGCGCTGCCGGTGCTGGGAGTCCCCCTGGCCGCTACTGCCTGCACTCGCCCCGATGGGGCAAAGGAACCTGCCATGTTGCCCGCTGCTCCCGTCGCGCCGCCCGCGGATCCGGTGCTCAGCGCCACCCCGTTGACCACGCCGTGGCAGACCGCCGATCCGTTCCTGTTCTGTATGCATCACAACGACTTGTACCCCGCCGGCCAGGCCGACCTGGGGCCAGACCGGGCCAAGCTGGCCGGCCGCGCGATGGGCCAAGACTTCAGCGGCAAGGACGGCTGGAGCATGTACCACGGCCGCGTGGTCCCCGGCTTTCCGCAGCACCCGCATCGCGGCTTCGAGACGGTGACCGTTACGCGCAAGGGCCTGATCGATCACGCGGACTCGCTGGGCGCCGCGGCGCGCTACGGCGAAGGCGACGTGCAGTGGCTCACGGCCGGGTCGGGCATCCAACATGCCGAAATGTTTCCGCTGCTGCACCAAGACCAGCCGAACCACGGCGAGCTGTTCCAGGTGTGGCTCAACCTGCCGGCACGCCGCAAGATGGTCGCGCCCTACTTCACGATGTTTTGGGCGGAGCAGATCCCGAACCACACCTTTGCCGACGCGGCAGGGCGGACGACCCATGTGCGGGTGATCGCTGGCGCGCTGGAGCACCTGAAACCGCTGGCGCCGCCACCGGATTCGTGGGCATCGCAGGCGGACACCGACGTGGCCATCTGGACGATCTCGCTGCAACCCGGCGCGACCTGGACCGTGCCCGCGGGCCAAAAAGGCAGCAATCGCACGCTGTACCTGTTCGAGGGTGCGGACCTGCGGGTCGGGCCGCGGACCATCGCCGCGCGGCACATGATCAAGGTCCAAGCCGACGTGCCGGCGCAGTTGCAGGCGGGGCCCAGCGGCGCCGAGCTGGTCATGCTGCAGGGCAAGCCGATCGGCGAACCGGTGGCCCAGCACGGGCCGTTCGTGATGAACACGCGCCAAGAGATCCAGCAGGCGATCATGGACTACCAGCGCACGGAATTTGGCGGCTGGCCGTGGAACCGCAGCGATCCGGTGCACGGCAGCGAGCCGCAGCGCTTTGCCAAGCGGCCCAACGGCGGCGTAGAGAAACCGGCCTGATACGCACCCCAGTTCGGGCCCGGAGAATTCCGGGAATTTTCGATCCGATTCGGACGGAACCGGCCTGACCGCCTTTGCGCGCGCCGCCCCATGGACGGGCGCAGGGGCCAAAAAACACCAAGACCCGCGCCAGGGTGACGCGGGCCTTGGGGGTTGCACAGCCGCTTGGGGGGATCAGTCCTGCGACCGGCTCGGGGAGATTAGGGACCGGGCAGGCCAGCGCCGTCAACCCTTTCTGGACGCATCGGGCCCGGCTCGGTGGGCGGCGGGGTGCGCTCGCCCCTACTTGGCGGCGGCCTGACGTCGATCTTGAGGAGCCTGGCGCTCGCCATTGGCAGATCGCGGCAAATACCGCACGATCAGCACGCGGCCAGGCCCAAGCGCCGCCGCAGCCCAACGGAGACACGTATGCGAATTTGCGACCTATATCCTAGCTTGCTGGCTATCGCGCTGGCCGTATCGGCCGTGGCCTGCGGCTCGGACACGAACCCCGCGGCCGCCACCACCGGCGACGCCAAAGGCGACACCTCGGTCGTCAATGTGGACCTGCAGGGCGTGGATTGGACCTGCACGACGCCGACTTGGAAGGCCGCCGCCTGCGCGCCCGGCACCGTGAGTCACCCGCCGCTCGCCAAGGCCGATCACATCGATCTGCCGACGCCGATCAGCTATACGGATGTGCCGCCCGCCTCGGGGGCGCATCGGCCGGCGTGGGGCAAGTGGGGTGCCTACAGCTTCTTGCCGCAGCAGCGCTGGTTGCACAATCTGGAGCACGGCGCGGTGGCGATCCTGTACCACCCTTGCCTGCCCGAGGCCGAAGTCGCCAAGCTTAGGGCGTGGGCCAACGCCGTCCCCGCCGACGCCGGTGGTCCGTTCCGCTGGGTGCTGACCCCGTACCCCAACCTGCCGGGCGCGGTCGGCTTGGTGGCCTGGGGGCACGTGTACTTGGCTTCGTGCTGGAACGCCGCGGAAGCCGAGGCTTTTATCAAGGACTACTACCGCAAGTCGCCCGAGGACGAGGCCGCGAACGGCACCTACGCCGACAAATGGCTTGGGCTGTAGGTCCTTCTGCCGAATCCGCCCGAATCGGATCGAAGACTCGCGTATTTCTCCGGGCCCGAACCGGGGTCCCCGCCTGATTCTCGCAGGTTGCAGAACGAATCGCGCAGGCCGTCCAGGCGCGAATCAGGTGGCGTTCGTATTGCGCCCTATTGCGCCGCGGCTCGGGTCGAGACGCCGGCGCCCCACCAACTGATGCCCGCCGGGACCACTAAGCCGGGCACCGTGCTGGCCTTTCCAGAGACCATGTCCAGGCTGTAGACGCCGCCGGCCGACGAGAAGCCGTACAGCGTGCCGCCGGACCAAGCCACGCCCCACAGGTCGCTGACGCCCGTGTCGCCCACGACTTTCATCACCTTGCCGTCGACCGGCGAGACCTGCACCAGCTTGTCGCTGCCGAACAGGCCCGCCTTGACCGTGGCGTAGGTGCCGATGCCTTCTACCGAAAATGCGTCGCCAGACGAAGTGTAGCCGCCGTAGCTGCCCAGCTTGCTCACCTTGGCCTGGCCGCCGGCCACTTCGATGAGGTTCCAGTCGCCCGAGTTGGCCACGCCGATTAGGGCCGGTACGCCGGTCTTGGCGGTGTCTTTGGGTACAAAAGTCAGGCCGTTGAAGCTCTGAGGCAAGGCGGCCAGGTGTTGGCACTTGGCGGTGGTCTTGTCGCAGCTGAACACGTCGTCAAAGGTGACGGCGAAGAGGTTGCCGTTGTCGTCCAAAGCGATGTCGGTGACCTCGCCCGAGCTGTTGTCGAAGCTGAACGTGCCGATTTTGGTGAACACGTTCTTGTCGAGCTTGTACAAGACCGAAGACGTGTGGGCAAAGATGGCGCCCAGGCCCTGCACAGGCGGCGCGGTGTCGTTCGCGGCCGCATCGCCTGGACTTGCGGTGTCTTCGGGATCCAGCAGGTCCCAGTCGATGGAGTCATCCACGGCTTGGGGCGCGGCGTCGCTGGCCACATCGGCGGCCGCAGCGTCGGCGACTGCGTTCGGCGCGTCGGTCTTGGCATCCGCGTTGCCGCCACCCTGCCCGTCTTGAGCCACTGAGCTCGCGGTGTCGGCAGGGAACTGGCCCGAGTTGTTGGGTGTCGCCGAGCAGGCGGCCAGCCAACATAGCGCCACCCCTGCCCATTCGTTGCGCCAATTCATGCTGGTGTCCCCTACCAAGCTTCGCAGACCGCGCGAGTGAACGGCAGTCTAGCGGATGCGGTTCCGGCTGTCTTGGCCAAGGATCGGGCGGCCAAGCGCACAAGATCGGTTCGCATTTTGCGCCGAGCCGGCCAAGGGCGGTTGACGGAAGCGGCGATCCCGATCAGACTCGCGGCAACTGCGAGCGAGTCGCGGAACGGCACCGACCCGACTGCATGGGGCATCGGACAGGCCGGTCTTTGCGCCGCCGCGCTGCGTTGGGGGGAGCCATGCAGCCATCGCCGCTCTTGTCCGTCGTCTTGCCGATCGCCCTGGCGATCATCATGCTCGGTCTGGGTTTGTCCTTGACGTGGGCGGACTTTCAACGTGTCGCCCGCTATCCGCGCGCCGTGACGGCCGGCCTGCTGGTGCAGGCGATTTTGCTGCCGGGTGCCGCGTTTGGGCTGGCCCACGCCTTTGCCCTGCCGCCCGAGCTGGCAGTGGGTCTGGTCCTACTGGCCGCTTCGCCTGGCGGGCCAACAGCCAACCTTTACAGCCACTTGGCGGGCGGCGACGTGGCCCTGAACCTGACCTTGACCGCGATCAACAGCCTGCTGGCGATCGTGTCGGTGCCGTTGCTGGTCGGTTTGGGGATGTCGCACTTCATGGCCAAGGACCAGCAAATCCCCCTGCAGTTCGGCAAGGTTCTGTCGGTGCTGCTGGTGGTGCTGCTGCCCGTGGCGATCGGCATGGTCGTGCGCAACAAGAAGCCCGCAGCGGCGGCGCGCATGGACAAACCGGTCAAGATCGCCTCGGCGGTGTTCTTGGTGCTGGTCATCGCCGGCGCGGCCTTCCAGCAGCGCGAAAGTCTGTCGACATGGTTCGCGCAAGCCGGCTTGGCGACGCTCGCGTTCAACTTGATCAGCTTGGGCGTGGGCTATGCCGCGCCGCGGTTGATGCAGCTCGACAACCGCCAGTCTGCGGCGATCGCCTTCGAGATCGGCATCCACAACGGCACGATGGCCATCGCCGTGGCGGGCACCGTGCTGGGCAACCTGAACCTGGCGATCCCGGCCGCGGTGTACAGCCTGCTGATGTATTTTACGGGTGCGGCGTTTGCGGCGTGGGTCAAGAAGCAGACCGTGGCCTGAGCCCCGGGCACCGAGGCCGCTACTTCTTCTCGGAATAGGCCAGCACCAGCGTGGTCTTGCCGTCGTCGACGCTCAGCATTGCCGTCACGGTGCGCTTGGAGTCGGCCGACGTCGCGATGAGCATACCGCCTTCGCCGGTCTGGACTTTCTGGTTGACGGTCAAGCCCGCCTTGGTCAACAGACCGGCATACGTCTCGAGCACTTTGGCCACGCCGTCGGCGGTGGTGTAGGGCACGGTACCGCTGGAACCCTCGCCCGTTTCCGCGACCATGCCGCCGCCTTCCGTGGCGACCGCGCCGGGATAGACCGGTACCCAGCTCGGCAGCGCGATGCCGCCGACTTTGGCCGTGCCCTCTGGGCCTTTGTAGATGGCCTGGCCTTGAGCCGGCTCGCCGCCTTCGACCTTGACCTGCTCGCCGCCCGCGTTGACTTGGACCGCGCCGCCGGGCGTGCCTTGGGCGTTGACTTGCGCCTTGCCGTCGGCTCCCGTGACCACCAAGCTACCGCCGCCGGGGCCGCCGCGCGCGACCATGACCTCGCCGTTCTTGCCGTGGACGACCATCTCGCCTTGGCCGCCGGGGCCGCCATTCATCTCGACCTTGGCGCCGTCGGCCTCGATGACCAACTTGCCGTCTTTGACCGAACTCATGGTCAAGGTGGTGGTCTTGCCGGTGCGCTTGTCCAGGACCGCGATGGTGCCAGCCTTGGCGTCGGACGAGACGGTCTCCAAATCCGGATTGGCCGCCACCGCGAGCCGCAGCGTGGCGTAGCCTGGATTCTCGGCAAATTCCTTGGCCTTCTTGGCGGCGTACCACGTGAAGATGGCCCCCGCGATCATGCCGAGCAGGAGCAGGGCGCCGCAGCCAACCGCGACGATCTTCAAGGTGTTGTTGCTATTGCTGGTCGGCGTAGTCTGCGGCGCGTCCATGGGCTTTCTCCAGAATGGTTCCGGGGGAGTCTAGCGCGAAATGTGGTGGGCGACTACGGGGCAGCGAGGGGCAACCCACTGTCCGATCGTCTGGATGGGCTGGGGGATTGGGCGGCTGGATTGCAAGGTTGCCGTGTCTGCCTGGCACTGTCACTGCGTCCCCCACACCACGCGGATCATGCGGTGCACTGTCCACAAATTGGCGCTACAGGCATAGGTGTTCGTCCACGGCGCGGTCCCGTCCGAGCTCGCCTGCAACCGAACCGCGGCGCCAGGGCTCACGAACACCGGCGCCGGCAGGGCAAGATCCAGTTCGAAGCCGCTATCTTCTGGGCCAGCCCCAACGGTCACGGCGTGCCAGCCTCCGCTCGACGCCGAATCGTTGACCCGCGGCCGGAGGTAGATGGGCGTCGCACTATCTACCGGTGAGTACAGAATCAAGCGGATCGATGCGAGCAAGCGCCCGCCGCCGTCCGGCACAGTCAGATTGCCGAGTGGGGCCGCCGTTGCGAGCGGGCCGCGCAACTCGATCAGATTCGTTTGCGTAAAGTTCACCACGGTGGCGCTGCCATCACTCCATGCATAGCGAACCGCCACGACGGGCAAGCGAAGCTGGCTGGGCGCCACGCTCATCGCGGGTGTGGGCCAATCCGCCGCGCAGAACAAGGTGTTGCTGTTGGGGGTGGGGAGCAAGTGGCCGCCTGGGCAGCCATCTTTGTCGCCATACTGCTGGTCTGCGGCTGGCCCGCTGTCGCAACTGGCGCCCGGCCCGCTCGCGGCTTGGCAGTTGATCCCGGGGAAGGTACAGGCATTGCGGACCGGGATGGTGGCCGGGTAGGTCAGCTCGCCGCCGATGCAGCTGTACACGCCGGCAAGGGGCGGTGTACTGGGCTGGTTGTCGACCATGGCCACCACGACTTGGCCGGCGCTGACCGGGGTCCCTTGCTGGCCAAAGTCCAGCACAAGATCGCGGCCGTTGTCGCCGGCCTGCGAGCGCAGTTGCACGGTCCGCCGGGCGCCGATCCCGTTGGCTGGCCAGGCCATGGTGGTGCCGCCGTCTACGCCGCGCAGCACCAACGAGCGGAGCAGGTACGAGCCCGGCCCCGGCGTGACCAGGCCCACGTTGCCAACATCCACGCCGCTGCCAAGCAAGTGGACCAGGTTGGCGGTGGCCGGGTTGAACGGCTGGCTCACGGGCATCAACGAGCCATCGCCAAGCACAAAAACCGCATCCAGGCCCATCACTTGCATGGTCAGGTCGTTGTCGGTCAGCGGCGTTTGCGGCATCAGCACGTCCTCGCTGCAGGTGCCCTCGCCGCGGCAGTCGGTGTGGCCCTGCGCACAGCCGTCGGCGTCGCCGGTGTCGCACAGGTCGCTGCCGACCTCGTCGGTTTGGCCGTCGCAGTCGTTGTCTTGCCCGTCGCACACTTCCAGGCCGGCCAGGCACAGGTCTGCGTCATCCGAGGCTTCGCGCACCAGCCACGCGCCCAGCACGCCGGCCTGCCCCTGAAGGACGGGCCCAGTAGCCGACGAGGCGGCCCACGGCGCGGACCGCACTTCCAGGCGGTTGGTGCCACTGTGAAGGGCGCCCGTGACAAGGCGAATCCGGTACTTGCCCTCGGGCGCCTGATTGCCGTAGCTGTCGAAGCGCCTACCTGCCTGAACTGCCTGCCACGGCCCGTCGTTGAAGCGGACTTGCGTTGCCCGGGCGCGGTCTTGCAGGCGGAGCGCCAACCACGTCGCTTGCTCCACGGCCAGTTCGCTGCGCACATCAAAGTCGAATTCGCCTTTATTCGGACCCAGATCCGTTTGCGCGGCCACGCCCGTTTCGACCGGCGCGCGCAAAACCGTGACATTCAGCGCCGTGGGCTCGCATCCGCTGGCCTCGCCGCACGATACCGCAAGCTGGTTCGTGCCAAACACCAGCGCGTCGGTCGCGCCCCAGCGCACACTGCCGTCGGGGTTGCTGGCGGCGACGATAGGCTGACCGTTGAGGATGAATTGCGCTTGGCTGGTGCCCCCTTGCAAGTCGAGGCGGAGGCGGGCGGCGCCGTAGTGAACTGGGTCCGTGTCGTTGCCAGCAAACACAAACGAAAACGCAGGGGTGTCTTGGCGCTGAGCGAGCACCGGTTCGTAAGCCACGTCAGACGTCCACTCCATGTCCGTTTCCGTGCCGGCCATCAGACCCAGCAGCGCGGCATAGTCGGTGCGCAAGGGCTTGAGCGGCATCCGCCACCAGTGCCAAACGTAAGGCCGCATTCCGGCGGGCATCGGCAACCAGGCCGGCGCGTTGGTTGCGGCCATGCAGCCGTCGTCCGTGCACATCGCACCAACCGAGAGTCGGCGGAGCTCGGTAGCTTCGGGTACAGCATGGTCGGGCTCGCCGGGCAACACGTGGTTGACCCACTTGAAATCCCAATTGGATGGCAATGGCAGGGCCAGAGCCTCGGGACGGCTGCGCCAGTAGGTGCCCTGGCCAAAGATCGAACTGACGGCAAGCCCGTTCGACGGCGCATCGCCCACGGCGACGGTCGTGATCTGGGCGAGGGCGCGCATGGCGCCGGTGGCAGTGCCGTCGGGCTGCACGCCGGAGACAAGATTGCAGGGCGGTGCTGCGCCGGGCGTCGCTGTGCGGTTGATTGTGCAAGCGGGAGTACCGGGGAGGACTACGTCGTACGCCGGTCCATACTGGGAGAACATTTTAGAAAGGGTCGGCCAGGTCGACTCAGCAGTTCCACTGGCCAAGTCGACGCTGTAGATCCCAGCTTGCGGGGCCGGCAAGTTTGCGTCGGCCCGCATGTAGTTGGCCTTTGTACTGTTTCCGCCGTACGACCTGGGTGTGGCATTGAACACAGCTAGGACAGGGGTCTGCCATTTCCCTTGCCCCGTCTGCGCATAACTACCGATATCCACGATGCCATCGCCGCGCACGGCCATGTGGCAAGCCCCGGCGGCAGCGCCCACCGGGCAGCTCCACAGGCCGGCGGTCGCCGACCCGGCTGTAGTGGTATTGGTCGCCCCAATGCCGCTGGCCGCCCAGTCCGCCACCAGGAGCCGGCCGGCACCGCTGGCGGCGCCCGGCAACCATTCCAGCGCGTGGGGGTTTTGAAAGGCGCGGTCCAGCACCAGCGATCCACTCCAGCCGTGGTACGCTGGGTCTGCTGGGTTGCGGATCATCTTGTAGATCCCAGGCTTCTGTTCGCGGCAGGCCCCGCGAACAGCAGTCGACTCTTCTTTGGTGTCCGCCACGGCTACATACAAGGTATCATGGACAATTTCAAAGTCGGTGACGCACTGACCGCCTGCTACTAGACTCCCATCGTGGTCGAAGGGGATCAGTTTGGCCCGGTTGCCAGCTGCAGCAGTCTTGCCGGCCGTGACCAAGTCTTGCGTTGGAACGGGGCCCGTTGCGTTCGGCACCTCGGCCACCAGCATGCCCACACCCGGCACGGAAGAGAGCACGACCTTGTCGCCGTCGGCCTTGACCCGCATGAGCAGGGGCGGAGTCGAACTCACGTCGGTCGGTTCCAGGTGAAGATTTGGGAATGTCATTGTATTCTGATGCCTCTGTCGACGACGTTTTGAGCCGCATTCTCCGGGCATCACGGCAACCTTCTTGGCCTTGTCCATCAGGGCGGGGTCCGTGGGCAGGATGAGCGGGGCTTCCCACTGGACCGGCTCGGACATCGGGTTGGCAAACGGCCCGGTCGGCGTGGTCAGCTTGACCAAGTGCAGCCAGTCCTTGTCGTTCCATTTGTCGTCTTGGTCGGCGACCGGGACGAAGGCAGCCTCGGCGCTCGCATCCTGGATCGCCGCCGCTACCTTCTGGTCGTAGGAAGCACCCGGCTCCAGTACCGGGCAGAAATGTTTGTAGCGAGCCTTGACCTGTGCAGTTTTGTCCGGGTAGTGCGCTTTCAGGGCCCAGACAGTGGACGCTCCCCCTGCGGTGGTGGCGACGCTCACCGCGTGCCATCGATGCCCGTTTCGATCCAGGCGATACGCTGCCAACCCGTTGCTGACAGCGTTCCCGCTGGTGGTGATTTGCGCTTCGCCTGTGTTGGCGTCCGATGCGGCGACCACGACCACCGGGCCATCGCCGGCCTTTGCGGCGGGCAAGATGGCTGAGGCGTAGTCGTTGCCGCCTGAATGGCCGGGGTTGCGGGAATAGGGCGTGTACAGGCCCGTGCCGCCAGGGGCACACAGCGTGTCACCAACTGGGATGGAGTTGAGTAGGCGCCAGCGCATGCAGCACGCCTGCGGCGCGCCGCCGAAGTCGGGAGCGGTCGGCCCGTTGCACGGGACGCAGGATTCGGTCGTAACATAGGCGGCACTATTGCTAGGATGGGCCGCATCATAGGCGACTGCTCCGAAGCTTGAGTGTGCCACGTTGCTGGGATTTACCTTGATGTCTACTTGCGCCGCCACTGCGCTTTCGTCGCTCGGCGCTATTGCCAAGCATTCTGGCCAGTTGACAACTGCGGCGCCATGCCACAGCCCGGACCACGGGTTGTTGCCGAATTTCAGGATTGCGGCATAGCTGCAGATAACTTTGCTCGGTGCGCCGGATGTCGCCTCGAGAGAGGTGCATGGATTTGGCTTGTCGACGTCCGGATTGCCGGCTGGACACTGAACGTGTGCTTCTGGTTTACTTGGCGCTGCATCAGTGAGTGGTGTGTATGCCACTGGAGAGGAACTGCACAGTGCCTTGGCGTTTGCGGGGTCACCACAGTACCAGCGGATCTGGTTGCCCTGGTCAAAGCAGTGCAGGCCATCGGCAAAACTGGTCAAGGTGGGCCGAATGAACTCGCACAGATTTCTTGGCATCTTGCCCGGGTCACAGGTTTCCAAGAGCGGAGAGCCGCTACCGCCGGCATTGAGGAGAGTGCAGCGCTTCTCGCATTCGGCCTTCTTGCTCACGGCGTCTGCACCTTGGTCGCAGGCAGTGCAGTTTGCCACCGGCCCCTCCCCCAGGTCGGCCACGTCGCCCGGCCTGGCCAACTCCGCCACCCAAGCATTGTCGGCGCCCGAGTCCACGGCAAACTTGGCGCTCTCGGACACCATGACCTTGTAGGGATTGCTTGGCGCAACGGAAAGGTCAGGCACTCGCATTTGGTTGAAGCCGCCAAGCTGATTTCCGGCAATAAACCTAGCGATTTTCATAGGGAATACGCCAGATCCCTGGAGCGTGATCCGCCACGTGAACCCACCATCCACCGACCGCCACAGATTGACCAGCGACTTCTCTGACGTCTGGGGAGGCAGCACCGCGTCAAAGGGCGCCGAGGTCGACCAAGCGTAGATGATCCGCGGGTCCGACGGGGCCACGGCGACCGCCGGATAGTTGACACGGAAGTCCGGCAACATCGGAAAATACTTCACCAACTTGGGCTCTTCCTTGCCAAACGCGGTGCGGGGCAAGAAGCAGGCGTCGGGCCAGTCTGACCCCAAGCTTGGCGCCCCGATCGGGCACGGGCCGCTGCTAACCAGGTGGATGTTGCGGGTGTCATAGAACGTCAGCGCACCAGCCCGCTCGACCATGCCAGTACACGAATCGGTCCGGCGCGCCACAAACACGCTCGAGATGTACTCGGGCTTCGCGGTGGTGCCTTGGTTCCACGTCACCGGCACGGCGGCGG